>NZ_JBFTJE010000001.1:0-547562 GCF_056395265.1 Cupriavidus sp. 10L43_2
TCGAACGACACCACCGACAATGCCCCGGCGCTGGCCGCGCCGGGAACCTTAAGGAAGTACTGCTGCTGCCCGCTCAACGTTGCGCCGAGCGCGTCGAAACCCTCTGCCATCAGTCATCGCTCCGTAGCCGCCGCAGTGTCTGGCACTGCACATGCGGCATACTAAAAGCGACGAGCGAACCACTACAATCGTAAAACCCTGAAATACGCCGGCAGGGCGTTTTCCCGCTAGCCCGGCAGCCCGACGGGGTCGCCCCCCTCACTATCCTCCTTCAACTCCACCCCCGACCTTCCCAGCGCCACCGCGCCGCGCATCAAAAACACCAGCCTTTCCGCCGCTGTCGCGTATGGCAATCCCTCCGGCCTGACATTCGAGATGCAGTTCCGCTGCGCGTCGGTCCGTCCGGGCTTCGGGTCGTAGGTCAGATAAATCCCAAGACTATCCGGCGAACTGAGGCCGGGCCGTTCGCCGATCAACATCACGATCTGGCGGGCGCCTAGGAGATCTCCGATTTCGTCGCCGAGGGCCACGCGGGACTGGCGGGCCACCACGACCGGGCCGATGTGCCAGTCGGCCAGCCGCGCCAGCACGGCGCGCAGCAGCGGCACGGCGTGGCGTTGCGCGGCCAGCGCGGAGAGGCCGTCAGCAATCACGAACACGGCGTCGGGGGTCTGGGCGGGCCGCTCGTTGGCCAGCGCTTCGTAGCTTTCGGCGTCCAGCCGGCGGCCGAGGTCGGGGCGGCGGAGGTATTGGTCGCGGTCCGGTGCCGCGCTGTGGACGTGCTGCGCGGTAAGTCCCGCCTCCTGCAAGGCCATGTCGATGGCCGTGACGTCGAGCGGCAGGTGCACCGCGTCACGCGCCTGCGCGTGGGCGAGGCCGAAGGCGAGCACATCCCCCGTCTTCTGCGCGTGGCCGGTGCGGCCCAGCGCCACGCGCGCCCGGGTGTACTGGCGCAACTGGGTCCAGGGATCGATGTCGGCGGGCGGCTTGGGCATGATCGGCTCCATCGTGCGTTACAGCGTGCGCGCCAGGTCCAGCAGGGGCGCGCGCGCGGCCGGCTCCAGCACCCGGCCGGCATCGTCGAGGATGCCCATCCGTTGCAGCCACGCTTCGAACTCCGGCGCGGGGCGCAGGCCGAGCACCTCGCGCAGGTACAGCGCATCGTGGAACGACGTGCTCTGGTAGTTGAGCATGATGTCGTCCGCGCCCGGCACGCCCATGATGAAGTTGATGCCGGCCACGCCGAACAGCGTCAGCAGCGTGTCCATGTCGTCCTGGTCGGCCTCGGCGTGGTTGGTGTAGCAGACGTCGCAGCCCATCGGCACGCCCAGCAGCTTCCCGCAAAAATGGTCTTCGAGCCCGGCGCGGATGATCTGCTTCCCGTCGTACAGGTACTCGGGGCCGATGAAGCCGACCACGGTATTCACCAGCAGCGGCTCGAACGCACGCGCCACGGCGTAGGCGCGCGCCTCCATGGTCTGCTGGTCCACGCCATGGTGCGCGTTGGCGGACAGCGCGCTGCCCTGGCCGGTCTCGAAGTACATGACGTTGTCCCCCACCGTGCCGCGCTGCAGCGCCAGCGCCGCCTGCCGGGCTTCGTCGAGCAGGGCCAGCGAGATGCCGAACGCCTCGTTGGCGCGCTGGCTGCCGGCCACGGACTGGAACACGAGGTCCACCGGCGCGCCCAGTTCCATCGCCCGCAGTGTGTTGGTGACGTGGGTCAGCACGCAGGACTGAGTCGGCACGTCGTAGCGCGTGCGCGCATCGTCGATCAGCCGTAGCAGCTTGACGATGGCGGCGAGGTTATCGCCAGCCGGGTTCACGCCGATGGTGGCGTCCCCGCAGCCGTAGAGCAGGCCGTCGATGATGGACGCGGCGATGCCGCGCGGGTCGTCGGTGGGATGATTGGGCTGCAGGCGCACGGCCAGCCTGCCTGGCAGGCCGATGGTGCTGCGCAGCCGCGTGACCACGCGGCACTTGCGCGCCACGGCGATCAAATCCTGATTGCGCATGAGCTTGCTGACCGCCGCCGCCATCTCGGGCGTGATGCCGGGCGCCACGCGGCGCAGCGTGGCCTCGTCGGTCTCGTGGCGCAGCAGCCAGTCCCGGAAACCGCCCACGGTCAGCGCGCCGATCTCGGCGAAGGCGGCGGCATCGTGGCGATCGACGATCAACCGCGTGACCTCGTCGTCCTCATAGGGAATCAGCGCTTCGGAGAGGAAGTGTCCGAGCGGCACATCCGCCAGCGCCATGCGCGCGGCCATGCGCTCCTCCTCGTCCCCGGCGGCGATGCCGGCCAGCGCGTCGCCCGAGCGCGCCGGGCTGGCCCGGGCCAGCAGCGTGCGCAAGTCGGCAAAGACATGCCGGCGCGTGCCGACGGTATGGGTGAAGGGCATGGCGTCAGATCTCCGGGAGGAAAGCGTGCGCTGCGTGACTTCAATATACGCGAGCTGGCACGCAAGTTTCACGCCCGATGTGACTTGCTATTGGCGCGCCGCGCGCCGACAATCGATGCGCCCAACCCTTCAACCCAACGCGAACGCGACAGCCGAGACATGCCGCAGGTGGAACAAGACCGCACGCCAGGCCGCCCCCAGACCGGAGACGGCACGCCCAACCCCGATCCGCTCCACCCCGTCCGGCGCCTGACGCCGGGCAGCTGGTTCAGTGTCACGGCGGCGTCATATGCGCTGACCGCCGGCGCGCTCCTGCTGGTGATGCAGGCCAACCTCGTGGCGGCCCTGCTGTCCGGGCTGCTGCTGTATTCGCTGGTCGAAGTGCTGGCCCCGCGCCTCACACGGCATTCCCGGCGGGACGCGCTGGCCGTGCTGATCCTGTCCGCGATCATCCTCTTCGCCCTGAGCGGCGGCATCTGGGCGCTCGTGCGCTTTATCAGCGGCGACGGCAACACGCTCGAACGGCTGATGGACCACGCCGCCGACATCATCGACCGCTCCCGCAACCAGATGCCGCCCTGGGTGAGCGACTCCCTGCCGCGCGGCGTGGAAGAACTCGCCACCACGCTGATCACCACCCTGCGCGAGCACGCCCAGATGGCGCAGCGGCTCGGCGCGGACATCCTGCGCACGCTGCTGCATATCCTGATCGGCTTCGTGATCGGGGCGATGGTAGCGCTGTACCGCGCCATCTCGCGCCCCAATCGCCGTCCGTTGGCCAGCGCACTGATCGCCCATGCGAGCACGCTGCAAGTGGCCTTCTCGCAGTTCATCTTCGCGCAGGTGCAGATCTCGCTGATCAACACCATCCTGACGGCGATCTACCTGCTGGTGGTGATGCCGTTGTTCGGCCAGCACCTGCCGCTCTCGAAGACGCTCGTGGCCATCACCTTCATCGCGGGGCTGCTGCCGGTGCTCGGCAACCTGATCTCGAACACGGCGATCTTCGTGGCGTCGCTGTCGGTGTCCCTGCCGATTGCCGTGGTGTCGCTGGTATACCTCGTGGTGATCCACAAGCTCGAGTACTTCCTGAACGCGCGCATCATCGGCGCGCGTATACAGGCGGCCGCGTGGGAGCTGCTGACGGTGATGCTGGTGATGGAAACGCTCTACGGTATACCCGGCGTGATTGCGGGACCGATCTTCTATGCCTACGTGAAGCGCGAACTGTCCACGGCGGCGCTGGTGTAGGCGATTGTTAACTCGTTGAATGCATTGGCATTCAATGCGCAGCAACGGGTACGCTCCCGTTGCCGCGCGATGAGATTGCGACGGATCAGCCCTCTTTCGCGGCCTCGCGCGGCAGGAACTGGTTGCCCTCCGCCAAGGGCGCGTAGCGGTACGTGGCCGGCGTGCGGCTCAGCTTGACCGGCGCGCCGAGGCCCTTGTAGCCGCCGGGCATCTCCACCACCATCTCGCGGTGCGCGGTGTGCGGATGCTGGAGGGCGTCCGGCACCGACAGCACCGGCGCGCACGGCACCCCGGCCGCCGCCAGGGCATCGGCCAGCGCCTTGCCATCATGCGTGCCCATGCGCGCTTCCAGTTCCACTTTCAGCGAATCGCGATTGACCGAGCGCGCGCCGGCGGTGGCGTAGCGTTCGTCATCGGCCAGCGCGGGCACGCCGAGGTGCTCGCACAGGATACGGAACTGGCGATCGTTGCCCACGGCCAGGAAGATCGGGTCCGTGGCCGTGGCCACCGTGTCGTACGGATAGATATTGGGATGGGCGTTACCGGTGCGTGTCGGTGTCTTGCCACTCATGAACCAGTTGGCCGCGTGCGGATGCAGCAGCGAGAGCCCCGAGTCGTACAGCGCCGCCTCGACGAACTGGCCGCGCCCGCTGCGCGCGCGCTCCTGCAGCGCCAGCAGCACGCCCAGCGCCGCGTTCAGGCCGGTGACCATGTCCACCACGGGCAGGCCGGCGCGCAGCGGGTCACCATCGGCCTCGCCATTGATGCTCATGATGCCGGCCATGGCCTGGATCGCCGCGTCGTAGCCGGGCAGCCCGCCCAGCGGGCCATCGGCGCCAAACCCGGACACCCGGCAGTGCACCAGGCGCGGAAAGCGCTGCGACAGCACGTCGTAGCCCAGCCCCCATTTCTCGAGCGTGCCGGTCTTGAAGTTCTCGACCATCACATCGGCCTCGGCCAGCAGCGACAGCAGCACCTCGCGGTCCGCATCGGCGGTGAGGTCCAGCCGCATCACCCGCTTGTTGCGGTTCAGGCCGAAGTAGTACGACGCCACGCCGTCGCGGAACGGCGGGCCCCAGGTGCGCGTGTCGTCGCCCTGCGGTGGCTCGATCTTGAGCACGTCGGCGCCGTGGTCGCCCAGGATCTGGCCGCAGAACGGCCCGCCCAGGATGCGCGACAAATCAACCACGCGGATGCCGGCCAGCGCGCCGGGAGTGGGGGGCGTCGTCATGATGGTGTCTACCTCGCTATCGTTCTTTTTGGATGGCTTGCGCGCGTCAGTCGAGCTGCGCACCCGACTTTTGTACCACGGCGCGCCACTTGGTGACTTCCGACTTCACAAAGCCGCCGAGCTGCTCGGGCGAGGTGGACGGCGCGAACTCCAGCCCCTGCGCCACCAGCGTCTGACGGACTTCGGGCTGCTTGAGCGCCTCGGCGAAGGCGCCGTTGAGCTTGCGGATCACCTCCGGCGGCGTGCCGGCGGGCGCCACCACGCCGAAGAATACGGACACGTCGAAGCCGGGCACGCCCTGCTCGGCCACGGTCGGCACGTCAGGCAGCGCTTGCGAGCGGCCGCGCGTGGTCACGCCCAGCGCGCGCACCTTGCCGCTCTTGATGAATGGCAGCGCGGTCAGCACGTCGGTGAACGTCATGCTGACCTGCCCGCCCAGCAGGTCATTGAGCGCCGGGCCGGTGCCCTTGTACGGAATGTGCTGGAAGTCGGTGCCGGCGAGGTTGTTGAACAGCACGCCGGCCAGATGCGACGACGCGCCGTTGCCCGACGACGCATAGGTCAGCTTGCCCGGATGCGCCTTGCCGTAGGCAATCAGCTCCTGCACGTTCTTGGCCGGCACGTTGGCGTTCACCACCAGCACGTTCGGCAGATGGCCGATCTGGATCACCGGCGCGAAGCTCTTCACCGGGTCGTAGTTGATCTTCCGATACAGGCTCACGTTGATGGCCAGCGGCGCCGAGGTGCCGAACATCAGCGTGTAGCCGTCCGGCTCGGCGCGCGCCACCGCCTCCGCGCCGATATTGCCGCCGGCGCCGGCGCGGTTCTCCACCACCACGGGCTGGCCCAGGCTGCTCTTGAGCGCGGCGGCCAGTGTGCGGGCCATCGCATCGGTGGGGCCGCCCGGCGGGTAGGTCACCACCATCATGATCGGCTTGGTCGGAAAGTCCTTCTGGGCGAAGGCGGGCGCGGCGGCAAGGCCGAGCGTGGCGGCGGCGAGCGCGGTGAAGGCCGCCAGGGCCGCGCGGCGGTGCCAATGAAGCTTGGGGGGCATGGTTTGTCTCCGGGTGAGGCTTTTTTGTCTATTTGGAACGCAGGAACACGTCAAAACAGGTCAAAACACGTTGATCTCGTCGAGTTGGCCGGCGGGGCGCAGCGCGCCGTCCTCGGGCGGCGCGACAGTCTCGGCCAGCCATGCCGGCTCGGCGCCGCCGGCCAGCGGGTCCTGCGGCAGCACGCGGTACACCAGCACCAGTTGCGCCAGCCGCATGCGACGGACCGAGCCGATGCGGCCCGCTTCCCACGCCATCGCCACGGCGCTGGTCACGTGGTACAGCGCGGAGGCGGCCTGGCGGGCCAGCACATCGCCTTCGGCACCGGCCTCGGCGGCGCGTGCAGCCAGCGCGGCGGCGTTGGCGATGGCCTGCGCGAAGGTGGCCCGAGCCGTGGCATGCATCGGCGTATCGGCCAGCAGGCCAGCCAGATACGTCTGGAGCACGGGCAGCGAGCCCTCGCGGCGGATGGCGCGCAGCACATCCAGCGCGACGATATTGCTCGTACCCTCCCAGATCGACCCCAGGTGCGCATCGCGGACGAGGCGCGGGTCGCTCCATTCCTCGATATAGCCGCAGCCGCCGCGGATCTCCATAGCGTCGCCGGTGACCTTGCGTGCGTCACGGCAGGCGCGGAACTTGATCAGCGGCGTCAGCACGCGCATCAGCGGGTAGGCATCGGCCTCGCCCGCGTCGGCGCGGCGCAGCGCCTCGGCGGTCTGGAACACCATCGTGCGGGCCTGCTCGGTGGGCAGCGTGAGCTTGAGCAGCTGCCGACGCATCAGCGGCATGTCCACCAGCCGCTTGCCGAACGCGCGCCGTTCCCGGGCGATGAACTGCCCCTCGGTCAGCGCGCGGCGCATCAGCCCGGCCGCCCGCACGCCGTTGGAGAGCCGCGAGTTGTTGATCATGTCCGCCATCTGCACGAAGCCCCGGCCCGGCTCGCCCACCAGCCACGCGTGCGCGCCTTCGAGCCGGATCTCGCCGCTGGCCATCGAGCGCGTGCCGAGCTTGTCCTTGAGACGGATGATCCGATAGTGGTTGGCGCTGCCATCGGCCAGCGTGCGCGGCAGCAGGAACAGCGAGACACCCTTGATGCCCGGTGTGGCCGTGCCGTCCGGCTCCTCCATGCGGGCCAGCACCATGGCCAGGGCGGCGTCCGGGTTGGAGCAGAACCACTTGTCGCCTACCAGCCGCCAGCCGCCTTCCACGCTGTCGTCCCGAATCGCGCGCGTGGCGGTGGCCGCCACGTCGGAGCCGGCGCCCTGCTCGGTCATGAACATCGCGCCCTGGTACAGGTCGTCGAAGACCTGCGTGGTCAGGTTGGGCAGATAGCGTTCCACCAGCGCCGGGTCGCCGAACTTGCGCAGCGTGCGGGTCAGCGAGTCCGTCATCGACAGCGGGCAGCACAGCCCGAACTCGGCCTGGACGAACAGATAAGTCAGTGCGTACTTCGCCGCAGGCGGCATGGGCTTGTCCCAGCCGAGCACGCCGCCGCGATGGGAGGCCGCGGCGAGGCCGAATTCGGCGAACGCCACTTTCTCCAGTTCTATATAGGCAGGATCCTTGTGGATGGCCTGCGCGTCGAGGCCGGTGCGAGTGCGATGGGAGAGCGTGGGTGGTGCATGATCCGCCACATTGGCGAGGGTATCGAGTACGCCACCCGCCAGCGCGCCCATGCGCTCAAGATGCGGCAGCATGTGATTGAACAGGTCGGCCGGCAGGTAGAGCGGCAGCAGCGCGCGCAGGTCCGGGTCGGCCGTGAACAGGCTCGTGCCGTGCCGGTCCGGTACCGGATGGGCGATATCTTGAGACGAATCTCGCGAATCGGTCAAAGAAGCGGACGGAATCCGGGCGGCGCTGGTCGGCATGGCTGTCTCCTTGTTTGGGATTCATTATTCGAACGCCAACGATTCGTGTCTAATTCTAAAATTGGCTTGATCCATACAAAATTTATATCGCCATGGAATTCCGTCATCTGCGCTATTTCCTCGTGCTGGCCGAGGAACTGCACTTCGGCCGCGCCGCGCGGCGGCTGTCGATCTCCCAGCCTCCGCTTTCGCTCAACATCCAGCAACTGGAGGCATCGGTGGGGGCGCGGCTGTTCGAGCGCGACAGCCGCGGCGTGCGGCTGACGGCGGCGGGGCGCGCGTTCAAGGAGTCGGCCACGGCGCTGCTGGCGCAGGCCGAGTCGGCGCGCCAGCTGGCCCGGGAGATCGAGGCGGGCGCGGTGGGCCGGCTGCGCGTCGGCTTTGTCGGCTCGATGCTGTACCGGGGCCTGCCCCAGCGCCTGCACGAGTTCCAGCACCGCTACCCCGGCATCCAGGTGGCGTTGACGGAACTCAACTCGCAGGAGCAGATCGACGCCCTGCTACACGGCGAACTCGACGCGGGCTTCATCCACACCAGCCGGGTGCCCGATGAACTGGCCACCGAGCTGGCCCATCGCGAGCCCTTTGTCTGCTGCATGCCGGCAGGCCACCCGCTGGCCCCACGGGCCGAGGTGGCGCTGACCGACCTGCGCGGCGAGCCCTTCGTGCTGTTTTCGCGCAAGGCGTCGCCCGACTATTACAACCGGATCTTCGAGATGTGCGCCGCGCAGGGCTTCTATCCGCAGGTGCGGCACGAGATGCGGCACTGGCTGTCCGTGGTGTCGCTGGTGTCGCAGGGGATGGGCGTGGCTGTGGTGCCGGCGGCACTTGCGCGCTCGGGCATGGCGGGGGCGACCTTCCGGCCGCTGGCCGATGCCACGGTGCCGTCCGAGGTCTATTGCGTGTGGAAGCGGGCGCCTGATCATCCGGCGCGCGACCACTTCGTCGACACCATCCGGCTGGCCGCCGCGCAGGCCGGCGTTTAGAATCCGGTGCGCAATGTGCGCCAAAGAAAAAGCCACCGGTCCAAGGACCAGTGGCTCTGAAGTACGCGTGGAACGGGGTGTTCAGCGTGTCTGGAGCATAGCGCCCCCCTCCCGGCGGACCAATACCACAAATGCGGTATTCGATGGAATACCGGCGCCCGGGCCCCAGATTAGTGCGAATACTGGCGTAATCCCTAGCCCGCGCGCGGACGTGGAGGAAACGCCCCCGCGTACGAAAACGGACGGCTTCTGCCGCGATCCGGTATGGCTTCGGCGCCGAAGCCGCACGAATGCTATACAATCGAGAACGATTTTTATTTACCTTCGCGGGGCGGCGATCCTGCCTGCGCACTGGAAACCTATGCGGTTGTCTGAACTGCCCCGGCGCACGGCCGCCGTTGTGAAATCGGTGGACGATGCCACCGCGAACGATCCCATCTCGCGCCGCCTGCGCGATCTCGGTTTTGTGCCGGGCGAAGCGGTGCAGATCATCGCGTTCGGCCCCTTCGGCAAAGACCCGCTGGTGGCGCAGGTCGGCTTCACGCGCTTTGCGCTGCGCCGCGCCGAAGCGGCCCGCATCACCGTGGAAGTGGTAAGCGCCACCGTTTCCAGCATCGCCCCGGCTACCCAGCCCGACGCCTCCGCCGCCCAGCGCATCGCCTGAGGGCGTTGCCACAGGCCGATCAGGACCCCCTGCCAACATGTCCGTCGCACAACCTCCATCCGCCCTGCGCATTGCGCTGGTGGGCAATCCCAATTGCGGCAAGACCGCACTGTTCAACCGCCTGACCGGCAGCCGCCAGAAGGTGGCCAACTACGCCGGCGTGACCGTCGAGCGCAAGGAAGGCCAGTTCGTCTCGCCAGCCGGCCGCAGCGTGCGCATCCTGGACCTGCCGGGCGCGTACAGCCTGCACGCGGCCAGCCTGGACGAGGCGATCACGCGCGAGGTCTGCATGGGCCAGCGCCCCGGCGAGCCGCGTCCGGACCTCATCGTCTCGGTGGTCGATGCCACCAACCTGCGCCTGCACCTGCGCTTCGTGCTGGAACTGCGCCGGCTGGGCGTGCCGATGGTGGTGGTGCTCAATATGAGCGATGCCGCGGCAAAACGCGGCATCCTGATCGACCGCGACGCGCTGTCGCAGGCGCTCGGCGTACCCGTGGTGCAGACCGTGGCGGTCAAGCGCGATGGCGCCGCGGCGCTGATCGACCTGCTCGACGGCGTGCTGCCGCCAGCCCCGCCGGTGCCGCCGCAGTCCGTTGAGGCGATGTCCGAGCTGGACACGCACGCCGAGGTCAAGCGCCTGCTGGACACCGCCGTGACCATGCCGACGCGCACCGCAAGGCTCGATGACGCGCTCGACCGCGTGATCCTGCACCCGGTGTTCGGCCTGGTCATCCTGGCCGTGCTGCTGTTCTTCATGTTCCAGGCCGTGTTCTCGTGGGCCGAGCCGCTCATGGACGGCATCGAAGGCGCCGTGCACCTGGCCGGCGAGGTCGTGGGCGGCTGGCTGCCCGCTGGCCTGTTGCACAGCCTGATCGTCGATGGACTGATCGCCGGCCTGGGCAGCGTGATCGTGTTCCTGCCGCAGATCCTGATCCTGTTCCTCTTCATTCTCACGCTGGAGGAGTCGGGCTACCTGCCGCGCGCCGCCTTCCTGCTGGACCGCCTGATGATGGGCGCGGGGCTCTCGGGGCGCTCGTTCATCCCGCTGCTGTCGAGCTTCGCCTGCGCGATTCCAGGGATCATGGCCACGCGGACCATCCAGGACCCGCGCGACCGGCTGACCACCATCCTGGTGGCGCCGCTGATGACCTGCTCGGCGCGGCTGCCGGTGTATGCGCTGCTGATCGGCGCGTTCATCCCCGRACGCACCGTGGCCGGCCTGTTCAACCTGCAGGGCCTGGTGCTGTTCGCGCTGTACGTGGCCGGCATCGTCAGCGCCCTGGTGGTGGCCTATGTGCTCAAGTTCTTCCGCCGTGACCGTACCGACCATCCGCTGCTGATGGAACTGCCGTCGTACCGGATTCCGAATCCGCGCGACATCGCCATCGGCCTGTGGGAGCGTGCCCGGATCTTCCTGTCGCGCGTGGGCAAGGTGATCCTGACGCTGACCGTGCTGCTGTGGTTCCTGGCCACGTTCCCGTCGCCGCCGGAAGGCGCCACGCTGCCGGCCATCGACTACAGCTTCGCCGGCATGCTCGGCCGGGCGCTGCAACATGTATTCGCGCCGATCGGCTTCAACTGGCAGATCTGTATCGCACTGGTGCCGGGTCTGGCCGCACGCGAAGTGGCGGTTGGCGCACTCGCCACGGTCTATGCGCTCTCGGGCAGCGACGACGCGGTGGCCGTGCAACTGGCGCCGATGATTGCCGCGCAGTGGTCGCTGGCCACGGCGCTGTCCCTGCTGGCGTGGTACGTGTTTGCGCCGCAGTGCATTTCCACGCTGGCGGTGATCCGGCGCGAGACCAACTCCTGGGCGGTGATGGCGGCTTCGGCGGCCTACCTGACGGGGCTGGCCTACCTCGCGTCGTTCATCACGTATCGTGCGGCGCTGGCATTTGGTTGAGACGAGGTTGAAACTGGCGACACCGACTTGGGTCCAACGGCCATGACGCTCTATCACGCCTTCGAAATCCTGGTGGTCGCGCTGATCGTGGCGGCTTGCGCGGTCCACGTGACGGGCCGCTACATGCCGCGCACGCGGGAACGCGTGAAGGCGTCCCTGGCCGTGCGCCTGGGTGGCGCCGGCGCCACCGGCTGGCGCGCATGGCTGGCGCGGCGTCTGGCGCCGCAGGCCGCCGCCGGTTGCGCCTCCGGGTGCGAGACGAATAGCGGCTGCGGCACGTGCGGGTCGAATACGTCCCCTGCGGCCTCCGCCTCGGCCCCGCCGGAGAACGAGCAGATCATCCGGTTCGTGCGCAAATCCTGACGGCGCAGAGCCCATCCCGACAAAGAACGGCGGTCCTTGCGACCGCCGTTTTTGCATTCTGACCCCGGATCGCTGCACGCAGAAACGGGTACGCTCGTCCTGCCAGACCCGCCCGACGCCCGCAGAAACGGGTACGCCCGCCGCCATCCTGCATCGGCAACGAGCAAAGAAAAACCCGCCGCGCGGGAAGCGCGGCGGGTTTCATCGTCCAGCCGATTTACTGCACCACGCCGGCCAGCGTGATCGACACGGGCATCGCCTCGGGTCCGGCCGTGCAGCGCGCGGTCACCGTGAACGGCCCGTTGGCGAGCGGCGTGATCGATGCCGAGTTCGGCGCGATCACTACCTGGTTCAGGATGATGTTGCTGCTGGCAGTAGACCACGCCCAGCTGCCAAAGCACGGCGAGATGCCTTCGTCGATGCCGCGATGGAGCAGATGCACCGCGATCGTCGCCCCGATACCCGGCGGCACCACCAGCGGCTGCGGACCGTTGTAGACCAGCGCCCAGGTCGGCTGCTCGGTGACGAGCAGGTTGGCGCGCGGCGTCGCGGTCAGCGACAGGCTGCTGGCGAACTCGGCGAGCACGCTTTGCAGCGGTGACGCGCCATTCGGCCGGCTGGTGCTGACCGTGGTCAGGCGCGTGGCGCCATCCGGCAGCACGGCCAGCGACGGCGAGGTCGTGGTGAAGGTCCAAAGGCCGTTGAAGTCCGGTGTGACATCGCTCTCGTCATTACGCACCACCTTCGACGCATAGACCTGCGGATAGCCGTTCAGCACGTTCAGCGCATTGATCTGGGCGCCGTTCTGCGACAGCACCAGCCGGAAGCTCGCCACGCCCGTCTTGACCACCGACACCAGGAACGCGCCTGTCAGCACGGAGTTGTCTGGCGCCGTGACCGAGACCGAGACCACCGACTGGGCCACCGTGTCGGACGCATTCACGCCGCGCAGCATGCCTAAGTTGACCGCGCCGGTGACCTGCACGGCCGCCGTGCTGCTGCTCCAGTTCCAGCCGCTGCCGGCCGTGGAGCGGTCCGCGCCATCACTGTCGATCAGGGACGCCGTGACGGGCAGCACCTGGCCGTCAGTCATCGACAACACCGGATAAGGCAGCGCAAGGCTGTAGGTACGCGTGCCGGGCGCCACCACCGTGATGACGGCCGAGACCTGCGGCAACGCCGTGGTGGCGTTGCTGGCGCCGGTGACGGTGGCCAGCAGGCTGATCGTGGCGGTGCCGGTACCGACGCCGGTCACCACGCCGCTGCCCGGCACCGTGCCATTGCCCACGGCCGCTACGGAACTGTTCGAAGAGGTCCAGACGAAGCTGGTGTTGCCGGTGACGTCGTTGCCGTTGTTGTCCACCACTGACGCAGTCAGCGAAATCGAGCTGCCGACGGAGACCTGGCCGGAGGTCTGGCTCATCACCACGGTGTACGACTTGGCAGCCGTCGCGCCATTCCCGCCATTGCCGCCGTTGCCACCGCTCCCGCCATTGCCGGCGCTGCCCGTCGGCGAGGTACCTCCCCCGCTGGACCCGCCGCCGCCGCCGCAGGCTGCCATCAGCGCGACGGTCGCCGCGCAGGCGAGCCAGGATATCCATCGACGTGTCGTCATGGTTTGTCCCCTTCTGTTGTAATGTCCCGTTCCCGTGCTACGAGACTAGGCGCGATCCGCCAGGCGATGTACTGGCCAGAGGACTGAGCGCCACCCCACATATCGGGATGAGGTCATCCCCGGTCTACGGCAAGCGGTTGACGCCAAGTGCGGATTTCGACTACGCTGGCGGCTTAACCCTTTCGCGCACGATGCACGCCTCCGCCCTCCTCCTCCGCCACGCCGTTGATGCCCCGCGCATCGATGCCGCCGTGCGCGCGTGCGTGGCGCGGGCTGGCCGGCTGTCGCGCGGCGGCCTGGCCGCATCCCCCTCCTCGCTACTACTAGACCTAACGACCGGTTGCCGGGCCTAGCGCCCCGTGGCAGTTCGGCAGCCGTCTATCGCCACCGTTTTCCCGTTTTTTCCCCGAATTTTTGATTTTTGCCTGTCGCATCTTCCCGCGAGGAAGGAGAACACCCATGTTGCGCAATCCCGCCGCCAAGTACCGCCCCGCCACCACCGTCAACCTGCCTGACCGCACCTGGCCGTCGCGCCAGATCACGCGCGCCCCGCGCTGGATGAGCACCGACCTGCGCGACGGCAACCAGGCCCTGATCGAGCCGATGAACCCCGCGCGCAAGCTGCGCTTCTTCGAGCAGTTGGTGAAGGTGGGGCTGAAGGAGATCGAGGTGGCCTTCCCGTCGGCCTCGCAGACCGATTTCGACTTCGTCCGCATGCTGATCGAAGAAGACCGGATTCCCGCCGACGTGAACATCGTGGTGCTGACCCAGTYGCGCGAGGACCTGATCCGGCGCACCGTGGAGTCGGTACGTGGCGCGCGCCAGGCCACCATCCACCTGTACAACCCGATCGCGCCGGCGTGGCGCCGCATCGTCTTCAATGCCTCGCGCGAGGAAATCCGCGAGGTGGCCGTGAGTGGCACGCGCCTGATCCGCGAACTGACCGATGCGATGCCGGAAACGGCCTGGACCTACGAGTATTCGCCCGAGACCTTCAGCCTGGCCGAACTCGATTTCTCGCTTGAGGTTTCCGATGCGGTATCGGCTGTATGGGAGCCGTCCGCCACCCGCCCGATGGTGCTGAACCTGCCGACCACCGTGGAATGCAGCACGCCTAACGTGTTCGCGGACCAGGTGGAATGGATGCATCGCCATCTGGCGCGGCGCGAGCATATCGCGCTGTCCGTCCATCCGCACAATGACCGCGGCACCGCCGTGGCCGCCGCCGAGCTGGCCGTGATGGCCGGCGCGGACCGCGTGGAAGGCTGCCTGTTCGGCAACGGCGAGCGTACCGGCAACGTCGACCTCGTCACGCTGGCGCTGAACCTCTACACCCAGGGCGTGGCCCCGGAACTCGATTTCTCGGATATCGACGAGGTGCGCCAGTGCGTGGAGCACTGCAACCAGCTGCCCGTGCATCCGCGCCATCCATACGTCGGCGATCTCGTCTTCACGGCGTTTTCCGGCTCGCACCAGGACGCCATCCGCAAGGGCTTCGCCCAGCAGAAGCCGGACGCGATCTGGGAAGTGCCCTACCTGCCGATCGACCCGGCCGACCTCGGCCGCAGCTACGACGCCGTGATCCGCGTGAACAGCCAGTCCGGCAAGGGCGGCATGGCCTACCTGCTCGAACAGGCGCATGGCATCTTCATGCCGCGCCGCCTGCAGATCGAATTCAGCCGCGCGGTGCAGGCGATGACCGACGAAACGGGCCTGGAAGCGAGCGCCGACGACCTCTACGCGCTGTTCCGCCGTGAGTACCTCGACGTGGACGCGCCGCTGCGCTATGTCTCGCATCGCATGGTGTCGACGAGCGAGGCCAGCGTGGAGATCGAGGTGGAACTGGTACGCGATGGCCAGCCGGTGCGGGCGCGCGGCGCGGGCAATGGCCCGATCGACGCCGTGGTCGACGCCTTCGTGCGCGGCCTGGGCCTGCCGGTGCGGGTGATGGACTATCACGAACATGCGCTGACCGCCGGCGCCGATGCGCGTGCGGCCTGCTATGTGGAAGTGCGCGTCGGCGATTCGCCGACGGGCTTCGGCGCGGGCGTGGATGCGAACATCGTCACGGCGTCCCTGCGCGCGGTGGTGTGCGGCGTGAACCGGCACATCGGGCGCGCCAGCCAGGAAGCACAGGCGGCCTGAGGCGGATTACGGCGGATTGAGTCCCGCCGCCGTGGAGAAAACCGGTGTGCCCCGCCCCCACGGGGCACACCCGGAAAGACGTCCTTGCGGACGCCCACGACATGCGCGATGCATTCACCACGTGCGCACAGCGTACGGGCCGCATCGCGCGGGCGCCACGAATAAATCCGCATGTAAATAGAAGGGAGCGGGCGCACGCCCGGAATCATCGGCTGTCGCGCGGCCGCCACGCGAGGCCGCGCGGCTTGCGCTGGGTCAAGGTGGGGATGAGAGGCAAAGGCCACACTGGTCGCACAGTTATTCCTCGCCTGTGCATACCAACATGACCAACATCTCTCTCACTCGCAAGACACTCTGCTCCACCCTGGCCGCGCTGGCGGCCTCCGCCGCGTTCGCGGCCCCGGCCATGGCTGCCGAGGAAGCCCAGGGCAACTGGATGGTGCGCATGCGCGGCACCTTCCTCGACATGTCCAACAAGTCCGATCCGGTGGGCGGCGTGGGCGCGTCGGACCGCATCCACGTCAACAACAAGTGGATTCCGGAAGTCGACATCACGTATTTCATCGTGCCGCACATCGCTGCCGAACTGGTGCTGACGATTCCGCAGAAGCAGGACGTCTCGCTCGATGGCCAGAAAATCGGCACGTTCAAGCACCTGCCGCCCAGCCTGCTGCTCCAGTACCACTTCATCCCGAACGGCACGTTCCGGCCGTACATCGGCGCGGGCGTGAACGCGACGCGCGTCTACGGCGCGGACATCGCCGGCAACACGCTGAACCTGGACCGCTGGAGCGTGGGGCCTGCCCTGCAGATCGGCATGGACTACAAGCTCACCAAGAACTGGTTCCTGAACGTGGACGCCAAGAAGGTCTGGATCTCCAGCAACGTGTATGCGGGCGGTGTGAAGGTATCCACGGTCAAGCTCGATCCGTGGCTGTTCAGCGCCGGGGTGGGTTACCGGTTCTGATGTGTTGATGTCGGACGCCCCGCTCCGCCCGGAGCGGGGGCAATGCTCAGCGGAAGGCCGGCTCGTCGAAGCTGCGCAACTTCCGCGAGTGGAGTTCTTCCACGCCGTTCTCCCGCAGGATACGGATCGCCTCGAGGCCGATCGTCATATGCTGGCTCACGCGCTGCCGATAGAAGGTATTGGCCATGCCGCGCAGCTTCAACTCCCCATGCAAGGGCTTGTCGGACACGCATAGCAGCGTGCCGTAGGGCACGCGCAGCCGGAAGCCATTGGCGGCGACCGTCGCACTTTCCATGTCGATGGCAATCGCGCGGGACTGGTTGAAGCGCGCATAGAGCGATTTCGACTTCAACTCCCAGTTGCGGTCATCGGTGGACACCACCGTCCCGGTCCGCATGCGCGTCTTCATCTCGTTGCCGGACAGGCCGGTGATGCGGGCGACGGCCTCCTGCAGCGCCACCTGGATCTCGGCGATCGGCGGCACCGGCACCCATGGCGGCAGGTCGTGATCGAGCACGTGGTCGTCCCGCACATAGGCGTGCGCCAGCACGTAGTCGCCAAGCTGCTGCGAGCGGCGCAGGCCGCCGCAGTGGCCCACCATCAGCCAGCAATGCGGACGCAGCACGGCGAGGTGATCGGTCATCGTCTTCGCGTTCGACGGCCCGACGCCGATATTGACCAGCGTGACGCCGAGCTTGTCCTCGCGCACAAGGTGGTAGGCCGGCATCTGCGGCAGCGCGCGCGGGCGGGTGGCGTCGTCGGGTTCGCTTTCGCCGAGGTTCTGGGTCACGTCCCCCGGTTCGATGAAGCGCACGTAGCCGTCGCCGCCATCCCCAGACATCAGCGAGCGGCCCAGCGCGACGAACTCATCGACATAACGCTGATAGTTCGTGAACAGGACAAAACGCTGGAAGTGGTGCGGCGCCGTGCCGGTGTAGTGGTAGAGCCGCTGCAGGGCCAGGTCCACGCGCTCCGCCGAGAACAGCGAGAGCGGCCAGGCTTCGCCGGGCGTGGGCTCGTAGGTGCCATTGGCGATGGAGTCGTCGATGCGGCTCAGCTCGGGCAGCACGAACGACGCCTCCAGCTCGCGCGCCTGGGTGTAGCTGATGTCGGTGGTCGAAGCTTCGATGACGAACGGCAGCGGGATCGGCCGGCGCGACAGGCCGACGACCACCGGCACGCGGTGATAGCGCATCAGGCGCTCGATCTGGTCGCGGTAGTAGTCGCACAGCAGGTCCGGTCGCGTGACCGTGGTGCCGTACACGCCGGGGTAGGCGACCGTACCCCACGAAGGGCGGCTGTCGGTCACCATGGTTTCGAGGTTGACCGAGATGCCGAGGTACGGGTAGCACGCGTGCGCCGCCGATGGGAGGGGCTTGCCCTGCGCGAAGGCGTCGAAGCGCGCGCGCACGGCGGCGACCGAGCCGTCGTAGATCTCGCGAATGCGCGCCAGCGCGCTGTCCGCGTCAGAGAACTCGGCCAACTGATCGGCCGGATGGGCGGAAGAGAAGATCGAGGCGTTCATGGCGACCATCATACCGCGCGGCATCGCGCCGTGGCGGCAATCGATGGCGTTGCGTGGGAATACGAACGCTTGTGCGCTTTGCACCGTGCATTGTTTGACGCATCCATATCCGCTTCGCTACACTCTGTCGCCATTCGCGCCGCACATCGCAGCTTCGTGGCGCAAACGCCGCTGCGCTCCCCACTTTGGTTGGGGGTGTGGCACGCGACATGGTATCTGGCAGGAGGAGCCGTCGATGGAAATCCGTAACCCGTTGCCCGCAGAGATCGAGGCGGCCAGGCGTCTGTTGGCCGCCAACGGTTGGGAGCAACAGGTCGGCAATGCGGAACGCTTCGCGCAACTGATCGCCAATTCCCAACGCGTAGCCGTGGCCGTGGAGAAGGGCGAGGTGATCGGCTTCGCCCGCGCCCTCTGCGACGACATCGCCAACGGCTACATCTCGATGGTGGCCGTGGCGCCGCAGCATCGCCGGCGCGGCATCGGCCGGGCGCTGGTGCGCCAGGTCATGGGCAACGATCCCGACATCGTCTGGGTGTTGCGCGCGGCACGCTCCTCGGAAGCCGCCTTCTTCGGCCAACTCGGCTTTGCGCCGTCGATGGTCGCCATGGAGTGGCGGCGGCGCTGATTTTCCGGCGCTGTTACTCCGCCGCTGTTACTCCACCACTGTTACTCCGCCATCGCGCGCCGGAAAGCGTCCGCCGAGCCCATCTGGCGGAACAGCTTGCCACCCGGCGCGAAGCGGTCCGCCGTCGACAGGCCGCCTACCACCACCGGTTCGAACCCCACCTCACGCACCAGTTGCGCGGCCACGGCTAGCGCAGCCGCGTCGTCGCCAGCCATCGGCACCGCCATCAGCGCGCCCTGGCGATGGCTCTCGCGGGCAAACTCCGCCGCGCCCGTGAAGTTGAACACGCGCACGATCCGCGCGCCGGCCAGGTACTTGGCCGTGGTGGCGCCGATGCCATTGGCTTTCACCTCCTCCACGATCGCCCCGTCGCGCGGCGAGACCGCATTGGTGGCATCGAGCACGATCTTGCCCTGCCATTTGTTCTGCTGGCCCACCTCGGGCACGGCGCCGTAGGGCACGGCCAGTAGCAGCACATCGGCAAAGGCCACCGCCTGCGCCACCGTGCCGGCCTGTGCCAGCGGGCCGAGCGAATCCGTCAGGCTCTTCAGGGACTCCGGGTGACGCGAGGAGAACATCACGGGGTGCCCAGCCTTCACGAACAGGCCGCCCACGGTGCCGCCGATGCGCCCCGAGCCGATCACGCCGATCTTCGATTTGGCTGGCGTCTGCGCCATGGCCGGCAGCGCGCCCGCCACGACCACAAGCCCCATCGCCCTCAGCACCCTGCGCCGGCCCCGGTGCATGTGTGTCGATTCGTGCCCCATGGCCTCGCCCCAGCAGTTCCGATCTAGCCACTCTAGGCGAAATCCACGCCACCGGCGCTGTCATGGGAGTGTCATCGCCGCTGCCTAGACTGACGCGCGACCACGTGCCGTCTTCGGCACTTATCGATTACAACAACGAACTGGGGAAATTATGGGAAAGAGGACCAGGCAGGCAGCCTTTGCCGCGCTGATCTCGGCCACGCTCGCGCTCGGCGCCTGCGGCGGCGACGATGACAACGGCAGCGCCGCGAATGGCGGTACCGGTGGCAATGGTGGCAACGGCGGCAATGGCGGCACCACGCAGCCGGCATCGGTGCAGCCGCTGTCGGGCGGATCGCTGTACGTCGGCGCCGTCAGCTTTGGCGACACGGTATCCGTCGAACTCGACAAACCCGCCGCTGGCCAGCTCACCCTGCGCTTCCTCGATTCCCGCTTCGGCCTGGCCGGGGCGCTGGTGGGCCAGTACGTGCTGGAAGACGGCACCTACCGCGTGACCGGCCTCGCCGCCAGCGGCACCGACGTACCGGCAGCACTGGCTGCCGCCGCCGCCGCCATCACCTTCCGCTTCACGCTCGATGACGGCGTGCTCTCCGGCGCGCTGGGCCAGGTGCCCAACGTCAAGGCCGGCAACGGCGCCCTGCTCCAGGGCTATATCTCGGCCGGCAACCGTGGCGCGCAGCTGGCCGACATCGCCGGCACCTACAGCTACCTGCGCCAGGCCGGCGACGCCGCCAGCGCGGGCCAGCTCAATATCGGCGCGGATGGCAACGTGCGCGTCTGCGCCGGGCTGGGCTACAGCGCCGACTGCGCCGGCGGCCAGTCGGGCAAGCTGGCGGCCGATGCCGACCAGTCGCGCTATCCGGGCGCCTTCGCGCTGACGCTGGGCGGCAGCACGGTCGGCCGCCTGTTCGTAGGCCGCCAGCAGGGCCAGGTGGCGCTCTTCGTCGACGAAACCGGCGCCAGCGCCACGGCGCCCACCGGTAGCTGGGTCGTGCGCACGGCCACGGCCGTCGCCGCCAACGGCATCGATGGCGACTGGGTCTGCGCCGAGCCGGAACTCGACGACAAGAACGCCGCCACGGGCCGTACGCGCCGCAACATCGTCTCGGTGGCGGGCACCACGCTCGCCGCGGACAACATCCCCGTGGACGTGACGCTGGCCTACAACCGCGCCGGCGGGGCCGCCGCCAACGGGCTGGTCTCGGGCACGTGGCAGGCCACCGTGGCCGGCCAGGCGCAATCGCTCGGCCTGACCTGGCTGCCGGTGAGCAAGAACCTCGCGTACCAGCTCCGGCAGGTGCCGGGCAGCACGCGACAGCTTCCCGCCGTGTGCGCCCCGATGGCCGCGCCGACGCCGGTCTCGACCTACCTGACGGCCACTGCAGGGCAGAACATCCTCGTCACGCTGGCCGATCTGCGCCCCACCCAGCCGGCCATCGGCCGCGACCAGATCTACTACAAGCTCGGCCGCTACGCCGCGGACCCGATCAAGAAGTTCGACGACGCCTGCGAGACCAACGGCCAGAACAAGACCAGCACCTGGGATGCAGCCACGTCCCGCCTCAGCGACCTCGCCTCCTTCAGCTGCACCAAGGCGGTCGGCAACAAGCCGGCCGACATGAAGACGCTGGTGGTGGGGCCTTACGGCGAGCCGTTCCTGACCGATGGACACCACTCGTTCACGTCGATCTGGGACGCCGACACCGGCGGCGCGCAGTCGAAGATGTGGATCCGCGTGCAGGACAACCTGTCCACGCTGAACCGCGCCACGTTCTTCCGCACGCTGCGCGAGCGCAAGCTGATCTGGTCGAACGACGGCGCCAACCAGCCGACCTACCCGGCTGACCTGCCGCGCGCGCTGGGCCTGAAGAACGGCCTCGGCAACGACCCGTACCGCGCGCTGGTCTACTTCACGCGCGACATCGGCTACAGCCAGCCGACCGATGCCACCGAGTTCACGGAGTTCTATTGGGGCGATTGGCTGCGCGGCGTGGTGGACCTGAAGACGGTCAACCTGGACGACACCGCCAGCTACCTCGACGCCGTGCACCGCGCCTCGGCCGCCATGGTGGCGCTGGCGCCGGACGCCGTGGTCAGCAACGGCAAGACCGCCGCGCAACTGGGCGGCCTGACCACGCTGAACGAAACCGAGTTCACGGCGCTCTCGCAGCCGGTGGGTTCGACCAAGCCCGGCAAGCTGCCGTACGCAGTGGCCTACCGCCTCGGGCTGAAGCCGTAAGGCAAAAAAAGACGCCCGCTGCAATAGCGGGCGTCTTTTCATAGCAGCGGGCGTACCCGTTTCTGCGTGGGCGGATTACTCCGGCTGGATGTTCGCCGACTTGATGATCCGGCCCCATTTGGCCGATTCCTGACCCTGGAACTTGGCCAGCTCGGCCGGCGTGCTCGTGAACACCTCGGTCCCGGTTGACTGATAGAACGTGGACGCGGTGTCGCTCTTCGCCGCCTTCACCAGCAGCTGGTTGAGCTTGGTCACCACCGCCGGCGGCGTGCCGGCCGGTGCGTAGGCCGCGAACCAGTAGCTCATCTCGTAGCCCTTCACCCCTGCCTCGTCGATGGTCGGCACGTCCGGCGCCAGCGGCGAGCGCGCCTTGCCCGACACACCCAGCGCGCGCAGCTTGCCCGACTTCACCTGCGGCAGGCCGGTGGCGGTGTCCGTGATCATCATCTGAATCTGGTTGCCGAGCAGGTCCGTAATCGCCAGCGGATTACTCTTGTAGGGCACGTGCAGCAACTGCACGTGTGCCATCTGCTGGAACAGCTCGCCCGCGATGCGCGACGACGAACTGCCGCTGCCGAAGCTCAGCTTGCCCGGCTCCTTCTTGGCCAGCGCGATGAACTCGCCCACGGTCTTGGCCGGCACCTGCGGGTTCACCACCATGATCTGGCCGCCCCGGCCCAGCGCCGTCACAGGCGCGTAGTCCTTCACGGGGTCGTAGGGCAGCTTCTTGAACAGGTGCTCGTTGGCCGCGTGGGTGGTGTTGGTGGTGATCAGCACCGTGTAGCCGTCCGGGCTGGCCTTGGCGACGTCGCTGGCGGCGATGAAGCCGTTGGCGCCGGGCTTGTTGTCCACCACCACGGTGACCTTGCTGTCCACGGTAATGGCCTGGCCCACGGCGCGCGCGAGCTGGTCCGTGGCGCTGCCGGCCGCGAACGGCACGACGAAGCGGATCGGCTTGTCGGGGTATTCGGCCCAGGCGCTGCCGGCCGGCAGGGCCAGGCAGGCGAGCGCGACCAGGGTAAGCGGGCTGCGGAATCCGTACATCGTTGTCTCCTCGATTTGTTGTAAGAGGTCGCTAAATCAGAAAAAAGCGAAGAATCGATCAGGAAGTGCCGGCGGCAAGGCGCGGCGGCACGGGAATCGGCAGGCCCAGCAGCAGGAACGCGAGCGCCTTGCCGTGCGTGTCGAGATTGAGGGCGTCGTTGACGCCGCCGTCGAGCACGCCATCGATGACGAAATTCATCGCCTGGATGGACGGCACGACGTAGCGCTTCACCGCCGTGGGCTGGCGGTGGGCGAACAGGGCCCGCACGGCGTCTTCGGTCACATGGGTCACGAGGTGATCGAAGTCGCGCGCGTCGTAGGCGATGACGCTGATATTGGAGCGGTCGCCCTTGTCGCCGGTGCGGCCGTGGGCAAACTGGTAGAGCGGGGCGGTGGCGGCGGTGGTGGCAGTCATGGCGGTCTCCGGTCAGGCAACGAGGACGTGGGTGGGCGACACCGCATCGCGCGGCACCAGGCACGACATCGCATTGAGCCGCGCGCGCAGCGCGGTGCGCACGCCGCCGCCGCCGGCCGGGCCGCAGGTGTAGAGCGCGTTGACCTCGCGCAGCAGCGTCTGGGCCACCGCCTTGTCCTCGTGGGCGAGCGCGGCGCGCAGGCGCACATCCTGCGCGGCGGCCTCGCCCGGCTGGGGCGCCGCCAGCATGGCGCCGCCATCGTCGGCAAACACGCTCAGCACGCCAATCAGGTCGAAGCGGATCGGCACATCGTGGCCGAGGCCCTGCATCCGCTTGCGCAGGATGTCGGCCGCCAGCCGGGCGCGCGCCGCCGCGTTGGGCCCCGCATAGGAAATCTCGCCCTCCGCGAACCATCCGCCCTGATAGAACAGGTTGGCCTTGAGCTGCTCGGGCCGGGGGTGGCCGTGGATGTTGCGCACCGCCACGCGGTCCGGGCCGATCTGGGACACGGTCACGGCGCCGATGTCGGCCACAACGTCCGGCGTCAAGTAGGCGCTCGGATCGTGGACTTCGTACAGCAGCTGCTCCTTCACCGTGCGGAGGTCCACGCAGCCGCCAGTGTTGGCCGCCTTGAAGATCTCGATGCCGCCGTCGGCGTCGAGCTGGGCGATGGGGAAGCCCACCGCGTGCACGTCCGGCACGTCCTTCATGCCCGGATCGGCAAAGTAGCCACCGCTGACCTGGGCGCCGCATTCGAGCAGGTGGCCGGCCATGGTGGCGGCGGCCAGGCGGTCCCAGTCGTCCCAGGCCCAGCCGAAGTGCGCCATGGCCGGCCCCACGGCCAGGGCGGGGTCGGCCACGCGGCCGCAGACCACGACCTGCGCGCCGTCGCGCAGGGCATCGGCAATGCCGCGCGCGCCGATATAGGCGTTGGCGCAGACGAAGCGCGCTTCCGGGAAGGACGGGCCCACGATGCCGCGCAGCACGGCGCGGCCGGCGTCGTGCGAGAGGTCGTCGCCCTCCACCACGGCCACGCGCGGTGCCGCGAGGCCAAGCTGCGCCGCCAGGGTGCCGATACGGCGCGCCGCCGCGCGCGGGTTGGCCGCGCCGAAGTTGCCGACGATGGGGATGCCGTTGGCCAGGCACAGGCCGAGCACGGGCGTCAGGAGCTGGTCGAGCAGCGGCTCGTAGCCATGCTCGGGATCGCTGCGCCGCGCAAGTTGCGCCAGCGCCAGCGTGCGCTCGGCCAGCGTCTCGAAAATCAGGGCCGCCGGGCCGCCGGCGGCGATCAGCGTGCGCACCACGGGCAAGGCGGCATCGGTACGGTCACCGGAGAAGCCGGCGCCGGAGCCGATCAGCAGGGGAGCAGTCATGGGCGTTCGCGGAAGAGGGGGGGAAGGCGATCCGATTCTAGGCTTCGCCGCTCCCACCATCAAACAGATCATTTGGATTAATCTATCGGTTCTGTGGATAAATCCAGCCTGCCATGATCCCGAACCTGTCGGTCAAGCACCTGCGCGCCTTCGTGGCGCTGGCCACGCACCGCAATTTCACGCGCGCGGCGCAGGCGTGCCACCTCTCCCAGTCGGCCTTCAGCACGCTGGTGCAGACGCTGGAGGAGCAGGCCGGCAGCCGGCTGTTCGAGCGCACCACGCGCCATGTGGAGCTGAGCGCGGACGGCCGCCGCTTCGAGGAAGTGGCGCGCCGCCTGCTGGCCGACTTCGAGACGGCATTCGAGGACCTGCGCGACCACGCCGAGCGCCGCAAGGGCCGCGTGGCCATCGCCGCCCTGCCCTCGCTGGCGGGCGGCGACCTGCCGCCGCTGCTCGCGGACTTCCATCGCCGCTACCCCGGCATCTCGCTGG
Organism: Cupriavidus sp. 10L43_2; assembly: GCF_056395265.1. Classification (NCBI taxonomy): domain Bacteria; kingdom Pseudomonadati; phylum Pseudomonadota; class Betaproteobacteria; order Burkholderiales; family Burkholderiaceae; genus Cupriavidus; species Cupriavidus sp. 10L43_2. The sequence continues at coordinate 24,926 of NZ_JBFTJE010000001.1, forward strand.
AGTTGCACGATCAACTGGCCGATGGCTGCATCGATCTCGTGCGGCGCGGGCAGGCGGACTTCGCGCTGGCCCCGGCGCCGGCCCAGGATGCCGACCTGCGCATCGAGCCGCTGGTCCACGACAACTTCCATCTGGTCTGCCCGGCAGACCATCCGCTCGCGGCAAAGCGGCGCATCGCGCCGCAGGCGCTGGCCGGGCTGCCCTTCATCCAGCTCTCCCGCACAAGCAGCGTGCGCCAGCACCTGGATGCGGCGCTGCACCCGCTGCGGGTCAATGGCGTGATGGAGGTGGAGCACCTGGCCACCGTGGCGGCGCTGGTGGAGGCGGGGCTGGGGGTCTCGGTGGTGCCGGCGCTGGCGCTGTTCCAGTTCCGGCGCGAGGGGCTGGCGGTGCGGCCGTTGCAGATGCCGTCGCTGGTGCGCGACATCTGCCTGGTGCGGCTCAAGGAGCGGGGCGATTCGGCCGCCGCGGCGGCGATGATCGACTGCCTGCGTCAGAAGTGGCCGAGGTAGCCGCCATCGACGGCCAGCACCTGCCCGCTGACGTACGATGCCGCCGGTGAGGCGAGGAAGACCGCCGCGCCGGCCACTTCGTCCGGCTGGCCCCAGCGGCCCAGCGAGGTCCGGTTGCGCAGCCATTCGGCGACCGTGCCGTCCGCCACCATCGACTGGTTCGGCTCGGTGGCGAAGTAGCCGGGCGCGATGGCGTTGACGGTGATGCCGTGGCGGCCCAGATCGGCCGCCATGGCGCGCGTGAGGGCGTCCAGCCCGCCCTTGGTGGCCGGGTAGAGCACGTCGTTGGCGCGCGCCACCTGCCCGGCGATCGACGAGACATTGACGATGCGCCCGTACTGCCCGCGCTGCATCAGTTGCGCAGCGTGGCGACACAGCGTGTAGGGCGCGACGAGATTGGTCTCGAGCATGGCGCGCAGGTCACCAGCGTCGAGATCGACCATGGAAGCGCGGTTGCGGGTGCCCGCGTTGTTGACCAGGATGTCGAGCCGGCCCGGCCGGGTGGCGAGCGCCGCGAAGGTGGCGGCGACCGCGGCTTCGTCGGTGATGTCGAGCGGCAGGGCTTCGGCGCTGCCGCCACTGGCCTGCAACTGCGCCACGGTGTCCGCCACGCGGTCGGCGCTGCGCGCGCAGACCAGCACGTGGGCGCCCGCGGCGGCCAGGCCGGCGGCAATCGCGCGGCCAAGGCCCTGCGCGCCGCCGGTGACCAGCGCGACGCGGCCATCGAGCGAAAAGGGGGACGGGGAGACTGCGGTGGAAATCGGCATGCGGCGACTATACCGCAGCGCAGCAGCCGGAAAAACACCCCGGCATGGCGCCGGGGGTTCCCTGATGCGTCAGCGAATCAGCTTGCCCGTCGACGAGACGATCGACATCTCGACGAACGACGAGCCGGTGTGGCGCGTGGCGCTGTAGCTGATCAGGATGCCGCCGAGGTCGTAGTCGCGCAGGCCTTCCAGCGCGGTCACGAGCTTCTCGCGCGTGGGCTCCGCGCCGGCGCGTCGCAGCCCTTCCACAAGCACCTTCGCCGACATGAAGCCTTCCATGCCCGCGTTGCTCGGCTCCACGTTCTGGGCCTTGGCCATGCTGCGGTACTCGCTGGCGATGCTCATCTGGCTGGAGTTCATGCCCGGCACCACCTGCGTGATGATGAGCCCGCGCCCGTCATCGCCCAGTTCCTTGATGAAGGAGTCGGCGGCGTTGTTGGAGAGCGTGACGAACTGCGCCTCGCTGCCGGCGCGCTTCAGTTCCTTGATGATGCGCGCGGCTTCCGAACCCGAGCCGATCACCATCACGGCCTGCGGATTGGCCTTGTGGACGTTGGCCACGCCCTGGCCGATATCGCCCATTGGCCGGTTGAACGAGGCCGCCGCCGCCGGCTGCACGCCGCGCGCCTGCAGCGCGGTGGTGAAGCCTTCGAACACGTCCTGCCCGAAGCCGTCGTTGGCGTAGAAGATGGCGATCCGGCTCATGCCGGAGGTGGCGAGGTGGTTGATGGCGCGGGCCACTTCGTCCTGGTACTTGGCGCGCACGTTGAACACATAGCGGTTGACCGGGCGATGCAGCGTGATGGCGCCGGTCAGCGGGGCCACCAGCGGCACCTTCTCCGCGCCGATGATCGGCAGGATGCTCTCGTTCTGCGGCGTGCCGCGCACCATGAACAGCGCGAAGACCTTGTCCTCGGCAATCAGCTTGCGGACGTTGTCGGGGGTGCGCTTGGCGTCGAAGCCATCGTCGTAGGTCACCAGCTCGATGCGGCGCCCGGCCACGCCGCCGTTGGCGTTGACGGTCTTCAGGTAGACCTGCGCCCCGGCGATCTGCTCCTTGACCGAGCCGGCTACCGGGCCGGTCACGCCGGCCGACTGGCCGATGCGGATGGTGCCCTTGCTGATCCCCGGTTCCGCGTGCGCGGTGTGCACCGCCACGGGCGCGACAAACCCCAGCGTGGCGGCAAGCATGCCGCACGCAAAGCTCCTTGCGTTCATTGTGACCCCTCCAAAAGCTGCTGGCTGACTAGTAATTTTTTGCCGCTGCGGCGCGCGGCGCGCCCCGTGAGGACGGCCGTGCGATGCCCGCAACTTACCTCAACGGGGGTAAATGTTCAAACATCCAGATGGGGAGGGTCGGGAGGGGTGTTGCTGCGGCAGCACACCGTTTGCCTGTAAAGCTCCGGGTGGCGGCGCGGGTGTGGCCGCAGCGTGGCGCACGACAAGCCGTGCGCCGGGGCGCGCCACGGGGGCGCGCAGGCTAAGCGTTGCAATGCAGCGAAGCGTTCCGTCAAGGGCCCAGGAAGGGCTCAGGGGAACGCCGGCACTGCGGGGTCCATCCCGGCGAAGCGGGCTTCCGGATGGGCGCGCTGGAGCAGCATCTCGATTTCCTCGATGCGGCCACGCGGCACGTCCACCATCAGCAGCAGCTTGCCGTCCTCGATGTCCTTCTCGAAGGCGCGCAGCCGGCTGTTGGGGGCCGAACTGCCGATCATGCTCGAGGCCCAGGCGCCGAACACCGCGCCCAGCACGGCCAGCACGCCGACCAGGCCCCACTGCGGCGTGTCGCTGACGATAGGGAACATCGCCACCACCACACCGGCCACGATCCCCACGCCACCGCCCACCATCAGCCCCATCTCGGCGGCGTGGACGATGTCGGAGGTCTGGAACAGGTTCGCCTCATGCAATCCGGTCATGTCTGACCCATCGCGCGCCACGAAATGGATGTGGCTATTCTCGATGCGGGCCAGCAGCAAGTCGTCCATGGTGCGGCGGGCGCTTGGCAGGTCGGGCAACAACCAGAAGATGCGTTTGCGCATGGCTAGTCTCCTCTTCAGGCTCAGGCCGCCCCGGCTTGGGTATCCGTCGGTGCGGGACGGGATAGGTTCGTTCTACTCCGTTCGCAGACCGGTTGCAAGGCGCGCTGCGGCACGCTCCGTGGTGACGCGCGCTTGAAACATCGCGCATGCGCGCCGCGCGTCACCTCGCGCTATCTGCCTGCGTCAGAATGTGATCGGCAGGCGCAGCGTGACAGTCAGGTCCGGCGTGTCGCGGGTCAGGCCGGCACCCACCGACAGGTTCAGCGTGTAGCGTGGGCTGAAGCGGTACGAGTAGCCCACCAGCAGCGTGCCCTGCGTGATGCGCACCGAGCCCGGAATGGTCTGCCCGTTCTGCTTGGTCGGCCAGATGATGCTCTGGTCATAGCCGATACTGAACGAGGCATGCTCGTTCAGCGAAAGGCCCATGCCGAAGTTGAACTGGAAGATGTCCCCCGGGGCGATCTTGCCCAGCGACTCGGTCTGGCCGTTCAGCACGGTGCGGCTGACGTTGTCCCGCGCGAAGTTGTGCAGGTAGCTGAAGGTGCCGAAGAACACCGCCGGATCGGTCGGCAGCAGCCAGGTCACGCCCGGCTGGATCGCCTGGAAGCCGGTACCCGTCGGCATGCCCAGCGGCAGGCCGGTGCCGGTGGTATTGCTGACGCAGCGCGTCACGCAATCGGTCACCACTTCGAACGGATCTTTCCCGGTATTCGACTTGTAGCGGAGCCAGCCGATGAAGTACGGCATCTTCTCGTTGCCGTAGTTGAGCTGGTAGCGCAGCGTCGCCTCCACGTCGCCCAGGCCGTTGCCGCTGGAGTTGAACACGTTGTCGAACGCGCTGCCGGTGAAGACTTCCCGGCTCACGGTCTGCGACTTCGCGCTGACGTAGGGGACCTTGGCTTCGATCTCGAGCCGCTTGGTCAGGCCGTAGCGGAACGCCACCGCGCTGAGGTAGGTGGTGGTCTTCACCTCGCGTACATCGATCAGGCCGATCAGCACGGCCGGGATCACCGTGTAGCCGACCAGCGCCACGCGGTTGTTCGACGAATAGCCGTACTGGAAGCTCGGTTCCACCACCAGGCTGCCCTGGGCCGTCAGCACGCCAGGCTGGTCGAAGATCGGGGCGATCTCGGGCGGACGGCCGTCCGACACCGGCGCGCGGCCCACCGGCTCCTCGGCGCCGGCGAGGGACTCGCCCTGCTGGGCGCCCTGCGCCACGTTGTCTGGCGGGGCCTGGTTCTGCGGATCGCCCGGACCGGCAGGCTGCTGCTGGGCCTGCTGCTGCATGCCCTGCTGCACCGTGTTGTTGATCTGGGTGGCGCTGCTGCCGGCGGCCGCAGCAGCCGAGTTGGTGGACACATCGGCGCCGGTACGCTGGCCGCCGCGCTTGCGCGCGAGGGAGTCGGGGCTGATGGTATTGCGCAGCTCGCGGATGGTGGCTTCCTGCTCCGCCAGCGCGCGCTTCATGGCTTCGAGCTGCCGGGACTGTTCGGTCAGTTCCTTCTGCAGCGTCTCCAGCCGGGCGGCGGCCGGTGGCCCCGCGTCCGGCGGTGTCTGGGCGTGGCTCATGCCGCCCAGCAACAGCATCGTCGAGCAGCCGGCAAAACGGATGCCCTGCAGCGAACGCTTCTTCATGACGTCTTCCTCCCCCGGGGACGGCGGGCTGTCTCGCAGGAGCCCGCAACCTGTACCGCTTGTCCGCGTATTCGCGACTTACCTCATGCTGGCTGTCCTTTGGATGACACTGTTCAGCGCAGTATTTGCCATCTGCGTGCGGAACGCCGCCAGCGTGTTCACGCTGGCGTTGATTGTCATCAGGCTCTGGATGCTCTGGTTGTTAAGCGTATTCTGGATCACCGTGCTCGGCATGTTCGCCATCGCACCAACGTTGGCCGTATTGCCTGCGCCGTTCTGCACGACGTTCGACAGGCCATTGGTGGTCACCGTGCCGGTGGCCGTGGCCACGGCCTGCGAGGCCATGCCCGCCGCGCCCTGCGCCGTGGCATTGGCACCCTGCGCGGCTGCGTTGGCCGCTGCCTGGGCCGTGCCTGCCGCGCCCTGGGCGCTGGCGGCCGCGCCATTGGCCGTGGCGGTGGCCGACTGCCCCGCCGCGCCCGCCGCACCCTGTGCATTGGCGGCCGCGGCATTGGCGGCTGCCACGGCGCCGGTGGCGGCGTTGTTGGCGTTGGCTACGGCAGCCGCCACGCCGCCCAGCGTGGCTTGCAGCTGCTGCGCCTGCGCCGCCGTGATGCGGCTTACATCGGGAATGTTGATGCTGGTGGCCACGGCCAGCGCGCCGTTGACGAAGACCGCGCGGTCGATGCCGAAGCTGACCTGCAGGCCGGCCACGTCAAACCCGCCACGCTGTTTGTCGAGCCGCGCCTGCGCCACCGGTTTCCATTTGGCCATGCCGCCGCGTGCATCGGTCACCGGCGCGTCGGGGTCGCGCGTGGCAACGGTCATGGCCTTTGCCAGCGGATCCTCGGCTGCGCGGTGCTTCGCCGTGGGGGCCCTGGCCACCGGTCCCTCGGACGCAGGCGCTTGGGCAACAGGGACAACAGGGTTAGCGGAAGGTGCCGCCACGCGTTCAACGGGCGGCGGCACGGGGATATCGGCGGCCAGCTCCACTTGCGTGGGCATCGCTGGCAGATCGATGGCATGGGACACGGCCACGGCCGGGAGTTCCGGCGCTGCGGGCACGGTAGGGACGTCGGCGGTCGCGCTCAGCGCGATGTCGATTGCCGTATCGGGCATGGGCGCACCCATGTCGGCGTAGGCATTGCCGGCGCAGGCCAGACCCGCGCCCAGCAGGGCCATCGCCGCCGCACTGCCGGCTCTGCGCCGGAGTGCGGGTGAAGCGGTTGTCAGGACCATGACTGCTCCTCGACTCAGAAATCGTTCACGCCATGCTTGGGCATGACGGTGAAATACAGGCTGTCGCGGTTGATCCCCGAAGAGTAGGGGCCCGAGGGCGCGACGCGCCAGTCGGACACCAGATTGAAGCGCGCGTTTTCTGTGCGGTTGTGGATCACGAACAGCAGCTGGCTGTCCCAGATCCGCTCGAAATGCTCCCGCTCCAGCGCGCGCGTGCCACGTGCCGGATCACCGATCAGCACGCGGTTGCCCTTCACGCCCTTCACCACGACGAAGTGGTGATAGCCGTTCTCGACGATCAGCACGATCGCCGGTACCTGCGTTTCCTCCAGCTTGGAGAGCGGCAGTTCGTAGCCATCGGCCAGGAACCCGCGTGACTCCAGAAAGCGCTTCATGTCGAGCAGCGAGAACCCTTCGGCCCGAATCTTGGCCTGGTCGCCGTTGACGTACATGTTGGCAAAGACCACCTGCTCCGTGACCGGGTAGCCGTATTGGTAGGTCAGCAGCGTCGCGATGGCGGCCGAGCCGCAACTGAAGTCGAACTGCTGGCGGATGGTGGTGCGATACCGGGCCTCGCGGAGGCTGGTGACCGGCACGTAGTAGTTCTTGCCGCCGTCGGCGGGCACGTTGATGTAGTCGGCGCGGGCAGCGGAGAAGCTCCCCAGCGTCGCCGCCACGGTAGCGGCGGCCAGCAACAGGCGGCGCATGATCATTTGAACTGGACGTTGAGGATGGTCGCGTTCTGGATCAGCACGTTATTGCCCGAATTCTGGATCACGGTGGGCAAGCCCGCCGCGTTCGAGAACGCGCCATCGGAAACGATGTTGCTGCCAGACAGCGTGTTGATGGCGGCGTTGTCCGCCACGGTGCCGTGCAGGCGCATGTCGTTGACGACGAGTTCGGAGCCGCCGCGTACGCCGTCCAGCTTGTCGCTGCCAACCGCGCGTGCCGTGGTGCCGAACAGATTGTTCCTGGGTGCCGCGTCCGGCTTGACCGCCGTGACGCTTGCCGCTGCGCCGGCCACCGCGGTGGCTGCGCCCGATTCACTGCTGGCCACCGCCACGGCCGATGCCTCGGCGGTCGGTGGTCCTGCTACAGCCTGGGCGAACGGCCAGGCCAGGAGAGCTGTCGTGACTGCCATGACAGCGGAGCGATGCGAACACATGGTGCGTCTCCCTCTTGTTCCGACCTCGCGGCTCCCATCCGGGCCACGGTATCGGACCTCCCAGGCACCTCGACAGACAAGCATCCCGGCCCTTGCAGGCGCCGGGATACCCGTCATTTCGAATGCCAACCGTGCAAGCCTCCGGCCGAAGCCGGAGGACTCACTCGGACTTAGCGACCGGCATTCACGTTCGCCTGGACGTTGACGCTTTGCTGCACCAGCGACGCCATGCCGCTGTTCTGGCTGGCGATCATGACGCCTGCGGCGGATTGCCCGACGCTGGTCATGGTGTTGGACATGTTGAAGGCGCCAGCATCGACGACGTTGTAGCCGCCGTTGCCGCCAGCGCCGCCCACTGCACCGTTGCCGGTACCGCCCGCGCCGCCATTGCCCACGCCACCGGCGCCGCCTGCACCGCCCGTGCCCGATGCGGCACCCACAGCGCCGTTGCCGGCCGTGGCGCTACCGTTCGAGGCCGACGATGTGGCGCTGCCATTGGCCGCCGCGCCGCCCGTGCCGCCGTTGCCGGCAGTGCTGGTTTGCGCGCCGCCTGCGCCGCCCGAGGCCGTTGCCGCGCCAGCCGTGGCCGTTGCCGCACCGCCCGTGCCTGCGCCGCCGGCGCCGCCCGAGCCCGTGGCCGTGCCGCCCACTGCCGTCGAGGTGCCCGTGCCGCCGGCCGCGCCTGCGCCGCCCGTGCCCGAACCCGAGCCGCCCGTGCCGCTACCGGCACCACCGCTCGCCGATACCGCACCGGTCGTGCCCGTGCCGCCTGCGCCGGCCGTGGCCGTGCTGGAGCCACCAGCGCCATCGCCGCGCTCTCTGGCCGCGCTGCCGGCACCGCTGCTGCCGCCCAGTGCCGCGGCTGCGCCCAGTGCCCCGCCGCCAGCGCCCAGTGCGCTGCCGCCGGCGCCCAGTGCGCCACCGCCACGGCCACCGTCGCCGCCAATCGCGCCGCTGTAGCCGCCGCCAGCACCCGCAAGGGCCGAGCCGCCACGGCCACCCACGCCAAGGCTGGCGCTGAGGGAGCTGCCGCCGCTCGCGCGGGCGTTGCCGCCATCACCGGCGCTGCCGCTGGCGTTGCCGCCACGACCGCCATTGCCTGCCGTGGCGCTGCCATTGGTAGCCGCGCCGTTGGTAGCGCTGCCGTTGGTGGCGCTGCCGCCCGAACCGCCCGAGCCGCCATTGCCGCTATTGCCGCCGTTGCCGCCATTGCCGCCGCTGCCGCCTTCGCCGGTCCCGCCAACCCCACGGCCGCCTGCACCACCCGTAGCGCCATTGGCATTGCCGCTGTTGGTGGCATAGTTGCCGATGTTGCTGATGGTATTGCCGGACACCGTGCCGCTGAGTCGGCTGACGGCGATGGCCTTGGTCGAGTTGAAGGAGTTGGCGATCGACGACGTGGCCGTGCCGCCATTGGCCGCCGCGGCATTACCGTAGCCATCCACGCTCTGGCGAACGCGGGTGCTGACGCGGGTGGACGTCTTGTTGAGCGTCAGCGTGGCGGTCCTGTTCGAAGTCCTGTTGGTGGTAGTGGTGCTGTTGTCCTGAGTCGCAGTGGAATTTTCGTTGGCGTTGGCGCCATCGCCTTGGGTGGAAGTTGCGGTGGCGGTCTGCGTGTTGTCGCCCTCGCCCGAGTCGTTGTTGGTTGTCGGGTTCGCATAGGCCTGGCTACCAAAGAAGGCCAATGTGATCGCCGACGCCAGTAATGTCTTTTTCATACGATGCTCCCAGGAAGTTTGTGCTGCGGCTCAGCCTCCGGCCGGCGCTCTCGAGAACATCGGCTGGAGGTTCAGGTCCGGCACGGGACCAGACCAGCCTCCCCTTGCGCACAAACAGTGCCAGCGGGCGCCCCGCGCCGTGTAATCCGTTGAAATACAAGGGCTACCAACCGGTGACCGGGAACTTTTCTAGCGGCCACCCATCTCCGGCGATGCTGCGATGCTGTGAACCGCAGTAGACATGTCACACCGTTGAGACACCGCCAGCCGCATGGCTGCGTGGGGGCCCCGTGCAATTGCGAAAAAACCGTGATTTTTCAGTGGCTTGGCGCGACGCCTAGGGGAACCCCGCAACGCTGCGGCCCGTTACGGCGGTGAAACAGCCGGGCCGAGGTGACCGCTACGCAATCACATGGCCTGTGCGAAGTGCCTGATATGTCAAGAATTGCAATCCCTGATAGGCACCCTACCCCGCGCTCCGGCGCCAGTGCGACGTGAGCACCGGCTTTCAGAGGGAATCCCGCCCGGCGGCGGGCCTTTCTTGCGCGCGCCGCGCCGGCGATGCGGGACCGCAACAAATGCGGGCGTACGGAGTGCTCAGAGCGCCGCCAGCCTGTTTCATGCTAGGCTCTATGTCTGATTTAACGTACATTAGTCTCGTCTAGGACTTGTCAGCGCATCCGCAAGGGAAACCATGAGTGAAGCCGTCGTTCCCCTGTATCACCAGATTTACGTAGTCCTCCGCCAGCAGATCGTGGAAGGCCGTTTCGGGCAGGGCCCGCTGCCGGGCGAGATCGACCTCGCCAAGCAGTTTCACGCCTCCCGCGTGACCATGCGCCGCGTGTTCGACCGCCTGGTGCAGGAAGGTCTCGTGCGGCGTCATCGTGGCCTGGGGACCTTCGTGAACCCGCATCCGGTGAAGCCGGCCGCCACCGAAGAGCGCACCACCAGCCTGCTCGGCAACATCATCGACATGGGCGAGAAGACCGCCGTCAAGGTGATCTCGATCGACGAAGTGCACGCCACCCCCGATGTGGCCGAGGCGCTCAAGATCGAACCGGGCGACCCCGTGGTGAAGGTCGTGCGCGTGCGCCACTACCGCGACCGTCCGCTCTCGCATATCACCGTCTACCTGCCCGTGGACCTGGGCCGCCCGCTGCAACGCAAGGATCTGGAAGGCACGCCGATCCTGCGCCTGCTGGAGGCCGCCGGGGTGGAACTGGGCCGCGCCAGCCAGGTGCTGACCGCGCGCCTGGCCGACGTGGTGGTGGCCCCGCTGCTCGACGTCCCCGTGGGCGGCGCGCTGCTGGCCGTGCGCCGCGTGGTGCTCGACAAGGCGGGCCGCCCGGTGCAGCTGCTGCTGGGCCAGTACCGGCCCGACCGCTATGAGTACCGCATGGACCTGTCGCCGATGGGCGGAGACAGCGCCAACGTGTGGGTGGAAAACGAGACCCGCACCGGCCTGCGCGACTGACCCCCCTCCTGTCCACTGCCGCGCGCGGCGGATTCCGGGCGATACTGCGCACTCCTGATCACACTGTCGAGGAGCTACCGTCATGCCAGTCGTCCGCCCGCGCGCGCACCAGCTCGCTTGTCCGCCTGCCTGTCCGCCCGCCCGCGCTGCTGTTCTTCGCCCCTTCCACCGTCTGTTCCAACACCTTCCCGCCGCGCTGATGGCTTCGGCCTCGGCGGCGCTGTGCGTGGCACTCGTGCTGCCCGCCGGCGCGCACGCCGCGGTAGCCGGCGGCAAGCCGATCCGCATCCTCGTGGGTGCGCCGGCCGGCGGCACCACGGACACCCTCGCGCGCACCATCGCCCAGGAAATGTCGCAGTCGCTGGACCAGCCGGTGGTGGTGGAGAACCGTCCCGGCGCCGGCGGCAACATCGCGGCGGACATGGTGGCCAAGAGCGCGGCCGATGGCAGCACGCTGCTGATGAGCTTCACCAGCCATACCATCAACGCCACGCTCTACAAGAAGCTGCCGTTCGATCCGATCCAGGATTTCACGCCGATCACGCTGGTGGCCACGGTGCCGAGCGTGCTGGTGGCCACGCCGAAACTGCCGGCCAACAACATCCCCGAACTGATCCGGCTGGCCAAGTCCGAGCCGGGCAAGCTCAATTTCGGCATCGGCTCGGTTGGCTCGTCGGTGCATCTGGCCGGTGACATGTTCAAGATGATGACCGGTACCTATATCGTCAACATCCCCTACAAGGGCACCACGCCGGCCATCACGGACCTGCTCGCCGGGCAGGTGGACCTGATGTTCGCCAGCACGCTCAACGTCGCCCAGCACGTGAAGGCGGGCAAGCTCAAGGTGCTGGGCGTGACCAGCCCCGCGCCGCTGCCCCAGTTCCCGGGCGCGCAGCCGATTGGCGCGACGGTGAAGGGTTTCGAGTCCAGCGCGTGGTTCGGCCTGTTCGGGCCGGCCAACCTGCCGCCGGAGGTGACCCAGGCGCTGTATCAGGCCGCGCGCCACGGGCTGGAATCGCCAGCGGTGCGCAAGCGGCTCGAGAACGACGGCGCCCAGCCGAGCGCGATGGCGCCGGACGCCTTCGCCACCTTCGTCAAGCAGGACGTGAAGCGCTGGGCCACCGTGGTCAAGTACTCGGGAGCCCAGCCGGAATGACGCTGCCGAGCGGCCACGCCGCCGAGCCCCCCGCCGCCCCGCCGGCCACGCTGGCGCAGAAGCTGGTCGCCCGGGCCGCCGGCGTGGCGCACGTCACGCCCGGCACGGTGGTGATGTGCAAGGTCGATCTGGCGATGGCGCACGACTCAAGCGGCCCGCGCCGCGTGGCGCCGCTGCTGCGCGAGCTGGGCGTCAAGGTGTGGGATCCCACGCGCTTCGTGGTGGTGACCGACCACTACGTGCCGGCCGCCGACCCCGACGCCGAGGCCATCGTCCAATTTACGCGCGACTGGGTCCGCGAGGCCGGCATTTCGAACTTTATCGATGGCCAGGGCATCTGCCACGTGGTGCTGCCCGAGCAGGGCCACGTGCTGCCGGGCCGCTTCATCGTCGGCGGCGACAGCCACACGCCCACCGGCGGCGCGTTCGGCGCCTATATGTTCGGCATCGGCGCCACCGAGATGGCCGGCGTGCTGGCCACCGGCGAGATCTGGCTGCGCGTGCCGCAGACCATCCGCATCGACTGGCGCGGCGCGCTGGGCACCGGCGTCTGCGCCAAGGACATGATGCTGTTCCTGTGCGCGCAGCTCGGCATGGCCGGCGGCCACTACGAGGCCATCGAGTACACCGGCGCCGCCGTCACCGCCCTGCCGATGCAGGAACGCATGACGCTGTGCAATATGAGTACCGAACTGGGCGCGCAGACCGGGCTGGTTGCGCCGGACGCCACCACGCTCGCATGGCTGGCCGAAGCCGGCGTGGATGCCACCGCGCTGGCCGCCATCGACACCCGCCACTGGCGCAGCGACGCCGGTGCGCCGGTCCTGACCACCCATTGTTTCGATGCCAGCACGCTCGCGCCGCAGGTGGCCGCGCCGCATTCGCCGGCCAACAGCGCGCCGGTGGAAGTCAGCGCCGGCCAGCCGGTGGAGATTGCCTACCTGGGCGCTTGCACCGGCGCCAAGCTCGAGGACTTGCGCATGGCCGCCAGCGTGCTGCGCGGGCGCAAGGTGGCGCCCGGCGTGTCGCTGCGCGTGGCCCCGGCCTCCCTGCGTGACCAGGAACAGGCCGCGCGCGAAGGCACGCTGCAAGTGTTGACCGATGCCGGCGCCGCGCTGCTGCCCAACGCCTGCAACGCCTGTGCCGGCTATGGCGCGAGCCGCTTCCCGGCCGGCAGCCACGCCATCGCCTCCACCGCGCGCAACTTCGCGGGACGCATGGGCGATGCCGGCAGCGAAGTCTGGCTGGGCTCCCCGATGACCGTAGCTGCCAGCGCGGTGACCGGGCGCATTACCGATCCCCGCACGCTGCTCGCCTGACTCGCTGCACCCGCATCATCCGTAGCATCCCCATAAAAACCAGAAAGAGACAGACAACGCGTTACATGCCCCCCGCCCCCGAATTCCCCCTGCCGCAAGCCGGCCGGATCTGGCGCTTTGGCGATGATGTCGATACTGACGCCATGGCGCCCGGCACCTATATGAAGGCCGGCATCGACGTGCTCGCCCAGCATTGCCTGGCCTCGCTGCGGCCGGAGTTTCCGGCCTCGGTGCGCCCCGGCGACCTTGTCGTGGCCGGCAGCAACTTCGGCATGGGGTCGTCGCGCGAGCAGGCCCCGCAGGCGCTGCGCCACCTCGGCGTGGCGGCCGTCATCGCGCCATCCTTCGCGGGACTGTTCTATCGCAACGCGCTCAATCTTGGCCTGCCGGTGATGGTGTGCGCCGAGGCGGCGCTACTGGCCGATGGCGCGCGCGCCACGCTGGATCTGGACGGCGCGCGTATCCGGCTCGAAGACGGCACGCACCTGGCGTGCGAGCCGATGCCGGACTTCCTGCGCGCGCTGCTACGGGCGGGTGGGCTGGTGCCGCACCTGAAGGCCCGGCTGGCTGCCCGCGGCGGTGATCGCTGACAACTGCGCCTCACGCAGCAGGGTCAGCGCCTCTTCGTCACTGGTCTGCGTGAAGTCGAGGTAGAAGGCGCCCACGGCGCCGAAACTGTCCGGGGTCTTAAGGCACACCACTTCGTCGGCCACTTCGCGCAGCGAATCGAGCCCGTCCGCCGCCCCGACCGGGGTGGCCGCCACGACCCGCGCCGCGCCGGCGGCCCGCACCGCGTGCAGGGCCGCGCGCATGGTGGCGCCGGTGGCCACGCCGTCATCGACGACAATCACCTGCCGCCCCTGCATCGCCGTCACGGCGTGCCCGCCGCGATAACGCTGCTGGCGCCGGCAGATCTCGTTGAGCTGGCGGCCGCGCTCGGCATCGAAGGCGCCGGACTCCACCGAACGCTGCGCCCACGGATCGTCATTGACCACGGTATGCGGCTCGCCGCCGCTGGCATCGCCCTCCACCACCGCGCCCAGCGCCAGTTCCGGGTAGCCGGCGGCGCCGATCTTGCGCACCAGCAGCACGTCCAGCGCGCCGTCCAGCGCGCGCGCCACCTCGAAAGCCACGGGTACGCCACCGCGCGGCAGCGCCAGCACGAGCGCCGGCTGGCCATCATCGGTATGGCCCATCCCGCGTTCGGCGAGATCCCGGCCCAGATAGGTGCCCGCCTCGCGGCGGTCGGCATAGCACGGCGGTAGTGTCATGGCGTGCTCCCGCAGGCGTTGGCGGTGACTGGAAGGACAGGGGGACAGGCGCCGCGAGGGAGCGGCTCCCCAGCCCACTATAGACCCGTCACGGGAAGGCGGCGGCGCTTTCTGGGGCGAGTGATGGGGGAAGGGTGGACCCTATCGGCCCGATAGGTCCCGACGATTGATGGCGATCGTGAAATAGTGTTTTGAGGCGCGCCCCGATGATCGATACGCATTGCTTGCGTAGGATTCAACCCGTGGCGGCGATCCCGCCCGTCGAACTTCCAGACCCCGGCGCCCAGAACGCGCCATTGACTTGAGCGAGCGTTACCGTGAATCCGCAACAGACTTCCCGCACCGACGACCAGACCGCCCAGCACGACCTGGACCTCGACATCCCCTTCGGCTCGCTCGACGCAGCCGCCATGGCGGAACTGCCCTACACCTTCCGCCAATCGGGCCATTGCACGCGCTACTACAACGAGTTCTTCGGCTGAAGCCAGCCTCCGGGGCCCTAGGCCTCGCGTGGCCGGCAGATCATGAAGACTTGCGAACTGAGCCACCACGGCAGCTGACGCAGCGGGCTGGTGGATTCGGCTTCCACGTCGAAGCGCGTGCTCACCTGCGCGCGCAGCTTGCGGAAGTCGAAACCCTTGTGGGTATGGCGGGGATTGTCCGGCCGCGTGACCGGCAACCCCATCAGCGCCCGCAGTGCCTCGCCCGGCGTGTGATCCATGCGTAACGTGCGCTCGCTGACCATGCCGTTGAGCAGCTTCGGCACGATGGCGACGCCATACATCACCGGCACCGAGATGATCAGCGTGCCGCTGGGGCGCAGGATGCGCAGGGCGTCGTCGAGGAAGGTGTCGACCTCGTCCGCATAGAGGTGCTCGCAGACTTCGAACGCGGTCAGCATGTCCACCGAGTCAGCGGGCTGGGCGTCCATTTCGGCCAGATAGCGGATCTCGGGGTAGTCCGGGGTCTTGTAGGGGTCGAGTCCGGCCAGCGACAGGTCAGGCCGCGCCTGGCCAAGCCGGTGCAGGAACAACCCCGGCCCCGCGCCGAAGTCCACCACCGTGCCGCCGTGCGGGCAGCGGGCGGACACCATGCCGAGGCCCAGCGCGATCCGGCTCCGGTGCGCAAAACGTGCCAGCGGGTTGGACGCGTTGATGGTCTGCTTGTCGTAAGTGATCTGCATGGCCCGTGTCTCCCCCTGGGTTGCCGCATGGCAGTTTCCTGCATTCTGGCGAGGGGAGGCGCGCGGCCTCTGTGCGATCCGACACACGGAAATGCCGGGGCGGCCTGCCCGCCCCGGCGCCCTTCAATACGTCTTGTAGGGCAGGAACTTGCCGGACATCTCGATCCGGACGCGGTCCCCGTTGGGGTCCGCTTCGCGCTGGAGGTCCATGCGGAAGTCGATGGCACTCATGATGCCGTCGCCAAATTCCTCATGGATCAGCGCCTTGAAAGTGGTGCCGTAGACGCTGACCAGCTCGTAGAAGCGGTAGATCAGCGGGTCGGTGGGGACCTGGGTGGGCAGGGAGCCCTTGTAGGGCACGGTGCGCAGCCACGGTTCGGCTTCCGCGGGGAGGTCGAAGATCTCCATCACGGCGCGCGCGCCGGCTTCGTCGAACACCATCTGGCCCAGGCACGCGGCCGTCGTCCATTCCTTGCTCTTGCCCACGCGCTCGGCCACCTGCGCCCAGGAAATCCCGCGCCTGACCCTGGCTTCGATGATCAGATCGGTCACGTCACTGCGATTCATGTTCCCTCCGTTGGTATTTGGCATTGGCCCGGGAGAGAACGGCGGATGGGGTCACGGCACGCTGGAGCGCTCCATGACCGCGACGGCATCGCCCCTGTCTTCGAACTGCATCCGCGCGAAACGCGGCACCGACAGCGGGCTCAGGCCTTCGAGCGCCTGCAGGATCAGCACGATGAACATGACCGGCATGACGTCCTCCCTCGGGAATACGGCGAACAGACTGGCGCAAGCTTCGTGCCACGCGCGCGGCCCCGGAATCGGCTGCCGATGACGCACCGTGGGGCGTTTTCGGAGACCGGCGAGGGCGTCGGCGCGGGGTGCGCACCGTTGCGGGGAAGCCCGCCGTGCGGGGCGCACAGGCTGAAGCGTACCCGTTTCTGCGCGAAGCGTGGCGACGTCAATGGATCAGGACAGCGCTGCCCCCGTGGCAAATCTTTGCAGCAGACATTTCCGATGTAACGCCACATTACCCTGGGCCTTGCGGCCAGCCCCGCCGCGGGCGTAGGCGTCACTTCGCCGCAAAGCCTTATCCGACAAGGGCTGGCGGGCGATGGGCCAAGCCGATTGGGAGGCGTTTTCGCCGCATCCGGCGCGAAGACTGCCTTACAAGTGCAACCGCGCGGGGCGGGGGTGCGTCGCTACAGTGAAGCCGTGTTCAACGCGAACCGCCACCGAGCGAATCGCATACGGAGTCCCACATGAAACGCGCCATCGCCCTGACCCTTTTGCTGGCCACCACGAGCGCCCTGCTTTCGGCCTGCATCGTCGTGCCGCCGCGCGGCGGCCATTACCACTACCACGACCGCGGCCGCTATTGATCGGCCACGGCGTCGGACTTCATCGAACAAACCCAATCCCGCAGCTTGCTTTGCCCGACCGGATGACCCGGTAGAAGGAGAACCACCATGAAACGCCAACTGATGCTTGCCGCCGCTGTCCTTGCCGCCGGGAGTGCCTTCGGGCTGATGTCGCCCGCCCAGGCCCATGGCAATGGCTACGACGACCGCCCGCCGCCGCCGCGCCATGAAGTGCGCCCGGCGCCGCGGCCCGGCAAGGTCTGGGTGCCCGGCCACTACGACCGCGTGCAGGGCAACTACGCCTGGCGCGGCGGCTATTACCAGGCGGCGCGCCCCGGCTACCGCTATGTGCCGGACCGCTGGGTGCAGAGCCCCCGCGGCTGGGTGAGGCGTCCAGGGTATTGGGCGCGCTAAGCGTAGCCATTGAATAAGGAAACGGGCCGGACCATGGGCATGTGGTCCGGCCCGTTTCCTTTTCGTTTCCCTTCCTTTTCCTATTCCGGCAATCGGTCCATTGGGCTTTCAGCCCTCCCCCGGGAGGTGGGGTGTATCCCCACGAAGGTGGGTGGCAAGCCGGGCGCCGCCCCCTTAACACCCTCGATTACTTTCCTCCGGAGGTGGGATTTCACTCTCATCCTTTTGCACTAGGCCACGAGACTCCCCACAAAAGGAGAACTGCTCCTGCCGCCATCCGCCAGTCATTTTGTAATGGTTGCAAAACTGGCGCATAAAGCAGACTTTCGTTAATGCCATACCCCCCAGTCGGGTGAGCTTTTTCCATTTATCGTGTGTCTTTTATTCAATATGGTTGCAGTGGTGAAACATATTCGGGACCGCCTGTATCAGGCCTGCAACCGGGCGGCCAGCCTGTGCCAGATGGCGTTTGGCGAACATCGCCGCCCAAACGCATGAGGGGTGGCTCGGTTTAGCAACGGATTATGAGTTCGTTTTCATTCCACCTCAGCAGACGCTGAATTCCACCCGCTTGCTTTCGGATGAACCAGCCCATAAGATGAATTTAAGCCGAATTTAGGAGCGAAATTTTTTTTCGGGTTAGGGTTCGGGTCAACCTTCCGGTCGCGCGGCAAAGTCCAATCTCACAACTGGACATCGACTGACACGGAAGCACGGGGTTCAAGCGGTCTTCGCGGCATCTGTCATGGGTGGCCGCCCTGCCGGTGATATTCCCTTACGCAAAGCGCCCGCAGCTCACCCGCCAACGGGGAGTGAAGAATAATGAACGCCTTGCTGATCGAGGAGCATCCACTGCTCCGCCTCGGGCTGTTGCAGATGCTCGAAACCATCCAGGAATCCGGACATGTACTGGCGCTTGCGCCAGCCGACATCGGCAAACTGGACACCCCACACCGCAATGCCGACCTGCTGGTCTTCGGTATGCCCGCCGACGAGTTCGCCGGCTGGACACAACTGGAACTGGCGCGCGAACGGCTTGCGCCGCAACGCATCCTGGTGCTGTCCGACCAGCTGCCGCTGCATGCGCCCACGGCTGACGCCGCGCGGGGTATCTGCGGCTGCCTGCCGAAATCGGCCTCGCTGGCCGTGATCGAAGCCGCCATCCGGCTCGCCATCTCCAGCGTGCAGGGCCTGATGTTCGCGGGCGATGCCCTGCCGGCCGCCGTGGCGACCGCCCCGGCCGCCTCGCGTTCGGCGCTGCCGGCCACGCTGTCGCTGGCTTCGGCTGCGCCGCTGCCGCTGACCGCCACGGTGCAGACCGATCCGCACGCGCTGGCCGCCTGCGCCGCCACGCCCCGCGCCGCAATGGGCGCCCTGCGTGCCACGGCCCAGCCGCTGACCGAGGACGAACCGAGCTACGACGAAGCCGAGATGCTCAAGATCACGCCGCGCCAGTACGAGGTATTGGTGCTGCTGGCACGCGGCTATCCGATCAAGACGGTCAGCCGCATGCTCAATATCTCGGTGGCCACGGTGAAGAGCCACGCCTGCACGCTGTACCAGCGCCTGAAGGTCAAGAACAAGGGCGAAGCGGTCTACGCCGCGCTGCAACGCGGCGCCACGCTGGACTGGGTCAGCGGCGACGAGCGCGCCACGCGCGCGGCGCCGGCGGTACGGCGCGAGGCGTCCTTCCCCACGCAGCCCGGCATCTGAGCCGCGTTTGCTCCCCCCTCCCCGGGGCTCCCCGCGCGCAGGCGCGGGAGCCGGGGAGTGAGTGAGCGAGCGTACAGACCCCGGTGGCCGCGCCTCCCAGACTGACGAAGACAGCCGCACAGGCTGCAAACGACGATACGGGCACCAGCCCGACGGGAGAAATCGCCATGTCAGCCAGCTTCCTGCCGACGTTCTCGCTGTGCATCTGCACGCGAAACCGGCCCGACGACCTGCGCCGCGCGTTGCAATCGGTCCAGACCTCCACGACGCCCGTGCACCAGCTGATCGTCTCCGACGACAGCACGGATTACCGCACGCGCGACATGATGCTGGGCGAGTTCCCGGCCATCACCTACGTCGAAGGGCCGCGCCGCGGCCTCTGCGCCAACCGCAACCGCGCCCTGGCTGCCGCCACGGGCACGCACGTGCTGTTTATCGACGATGACGCCACGCTGGGCGAGACCTTCCTCCAGCAGATGGCCGAACGGCTGCTCGACGACCACGTGCACCACGTGGCCGCCGGCGGGCCCGCCAACCGGCTGATCCTGACCGGCACCGAGGTCTGCCACGGCGAGCGCGTCCGGCCGCACAAGGGCGCCTTCCTCGGCTTCCAGCAGCACAACTACCGCTGCGGCGAGCGCATGTACTCGATCGTGATCAACAGCACCGTGTTTCCGCGCGAGCTGTTCGAACACGTGGCCTTCGACGAGCAGCTGGTCTATGGCTACGACGAGATCGACCTGGCCAGCCGGGCGGTGTTCAAGCACAACTTCCGCATCGAATGGCTGGCCAGCGCGGCCAATCATCATTTCCCGTCGCCAGCCAACCGCGACTACTACCGGCCGTTCCTGCACGCCTCGCGCATCTACACCACGTTCAAGCGCTATGGCTGGAGCGAACGCCGCCCGGCCAAGGCCGCGGTGTTCCTGATGGCGGCCGTGTCCCACAACCTGGCCCACAACGTGCGCCAGCAGGGGCTGCGCGGCGTGGCTGAGGCGTGGCGCACCACGCGGCTGGCCTGCGGCTACATCCACCGCCACGCGCGCGGCGCGGGCACCACCGGCGGCGTGACGCCGATAACCGCCGACTCGGCGACCGGTTCGGCGACCGGTTCGGCAACCATCACGCCACGCTGATCTATCTAATTAGTCAGGAAGGAAGTCAGACGGCGGGCGCGTCCTGCGCCACGCCGTCTCGGCGTGCCACGTCGGCCACGATGCGGTCCACGGCCGTGAGCATGGCCTGGGGGGAGAAGCGCGCCACCGCTGCCGCGCGGGCGCGGACGCCCATCCGGTCGCGCTCGGCGGCGTCAGCCAGCCGGGTCAGGGCCGCCGCGAGCGCCGGGGCATCGTCGCAGGGGATCAGGATGCCGGTCTCGCCATCGTCGACGATCTCGGTGACACCACCGGCCGCCGTAGCTACCACCGGGCGCGCCGCCAGCATGCCCTCCACCACCACACGGCCGAATGGCTCGGCGCGGGTCGAGGCATGCACCACCACGTCCATGCAGTGCATGAGTTCGGCCACATCGGCCCGGAAGCCGGTGAAATGGACGCGCCCCGCCAGGTCCGGCTGCGCCGCGCGCTCGCGCAGCGACGCCTCGTAGGCGTGCTCGCCGAACAGCGCCCCGCCCACCACGACCATGGTGGTGTCGGGCATGCGCGACACCGCATCCATCAGCACGCGATGGCCCTTCCAGGACGTCAGCCGGCCGAACAGGCCGACCACCAGGCCCCGGGCGGGCAGGCCGTTCGCCACGCGCAGCGCCATGCGGTCGCGCTGCAGCGCGGCGTCGAACGGCGCGGGATCGATGCCGTTATGCACCACGTCCACCGGCACGCCTTCGCCGGCCAGCCTGCGGAACGCGTCCGCGCTGGCCTGCGAGTTGGCCACCACGCGCGAGAGCCCGCGCGACAGCCAGCGGATCGCCAGTAACTGCGTGCCGCCGAAAAAGCTGTCATCGACGATATCGCGCAGGTGCCAGACCACCGGGCGGCGATGCAGCCACTTGCCGAGCACGCAGACCGCCATGGCGCGCTGCGTGTTGGCGTAGACCACGTCCGCGCCAGCCGCACGCCGGGCCACGCGCCGCACCAGCGAGGGCAGCGCCAGCAGGCCGCGCAGCGCGCTCGCGCCGAATCCGCGCTGGCGCAGCGCCGCCACGGCGTCGCTCGCCTCCACGCGCACCACCACGCCCTGCGCGGCCAGGCGCTCGCGGAACGGGCCGTCGGCGAGCAGCACCACCTCGCTGTCATGCCGGCGATGCCGCGCGATGTCGAGCAGGCTGAGCTGCGCACCGCCGATCTCGCCGCTCTGGTCGACGAACAGCACGCGCCGTGCAGGCGACGGCTGATGGTTGCCCGTCCTGGCGCCATGGGCCAGCAGGTCTACGTGCAGCATACGTGGGGGGTCCTGTTCAGCCATGGCGCGCAAGCTCCTTGGCGGGCTCGGTCACGCCGGCGACGGGAAGGGGGGCATGGGGGGCGTGCTGGGGCGGTCGCGCCCCCGCCAACTGCTCGGCCAGCAATTCGGTGTAGATGGCGCCGTAGTCGCGCTCCACGCGGTCCACGCGCAGCCAGTCGATGTCCTGTGCGGCGCGCGCGCGCCAGCCGTCGAGCGTGTCGCGGTCGCGCAGCAGGCTCGACAGCGCCTCGCCCAGCAGGCGGGGCCGCTGGGCCGGCACGATCAGGCCCGCCGCGCCGTAGCCGAGCGCCTCGGGCACGCCACCCACCGCCGTGGCGACGATGGCGCAGCCCGCCTCGCGGGCTTCGCTCAGCACCAGCGGGAACGACTCCGAGTGCGAGGCCAGCACGAATACGTCGGCGGCCCGCATCCACGGCCGGGGGTCGCGCGCGAAGCCGGGCAGGTGCACGGCGTCGCTGACGCCCAGATCCTCCGCCAGCTGCACGCAGGCGGCGCGGTCCGGGCCATTGCCGACCAGATAGAGCTGCGCGCCCGGCACGGCGCGGTGCACATCGGCGAAGGCATCGATCAGATCGAGCACGCCCTTGCGCGCGTAGAGGCCGGATACCGTGACGATCGACGGCCCCGCCAGCGTCTTTCGTGCCGCCGGCAGGCGCGCCAGCCGGGCCGAGCCGATGGTGCCGTTGCGCACCACGCGAATCTTGTCCGCCGGAATGCCGCGCCCGATCATCGACGCCGCCACGGCGCCGCTGACGGCCACCACGCGGTCGCCCAGGCGCATCAGGTCCGAGCTGCGCTGGAATTCGTTATGGACCGTGGTCACCAGCGCGTAGCGCCCGCCGCCCGCGCGGCGCGCCAGCGCGCCGACCAGCGCCCCGGACACCATATGCGCGTGGACGATGTCCGGCGTGGTCTCCCGCGTCAGGCGGCGCAGTTCGCGCACCGCCAGCGGCAGCGCGAGCGGCTTGCGCTGCGCCAGCGTCACGTGCCGCACGCCCGAGCCGGCCAGCAGTTCGCCAAACCCGCATTCAGCGGAGGCGATGGTGACCGCGTGCCCGGCCGCGGCCTGCGCCACCGCCAGGTCCACCATGACGTTCACGATGCCGTTGCCGACATCGCGGGCGTGGTTGGCCAGGTGAAGGATCCTCATGTCTTCCCTTCGTGGTTAGCGGGCGCGGCG
The DNA here is from genome assembly GCF_056395265.1 of Cupriavidus sp. 10L43_2. NCBI lineage: Bacteria > Pseudomonadati > Pseudomonadota > Betaproteobacteria > Burkholderiales > Burkholderiaceae > Cupriavidus > Cupriavidus sp. 10L43_2. Next base: position 47,502 of record NZ_JBFTJE010000001.1, read on the forward strand.
ACATCCGGTGCCGCGCCATCGGGCGTGGGGCGCGGCGACACGCGCCGCCAGGCCGACTTCGCCACATCCCGGAACGTAGCCGAGCTGTGCAGCGACCATCCCATGTTGCAAAGGGCGAGCGCCGTGCCCGCCGCCAGGCAAGGGAGCCAGCCGTCCACGTGCGATGCCAGCAGCAGCGCCAGCGAGACGAACACCAGGTGCGGCGCCATCTCATGCACCAGCGGCCTTGCGCGCATGCCGCAGAGCCGCAGCAGCGCCGCATACTCGGCCACCCCGCGCACCAGCACCGCCATCACCGCACCCTGGATGCCGAACACGTAGACCCCGCCCCACAGCAGCAGCGCAAACGCCGGCAGCAGCAGCAGCGACACGTGCGCCACACCCGCCTCCTTGCCTTGGGCCAGCATGAGGTTGCGCGCCACGGTCGTCTGTCCGCCAAGCCACACACCCAGGATCATGATCCGGCCGATCTCGCCCGAGCTGGACGACAGCTCCTGCCCCACCCACGAGCGCAGGAACGGCTCCAGCACGAACAGCGCGCCAATCGTCACCGGCGTGAGCAACGTCTGGAGAAAGCCGAGCGCGTGATGGGCGATCTCCACCGCCTCCTCGCGCGGGGCGGCGGCCAGGCGCGGGAACAGCGTGCGCGAGAGCGCACCCGAGAGCAGGTTCAGCCGGGACACCAGGTTCTGCGGCACCGCGTAGTACGTGACGAAGCGCGGCGGCTGGAGCGCGCCGACCACCACGCGGTCCAGCGACTCGCCGATCATGTTGGCCGCCACGGTCAGCTGCAGCCAGCGGCCGTAGCCGAACAGCGCGCGCACGCAGGCGCGCTGGGCCCGCTGGACGGTGTCGATCTCCAGCACCCGCACCGCCGCCACGCCCAGCATCAGCGCACTGATGGCCCGGGCGATCACCGCCGTGCACAGCGCCACCTGCAGGGTTGGCGCGAACACGAAGGCCGCCGTCACCGGCAGCACCTGGAACATCACCGTGCCGATGGTCTGGTTGATGTTGAAGACCGAGAAGCGCTCTGCCGCGCTGATGGCCCCGGCGAACACCAGCGCCACGTTGCCGACCGGGATCGACAGCGCGATCCACGGCAGCGCCCGCGTCACCTCGTTCAGCAGCGCCTCGGGCGCGTGCGTGGCCCAGTGGAAATAGGCGCCGGCCACGCCCCACAGGATCACCGCGCCGATCAGCCCGGTGACCAGGCTGGTCCAGAGCGCGCTCCAGAACGTCAGGGCGATGTCGGTGCGGTCGGCGACGGCCAGCGCGCGGGCGATGCGCTTCTCGCCGGCCAGGCTGATGCCGAAGTCGCACAGCGTGAAATAGCCCACCAGCACCCAGACCAGCGTCATCACGCCGAAGCGGTCCACGCCCAGCACCTTGATATAGAGCGGCACGGTGACCAGCGACACCAGCGTCGGCAGGGCGAGCCCGGTCAGGTTGATCAGCAGGTTGCGCCGCAGGGTGACGTCCATCATGGCCGTTTCGCCTCCCCGGCCGATGCCGGGGCCGCCGCCGCCGGGCGCCACCGGTACATCAGGTTCTTGCCGCGCGCGTCTTCCTCGACGAAGACCACATACTCGCCATTGGGGCGGCGCAGCGCGGTGATGCCCATCGGCACATCGACCCAGCCGCTCTCGTTGCCGACCTCGCCGCCCGGCGTCATCACGCCGATATGCCGGCCGGTGCGGTTCTCCAGCACCCGCACATGGGCCTTTTCGGCCTCGACCAGGAACATGTAGTCGCCGGCCACGGCGATGCCCTCGATGCCCTGCGTCGGGCGGCGGCCCGGCAGGCTGTCCAGCTCCACCACGTAGCGCGGCTTGCGCACGGTGTTGCGGCTGGTGCCGCGCCAGTTGTCGTAGCGCGCCACCACGCGCCCGATCGAGTCCCACTGGCCGGGGTCATAGGGCTTGGCGGCCGTGGCGCCGGTCAGGTACATGGTGTCGGTCTCCGGGAAATATTGCAGGCGCTGCACCTTGGTGAACGGCGCCGGCATCGGCTCGCGCTCCACGGTGTCGAAGCTGTAGTCGGGATTGCCCTGGCGGTCCAGCCCGCGCAGGCGGAAGCGGCGGATGCCCTGGTCGTAGGAGCCGGCCCAGACGTCGCCCCGGTCGTCCACCCACCAGGCCTGCATGGCGGGGGCGTCGCGGCCGCTGTTGCGCTCGAACTCGTTGGCCTGGAAGCGGGAATCGCCGTTGTCGTCGTGCCAGATCCATTCGCCCGATGGCGGCTGGAACGGCGGCCAGTTGCCTTCGATGCGCCGGGTCGAGATGAACCCCGCCGGCACGGCCAGTTCCGAGCGGGCCGGATCGAAGCGATAGATCTTGAGGTACTTGGCGTGGCGGTCCGTGAAGAAGCCGAACAGCCGGCCCTGGATGCGCCGCATCAGCGGAAAGCCGCGCCCCTCGGGGCCCGCCGCGAAGGCGGCGTCCTGCGGGTAGCGGAACGGGTCCTGCGTGATGCCGGTGTAGCGCCACTCGCTGCCGGGGTCCATGTGGTCGAAGTCGAGCCGGAAGCGCCGGGTGCCGGTGTAGGCCCAGCCGGGGTCGCCCGGATCGACATGCACGGTGTCGAGGAACAGCAGGCCCTCCAACCGCCAGCGCGGCTTGGCGTCCGGCGTGTAGCTTTCGAGCACGGCGCCGAAATGGTAGGGGCGATGGCCCACCGGGCGCGGGCCCATGCCGCTCATCGCCACGTAGATATTGCCCTTGCGATCCAGGCCCACGCTGGTCAGGCCCTGGAAGCGCAGCGGTCCCACGCTGCCCGCGCGCGCGCCGTTGCGGGTGCTGTAGGCGCCGCCGCGCTCGCCCAGCTCGCCCGCCGGGGTCACGGTGTTGCCCTCCACCTGGAACCAGAGCAGGTTCTGGTTCGGGCCGTTGTCGGCGATCAGCAGGCGGCCGTCCACGCCCACGGCGATGTCCACCGGCAGGGTGCCGGCCGGCAGCGGCACCTGCGCGGTGCGCTTGCCGTCGGCGTCGAAACGCACCACCTGCCGGCCCTGCGTGCCCGCCGTGCGCAGGATCACCCACAGGTTGCCGGCGCCGTCCGGCGCCATCTTGCCCGGCTGCTCGGCCTCCCAGGTGCCCAGCCGGCGCATGGTGCGCGTGTCGAAGCGGTCGATGCGGTTGCGCAGCGGCGTGGCCGCGTAGAGCACGTTGTTCTGCACCGCCAGCCCGCGCACGGCGGCGTCCTCGCCCTCGCGCACGGCGGTGATACGCAGGAAGCTGTTCAGCACCGGGCTCGGGTTCACGTCGTCGGCATTGCCCACCCCGCCCTCGAACGGCGCGCCGCGCGACAGGTGGTCGAGTTCGCGCCGCATCAGGCCGAACCAGACCGTGTTCTTCTCGGGATAGCCGGGCCGGTTGGCCAGCTTGCCGCCGGCATTCTCGATGCGCGCCGCCGTAAAGGCGTAGCCGTCGCCCACGGCGATCGCGTCGCCGCCGAAGTTGCCCCAGCCGTGGGTGTGGTCGCCCACGCCATCGACCTTGCCGTCGCGGATGAGCGTGATCTCGCCGCCGGCCTCGTCCCACTCGGTGTTGGTCACCACCACACCCTCCGGCGTGACGGCGATGTCCTCCACGGCGTTGGGCACCCAGCGGCCATTGCCGAACCCCAGCGTATTGCCGACCCAGGACGTGCGGTAGTCGAGCCCCACCGCGCCCACTGGTGTGCACAGCAGCAGGAGGACGATCAGCCCCAGCGTGGCGAGGAAGGAACCGAGACAGGGACCGAAACGCGTCTGGCCTGGCCGGGGCACGCACGCGGGCGGCACCCGGTGCGCATCAGCCATCGCGCCACCCCGCAAAGCCGTCGAGCTGGTCATCGCGCACGGGCTGGGAGGCATCGTCGCCCCCGCCGGACGACTTCCCCCCGGCGGCGATGGCCCGCGCCCGCGCCACGAAGCCCAGCAGCGCCTCGCGGAACTGGTCGGCCGAGAACTGCTCGGCGTTGAGCCGGCAGTACTCGGGGCGGAACAGTTCGGGCTGGCGCTCGAAGCGCTCCACGGCGTCGATAATCGCCGGCACGGTCTGTTCGGCAAAGAACAGCCCGGTGGGCATGGCGCTTTTCTCGTCGCGCACCGTCTCCAGCGCGCCGCCCCGGCCATAGGCGATGACCGGCGTGCCGCAGGCCTGCGCCTCCACCACCGAGATGCCGAAGTCCTCCTCGGCCGCGAACAGGAAGGCCCGGGCGTGCTGCATGGTGCGGCGCATGGCCTCGAACGGCAGGTGGCCCATCACCTGCACATTGGGCCCAGCCGCCTGGCGCACCTTGTCCAGCTCCGGGCCGGTGCCGACGATGATCAGCTTGCGGTCCGGCATCTTCGCGAAGGCCTCGGCGATCAGCGGCACGCGCTTGTACGGCACCAGCCGCGACACCGTGACGTAGTAGTCCTCGCGCGGGCCGCCGGGAACGAAGGCTTCCACGTCCACGGGCGGATGGATCACGCTGGCATGGCGGCCGTAGATCTTGCGGATGCGCCGCGCCACGAACGCGGAGTTGGCGATGTAGTGGTCCACGCCATCGCGCGTGCGGGCATCCCAGTTGCGGATGTAGTGCAGCAGCATGCGCGCCAGCACCGAGCGCAGCCCGTATTGCAGGTTGCTCTCGCGCAGGTACTGATGCTGGAGGTCCCACGCATAGCGGATCGGCGTGTGGACGTAGCTGATATGGAGCTGGTCGGGGCCGGTCAGCACGCCCTTGGCCACCGCGTGCGAGCTGGAGATCACCAGGTCGTAGCCGGACACGTCGAGCTGCTCGATGGCGAGTGGCATCAGCGGCAGATAGCCGCGATAGCGCGTGCGCGCGAACGGCAGCCGCTGGATGAACGAGGTGGTGACGGGCCGCCCCTGCAGGAAGGCGCGTTCCTCGGCGAAGTCGATCAGGCTGAACACGTCCGCCTCGGGATAGCAGCGCAGGATCTGCTCGAGCACCCGTTCGGCGCCGGCGTAGGCCACCAGCCAGTCATGGACCACTGCAACTTTCATCTTTACTCCCTCGATCCTGCTGGCCTGTTCATTCGCATTGATTGACCGCCTCGCGGTACACCTGGGCCACCTTCGCCGCGATGACCGGCACGTCGAAGCGCTCGCGCACGTAGCGGCGGCACGCGTAGGCGTCCGGCAGCCGCAGGTTGCCGCGCAGCGCATCGGTCAGGCCGGCCGCCAGCGCGCTCATGCCGCTGGACGGCAGCACCAGCGCCTCGGACAGGTCGCGCACGGCCTCGGGCAGCCCGCCCACGGGCGTTACCAGCACCGGCGTGCCGGCCGCCAGCGATTCCACCGTGGTCAGCCCGAATCCCTCCAGCGAGAGCGTGGGCACCACGCTCACGTCCGCCGCGCGGTAGATCAGCGGCAACTGGGCATCCGGCAGCGCGCCAAGCAGCCGCACGTGATCCTGCAGGCCGATGGCGGCGACGCGCTCGCGCAGTTCGGTATCGAGCGTGCCGCGCCCGACGATCAGCAGCAGCGCATCCGGCACGCTCCGGCGCACGCTCGCCATCGCATCGATCAGATCCTCCAGCCCCATGCGCCGCACCAGCCGGCGCAGCGTCAGCACAATCGGGCGATCGGTCGGCAGGTTCAGCGCCTGGCGCGCGGCGCGGCGGTCCATCGGCACGTTGAAGCGCGCCGCATCGACACAGCCCGGCACGATGCGGATCCGCGCCGGGTCCACGCCGTAGCGCGTTTGCAGCACGCGGCCGAAGGCCATCGACAGCACGATATGGAGCCGGCAGCGCGCATAGACGGCAGCCTCCACGCGATGCTGGATGCGGCTGGCCGCGTCCGCCACGCCCTCGGCCTGGTTCTCGGCGGCCCAGGGGCCGTGGAAATGCATCACGGTCGGGTAGTCGCGGATCAGGTCCAGCCCGGGCAAGGTGTAGAGGGCGAAATGCGAGGCGATGACATCGGGCGTCTCCTGCGCCAGCATCGCGCGCAGCGTCCGGCGCGCACGCAGCAGCCGCATCGGCACGCTCGCGTCGGCCGGCGCGAACGCCTTGATGGCGCCATGGGTGTCGGCCGCCGCCGCGCCGGAGCCGGCCAGCATGCCGCGCACCTCCACCCCGGCTGCCGGCAGCGCGCCGGTCAGCGCGTGGTACATGCGGTCCAGCCCGCCCGCGCGCTCGGGAAACCAGTGCATGCCGATCTGGAACGCGGACAGCGGCGGGCGCGCGGCTTGCGCGAGTTGTGCCGCCAGCGTCTCGGGGCCGGCGTCGTTCGCGCCCGGCTGCACGCGCAGCGCGCCAGGGGGATGATGCGGTGCAGTCAGGTCGCCAATCGCCAGTCGTGCGGTCATCGGGTCTCTCCCTTCAGCGTCATGTCGGATTCCTGCGATCGGATGGGTACGGGCCGCACGGCCAGGCGGCGGTAGAGCTGCAGGTAGTGCTGGCCCATCGCGTCCCAGCCCTGCGCCAGCATCGCGGCGCGGCCGACCTGCCCCATGCGCCGCAGCGCACCGGGGTCGGCCGTGAAGTGGCGGATCGCGGCGGCCAGCGCCACGGCGTCGTCGGGGTCGTCGATCACGATGCCGGCGCCATCCGGCACCAGTCCGGCCGCGCCCGTGGAGCGCGCGGTCAGCACCGCCATGCCGCTGGCCATGGCCTCGAGCACCACAAGCCCCATCGGCTCGTACCGCGACGGAAACACCAGCGCGTCGCAGCTGCGCATCAGCGTGGGCATGTCGGCCACATGGCCGAGGAAGTGCACGCGGTCAGCCAGCCCGAGTTCGCGGGCGCGCTGCGGATAGGGGCTGCCTTCGGCGTTGCCGGCCACGGCCAGCGCCACGGGCTCCGGCACCTGGGCGAGCGCCGCCAGCACGGTATCCAGGTTCTTGCGCGGCGTGCGCAGGTCGCCCGCGAACAGCAGCAGCGGCACGCCCACCGGCAGCCGGAAGCGCGCGCGGCAGACCTTGCCCGGGGCGAACTCGGCGGTATCCACGCCGTTCGGGATGACCTCGATGCCATCCACCGGCACGCCGGTCGCCCGCAGTTCCGCCACGATGCGCGGCGACACCGCCACCACCGCCCGCGCGCGGCGGAACGCCATGCGCTCCAGCCGGGCGTTGAGCCGCGTGTAGGCCCATTGGTAGGCGGCGCGCGCGCCGTCGCGCAGGCGGTAGGGGTAGTAGCCGGAATGGAGCCAGCCGTGGTGCACGAAGTGCGCCGTGTTCACATCGGCATGGGCCCAGGTGATGAAGCCGTTCACGTGGACGATGTCGAACTGCCGGCGGTGCCGCGCCAGCCACCAGCCACTCGCCACGGCGAAGGCCTGGTAGCGCAGCAGCGCCGTGGGCAGCCGCGCCTCGGGCACGGCGTGCCAGCGCACGCGCGGATGCTCGCGCCACATCGCCGCCACCTGGCTGGCCACGAGCGTCACCTCGCAGCCCGCCGCCAGCGCCGCCGCCACGATCTCGTGGTTCACGCGGCCCTGCCCGTCGTTGCGGTCCACCACGTGCGTGACGATGGCGACACGCAGCGGCGGCACGGCCGACACTGCCGAGGCCCCTGTGGCGGATGCCGGCATCATGGCGTGGCCCCGCCCGATGCGGCCAGCATGCGCGCGTAGCGATGGCCGATCACGGGCAGCGTCACGCCGAGCTGGAACAGGATGCCGTCGAACGCGTTCAGCGTGTTGCTGAACACCAGCATCGACACCAGCGCGATCGACGTCCCCACGGCGGCGGCAAGCAGCCGGTTGGACTTCATCGCCAGCCCGCGCTTCATCGCCCGGCCAATCATCCACAGCAGCCCGGTGAGGTAGAGCAGCGTGCCGGGCCAGCCCATCACGAACGGAATCTCCATCAGCCCGCTGTCGAACACGCCGAACTTGCCGAGCTGGCTGGTGGCGGAATCGAGCTTGGTGCCGATGCCGACCGAACCCATGCCCGCCCCGGCGATGTCGCTGGTCGCCGCGGCCAGGAAGGACTCGTAGAAGCGCATGCGGATCTGGAAGCTGCGGTCGTCCTTGATCGAGGTGACGCTCTCCATGCGGTCCAGCACCGGCTTGGCGAACTCCTCGACGGCGAACATCGGCACGGACAGCGCAGACACGATCAGGATGGCGAGGATCACCCGGGCACGCGTGCGGGCGTCGATGCAGGCCAGCGCGTAGATCCCGCCGATGATCAGCCCGCCCCAGGCCGAACGCACGGCGGTGAGCATCAGCACCACCAGCCCGGACACCGCGCCCACCCAGACCACCTTGCCGCGCCCGGCCAGCATGAACAGCAGGCCGCCCATCAGCACCGTGGCGAGCGGCCCCGGCGAGTTGAGCGTGCTGAACACGCGGAAACTGAACGGCAGCGGCTCGCCCACCGAGCCGATGCCCGATTTCAGCATCCACATGGCGTCCCAGGGCGGCATCAGCACGTACTGGATCACCCCGTAGATGCCGATCACGAACATGCCCCAGCTGAACGTGGAGACCAGCACGCGCGAATAGACCGGGAAGTGCTTCCAGGTGGCCAGCACATGGAAGCCGACGAAGACCGGGATGATGGCGTAGCCGAACGAGAACAGCGCGGACGGCACCGAGTTGCGGATGCATCCCACCACCAGCGCGTACGTCATCGCCAGCACGATCAGCAGCGACGGGAAGGCGCGCCTGGTCGCCACCACGCGGTAGTGGGTGAGCACGGTCAGGCCGCTGAGGATGGCCACCAGCACCGGCGCCATCTGGATCGGGCTGATCGGGTTGTAGGCGCCGTTGAAGAAGTCGGCGATGCGGCGCACCTCGGGCGAGAGGAAGTAGAGCCAGCACATGAAGGACACGTACTCGGCCGGGTTGCGCCGGTAGCACATCAGCCCCACCAGCACGGCGCCGACCGGGTACGCCAGCTCCACCACGCGCCCCAGCCTGAGCAGGATCAGCACCAGCACGAAGGCGAAGAACAGCCCCGGCACCAGCGCCGGGTGGAGCTGGCGGTTGGCGCGGCGGGGGCCGTCGAGGGCGAGGGTCATCACGGGCGGGCTCCCGGGAGGGGTGCGTGGTGTGCGTGACGTGCGGGGCGGCGCATCAGGCGGGCTGCCCGGACGCGCGCGCGAGCGTGTCGCTCAGGCTGTCGGACTGCGGCACGGCCTCGCCGACCACGGTGTTGAGGATGCCCCCCACCACATTGCCGCCAGCGCGCTTGAGCCGCTTGACCGCATCGACGATCTGTTCCTCGGTATGGGCGCCCGTGCGCAGCACCATCACGGTGGCGCCAGCCAGCGCGGAGACGGCCATCGCATCGTTGTGGTCCAGCACCGGCGGGGTGTCGATGATGACGAGGTCGTAGGTGCGCGAGTAGGTGTCCAGCGCCTGGCGGAAGCGGGTGTTCATCAGCAGCTCGGCCGGCGTGGCGCCGAAGTTGCCGGCGGGCACGATCCAGAGGTTCGACACGCCCGTGGGCACCACGGCCTGGTTGGCGTCGATGCGGCCGCCCAGCATTTCCGAGAGGCCCATGCCGGCGGCCCGGTTGAAGTAGCCTGACAGGCGCTGGCGGCGCAGGTCGCCATCGATCAGCAGCACGCGGCGGTTCGACTTGGCCAGCAGCGTGCCGAGGTTCGACGTGACGAAGCTCTTGCCGACCCCGGAGGTGGCCCCGACCATCGCCACCACGCGGTGGCCCATCTGCTCCAGCGTGAACTGGAACTGGGTGCAGATGCCGCACAGCGCCTCGATGGCCTCGTCGTGCGGCCGGCTCTCCGCCAGGACCGGACGGGTGGCGGCGGGCAGCCATTCCTCGGCGCGCTCGGGCGTCACCGGCACGTGCTCGGCGCCGGCCAGTTCCACCGGCAGCGGCAGCTCGGGCGGGGCCGTGGCCTCGAGCCGCGAGTAGTCCTCCAGCCAGCTCTGCGCCGGGCTGAACGGAATCTCGCCGAACATCGGCAGCGCCAGGCGGCGTTCGATCTCCTCCATCTCGTGCATGCGGCCAAACACCGCGCGGCGCATGAACACCGTCAGCACGGCCAGCACCAGTCCGAGGATCAGCCCGGCCGCGATGATCAGCGCCCGCTTGGGCTTGACCGGCGACGACGGCACCAGCGCCTCGTCTAGCACATGCACATTGCCGACCATGCCGGCGCGGTTGATCATCAGCTCCTGCGTCTTGTTCTGCAGCGAGATGTAGATCTCCTGGGCGATCTTCACGTCGCGCTCCATGCGCACGCCGGCCTTCTCGGACGCGGGCATGTCGTGGAAGCGCGATTCCAGCTTCTGTTGCAGCGCGCGCAGCTGCCCGAGCTGCGTGTCGATGGTCTGCACCTGCGGATGGCCCGGCATGAAGCGTTGCAGCAGCTGCGTGCGCTGCAGGTTCAGCTGGGCGATCTGGCGATCCAGCTCCAGCCCGCCCGCGAGGTAGGACTGGGCTTCCGACGTCGGCTTCACCGCGCCCTGGCGCTGTTGCAGCGCGGCCAGCGCGTCTTCGGCCTTCTCCAGGTCGGCGCGCACGCGCGGCACCTCGGCGTTCAGGAAGTCGAGCGTGCGGGCGGTTTCCTCCTGATGCCGCTCCAGGTTCTGCCGCACGTAGGACTGCACCACCGCGTTGGCGATCTGCATGGCGCGCACGCGGTCGCTGCTCTCCATCGAAATCTGCACGATGCCGGTCTGCTTGCCCTGCTCCAGCACCAGCAGCGACTTGGCCAGCCCGCCGATGGCGGCAAGCTGGTTCGAGCGCGTGACCGTGAACTCGGTGCCGGGCCGCGCCACGAGCTTGCCGATGCGGATCTGCAGCGGACCGTCGTCGGCAATCTCGCCCACCTGCCCGGTCAGCAGCTTCACCCCTTCGGGGTCGTACAGCGCGAAGCTGTCGTTGCCGAGCGCGCGCAGCGTCAGCGGCACCCCTTCCAGCGCCGCCGGCACGCCGAGCAGTTCCAGGTCGATCTGCTCGCCGCCCCAGGCGTAGCGCGACAGGCCGAACCAGGCCGGCGCCGGCTCGCCCGACTTGGCGAAGCGCCGCGCCAGGTTGCCGAGATAGGGCATCACCACCGGCGACACCGAGACGTTGAGTCGGAACGCGTTCACCACCGGCTCAAGCACCGAGCGGCTGCGGATGATCTCGATCTCGGTCTCGGTCCCCAGCTGCGAGGTGCCGCCCATCACCTGCGAGGCACGCGACAGCGGGCTGTCCGAGTTCTTCGCCTGCACCTGGAGCAGCGCATCCGCCGCGTAGATCGCCGGCAGCGAGTAGGCGTAGAGCGTGGCCACCGCGGCCACCACGGCCGTGATGCCGATCACCCAGCCAAGCTGCTGGCGCACCATGCGCACCAGATCGCGCAGGATGAACTCGTCGTCCTCCAGGGGCAGTGGCGTACCGTAGGGACGCTGGAAAGGGGTATTCATGTCGGCTCCGTCCTGACGATGCTAGCGAGCCAGTTCCACTGTGAAGAACAGGGTCTGGATGGTAGGGGTGATCTGGTCGAGCACGCGGTTGAAGCGCACGGCGTCCGAGGTGCCGACGTAGACCACATCAAGTGGCTCGAGCCGGAACTGCGTGGACAGCAGCATCGCGTCCACCTGGGTCATGTCCAGCCGGTACACGTCGGGCGTCTGCGGCTTGTCGCGCATGCCACGGATCACGAAGATCTGGCGCGGGTCGGCCGCCTTCACGTCGATGCTGTTCACGCCTGCCAGCGCGTCGGCCAGCGACAGCCGTCCCTTGTTCATCAGCAGCGACTGCGGGCGCGCCACCTCGCCGAGCACGAAGATGCGGCTGGACAGGCGGTCCGGCACGTAGACCACGTCGCCGCCGCGCAGCAGAAAGTCATGCGCGCCGTTGCGGCGTTCGATCAGCGCCTCGAGGTCGAACTCGAACAGCTTGCCGTCGCGGGTCAGGCGCACCTTCTGCACGTCCGCCTCCGGCGCGAAGCCGCCGGCCCGCGTGATGGCGTTGACCAGCGTCACCGGGACGTCCGTCACCGGCAGCATGCCCGGCGTGCGGACCTGCCCGGTCACGTCCACGCGCTTGCTGCGGTAGGCGATGACGCGCACATCCACGCGCGGGTCGCGCACGGTGTTCTTGATCGCCCCGGTGATCATGGCGCGCACCTGGTCGACGGTCTTGCCGCCCACGCGCAGCTTGCCCACCGGCGGGTAGTACATCTCGCCGGTACGGTCCACGCGGTAGCCGCTCTGGTCCGATGGCAGCCCGGTCGGGGTGACCTGTGGCACGCCGGGCACGGGCGCGGTGGCGCCGGTGACCGGGGCGGTCAGCAGGCCGGAACTCATCTCGGGGTGGTCGAGCACGGTCACGCCGACGAGGTCTTGCGGTCCGATCAGGTATTCGTAGCCGTCGAGGTCGTCGCCCAGCTTGCCCGTGCGGGCCGGCGAATCGGGCACGGCGGCGGCCAGCGCGATGGAGTCCGGTTGGGCGCGCACCACGTCGGCGGTGATCAGCTTGACCGGATAGACATCCGTGCCGGTCTTGGCGGACAGGTCGTCCTGGATGCGGCTGCTGTCCAGTGCGGGCCCCGGTGCCCAGGTGCAGCCGCCAAGCGCGGCCAGCATGGCCAGCGTAACGAGGCGGGGGAGGAATCGATTTACCATGGCAGCTTCTCCTTGTCGGCGCCTGCGCGCCCTTGTTGCTGCATACCGATGGGAGTCATTGAAGCGCCGCCGGCATCGGGGCGGACGTCTGTTTCCGCACGTTCGGGCACACCGGACGTGGGCGGCACCACGTGGGGCATGCGCCGCATGGCGTCGGGGGCATGCAGCGCCATCAGGGCATCGGCCCGGGCGCGCTGCGCGAGCGCCATGCGCCGCCAGGCGCGGCCACCCTCGCCGCCCAGGCACAGCGCCAGTGCGCGCAGCCAGCCCGGGTAGTTGCGCGAGCCCGCCAGCACCTGCCACGCGCCCGCCATCGCCCGGCGGCTGGCCGGCACGCCGGTGGCGCGCAGGTGCTCGTCGAGTACCAGGTGGAGGTTGTAGCTGGCGTTGTAATAGGACTCGGCGTTGAAGACCGCGCGCTGGTCGGCATCGGCACGCGGCGCCGGAAAGTGATCGACACACAGCGCCGGGTCGTACAGCAGCCGCCAGCCCGCACGGCGCACGGCCAGGCTGAAGGCGAGGTCGTTGTGGACCTGGGCGCCCGCGCCGCGCAGCCGCGTGTCGAAGCGCAGCCCGGCCACCGCGTTGCGCCGCCACGCCATGTTCACGCCCTTGAGCACGTCCACGTCGCGCGGCGCGCCGGCGCCGATGTGATGATTGCCGATCACGCGGCCGTACCAGCGCACCTGGCCCACGCAGTTCGCCGCGCCTTGCAGGACGCGGCCGGCTTCGTGCACGCGGTCACGCCCGCCCACGCCGCCGAGGCTGGCATCGCGCGCGAAATGGCCGCCGATACGCGCCAGCCAGTCTGGATGCGGCGCGGCGTCGTCGTCGGTCAGGCACAGGATGTCGCCGCGCGCAGCCGCGAAGCCGCGGTTGTTGGCGGCCACCTGGCCCGGCTCGTCCACCGTCACCAGGCGCAGGCCCGGCAGGGTGTCGGCGCTGGCCGTGGAGAGCCAGCGCGAGAGCAGCGCCAGCGTGGGCGCGTCGTCGGCGCGCGCCACCACCACCACCTCGTCGGCGGGGCGCTGCTGGCGCGCCAGCGCGCGGAGGCAGCGGTCCAGGTCGTCGCAGCGCCTGTAGCTGGGAATGATTACCGATAGGTCCATCTTGGCGTCCCCCGGCGGATCAGCGGGCGGGCTCCATTGCCGCGCTGCCTTGCCGCCACATCACATACCGTGTCTCAGTACGCCCGCGCTGCTCTCAGTAGGCATTGCGCCGGAGCAAAATGCACGCCGGCGTGCGCAGGATGATCTGCATGTCGAACCAGAACGACCAGTTCCGGATATAGAACAGGTCGAACTTGACCCGCGTTTCCATCTTTTCCACCGTGGACGTCTCGCCGCGATACCCGTTCACCTGCGCCCAGCCGGTCAGGCCAGGGCGGATGCGGTAGCGGTGCATGTAGCCCTCCACCAGGTTCTTGTAGAGATCGTCGTGCGCCAGCGCATGCGGTCGCGGCCCCACCAGCGACATCTGTCCGCGCAGCACGTTGAGCAGCTGCGGCAGTTCGTCGATCGACAGCGCCCGCAGCACCGCGCCCACGCGCGTCACGCGCGGATCGCCGCGCCGCGCCTGCGTGACCGTGCCGGGCGCCTCGTCGTGCAGGCACATGGTGCGGAACTTGAGGATCTCGAACTCGCGGCCGTCGTAGCCCTTGCGGCGCTGCCGGAAGAACACCGGCCCGTGCGAGGACTGCTTGACCAGCGCCGCCACCACCACGAACAGCGGCACCAGCGCCACCAGCGCCAGCGCAGCCGCCACGCGGTCGAAGATCTCCTTCGGCCAGAGCTGGTATTCATCGGCCGGCGAGACGGCCAGGTTCAGCGTGGGATAGCCGAGCACCTTGTCCACCGAGCACTGCAGATGCGGCAGGCCGCGCAGGTCCGGCATGTAACGGATGTCGACAAAGTCGTTGCGGAACTCGCGCACGAAGCGGCGCACCAGATGCTGGTCCGCCAGCGGCAGCGCCAGCCAGATCTCGTCGATGGCGCGCGCGCGGACCATGCCGGCAAAGTCGCGGAAGTTGGCGCAGACCGGCACGTTGTGCAGCCACTCGGGGGCATCGTCGCTCTCGTCATAGACGCACACCGCCCGATACTGCGCGCCCGGCGCGTGGGCCAGCTGCGCCAGCATGTTGCGGGCATGGGCGCGCGTGCTGACCACGGCCACCGTGCGCGTGCGCGTGGCCGCCCGGCCCAGCCGTCGCGCCACCCAGCCCGGCACCAGCCGCGCCAGCACCAGCATGCCCGCGGAGGCGGCGGTCACGGCGATGAACCACGAGGTCGGCACGTTCTCCAGGCGCGGCGTGCACAGCAGCGCCATGCCGGCCAGCGCCACCACGCCGCAGGCCGCCAGCACCCGGTGGGTGAGCTGGCTGAGCGAGCGGTCGCGCCACTGGCCGTAGACCCCGAACGCGGCGAACAGCACCACCGCCAGCAGGGCGTTGAACAACACCAGCATGGTCTGCGTGTCCGACCAGGCCAGCGGCAGGCCATGGCCCGGCAGCGCGGCGGGCACCATGAGCTGGTGCACCAGCAGCGCGCTGCCCGCCACCAGCAGCAGGTCCAGCGCGCAGGCAATCAGCCCGGTCATCGCGGCATCTCCTTACTTGCGGCCATAGTTGTCCTCGAAGCGCACGATGTCGTCTTCCCCCAGATAGGCGCCAGACTGCACCTCGATGATCTCCAGCGGCGTCTTGCCCGGGTTTTCGAGCCGGTGCAGCGTGCCGATGGGGATGTAGGTGGACTGGTTCTCGCTGAGGATGCTGACGGTCTCGCCGCAGGTGACGCGCGCGGTGCCGCGCACCACCACCCAGTGCTCGGCGCGGTGGTAGTGCATCTGCAGCGAGAGGCTGGCGCCCGGCTCGACCACGATCCGCTTCACCTGGAAACGGTCGCCATGGTCGATGGCGTCGTAGCAGCCCCACGGGCGGTGCACCTTGCGATGGTTGACCACCTCGCTGCCATGCTCGGCGCGCAGGCGCTGCACCACGTTCTTCACGTCCTGCACGTGGGCCTTGTCGACCACCAGCACGGCGTCGGCGGTTTCCACCACCACCACGTCATGCACGCCCACGCAGGCAATCAGCCGGCCTTCCGAGTGGGCGAGGCAGGCCGTCGCGCCATCGAACACCACGCGGCCCCGCGCGGCGTTGCCAAGCGCATCCTTGGGCGCGATGTCCCAGATCGCCGCCCAGGAGCCGACATCGGACCAGCCCGCATCGAGCGGCACCACGCGCCCGGGCACGTCGGGCAGGCTTTCGAGCTTTTCCATCACGGCGTAGTCGATGGAGTCCGACTGGCACGCGCCGAAGGCTTCGCGGTTCAGCTTGTACGTGTCGCCACCCGCCTCGCCAGCCTCGTAGGCGGCGCGGCACTGCATATACATCTCGGGCTGGAGCTGGCTCACCGCGCGCAGCCACACTGCCGCGCGCACCACGAAGATGCCGCTG
The DNA here is from genome assembly GCF_056395265.1 of Cupriavidus sp. 10L43_2. Taxonomy (NCBI): domain Bacteria; kingdom Pseudomonadati; phylum Pseudomonadota; class Betaproteobacteria; order Burkholderiales; family Burkholderiaceae; genus Cupriavidus; species Cupriavidus sp. 10L43_2. The sequence continues at coordinate 63,489 of NZ_JBFTJE010000001.1, forward strand.
TTCCACCAGTAGCCGCCCGAGTCCACGTAGTGGCGGGCCAGTTCCAGGTGCGGCTTCTCGACGAATTTTTCGAGCGTGTAGGCGCCATCGACCGCCGTGCCGCCGGCGCGGATATAGCCGTAGCCGGTTTCCGGCGAGACCGGCACCACGCCGAGCGTGACGATGGCACCGGCGTCGGCATGGCGCACCGCCGTGGCGAGCGCCTGGCGGAACGCCGGCACGTCCGTCACGCTGTGGTCGGCCGGCGTCACCACCAGCACCACATCGCCCCCATCCGTAGCCGCCATCGCGTGCAGCGCCGCCACGGTCAGCGCCGGGGCGGTGTTGCGGCCGCAGGGCTCGGTCAGCAGGCGCGCGGGCTTGCCGGCGCGCTTCATCATGTCCGCGATCATGAAGCGATGTTCCTCGCCGCAGACCACCAACTGCGGCGGCTCGATGCCGGCCGGGCGGCCTGCCAGCACCGCCACGCCGTCGAAGCGGTGCGCGGTGGCCTCCAGCAGCRTGTCTTCCGCCACGAGGTTGAGGAGCTGCTTGGGAAACTGTTCGCGCGAGAGCGGCCACAGCCGCGTGCCGGCGCCACCGGCCATGATCACGGGCTGGATCGGAAACTGGATGACGGGCAGTGCCGCGGTCACGGGCGGCGCGAGGGCTGCGCCGAGCGTAACGGGCGGCAGGCCCACCGGAATCGGTTGGTTCATGGAATGCTCTCCCGGCCGGGCCGCATGCGGCTCAGCGTGTCAGACGGAACAGCCGGGCGCGCGCGCGGGGCGGCTGCCAGACCATGCCGATGAAATGCGTACCGTGTTCCAGGTACGGGCCCTCGCGCTTGCTGAAGCCGAACCCCTCGCAAAATTCGCGCAGGTAGAACGGCACCTGGATGCCCACCGGCGCACCGGGCCAGCGCGTCTGGATGGCCTCCTGCGCGCTGCGCATCAATGCCTCGGCCGTGCCGTCGCCGCGACGCGACATGCGCGTGAGGAACTTGTCGATCCGGATCTCGCTGCCTTCCCCCTTGAGCAGGCGGGCGTAGGCCACCACCTGCTGTGTGTCCTCGGCCGGCTCCACGCCGAGCACGTGCGTGCCGACGATGTCCTTGCCGTCGACGTCGAGCAGCAGACTGCCCTGCTCCACGATGAAGACCTCGCTGCGCACGCGCAGGATCTGATACAGCTCCCGCGTGGTCAGCTCGCTGAATTCCTTGTCCACCCAGTTCATGCCCGCCTTCCTGGTCTGTCCAAAGGCATGGACGGCGCTGCGCACTGCGCTCACGCTCCCCATGCTCACCGCTGTCTCTCAATGCGCGCGACGCAACGCTGGCGGCACGCGTCCCAATCCATGAGTTGCAGTGTAGGAACGGCCCCTCGCCGTCTCTGTACGCTTCCGCACACCTTGCCCGGCGTGCGGTGGCGTGCCCATCAGAGCGCGAAAAGGCCGGGAAAAGTGCCACTGCCTGCACGCGGCCTGCCCCTTGCCGGTGCCCCGCCAGCATGCGCGCAAACGTGCACCTTGCTGCGGCGCCTGTGTTGCCTCGCGCACCAATCTTTGGCGCGGTTGGGGCTGTAATGGAGACCGTCTGGCCGCGCCCGGCTGCGCGGCATGCCTACACAGCGGAGGAGAATCCATATGAATGTCACGGCGACCCTGGCACGCAGCACGCCGCAGCCCGCGCCGCATGCGCTGCATGGCGAGGACGTGATCTGGCAGGAGACCAACTGCTACATCGACCTGTGGATCGAACTGCTCAACGGCTGGGGGCTCGAACCGCGCGCCGCGCTGCCGTTCACCGTGACGCAGGACTTCGAGGGCGATCACTTCACCTTCTTCAAATACCCGACCAACGACATCGAGCGGCTCTACGGCACCGTGGTGCAGGAGATGGCGCTCTACGATGCGCTGGAGGCGCATCTCGTCGAACAGGTCGGGCGCGGCCACACGGTGCTGGTGGAGGTGGACAGCTACTACCTGCCGGACACCAAGGCCACTTCCTATCGGCAGAAACACGTCAAGACGTCGATCGGCGTGGACATGATCGATGCGCAGGCGCGCCGGCTGGGCTACTACCACGGCCTGGGCTACCACACGGTCAATGGCGACGACTACGAGGGCCTGCTGCGCCTGACGCCCGAACTCTCCGGCAATCCGGACCTGCTGTTTCCCTACGCCGAGTGCGCCAAGCGCGTGCGCGCGCCGGTGGCGCCGGGCATGCTGGCCGATGCCTCGGTGCGGCTGCTGCGCGAGCATCTGGCGCGGCGCCCCGCCGCCAACCCGGTGAGCCGGCTGCGCGCGGTGTTTCCGTCGCATATGGAGCGGATGCTGGCGCGCGGCGATGCCTACTTCCACCAGTACACCTTCAACGTGCCGCGCCAGCTCGGCGCCAACTTCGAGATGCTGCATCACTACCTGACGTGGCTCACGCGGCAGGGGCACAAGGTGCCCGAGCCTGTGGTGGACGCGGCGCACAGCATCGCCACGGAAGCCAAGGTGCTGCAGTTCCGGCTGGCCCGCGCGGTGGCGCGCGGCCGGACCGATGCCTGCTCGGACTGCCTGGATGTGCTGGAGTCCGCCTACGACCGCACGCTGTCTGGCCTGGTGGCCACGTTCGGCGCGGCGGGGCCGGTGCACGTCCATGCGGGTGCCTGAGGGCGGCGGCGCCATGGGCGGCGCGGGCGACGGCCCGAACGAGGACGGACACGGGGACGGACACGGGCACGGCGGCCACGGGCCGCATGGCCCGGGGATGGTGCACGCCGTGATGGAACCGCTGCTGTTCGACGGGTGCTACGGCTGGCTGCACCGGCCCATCGTCCCCCTTGCCCCCCTTGCCCCCCTTTCTGCCGATCCCTGCGGCGTGGTGCTGTGCAACCCGTTCGGGCAGGAAGCGATCATGACCCACCGTGGCTGGCGCTACCTCGCCACGGCGCTGTCCGCCAACGGCATGCCGGCGCTGCGCTTCGATTACCACGGCACCGGCGATTCCGATGGCGACGAGAGCGATCCTGCCCGCCTGCAGGCGTGGACGGCCAGCATCGTGGCCGCCGTGCGCGTCCTGCGCGAACGTACCGGCGTGACGCGCGTGGCCTTGTGCGGCATCCGCCTCGGCGCGCTGCTGGCGGTACTCGCCACGCAGGAGATGGAGGCGGAGGCGATCGACGCGCTGGTGCTGCTGGCGCCGGTGGTGCGTGGGCGTGACCATCTGCGCGAACTGCGCGCGTTGCAGAGCACCGCGCGATCGTCCCCGGCCGACCAGCTCGATCCGGCCGAGACCGAAGACTTCATGACCGTGGTCGGCAACCGCTTCTACCGCGACACCATCGACGCCATCCAGGCGTGCGACCTCGGCAAACCCGGGCAGCTGCACCAGCGGCCCGCCGCACGCATGCTGATCCTGTCGGCCAGCACGCTCGACGGCGCCGGGCGGCTGGCCGAGAGCGCCGCCGCGCTCGGCTGCGACGTGACGCAGGCGCCGTTCGACGAATACGAGACCTATGTCAGCTATCCCGAGCTGAACGACCTGCCCTGGCAGGCGTTCCGGCACACCACGGCGTGGCTGGCCGGCGTACCCGAGACCGATGTGCGCGAGCCCGACAACGCGCGCGTGCGCCGCCTGTCCGCCGACGACGCGCCGGTACTGCACGGCGACCGCTTCGTGGAGCGCCGCGCGCACTACGGCGCCGACGGCCTGTTCGGCATCCTGTGCGAGCCGCCTGCCGCCGCGCGCGGCGACGGCGCGCCGGTGGTGCTCATCATCAACACCGGCGCTGGCCATCATGTGGGCGATGCGCGCATGGGCGTGCTCTGCGCGCGCTACCTTGCGCGGCGCGGCATTGCGTCGATGCGGATGGATCTGGGCGGGATTGGCGACAGCGTCTCGCTGGCGCTGCCCCAGTACGCCTTCCAGCCCTACGGCAGCCACCTGCGCCGCGACGTGACCGCCGCCGCCGCGTGGCTGGCCGCGCAGGGCTTCGGCCGGGTGGTGCTGTTCGGCATCTGCTCGGGCGCCTTCGTGGGGCTGCACGCGGCCACCGGCAGCGAGCACGTGGCGGGCGCGGTGCTGGTCAATGTGCAGAAGTTCCAGTGGCCCGAAGGGCTCGGCATCCAGGACGTGGTGCAGCAGCGCCCCAGCCCGCGCCAGGCGGCCACGCGCGTGTATCTGACCGCCGCGCTGGACACGCAGAAATGGGTACGCGTGTTCAAGGGCGACGCGGAAATCGGCTCGATTGCCATGGAGTTGAGCCGCCGCATCGTGGCCCGCGTGCGCACGCGGGCGCAGACACTGGCCGCGTGGATTACTCGCGCTGATACGCCAGTGCGTCAGGTGCACGGCCTCATTCGTCGGCTCGATGAACGCAGCGTGCCGGTGTGGCTGGTCTTCGGCGGCTACGATCCGGGCCTGGGGGAACTCGCCACGCACTTCGGCGCGCGCGGGCGGCAACTGCGGCGCTATCGTCATGTGAAGTGCGTGATTTCGGATGAAGTGGACCACGCGCTGCGGTCCTACGCGGCACGCGAGGCGGTCTACGCCATGCTCGACCAGTACCTGCGTACCCATTTCTGCGAGGACGCGGACACCATCGCGGCCCTCGTGGCCGGCATCGATCCGGAGCCGGCGCTGCGCTGAACCAAGGCGGTACAGCGGTCGATCGGGCGCCCGTAGCCGGGCGCCCAAGGCACTCAGAACACGAACTCCCGCCGCACGTGGTCCACCACGGTGACCGTGCCGGTGCTGGTCATATGGTGCGAGCCGATCAGCCGCCGGCCGAAGTCGGGGTCGATGCGGCGCACCTCGCGCTCGCGGTACGCCTCGTCGGAGACCGCCAGCACCTCGTTGACGATCAGCCCTTCGCCGTAGCGGTCGAAGCCCTGGCGCTGCGCCAGCCGGTAGATGCGCCCGCCGTCCATGATCAGGCCGGCATTGCGCCCGCCGGCCGGGTCAATCCGCACCGGGTTGGCCGCGCAGGGCGTCCAGTCCGTGCCGAGCGGGGACGGCCCCGAGAACAGGTACAGCTCGCTGCAATGGTCCTTCACGTCGGCGGGGTCCATGCTGGTCAGCATCCACCATTTGCCGTCGCGCGGGAACAGCACGGTGTCCGCGGCGGAGACGTTGTCCATCAGCACGGCGGCCAGCTCCCACTTGAGCGGGAATTCGGCGCACCGATAGACGCGGATCTGTCCGGACCCCGAGCATTCGGGGCACATATATAGCGCCCCTTCGTACGAGAACAGGTACGGGAACGACATGTGGTACGGCTCGACGATCACCGCGCCAAGGTCCACCGCGCGATGGCCGACGATTTCCAGCGCCGAGATATGGGCGCGGCCGGTGGCGTAGCGGTAGTCCTCCACGAAGCAGACCACGCGCCCATCGGGCCCGGTCCACAGGAAGGGATCGGCCCAGAAGCGGCCGCGCGGCGCGGTCACCTCCACGGCCTGCCGCAGATCGGCGTTGCGCCAGGAGCCTTGCAGGATCGAGATGCCGAACTTGCGCCGCATGTGCAGCGCGCGCTGGGTGCCCTTGATCGCCGCGCGCTTGAACAGGCGGCCCGCGTAGCCGACGAGGTCGCGCGCACGGGGCCGGGCCAGCCCGGGAACCGGCGCGCCGGCCGGCGAGGGCAGCGTGCCCGTCGTGGCGATGCCCGTCAGCAGCGCGCGCAGGTGCACATCGGCCTTGCGGTACAGGTGGGCCTGGTTTTCGAGGTAGCTCACGCGCGTGCCCACCCGGCCCGCGCGCAGCACGCGGCGCGTGCCGTCGATGCGTTCGATGGCGAAGCCGGTGGCCGGCTCGGCGTGCCGGCATTCGTCGAAGCCGGCGGCTGGCGCCACGCCGCCCCGGCCATAACGCATCCACAGCGTGCCGATGCGCGCGGCAGCCGCAATCCGCGCATCGACCGTGGCGGGGCCGAAGCCGAGCAGCAGGTCCAGCCCGAGGGCGCGTACCTGTTCCACCGCGGCGACGTCGAACTGTATGTGACCGTTGGCGCCGGGCATCGGCGCGGCAATGTCCAGGCGCTCGGGGATCGAGCGCGCGAGGTCGTGGCGGGTCAGGTGGCCGCGATAGGTACCGCGCAGCACCGTGCCTTCGGCCCGCATCAGGCCGCGCAGCGTGGCCGCGAGCAGGCGGTCCCACGGCGAGACGCCGCCCTGCACGGGCCCGTGCACGATCAGATGGGTGATGGCCAGGCCCGGCTGCTTGCGGGCCCAGAGCACGAGCTGGTAGAGGTGATGCAACGCCTGCGGGCTGTCCAGCAGCAGGCCGATGCGTAGCGGGACGACTGCCGCCTGGGCGTCGCCGCCCGGCTTGGCATCGAGGTCGGGCAAGTCAAGCGAGGTGACCGTCATAGCGGGCTCTCCGGTTGGCGCAAGGATCCTTCGGCAGGAATGCGATGCGGCGCGGCGTGATGCCGCGCCGCATCGCCCTGCGGAAATCAGGCTTGCACCAGCGCCGGCAGCAGGCGGTCGTACTCGCGCTTGACGAGCTTGTAGCATTCGCAGGAATGCTTCTCCAGCCCGCAGCGATCCAGCACCGTGATGTGGCCACGGCTATGGTGGATCAGGCCCAGGTCCTCGAGCTTGCCCGCCGCTTCGGTCACGCCCTCGCGGCGCACGCCGAGCATGTTGGCGATGACCTGCTGCGTGATCACCAGTTCGTTGGAGCTCATGCGGTCGATGGCCAGCAGCAGCCAGCGGCACAGTTGCTTGTTGAGCGAATGGTGGCGGTTGCAGGCGGCGGTCTGCGCGATCTGCGTCAGCACGGCCTGCACGTAGAGCAGGGTCACGCGTTGCAGGGCGGGCATGTGGGCCAGTTCGGCACGCAGGGCGCGGGCGGGGATACGGTAGGCGAAGCCGGGGCTGCGCACTTCCACGCGGCTCGGCATGGTGTCGCCGCCGGTGACCACGGGAATGCCGACGAGTCCTTCGTTGCCGACGGCCGCGAATTCCACCGTGGCGCCGTCTTCGAGCAGCGACAGCAGCGAAACCACCGACGTGGTCGGGAAGTACACGTGGACGATGCGCTGGCCCGAGTCGGTCAGCAGCTCACCGGCGCGGAGCCGGACCAGTTCGAAATGCCGCGAAAGCGTTTCCCATTCGTGACGCGGCAACGCGTTGAGCAGGTGATTGACATGCAAGTCTGACCGATGCGTAATCATGGTGATTCTCCTCCCTCTGACCCGGGAGCAGCATCGGTCCTCCACCCCGCATGGCAATCTCCATGCAGGCTGTGACCCGATCTCGCCGCTCCACCCGTTTGCGTTTTCTGGCGATCTCTGGCAGCCCCGTAGCTGCCACCCTCTTTACCCCCGGCACCTCGCGGGCCCCGGTTTTGCTATCTCGTTGTTGACTCTATTAAGGGCCATGCAGATCAGAATCGACAGTAGGCAGACGGTTGGTGCGGCGGTCATGCTTTGGGAGGGAAGGAGGATACAAACGGCGGAGAGGCGGGGATGACGCGGGGATGACGCGCGACGGGCCGGAGCCGGCGGATGTGCCGCCCTGCCGCGCCGCATATGGCGCAGCGGGCAGGGGTTGAGAGGATGAGATCAGGCGTCGTAGGAGAGCGGGCGCTCGGCGTTCAGGGCGGAGATCTCGCCTGAAGGAATGGCGTCCGACCCGCCCCCTCCCCCTGCCTCATTCATCAGGCGGATACGCCGCGATTCCCCCGGTCCAAGGTGGAACCAGTCCTGCTCCGGGCGGTACGCATGGTCCTCGATGTGCACCCAGCGTGCAAAGCGCTGCGCGCTGACGGTCAGCCACCACACGCCCTCCAACTGTTCCACCTGCGCACTCAACCCTGGCGCGCGCAGCGCGGCGGCGCGGCGGTCCGGCAAATACGCCGCTTGGCTGAGCAACGCGTTGCTGTCCGCGGGGTCGTGCAGGGTGGCCAGGACGACGTCGTGCGCGGGCGGGCCGAAGCGGTAGGCGTAGGTGAAATCGAAAAAGTGATCGATGAGTTCCGCCGCGACGAGCCGGCGCGTCTCGCGCGGGGCCAGCGTGAGCGTTTGCGTGGCGTGGACGGTGGCGATTTCGCCATCGCGCAGGCAGCGGAAGGTCAGTTGCACGGTGCGTGGCGTGGCCGATTCGTTGACCACGTGCACGTGCAGCCCGTTCAGGCCCTCGTCGGTGATCAGCACCTGGAGCGGCTGCCAGACCTGCCGCAGCGCATGCCAGGCCGATTTCGGCCGGCCCCGGGCATCGACGATGCCCCAGCCGGCGCCCGGCAACAGGTCCTGCAGTTGCCAGACCAGCCCGCCCATGCAGGTGGAGCCGGCGCGGCGCCATTCGCTGAAGACGTCGGTCATGATCTCGGCCACCACGGCGCGCGAGAGCGCGAGGTAGCGCGCCGGCTGCTCGTAGCGCAGGCGGGGCGGATCGACCTCGTACAGCGCCCGCAGGTAGAAATCGCGGATGTCCTCGAAATCCCAGGCGGAACCGGCGTCGCGCGGCACGCGCGCCTTCCAGCGCGGGTCGTGCAGCGGCTGCGAGAGCCCCGCCTCGGTCAGCGTGCGCGCGCACGGCACGTTGGCGAAGGCCAGGCACTCGGACGTGAAGCGCACGTTGGCCAGCCGGGCATCGGCCAGCGGGCGCTGGTAGGCGCCCACGCCGTAGTAGTGCGTGATGCCGGTATCGGGCTGGAACGGCCAGGCGCCTTCGCTGGGCGAATTGCGCACATAGACCACATCGGGACGATGCTCGGCCACGAGCGCGGGAATCAGGGTGTCGAACAGCGGCTGGCGCCACGCGCCGCGCGGCGTGCCGAGCATGGCCGCCTGCTGCTCGGCCTCGCTGCCGCCGCAGAGCACGGCGAGGCTGGCATGGGCGCGCGTGCCGGCCAGCCACTGGGCGACCTCGCGCGCGGCGTCGTCCATCAGGGCCGGCGACGCGCTGGTCTCGCTGCCATAGTCGAAATTGGCGAACATGAAGTCCTGCCAGACCATCAGGCCGAGGGCATCGCATTGGCGGTAGAACGCTTCGCCGGGATAGCAGGTCACGCCGCTGACGCGGACCATGTTGGCGCCGGCATCGCGCGCCAGCCGCAGCCAGTTGGCCACGGCGTCGTCGGTGTCGGCCAGGCCCGGCAGGTCGTGGCTGGAGACGCAGGCGCCCCGGCAGAACACGCGCTCGCCGTTCACGCGCAGCGCAAACGCGCCGGGCTCGCCGTCGCGATCTTCGGTGATGGTGCGGAAGCCGGTCTGGCCGCAGGGGATGGCATGGCCACCCACTTCGGCCTGCACGCGATACAGCGCCGGCTCGCCGTGGGTATGGGGCCACCAGCGCCGGGCATCGGGCACGCGCAGGGTGCCGGCCAGCGAATGCGCGCCCACACGGCGCAGTTCGCCCTGCCAGACCCCGCCATCGGACCCTTCGGCCCGGAAGCTGCCCTGCATCGGCGCCGGGCCGGGAAAGTGGAGTTGCAGTGCCACCACGCCGTCGCGGCCATCGAGATGACCGGCCAGCACGGCGCGCGCGCCATGCACGACGTCCGCGCCTTCGGGGTGCAGCAGTTCGATGTCGCGCCACGGGCCCACCGCGTGCACGGGCGGGCACCAGCCGGGCATATGGCCGAGCAGCGTGGTGCGCACCGCGCGCAGCGTGGGCGGCTGGATCATGCGCGGCTTCCAGCGCACCGCGCCGCGCTGCGTGCGCAGCCACGGATGCAGCGCGCGGAAGCAGATATGGAGCACGTTGTCCGCACCCTGGAGTTGCACCGCCACCTGGTGCGCCACGAACATATGGCGCGTGGTGAGCACCTGCACGCCGTTGAGCCAGACTTCGGCCAGCGTCGCCAGCCCGTTGCAGCGGAGCACGCGGCGGCCACTGCCGGCGAAGTGGAGCCGGTACCAGTAGTCGTGCTGGTGCAGCGGGGGCGGGGCGGACTCGTCCCACCGGCCGGCGGCGCGCAGCGCGCTGGCCACCGTGCCCGGCACCGGCGCGGGCAGCCAGTGCCCGTCCTCGCCCAGTTCACGGGGATGCGTGGCCGCGCCGGCCAGCGTCTCCAGGAAGGTCCAGTCGCCCTCCAGCCGCGCATCGCCCACGGCCACGCCGGACCACAGGACAGGTTGCAGCGCCGGTTCCGGATCACGCGCAGTCATGAGACGGTCTCCCCGAAATAAGCGGCCAGCGCCGGCACGGTGCCTTCGTACGACAGTTCGAGCTGGTCGAGGCAGTCCTGGCACGGGTCCGGCTTGTGGCTGATGACGGCGCGCATCAGGCGGAACTGCATCACCATCGCCTCGGACGCCATCGTGTAGCAGGCTTCGCAGATGGCGTCGGGCTGCGGCTGGCCGTGCTCCGAGAGCCAGCGCAGATAGCGCCCCAGCAGCTCGAAGTTGGCGCCAAGCTGCCGCAGCACGCTGGCCGCGTAGACCTGGAAGTTCGGCTCGCCGCGCGCCATCAGTTGCTCCAGGTGCGCGGGAAACGCGCTGCGGAACGCGGTGATCGGGTTCTGGCGGGGCCGGCACGCCAGATGATGGCGCAGCAGTTCCAGCGAGGCCGTGACCAGCGCCTCCCCCGCCTGCGCCGGAAAGCGCCGGCGCACGACCTCGGCATGGGGGAACGCGGGCGCCTCCCACTCGGGGGCGATGGTCGCCTGACGGAAGATGGCCGTGTAGTCGTCCCCGCTGGCCGTGTGGTAGCCATCGCCATGATAGAAGCCCACGGCATTGGCCTCCGGTACCAGCACGTCGATGCCGATGGCCGAGCGCGTGTGCTGGCGGCGGTAGGCATTGGGCGGCTGCGGCAGGTAGAAGCCGTCCACTTCCAGTAGCACCACGTTGCCCCGGCAGGTCTGCGCGGCCACGTGGGTCTCGAGCTTGTCGTAGGTGGACAACTCATTGGTGTGGATGCCGTACAGGCGCTCAAGATCCCCAGGCGGAAAGCTCGACAGCGTGAACTGGTCGCCCTCGAAATCCTGTGTCACGGCGAACGGCAGGGCCGCCACGGGCTCCAGCTCCCATCCATGCAGCAGCTCGACCCAGAGATCGATATGGCGATTGGCGTGTGCCCACACCGGATTGCCACCATGCAATGCCGGGCCGCCCCGCGGCCGAAGCCTGCCGTCACCGTACATTTACTGGCCTCCGAGCGTTTCCCGTACCGACTGCGGCCAACGGGCCGGATCCAGCCCGTGATGCTTGAGCAGCGCCAAGGTGAGACGCTCGATGCCAAAACCCACGCAGCCGGTGTGCGCCGTGCCGCCATCGGCGGTGCGGATGCCCCACAGCGCGCCGAAGTGGTCCATGTGATAGTTGAAGCTCATGCAGGCGGTGGGCCCCAGCCCGTCGTTCACCGGAATCAGCAACTCGAACTTGAGCTTCAGCTCGCGCTGGCTGTCCGCCACGATCTTGCCGCCGCGCCCGAAGAACGGGTCGTTGGCCACCTCCACCTCCATCGGCAGGCCCAGCGCCTGCACGGCGGCCTGGCCGCGCTCCATCCACAACTGGCGGAACGCGATGATCTGCTCGGGCGAGCCGATGCACACGTATTCGTGCTGGCGGAACAGCTGCATGCGGGTGGGCTCCAGCGACGGCTCGTGCCGGTAGCAGTAGGACATCACGTTGATGATCTTGCCCTCGGGCGGCAGCGGCCCGCGCCGCGCGACGACCGGATACACCGGATAGCAGGCGGCCGGCGTCAGCACCACGCCGGTGGGCTGCTGCTGGTCGGTCCAGTCTTCCTTGTCCTCGAGCCGGGCCAGCAGGCGGCGATGGCCGCGGTCGTCGCCGCAGAAGCTGTGGATGGTGCCGGCGAGCTGCGGAAAGCTCTTCAGGTACTCGCTGGTCTCGAAGTCGTGCTGGCCGATGGCCGGCGGGAAGCGCAGCGTCTCGGCATGGTGATCCGCGCCCAGCCGCATCACCATGCGGTTGAGGCTTTCGGCGATGGCCTCGAAGGTCTCGCTACGGCCATACAGCCCCAGCACGCCGCTGGGAACCAGCAGCCCGGCCTCGGTCAGCTGCTCGAGGAAGGTGGGCGCAGCCGCGCTGCCACCGGCTCCGCCGATGGCCTGCGCGTCTGCCGTTACGGTTTGGGCGTCCATGGAAGCTCCTTGTTTCGACTTCTCTCAGGTCCGGTCGGCCAGCAGCAGGTTGGCCGTGTTGGACAGGATGCGATCGTTGTTGATCATCAGCGGCGCCGACCACAGGTCGCGCAGATGGCGCCCCAGGCTGAACGGCGTGCCGTGCTTGTAGCCGGCCATGCCGCAGACCAGCATGGCCTGCTGCACGACTTCGAGCGCCATGGTGGAGACGGCCGTCTTCAGCCCGTTCATCTCGGCGGCCAGGGTGAAGGACGACACCCCCTGGGCCACATGCCGCGCGCGCTGGTGGGCGAGCGCGAGGTCCAGCCGGGCCTCGATCATCTGGAGCAGGCTCACGGCCTCCGCCACGCGCGGCGCGGACGGCGGCATCGAGCCCGGACGCGCGCGCGCCTGGCCCTGGAAGAAGGTCTTGGCGCGCTGCACGGCATCGCCGGCAATGCCGAGCCAGAGTGCGCTCCAGACGATGTGCGACACCGGCGTCATGGTCTCGTCGGCAATCTGGCCGAACGGCACCGGCAGGATCTGCGCCACGTCGCCCGCCGCTTCGAGGCGGAAGCCGTTGCTGCAGGTGCCGCGCATGCCGAGCGTGTCCCAGGTGTTCAGGCTCTGCAGCGTGTAGTCAGCCTTCAGCGCGCAGACCAGCACCTGGTCGGACGGCGCGGCGTCGGCGCTGCGGCGTGCGGTGATCAGGATGCCGTCCGCGTGCGCGCCGTACGAGATCGTCGGCGCCATCTTGAGCAGGTGGAAGCGCTCGCCCTCGGCGTTGACCGCGCAGCCGCTGTTGCGCAGCGCGCCGCCAATGGCTTCCTCCGAGGTGGCCGAGGCCAGCAGCAGCTGCTCGCCCGCCACGCGGGACAGCAGGCCCTCGTGCCACGGGCTGCCCATGCCGTGCTCGAGCACGCACGCCACCTGGATCTGGTGCATCGCGTAGACCATGCCGGTGGCGGCACAGGCGCCGCCCAGCACGCGGCAGATGGCGGCCACGGTATCGAGCGTGGCGCCGGCACCGCCGAGGTGCGTCGGGATCATCGCGCCGAGCAGGCCGTGCTCGCGCAGCGTGACGAAGGCTTCATCCGGGAAGCGCGCGTCGCGGTCCACCGCATCGGCATGCGTGGCGGCGACGGCGGCGGCAGCCTGGGCGGCGGCGATCAGGGCGGCGGGGTCCGCCGGTGCGGGATGCGGCGACGCCTGGTCCACCGCGGCGAGAACGGGGTTCATCACGCAGCCTCCTGCAGTTGCGAGGCCGCCGCCGCGAGCGAGTTCACGCTCTTGAAGAGCTGGCGGGTCAGCATGTGATCCGGAATCTCGATGTTGAACGCGTTCTCGATGGCCAGCATCACGTGCACCGTGGCCAGCGACGACAGGCCCGCCTGGTAGAGGTCGGCCTGATCGTCCAGCGTCTCGATGGGGACGTCGAGGCGGGCCACTTCGGCAAGGATCTGTCGGATGGTTTCCTTCATGGCGTATCTCCTGGTCAGAAGGCAGGTGTGGCGGCGGCCGTGGCGGGCGCCTGTTTAGGATCGGTTCCTGCTCACGGTGCCATTGGGCCGCAGCGGGGGCACGGCTTCGGTGCGGTGTCCAACAAACTCCCCGGGGCACGCGCGACAGGTCACATTGCCGCGCCGGGTCAGCCGTCAGTAGGCGTCCCGGCCGGTCCAGCCGTAGACGGCGGTGTGGCCGATGATGCGGAGGTCCAGGACGAAGGACCAATTGCGGATGTAGAAGATGTCGAACTCGGTACGCCGGCGCATTTTCTCCACCGTGTCGGTGCGACCCCGGCAACCGTTGATCTGCGCCCAGCCCGTGATGCCGGGCTTCACGCGGTGGCGCAGCATGTAGCGGTCCACGATCTCCTTGTAGAGCTCGTTGTGCTCGATGGCGTGCGGGCGTGGGCCGACCACGGACATCTCGCCGCGCAGCACGTTCAGGAACTGCGGCAGCTCGTCCAGGCTGGTGCGGCGCAGGAAGGCGCCCACGCGCGTCACGCGGGGGTCGCCGGGCGCGGCCTGCGTCACGCCGGCATCGGTGTGCGCCACCATCGACCGGAACTTGAAGACGTGGAACGGCTGGCCGTCCATGCCGAGCCGCGCCTGCCGGAACAGGACCGGACCCGGCGAGGACAGCCGCACGGCGAGGGCGATGGCGAGCAGCAGCGGCGACAACCCGAGCAGCACCGCCAGCGCGAACACGCGGTCGAAGCTGGCCTTGACCAGGCCGGTCACGCCCGAGTCGGGCGGGCTGTTGAGGTCGATCACGGGCAGGCCCATGAACTCGGAGAAGCGATGGCCGAGCAGCTCGACGGACATGATGTCCGGCACCCAGCGGATATCGACGAGGTCGTTGCGGAAGTGGAAGACCACGTCGTAGAGGTCGCGGCAGGCCGCCATCGGCAGCGTCAGCCAGATCTCGCGCACGCGGTGGGCGTGTACGAAGGTGCAGACCTGATCGAGCGAGCGCAGCGGGGCCACGCCTTCGGGGAGGTCGTCGGTGCCGGCTTCGTCGTAGATGCCCACCACCTCGTAGCCGGCGCCCGGAATCTGCGCCACGCGGCGGAACATGTCGTGCCCGAGCGGCCCGTAGCCGAGGATCACCACGCGCTTGGCGTTGATGCCCTGCTGGCGCACGCTGCTCAGGGTGCCGTAGAGCACCACGCGCGAACTCACCAGCCCGACCGCCGACCACGCCACCCAGAGCACCGACCACAGCCGCGACACGCCAGCCACCTGGTGCAGCAGGAAGGCGGACACCAGCGCCAGCAGGCAGACCACGCTCCAGGCCGCCAGCACGCGCACGGCCAGCCCGGCCTTGCTGCGTCCGCGCCAGGACCCGTACAGGCCGCAGGCGGGAAAGATCAGCAGCGCGCCCAGCGCGCAGAAGGCGGTCAGGAAGCCATGGACCGGCGCGGCGCCGCGCAGGCCTTCGGGGAAGACCAGTTCGCCGATGGCAAAGCCGGTGGCGCCGATGACGAGGGCGTCGGTCGCGCGGTACAGGTACTGGAAGGTTCCCTGTCGCCCAGCGACGAAGGCGCGCACTGCTGACATGTTGGTTCTCCTGCCGGGGCGGAGCGGGCCACCCTGTCAGGTATCGTCGTGCTGCCGGGCGGGCGGGTCTGTTTGGTGGCGCACACAGCGCGCGGCGTCGCCGGTCAGCGCGGCAGCGTGTCCCTGTCGCGCTTCATGCCTGCCGTGCCCACCCAGCCCATCGTGCCATTCGCCGCGCCGGTAGGGCTCCTCCCGCCCGGCGAGATGGCTGGCGATGCGCTCGAGCATGCCATGCGTCGGCAGGCTCACCGACGGATGCGGCGCCGCCAGCGCCAGCAGCAGCACGACGCCCGCCACCACGCGCGGCGCGGCGCGCAGCGGCCGGGCGGACCAGACCAGGAAGCTGGCGCTCGCGCCGAAGCCCAGCGCCAGCCCGGCCACGATCTCGGCCGGCGAATGTACCTCCAGCGCCAGCCGCGACACGCCCACCACGATGGCAACCGCCACGCTCACTGCCACGGCCACCACCGCCATCACGCGATGGCGCTCCGGCACCAGCAGCCGCGCCAGCACCGGCAGCACGGCGGCGGCCATCGTGCTGTGCCCGGAGATGCCGGTGAAGTCGAAGGCGCGGCTGCCGATGCCCCAGCCCATGAAGGCCAGCTTGCTGGCCACGACCAGCGCCACGGCGCCGCCGAACGTGAGTGCCCAGCGCATGGCGTTGTCGCGGTCGTGCGGGGCGCGGCCCGACTGCAGCCACGCGAACACGACGAGCGCGCAGGGCATGAGCAGTGCGCTTTCGCCAACGCGGGAGACAAGGGGCCAGACAGACATGGTGCGGCAGCTCACAGAAAAGGATGACGGGGTTAGGCCGGCTGACGGAGGTTCGCACCGTCGCGCCCGCAGTGTGCGACGCAATGTTCAGCCGCCTCAACCAGCCAGAAGGTGGAGACGGTGCCGCGCGGCGTGCCGCCGGCGGGCGCGCGCCCGGCGCGGGGCATGCGTTTGCGCGGGAAGGTGGAGGCCCGGTGACCGGGGCGTGCGCCCCATGCGGCGCGTGATGCTTCTGGCCAATACGCCCGTTGCCGGCGTTTGGCTATCGTCACATGAATGGCGCACGTCCAGGACGGCGCCATTTCAAAGCCCGCATGGTCCCCCGGTCGGCGGGCTTCTTTTTTGGCGCGACGCCTCGTCGTCGTCCGCCGCGATCATCGCGCGCGCGGTGGCCATGTGCCGGGTGGCCTCCCGCTCGCCGAACTCGCACGCGGCGAGGACGGCGGCCGCCTCGGTGGCGAAGCACCGGCCGTGCAGCTCGCCCCGAAACAACAACGGCCCGCCTCCTGCGATGGCGAGCCGAATCTCGAAACAACATGCCCACTTGCCCCGGCCCTCGCGCACGGCAAAGCCATGCACGACCAGGATATTGACTCCGTGTTCCATACGACCCCCTGCGTCGCCACGGCGGCCGGCCTCTCAAAGGCACCGGCTTCAGACCGTGGACTTCTCGCAAGCATAGGTCGCGCGACGCAGCCGCGCCTTCATCCGGTTGCCGTAGTGCCGTCAGCGGAGTGGGGGTGGGGGTAGAGGTGGGAGACGGGCGCGGTGCCGGCATGGCGCGGCTGGGCGCGCAGCAGCGCCAGGGCCGCGCGCGGGAAGCACTGGCCGCCGGCCCAGACCAGCGCGGCGGCGGCACAGACCAGTTCGATCGGGGCGGGCACGGCCAGGCAGCCGCTGGCGCCGATCTGCGCGGCGTAGACCATCAGCGCGGCATCGAGCGAATCGGACAACACGAGCCAGCGATGCGGGGCCAGCCGCTCGCGCACGCGGTCCAGCAGCGCGCGGGGGTCGCCCTCCACGCCGCTGCAGTCGACGATGGCCATGTCCACCGGGGCGTCCGGCACGGTCTCGGAGGCGTCCGGATTGTCGATGGAGGCGGCGCGCGCCTCCGGGTCCGGGGTATCGAGCAGCCAGTCAGGCGCGTGCCATCGCACGGGCATGGAGATGTCCTGCCCCTCCATGCGTCTGGCGAGGATGCGGCACATCATTTCGTTGCTGGCGATCAGGTAGGTCGTCATCGACAGAGATCGGGCATGTTGGACGTCTGCGCGGCGCGGCATGGGTCACCGCTGGCGCGACGGTTATCGGACGTCGGTTCACTGAACGCGTGCCGATTGGGCACACGCACGACCTACCCGCGCGGCAGGCGCAGCCGGGAAGGCACAGATGGCAGGCTGGGGATGGATGACGGTGGCGGCGTGCGTCGGGTGACGCCGTCCGCAATGGGTCTGCAAATCGGCCTGCAATAAAGCTAGCAACCGCAGCCGGTCACCGCCTCATGCTTTCGGATGAGGGCGGGCCGGCAGAAGGGGGACGCGAGCGGATGGCTGCGCGACCGCGCTCAGGCGGCCTCACAGGCCTCCCGGGACTGCAGGACGGCGGACGGGCGGATCGAGGCCGGCGCGGTGACCGTCGGCCCTTGCCAGTTCAGCGTGGCGCCGCGCTGGAGCGCGACGTAGACCGCCTCGCCCTTGTTGCGCACGTGCAGCCGCTGATAAAGCGTGCATGCATGGGTCTTCGCCGTGGCCACCGAGATATTGAGCAGCCGGCTGACGGTCTTGATCGGATAGCCGCGCGCGAGCAGGGCCAGCACTTCGTACTGTCGCTCGGTGATATTGAGCAGATGGGCGCCTGCCGTCGGGGTTTCCAGCGGCGTGGCGTGCGACTGCGGGCCGTGGCTCGGCACACCGTGCAGCGGCACGACGATCGGCGCGGCGGCATGGCGGCTGTCGCGGCCGTCGGCGTAGGCTGCGGGCACCGGCACCGGCACCGGCGCGGCGTGGGCATGCTCGCCGCCCAGTTGGGCGTACGGATGGGCAGCCGGCTCGGCGCCACGCATGACCGGGAGCTGCGACGGGAAGCATTCGCCCCCGGCCAGCACCAGGCGGATGGCGGCTTCGAGCGCCTCGGCGGAGCAGGCTTTCGCCAGCAGGCCGCGCACGGTCTCGGGCAGGCCGAATTCGGGCAGCGGCGCCGGCACGTGTTCGGCCAGCACCAGCACGCGTTGCGGCTCCAGCCGCTGGCACAGGCCGGCGAGGCCAAGCCAGCCGGCTTCCGCATCGGCGGGCAGGCCATAGATCAGCAGATCGGCGTGGTGCGTCCAGGGATCCGGTTCATGCAGGGACTGGGGGTCGATATCGACGAGATCGCCGGGAACATGCGCCTGTGCCAACAGGTGGCGCAGCCCAAGGCGGAGCAAAGGATGTGGCTCGAGCAACAGGATGGTGGCCATGGCCGCTCACTTCTTATTGGCGCGCGCGGATGCCGCGTACAATCCACTGCGCGCTGATTGGACATGCTCCGCTTTTGGCACGGCTGCACGCCCATACGATAGGTATCGCCTCCTGAGCCTCGCAGCGTTTCCCGTCCTGGCTCGCTGCTGTCCTGCCCGGCCCTCCCTCGGAGGATGCCTACCGCCCCGTTTCGCGTATGACACGCGTTAGATGCTTCGCAACTCAGATTCAAATTAAATTGAATTCTGGTGTTCAGCATAGGAAGCACGCGGAGTGATTGCAAGCGAATGCTGCATTGCGGGGGTTTTCCCGTGTTGGGTTTTTGCCTAGGCTGCTTGCGGCACAAAATGCCTCATCCAGCACTTTTACAGCGGGTGTTTGCCATACATCACATGTATGACACCCGCGCTCACCACGTATATTTCGCCCCGATCCGGGCCGCATACTGGTGGAAACTTTGCGCCCCCCAGGCGCCCGACACGTTGGCCCAGCCGGTCCAGCGCGTCGAGATCGACAGGTTGAGCCCCAGCTTCAATTCATAGCGATTCGACGGATACAGCGTGCCGAGCGGCACCTCGTTGAAGCGGACGCTGCTGTCCGTGCTGGTATGCCACCAGTTCACAGTCACGTACGGCTGCCACTTGCGCGCGTCCGCACGGACATAGGTGCGATGCAGCCGCACGCCGAGCCGCGTGATGAGGCCGGTGGAGTCGGCACCCGCGATACGCGTGCCGTTGGGCTCGGTAATGTCGTGTTCGCGGTAGTCGACGTAGATCAGCTGCCCCTGCGGCTCGATCACCCAGTCGTGGCGCAGCGGCACGGCGTAGCCCAGTTCGCCCGAGACCGCCCAGCCCTGCGCGTGGTACTTCACGGTGGGCAGGGTGTCGCCTTCGACCTTGTTGTCGAACCAGCCGTACTGGAACCACGTATCTATATAGGTACCGAGCTTGCGTTCGTCGTTCTGGTACCAGGTGCCGTACGCGCCCACGCTGAAGCCCTCCACCTTGCCGCTGGCGGACGCCGGGTTGCCGGCCGCCTTCGCGTCGCTGCTGGCATAGCCGTAGCTGCCCATCAGCCCCAGATGCAGGCGGTCTTCCTCACTCGCCACCTTCCATTTGGCGAGTTCCGCGCCCCCGTGCAGCAGGAAGCTGTCGGTATCGACCTTGAAATTGCCGTCCTGGCTGCGGCTGCCCTCCCATTTGCCGACCACGCGCAGCCATCCCGAGCGCGGCTTGTCCTCGGCCTTGTCGAACGGCTGGCCTTCCACGTACTGCGGCTCGCCCAGGCGGTCGTGCAGGCTGTGCACGAACATCTGCCCGGCCAGGCGCTGGTTGGCGAGATAGGCGGCCACCTCGGGGCGGAACAGCGCCTGCCCTGGCGTGGGCGGCCCCGGCGGGGGCGGATCGGGTGACGGATCGCGCTCGGAGCGCAGGTACCAGGCATCGGCCTGACTGCCGTCCAGGCTGCCCCGGTACAGGCGGTACTCATAGGGGCCGGCCACGGCGCGGCGGGCCAGCGCGAAGCTGCCGGGAGCGGTGGTGCCGCCGTTGACGGCATCGACGACCAGGATGCCATCGCGCTGCGTGATCGCGCCGGTGCCGCCGGCGTTGGTGATCGTAAGCCCGGTGGTGCCGGACGCGGTGCCGGTGTCGATGACGAGCCTGTCCGACGGTGCGTTGTCGCCGGCCAGCACCGTGTTCAGGCCGATGCCGCCCGCGGCGCCCGTGTAGGTGTTCACCGTCAGCGTCTTGAACGTGCCCGCCGACGGCGGCGTGAACAGGATCTGGCTCGCGGCGTTGGTGAGCGTGGTCAGCGTCGAGTTGCCGGTGAGGTGCCACGTGGTCTGGTCGCGCAGGGTGACGATGGACGTGGTGCCCGGTAGCGTGGTCGCCGCCCCGGTCAGCGTTGAGGCCGAGACATCGACGGTGGCGACATCGCCCACGGCCAGGGGCTTTTTGATCGCTGGCAGGGGGGCCGCGAGCGGCGCGACCGAATCGGACGGCGGGGTTGAGGGATCGTCGACGGACGGCAGCGGCTCCGGCCGGCCGATGGGGGCCTCGGGCGGCGGCAGCGTCGGAAAGTCCCCGATCGAGCCGACGCGGAGCCACTCGACGCCCGAAACCGTCGAGCCGGCCAACGTCACGGTGCCCGGCCCGGCCACGGCGATGGCGGGGCCGCTCCGGCTGGTCAGCACGGAGGCGGTGAAATCCGCGCCGGTGGGCACCTGCGCGGTGAACGTGTCGTTGTAGCCGGCCACGTAGAGCGCGGCGGCGTCCGCGTTGCTGGCGGTCACGGTCGCCCGGTTGCCGCTGACCTGGCCGGCGTCCAGCGCCACGGCGCCGTGCGCGCCCACGCCACTGGTGCTCACGGTGGCGTTGTCGATCAGGACGAGGCTCAGCGCGTTGCGCGCAAAGGCGCCATGCGCGGCGGCCCCTTCGGTCGTCACGCTGGACCCGGACAGCGCCTCGACCCGGCCTTTCGACACGGCGCGCAGCCCCATCGCGCCCGTGCCGTGCGTGATGACGGTGGTGCCATTGGTCAGGGAGACCCGCGCGGGCACGTCGAGCACGGTACGCGCCTGCGCCAGCGCGCCGTGGGCGATCTCGCCCATCGTCTCGATGTGGGACGCCGTGGCTACCACCGTTGCCACGTTGGGCTTGAGCGGGTCCACCCCCGCGTAGACACCGATGCCGTTGCGGCCGTCGGTGAGTACTGAGGTCTGGTTGATCTCGATCGTGCCGCCATCGTCGGCGGCCACGCCAATCGCCTCGTCGCCCCGGTTGTGGATGGCGAGGCCATTGGTCACGAGCCGCGCATTGGGCAAGGCGGCCGTGACGCCCTTCACGCGCTGGGCGCGGGCCGTGGTGCCGAAGGTATCGACCGTGCCGCCGTTGATCGTCGCCAGGCCGTCCTGGGTGATAGCGATGCCGGGTGCGTTGGCGCTGCCCGTGGAGACGATCGCCACGCCCTCGGTGGTCAGGGTCGAGCCCACGCCGCCGACATTCACCGTGGGCACCTGCCCGCCACTGCTGAGGGTGCCGCGCGTGATCGACATGCGCGAGCCGGACCCCAGCGCGATGGCGGCACTGCCCGCGCTATCGACCGAGACGTCGGTCAGCATGGCGTCGCTGTTGCCAGTGACCGACACGCCGCGATAGGTCGGCGCGCTGACCGTGCTGTTCGTCAGGGTCGCAATGCCGCCCAGGTCGACCGCGACCCCGGCGGAATTGTTGCCGCTGGCACGGATCGTAGCCTGGTCGATGGTGGCCGAGGAGCCGGTGCCCGACACGAACACGCCGTGCGCCATCGTCGCCGGCCCGCCGGTGAGCAGGTTGCCGCTGCCGCCAATGGCAATGCGACCGCCCGAGACCGCGGCGGCGGCGGCCACGGGGCCGCTCGCGGCATTGCCAGTGCCGGTGGCCGTGAGCGTGCTGATGGACAGCTCGATGGCGCCGCCCAGTTCGGCGCGCGCGGCATTCGAGAAGTTGGACGCCACCGCGACGGTGTTGCCGGAACCGGTGATCAGGCTGCCCGCGCCGGTGGCCACAAGCCCATTGTTGAAATTGCGCCCGCTGCCGGCGGCGCCCACGGTCAGGTTCGATTGGGTCAGCGTCACGGACCCGCCGCCTTCGGCCCGTACGCCCTGCATCGACACCGAGTTGGCCGGCGCCAGGTTGAGCCGGACGTTATCGGCCACCACGCGGGAGCCCGCGCCAACGGCCTTGAGCCCAACCTGGCTGGCCGCCGCCGCACCGTTGGAGGTGGTATTGATGGCGCCGCCCGTCAGCGAGACCCGGGCCCCGCTCAAGGCGTTGACGCCGTTCGCATTGGCCACGCCGAGGCTCAGCGTGACGCCGGACGCCGTCACATCCGCACCGGCGCCGGTGCCGGTGATCGCCACCGGCGCCGCTACCGTGGTGCCGATGGCCGAAGCGCTGATCGTGCAGGCTGTGGTGGCGGATACCTGCCCCGTGCCGATGGTCGGGCAGGCCGCCTGCCCGTGCGCGGCGGGAGACAGACTCGCCAGAACGACGCCGCCCACGGCGCCCACGCCGACGCCGGCCTTTCTCCGCCTGCTGACCATGGGTCGCCTCCCTTCGCCCGCTTGGTCTTAACACTGACCAGCGAGGTTTCCTCATTCTGGAGACTGGGCTGAAGAACGGAAGTCAAATGTTTGGCGGTCTGTTTTAAGCGTTTCAGCGAAACCGGCAGACGGTGAGCCCAGGGGGCCATCCCGGGCAAATCCCTTGGCTTCCCATCGAAAATAATTTACATTGCACTTTGATATTCAAAAGTGCCTGGTACGGATTGGCACTCCCCTAAAGTTGTTATAACTCAATCACTTACCACCCCTTCTTCATGAGCACGGATCCCGACACGCTCGCCGCTACCAAGCTCACTCGAACCGAATTTGCAGTGGTGCGGGCGTATGCCCAGGGCATGCGGCCGGTGGACATCGCCAATCGCTACCTGCTCGATCCGGACGATGACGATGTGCTGACCGAGCATCAGGCAGTGCAGCGCATCCTGACACTGCGCGACCGGCTGGTGCAGTTCGCGCTCCAGCACGACCGGCCCGATATCGCGGCCATGTTCGAGGCGCTGCGCGGGCGGTCTGACGCCGGGATGACGCGCCGGGTGGACGCGTTGTCGTCCATCGAGCGGCTCGGCCAGGGCCGGCCGCTGCCGGGGCATCAGGTATCGCTGTGGTTCCGCCCCAGCCTCGCCCGCCGGCTGGCGACGGGGGGCGTGCGCACCATCGCCGATTTGACTGATCTGGCGAACCAGCGGGGCAGTAGTTGGTGGCGTGCCGTGCCACGCATCGGCCAGCAATCCGCCGAAGTCATCACACGATGGTTGGGTCAGCAGCAGTCGGTGATCGCGACGGCGGTGCGGCCATATGTGCTTTCTCCGTCACAACACCGGAGCAGACCCGCACTGGTCCCGGAGCGGCTGGGGCCGGCGATGCGCGAACCCGTTCCGCTCGAACACATGCTGGCGCCATCGTCTGGCGACCCCGGCGCGGCGGTGCTCGGGGATGACCTGCGGTTCATTCGGGACTGGGTAGCCCGCCACAGCGGCTCCCCGCATACGGCCGGGAGCTATCGACGGGAGGCGGAGCGGCTGCTGCTCTGGGTCGCCCAGCAGCGTGGTTCGGTCCGGGGGCTGGAGACGGATGATCTCGTGCGCTACCGCAGCTTTCTGGCGGATCCCCAGCCGGCGGCCTTCTGGTGCGGCCCGGCGGGCGCCCGAGACCGGGCGCACTGGCGGCCGTTCGAGGGACCACTCGGCGCGAGCTCGATCGAGGCTTCCCTGCGTGTGGTTCGCGCCCTGCTCCGGGCGATGGTGCGGGCGGGGGTGCGGCAAGGCGGTGCGGCTGTACCGGCCGGGGGCGTACCCGTTGCTGCGTCGGAATCTATCGAAACGAATCGCTCGAATTTGCTTCCGCCCGGTGTTGTCGATGACTTCCTGGCATGGCTCGGGGCGGTGGAGGCCTCCCCCAGACACCGGGCCGCACGGGCGACGGCGCTGCTGGTGCATCGGCACGGGGTGCGGATTTCGGCACTGCCGGCGATGCGGCTGGGGGATGTCCGGCTCGCCGGACGCAGCGCGCGGCTGCTGCCCGGGGCCCGAAATGAATCCGAAGATTCAGGTTTGCGGCTCGATGAAGACGTCTGGATGGCGCTGCGCGCGCACTGGGCCGATCGCGGGATTCAGGTGGAGGCCGGCTGGAACGCCGACGCCGCCCTGCTCGCACCAAGCGAATTTCCGGCCACGGCGCGGGGTCGCGCCAAGCAGGCGCAGGTCGGTGCGGGCTACGCCGCGAGTGGTTTGGACCAGTTGCTACGGGGTACCTGGAAGCGCTTCGCGGCGGGCCGAGAACTGGCCGAAATTGGGTTCACGCCGCGCCTCCTGGCGCTCGCCGGGCGTCCGTTGCCGGACGGCCCAAAATGACCCCGAGCGTACCTTTTGCTGCGATCCAAATGTTCGATGAAACAATGAGTTAGCGAACGCGACTGCAAAAAACTCAGAGTAGCGTTTTATCCAATCCGAAGCGTGCCTTAAGGACCTCGAGCAGGTCCTCCCGGGCATTGCGGTCGGACAGCTGAACATCGAGCATTACCCGGCCCGAATCCCACTCCTTGATCGTGCCCAGAAGCTGCCCCGACTCGGTCCGGATCTTGTACTGCCGGCTGATCTCCTTGACCTTGCGCGACTTCCCTTCCTGCGCATGTTTACGGATCGCCTCGACCTCGCGGCTGGACAGGCCGTCGTTCATGATGCGCGTCGCCAGATCACGCGTGCGGTCTTCGCCGGCGATCTTGCAGAACAGCGTCAGCTCGTAACCGGCGGCAATCCCGATGGCGCTCGGTCGCTCACGCATCACGCCGAGCACCGAGTCCGGCAGCTTCAGCAGCGCCAGGGTCTTGTTAACCGTGCCCGCCGACATCCCGGTCAGCTCGCAGATCTCCTCCTCCTTCTGGACCTTGCCTTCGTCCAGCAACTGCCGCCAGGCAATCGCGTTGTCGAGTGCGGACTGGTCCGAGCGCTGCTCGTTGAGCAGGAACGAGAGTCGGTAGAAATCGAGATCGCTGAGGTCGCTCTCGATAAAGCATTCCATCTCGAGCTTGCCGGCCGAGGCCAGGGCGCGCTTGCGATAGTGACCATCGATGAGGATGTAGTGCCCGGGGCGCACCGGGTCCGGCGCCGCCAGACCGGGCGTTTTCTGCCCATGCGTAGCGATCGACGCAGCACGTTCCTGGACCACTGCGGGATCATAAATTCGACGCGCATTGAAAGGATTGTCGTGCAGTTGCGCAATGGGGATCTTGATCAGCGTTCGACCCGTTTCAGTCGGTTCCGCACTTTCAGCGCTGAAAGTTTGGATTTCGGCAACTACCGGACGCTCGGGACGCTGGGTCTGGAGCAGGCCATTCGGGTGCTGGGAGATCGCCGCTTCCGCCCTGGCGAAGCGATCCATCGTGTCGTTGCGGGTTTTCTCCGCCGCCATGCCGGCCAGCATGCCGGCCTTCAGGCTTTTCAGTTTCGTTGCCATGGGAATTACTCGATCAGGGACAGGATTTCGTCGACCATCATGTCGACCTCCTGCACGGCCTCGCGGGCGCCCGGCACACCGTGCACGGTGCAGCCGATGGCCTGGCATTCCCGGAACGCCGAACGGGAGCCGATCAGGGCGTTCAGCAGCGGCACATCACCGTCATCCCCCAGGATCTCGATGGCCTGGCGGGCAATCGAGACACGTCGCTGGACCATATTGGCCATCACGCGTATCTGCAGGGTCTCATTCTGGACCTGTGCATGCTGCGCAAGCGTCTTCGCTGCGACGGCCGCCCACAGGTCAGGCGGCGACGGGACAACCGGAATGATCGCGAGGTCGGAAATCAGGAGCGCGCTCGACGGCGCGGCCGAATGCACGGCGGGCGGGCAGTCGACAAGGATGTAGTCGTAGTCGTGGATGAATTTGCGGACTTCGCGGTGCATCGCGCCGCCGGACGGCGCCAGGCCGATCACGGAAGCGGGAAATGGGCGTTCGTCGGTCGCCTGTGCGGCCCATCGCGTGGCGGTGCCCTGCTCATCCATATCGACAAGCATGGAACGGGCGCCGCGCAGGCCCAGCGTGCCAGCCAGGTGCATGCTTACCGTGGTCTTGCCACAGCCGCCTTTCTGGTTGAACACGGTAATGATTTTTGCTGCCACACTGGCCTCACTTTCAGCGCTGAAAGCGCACATGACGAGTTCTCTACAGGCGGAACTGTAGCCAAATCGGCAGTGCGCTACAACCCATTTTTCATTATTCAAATTTTATGTCTCGTAGCGTGATACCTCCACGCCACGGTGAAAGGGTAAACACCGCCTACCTTAAATTTGCGGAGATTTCCTCTTGAAAAGAGGCAGAGAATCCGCCTAAAGTAAAGATAGTGCGCATTACCCCGCACATGACACAGCAGAACAAACTGGTTATGATGCGCGCTACAGTCGAGTCAAGTCGTGTCAACCTCGTTGGCTTCCGTTCGGTATCTACGAGACCTCAACGTGCTTGAACGGTTGTTTGCGTTGTGTACAAGAACTTGCTTCGAAAGGAAATTCCTATGGCAACCGGTACGGTCAAGTGGTTTAACGAGACCAAGGGCTTCGGCTTCATTACCCCGGACGACGGTGGTGCAGATCTGTTCGCGCACTTCTCGGAAATCCAGGGCTCGGGTTTCAAGACCCTGAAGGATGGTCAGCGTGTGACGTTTGAAGTGAAGCAGGGCCCCAAGGGTCTGCAGGCATCGGCGATCAAGCCCGCCTGACCCTGTCTCACTGAACGTCCTGCCATGCGCGCAAGCGCGTGACGGGTAAAAGAAAAAGGCAAGCGCTCGTCGCTTGCCTTTTTCGTTCCAGCGGTCAGTTCGCCTTCAGGCCAGCTTGCGAACGCTCGTGCGGGACGGCTGCAGGACCAGGGCTTTCGACGAATCGGCGTCGACCTTGGCGCCCGGATACACCACCAGCACATCCTTGAGCGCCTTGCGGAACAGCGCGCGGAACTTGCGCTCGCTCTCGGTCTCGGTACCGAACTGCATCTGGAGCGCTTCCCAAGGGATCTCGGTGCGTCGTTGGATCGTGAAGAACCGGTAGGTCAGCCACGAATACACGTCCAGTGCGAACGGCGACTGCTTGAGCGCCTTGAGCGCGCGCATATCGACCGGTACGGGACGGTTCACCAGCTCGTTGAAGAACGGCTCGGAGAGCACCACGAAGCTCTCGAACATCGAGCCCTGACCGGGCTGCATCGGGTCCCACCACGTCGACAGCTGGTCGGCCAGCAGGTAGCCCACACGGTCGATCGACAGGGGTTCGTGATTCGGCGTCTGATTGGGCGTCGGCGTCGACTTGTTCTGCACGATCGCAATGGTCGCCGAGAACAGCCGGATCATTTGCTGGCGCACCAGCGTCATGGTTCCGCGCTTGCCGCCGGTGGCCATCGGAATGCCGAGGTTGTACATGAATTCCGACAGCGAATTGCCGAGCGAGATGCGGCGGTCCTCGACCGTGCCCGTAAACTCGCCGCGCTTCTTCTTCGCCATGATTTCCTTGCCGATCCAGGCAAGCATCAAACGCGGATAGGAGCCGTACGGATACCCGAGCGACACGGTTTCGGAGACGAGCTTCTGACGACCATTGGCCGCCCGTTCGGAGCGCTGCTGCGTGAAGTAGCCCGGCTGGATCATCAGCGAGATGTTGCCGCTGGTGCGCGTCCACACGGGCGGCGCGCCCTTCGGGGCGCGATACGGCAGGGTTACCTGCACGCTGGCGCGGCTGAGGAAGCCCACTTCGCCACTGTGCCAGGCGTCCTCGCGCTCCATCGCCTGGGCCTCGTCGAAGAGGCGCTGGAATTTCTCGGACGGAACCAGGACGTTCTCGTTACCGGGAACGATGATGCGGGAAGGCTCGTGATCCCCTTGCAGGACGGAGCGATCCCCCTCGGTGGCCAGGGAGCGTTTGATGGGCATATTGACGGGCTTCGGATTACCCGCCTTTTTACGCGAACCCGTAAACGTTGTCACGCAGAAACAGGTACGTATACGTTCTTTGTGTGTTTTGGCTGTCCGGTCGCGTTGCCCCCGAGCTTGCGGTTCCCTGTCAGCGCTGACGGCTTGTCTGCAAGCGATCTGTTTCGGGTGTCGGGTTTCTCACGACTGGCAGGATGGCCGGCATGCGGTGGGCAACCCGCCAGGGTTGTCCACGGTTGGCGGCGCATCAGCTACAAGTAAACGATACCGTTACGGGTTAACTACTTGTAAACCGTATACGGAGGGAAACCGCCGTTGATTTCAAAAGGGAAAAGTACGCCCCGCGAACCCGATTCTGCGTGGAAGCGTACTCGATTCTGCGAAGCCCCGAACCCGAATCTGCGGCTGGGCGAACCCGTTTCAGCGGAAACAGCGAACCGGATTCTGCGGGGATAACTCACTGATCCCACAGGCTTTTCCACAGCGGGAGGGGCAAAAAGCGTACCTGTTTCTGCGCGAACCGTACCCGACGGCCGTTTCCCTGCGTGGAGGGGCTGTGAACAACCGCGTTATCCCCGCAGAAATGGGTGCGCCGTGAGGTTTCCAGCCAGTCGATGCGTACCCGATTCTGCGGGCCAAGCGGCTCAAAGCGTACCTATTTCTGCGCTGGGCCGGTTCGAAGCCTCCCAGCCTCGTTGCGTACCAGTTTCTGCGGCGTACCCAATTCTGCGAGTTGGCAGCATTTTGCTGCGCTGCCGGGAACCGTACCCATTTCTGCGGCGATTCCAGCGCCAGCAAATGCCAAGTGCGTACCCAATTCTGCGCAAACTGCGGGCGCAATGCGTCAGCCTGCAAAACCAGTCCGACTATAGCATTGGCTTTGCTTAAAAGCCAGTACTCACTCTCAACGTATACCGAATCAAACCGAGGAATCCGCTGCGTACCCGTTTCTGCGCTACGTTGACGCCCCGCAGTGCCGCTCGGAACGTATACATCTCCCGCGCCCTGAGCGACCGTACCCGTTTCTGCGCGTGCATCCACACCTCCGACGTCACCTGCTGCTGAAACCGTACCCATTTCTGCGACCCCATACGAGGCTGCGGACCGTATACGGCGGGCTTTCGCGGCGTACCCGATTCTGCGGGGACAACTCGCGGGGGATTCCCACCCTAGCCAGGCAAAAATCGAAGGAAACCGGCCTCGAGCGATGGGACGCCACAAGCCAATGCGTACCCGTTTCTGCGTGCGATAGCGGCCTGCCGAGGCGACGGCTAGCCGCCAGCCGTACCCATTTCTGCGGAGATCAATCAGGAAGGCGTACCCGTTTCTGCGGCGCGACTGCGCGGGGCACGAAAAAAGACGCACGACAAATTGAAGCCGGTCGACCTGGAAGCCCGATCTGGCGGAAAACAGGCGAAAAAAAACCCCGCCAGTGATGGCGGGGCTCTTTCGGTTGCTGGCACACCTTGCGGCGTGCCGGAGCTACCTTGGCTTACAGCGGCGTGATGTTCGCAGCTTGCAGACCCTTCGGGCCGTTCTTGACTTCGAACGACACGCGTTGGTTTTCCTGCAGCGACTTGAAGCCGTCGGCGCGCACTTCGGAGAAGTGGGCGAACAGATCATCACCGCCTGCGTCCGGCTTGATAAAGCCGAAGCCCTTGGCGTCATTGAACCACTTGACGATACCGGTTTGCATGGTATTGCTTTCCAAAAAAAGATAAAAAAGAAACCGATGGTGCACACACCATCGCACTGCCAACTCAAGGAAAGGACACCATGGACAACCGAAGTACCAACGGTGGCTAACGAATGAACTGTTGCCTCGTCGCTTGAATCTAGCTGTGGTTTATACGGGGGATTCGCGGCTTCGTCAAGGTGGGGATTCCCCGCCAGGGGCTGGCACCGTCACGTTGGCCTATGGGATCATCCCGCCTTTTGCCTATTGTCTGTCATGCAGCCCATGGCTGCCGCCCGGGCCGGGCGAGCCAGACGAAAGCAGGCGCAACACATTCCAGGAGACCCTACATGTCCCTACCGAACCCCGCCGAGCGGCCGGGAAGCGATTCCGCGCCCGCCTTCCAGTCCAGCCAGGCCAGCGCCAGCCTGGCCGAGCGCCTGTTCCGCCTGGCCGAGCACAACACGAACGTGCGCACTGAAGTGCTGGCCGGCGTGACCACGTTCCTGACGATGGCGTACATCATCTTCGTCAATCCGAGCATCCTCGGCGATGCCGGTGTGCCCAAGGACGCGGTGTTCGTCGCCACCTGCTTGGCCGCGGCCATCGGCACGCTGATCATGGGGTTCTTTGCGAATTATCCGATCGCGATGGCGCCGGGCATGGGCCTCAACGCCTACTTTGCCTATACAGTCGTCAAAGGCATGGGCCTGCCGTGGGAAGCGGCGCTCGGCGCGGTGTTTATCTCGGGCTGCCTGTTCCTGCTGGTCACGCTGTTCCGCATCCGGGAGATGATCGTCAATGGCATCCCGCATGCGATTCGGGGTGCGATCACGGCGGGCATCGGGCTGTTCCTGGCGATCATCGCGCTGAAGAACGCCGGCATCATCGCGGCCAGCCCGGCCACCCTGGTGACCATCGGCGATCTGCACCAGCCTCCCGCGATCATGGCGACTATCGGGTTCTTCGTGATCGTCGCGCTGGACCGCCTGAAGGTGAAGGGTGCGATCCTGATCGGCATCCTGCTCACCACCGTGCTCAGTTTCCTGTTCGGCGGCAACACCTTCCACGGCGTGTTCTCGGCCCCGCCGTCGATCGCGCCCACGCTGTTCAAGCTCGATATCGCCGGCGCGCTGTCCATCGGCATCATCAACGTGGTGCTGGTCTTTTTCCTGGTCGAGCTGTTCGATGCCACCGGCACACTGATGGGTGTGGCCAACCGCGCCGGGCTGCTCAAGGCTGGCAAGATGCACCGGCTCAACAAGGCGCTGATGGCCGATAGCACTGCCATCATGGCCGGCTCGCTGCTCGGCACGTCGTCGACCACCGCCTATATCGAGAGCGCGTCTGGCGTGCAGGCCGGCGGCCGCACCGGCCTGACCGCCGTGACCGTGGCCGTGCTGTTCCTGGCCTGCCTGTTTATCGCGCCGCTGGCCGGCACGGTGCCGGCGTATGCCACCGCGCCGGCGTTGCTCTATGTCTCCTGCCTGATGCTGCGCGAGCTGGTCGACATCGACTGGACCGATGTCACCGAGGTCGTCCCCGCCGTGCTCACCGTCCTCGGCATGCCGTTTACGTACTCGGTGGCCAATGGCGTCGCGTTCGGCTTTATTGCCTACGCGGTGCTGAAGCTGCTGACCGGCCGCGCGCGCGAAGTACCGGTCATGGCGTGGATCATCGCCGCCGTGTTTCTGTTCAAGTTCTATTACCTGCCGGGGCACTGAAACCGACCGAAAACGTCCGACGCCGTACCCGATTCTGCGTTAAATGTGAGCGCTCATTAACCTGACGGGTCGCCTGCAGTGTGAGATTCTGATCTCACACTTAAGTATGAGACATGGCTGAAACCGATCACTTCGGGCTGGACAAACCGTCTCAAATGCACTGAACTAGAGGCGAAGTAGAAGAAGGGCGCGTGAGAGCGCCCTTTCTTGACTCCGGCCTATATGGAGGGCCGCGGCCCGCGCGCGGCGGCCGCCATCGGCCGAGAGCGTCCAACGAGACCGTCTCGCAGCGGCGGCGGGGCCACCAGGAAGTCACAGAAGTCATAACAGACCACACGGCCGACACGTGTGGCAGACAACAGACAGCTCAAAACCAAACATAGACAGTGGTAATCGTACGCAGTGCCGGGGGTGTTGTTCAACGGGGAACAAATCATGACCGCAGGAGAGATCCGGCGTCCCGAATTCGGGCCCATCAGTGCATCCGCCAGTCGATCGAATCACCGCGCGCCATTGGCCAGTGACGCGTCCGATATTTCACTACGGGACGCCGACCTAGGCGGCCCGGACACCGAAGTCGCCGTGCTGCTCGCCGAGGACACGGAGATTTCGCCGCGCACGCGCCAGGCCGTCGAGGCCCTGATGCAACGCCATCGCATGCTGGCCGAGGAACTCGCGCGCCAGCGCACGCTGCTCCAGGAATGGATCCTGAGCCAGCTCACCTACAAGGCGCTTTACTTCCAGTACTCCGGCCAGTCGCCCGAAGCGCCCAGCGTGGACCTGATGCGCGAGAAAGACATGGTGCGCCGCCGCATCCGCGACGAACTGCACGCCGGCCGTGACTACGACAGCGTGCTCGAAGAACAGTCTCGCAGTCTGTCCAGACCGTGATGCCGACGTTGCGCGCGGGGGAGCCCCCGCAGCCGGCGGAAACCAGCCGGGCCATGTGGCCCGCTTCCGGCCCGATTGCCGGGGTGGCCGCCGCGAACAAAAAGACAAACGTCAGGGAGAACGGCATGGACCGACTGTGCAAAGCGTCGACACGCTCCGCACAGATCGTGCTGGTGTCGCGTTTCGAAGATTTTGGATTCAGTGCCGAGCAATTCGGCCAGGGCTGGGAGATCCGGCGCGTGCAGCAGGTGCGCGACCTGGAGCGCGTGGTGCGGGGCAGTGCCCCCATGGCGGGCATCCTCGACCTGCAATCGACCTATTCCGATGCGGAGCTGACCCAACTGGAGCAGGGCCTCCAGCATCTGCACGTGACCTGGGTGGCGATCACCTCCAACGAGATGATCGAGGACGAACGCATCCGCCGCATGATCCGCGACTATTGCGTGGACTACGTGCGCACCCCGTTCTCGTTCGATGAACTGGCGTACACGCTCAAGCACGCCCACGGCATGGCCAGCCTGCATGGCGTGCGCGCGCCCGAGCATGTGCCGCACGGCCCGATGATCGGCGACTGCAATGTCATGCGCGTGATGTTCCGCTCGCTGGCCAAGGTGGCGCACAACGACGCGCCGGTCTTCATCTCGGGCGAGTCGGGCACCGGCAAGGAACTGGCCGCACAGGCCGTCCACGAGGCATCGAGCCGCCGCAAGGGCCCGTTCGTGGCGATCAACTGCGGCGCCATTCCCTCGCACCTGGTGCAGTCGGAACTGTTCGGCTACGAGAAAGGCGCCTTCACCGGCGCCAACGCGCGCAAGATCGGCTGGATCGAGCAGGCGCAGGGCGGCACGCTGTTCCTCGATGAAATCGGCGACCTGCCGCTCGAGAGCCAGGTGGCGCTGCTGCGCTTCCTGCAGCAGGGCTGCATCACGCGGCTGGGCGGGCATCAGTCGATTCCGCTCGACCTGCGCATCATCTCGGCCACGCACGTGGACCTGGTGCTGGCGCAGACGGACGGCCGCTTCCGCTCCGACCTGTTCCACCGGCTCTGCGTGCTGACGCTGACGATTCCGCCGCTGCGCGATCGGGGCGAAGACATCCTGCTGCTGGCCAACGCGGTGCTGACCGAGCACGGGCACGAGGCCCACCGGCGTATTCGCGGCTTCTCCGCGTGCGCCACGCAGGCGATGATGCAGTACGCCTGGCCGGGCAACGTGCGGGAGCTGATCAACCGGGTCCGGCGCGCCATCGTCATGACGGACAACCGCAAGATCACTGCGGAAGACCTGCAATTGCATGGGGGCGTGGAGTTGCCGCGCAAGACGCTCGATGCCATCCGCGAGGAGGCGGAGCGCGAGGCGATCCGCACGGTGATGGCCAGCCACGGCTTTCACGTGGTGCCGGCGGCGCGCGAACTCA
Source organism: Cupriavidus sp. 10L43_2 (assembly GCF_056395265.1). NCBI lineage: Bacteria > Pseudomonadati > Pseudomonadota > Betaproteobacteria > Burkholderiales > Burkholderiaceae > Cupriavidus > Cupriavidus sp. 10L43_2. The sequence continues at coordinate 97,009 of NZ_JBFTJE010000001.1, forward strand.
ATGTGTCACGCGTGACGCTGTACCGGCTCATGCACAAGCACAACATCCGCGTCGATTCGCAACCGGGCGCCGTGGCGGAGTAATTCGCCCCGGGCACGCCCGTGCCGAAGTGCCAGGGGGAACCCGGCGACGTCCGCTCGCCGGACCCCCTTCGTCCCACCGCCCGGACAGCAGCGGCAGGCTAGCGCGGCCTGGCCCGCGCGGAGATCGTCCTCAATCTCGATCGCACACAAGAATCGTTCCTGCCTCCCTCCCTTCGTTCCTTAGTCCATTCAACTCATGCTGATCTTGTCGCGCCGGTGCCTTGGCGGCGTGGCGTCGACTGGCCCGCGCGTGGGCAGCGGGTCGCGCGGCTCGGCGCTGTCGCGCGCCTGGCGCTCGTCGGGGTGGTTCGCGCTCTGGTCGGGCGCGAAGGTCAGATCGCCCCAGGCCCAGGCGAAGCTGCGCACATAGCTGTCGTTGCTGAGGGCGGCGTGACTGTTGAGGTTGGCGCAGTCGGGCCGGTCGAAGTACGCGTAGTTGCCGGCGAACGCGGCAGTCGTCGCGGTCGAGAGCAGCGCCAGCGCGATGATGGCGGGGACTCTGGCGTTCATGGGTGGCTCACTCCCTTGCTGGAAAAAGGTGCCCGCCGGGGGACGGAGCACGTAAAGCTTTCAAATACTGCAAGCAATGCCGATGTCGGCTGTCATCTCATGTTGTCCCTGCGGCGTGCCCTCAGCCTGCCGGCAACCCGTTGCGGCGCCGGCTGGCGGACACCGCCAGCGTGCGGCTGGCCGCGGCGCAATACGAGGCGATCGGGCGCAGTGGCTGGCGGGGCGACGGAAGCAGGGGCGGCGACAGCAGGTCAATCACGGACGGTGCGGGGCCCGCCAACCGATGGGCGCGCCTGCGTGCCGTCATTCGCGCGGGCGGATGACGCATGGCGGAGGTTCCTCCTGCGTGTCAGTCGAATAGTTGTCTAAGGCGCGTGCTTCTCCCTGCCCGGTACAGAGCGACAAGTGTGCCAATGCGCGCCGAACGCTTGTTTTATAGGGGCTGCGCGACGTCGGCACCTGTGCCAGCCCCGGAACGCGACGCCAGGCGGCGTCGATCGGTTTCGCCGCTGTAACGCAAGCGGACGGAGGCGCGCGTGGTCGTGTGACATGTGGCAGGGCGGCTGGGGCGATCGGCGCGTCATCGCGCGTTGCCCTGGCCCTTGCCAACGCTGCCAAAGTGGGAGGCGGCAGCACATGTCGCCCCCGAATGACCGCGCGGCGGCACGCCGTTGCGCGTGCCGGTGGGGCGGCAGGGCCGATGGCGCGTCCTGATGCGCAGCCCGGACGCGCCCGCACGGAGGCGCGGCACGCGTGTGCACCCGGTTGCAGGGCTGAAACATGAGGGTGGCGGGGAGGATCGACGCAGAAACGGGTACGCTCGCCGGGCGTCGAGCCGGCGTGGCAGGGCAGGGGAGGATGGGCGCGAGGCGCCGGCGGCTAGCGCGGGGTGCCCGACGGGACCGATGCGCTCGGCGCCATCGGTGCCGGACGGTCGCCCGGGGTCACATTGGACGTGGCGCCGGAAATGGGCTTCGGCCCCGGCTGTCCACGCTGTTGTTCGCAGCCGGCCAGCGCCAGCAGGCCAAGGCAGAGCGCGGCAACGGGGCGCCTGATCGAGGTGCGGATCACGGAAGTCTCCTGTTCCTGGCCGGGCGCGGCGGGTCCGCGCGCCGGCGGGTGTGCCTGAACTTACTGTAGCAGGTTGCACCGGCGCCGCTCCGGATGCGCATTATCATGAACGCAGGTCGGACGCGCGCGGACAGACAGCCCCGGCCGCGTCGTCCATGCTCTGAACGTGACGAGGTCATCACCCTCCACCATCCGAGATCCGGCATGCCTCCTGAACAAGCTTCCCGGCCGCCCGAGGGCGCGCCGCCCCGGCCCCAGCGTGGACGCATCCTGCCCGACCGCCACACGGCCGCGCGCACCTTCCGCGTGGTCTCGGCCGCCATCCAGTCCTGGTTCGAGCACCGCGCGGCCAGCAAGGGCGCGGCGCTCTCCTTCTATATGTTGTTCTCGCTCGCGCCGATCCTGGTACTTGTGATCTCGATCGCCGGCCTGTTCTTCGGCGCCGAGGCTGCGCGCGGCGAGATCTTCTCCCAGCTCAACGGTCTGGTGGGCGAGCAGGGCGCCGCCGCCATCCAGGGGATTCTGGCCGCCACGCACCGCGCCGGGGGTAGCGGCGTGGCGGCGACCATCGCGTTCGGCATCCTGATCGTCGGCGCGACGAGTGCCTTCGCCGAACTCAAGAGCAGCCTGGACGACATCTGGCACGCCCCGCCCCCGGCTGGCGCGGGCTGGAAGAAGCTGCTCCGCGCGCGGATGTTGTCGTTCAGTATCGTGCTGGCGCTGGCCTTCATGCTGCTGGTCTCGCTGGTGGTCAACGCCGCCCTGGCCGTCATCGACCGCTTCTGGGGCGCGCTCTGGACGGCCTCCTGGTTCGCCCCGGTGGCGGATGCCATTTCCACGGTGTTCTCGTTCTCGGTGGTTACGGCCCTGTTCGCGGTGATCTTCAAGATGCTGCCGAACGCACGCATCGCCTGGCGGGATGTGACGATGGGCGCGATCATCACCGCGCTGCTGTTCGCCGTAGGCAAGCGGCTGATCGGGATCTATCTGGGGAACAGCGCGGTGGCGTCGTCCTATGGCGCGGCCGGCTCGGTCGTGGCGCTGATGCTGTGGGTGTACTATTCGGCACAAATATTCTTCTTCGGCGCCGAGCTGACGCGCCAGTACGCGTTGCAGTTCGGCAGCCTGCGCGGGCGGGATCCGGCGATGGAAAACCGCGCGGGGCCGGGTGCCGCGCACGGTGCCACCCCGCCGGGGGCCGCGAACCGGTAAAATACCGCCCCATTCCCTGTGCCCCGCCCGGGGCCCTCCCCCCGATCCTGCCTGTCAGTCACCAGATTCCGTTGCCGTGAGCTCGCTCGTTTCCGAAATTGCGCGTCGTCGCACCTTTGCCATCATCTCCCACCCTGACGCGGGTAAGACCACGCTGACCGAAAAACTGCTGTGGTTCGGCGGCGCCATCCAGGTGGCCGGCGAAGTGCGTGCCCGCAAGGCCGACCGCCACGCCACGTCCGACTGGATGGAACTGGAAAAGCAGCGCGGGATCTCGGTGACCTCGTCGGTCATGCAGTTCCCGTACCGCCGCCGGCCGGACGTCCCCGAGAACATCGTCAACCTGCTGGATACCCCGGGCCACGAGGACTTCTCGGAAGACACCTACCGCACGCTGACCGCCGTCGACTCGGCCGTGATGGTGATCGACTCGGTGAACGGCGTGGAAGCGCAGACCATCAAGCTGCTCAACGTCTGCCGCCTGCGCGACACGCCCATCCTGACCTTCATCAACAAGCTCGACCGCGAAGGCCGTTCGCCGATCGAACTGCTCGATGAAATCGAGGACGTGCTCAAGATCCAGTGCGCGCCGATGACCTGGCCGATCGGCATGGGCAAGGCGTTCCGCGGCGTGTATCACATGATCGAGGACAAGGTGCAGCTGTTCGACCCCAAGGGCGAGAAGGGCACCGCCGCGATCCTGGACGGGCTGGACAACCCCGAACTCGACCGCATCCTGGGCAGCCAGGCGGACGAGTTGCGCGTGGAAATCGAACTGGTACGCGGTGCATCGCATACCTTCGACAGGGAAGCCTTCCTCTCCGGCAAGCAGACCCCGGTCTACTTCGGCTCGGCGATCAACAACTTCGGCGTGCAGTCGATGCTGGACGCGCTGTGCGAGCTGTCGCCCCCGCCGCTGGCCCGCCAGACCGAGAGCCGCGTGGTGGAGCCCGAGGAAGCCAAGTTCACCGGCTTCGTGTTCAAGATCCAGGCGAACATGGACCCGCGCCACCGCGACCGCATCGCCTTCGTGCGCGTCTGCTCGGGCAAGTTCGACCGGGGCATGAAGCTGCTGCACGTCTCGGCCGGCAAGACGGTGGCCATCAACAACGCCATCACCTTCATGGCGCAGGACCGCAACACCACCGAGGAAGCCTACGCGGGCGACATCATCGGCGTGCCGAACCACGGCACGATCCGCCTCGGCGATGTGTTCACCGAGGGCGAGGGACTCAAGTTCACGGGGATTCCGTCATTCGCGCCCGAGTTCTTCCGCCGCGCGCGGCTGAACAACCCGCTCAAGGTCAAGCAGTTGCAGAAGGGGTTGCAGCAGCTGGCCGAAGAGGGCGCGACGCAGATGTTCCGCCCGCTGGCGTCGAACGATCTGGTGCTCGGCGCGGTCGGTATCCTGCAGTTCGATGTGGTGGCGCACCGGCTGGAGCACGAGTACGGGGTCGATGCGATCTTCGAATCGCATGAATGCGCCACGGCGCGCTGGCTGCGTGGCGATGCTGCCGAGATCGAGAAGCTGATCGAGAAGGCCGGCCACAACGTGGCGCTGGACGGCGCCGGTGACCACGTCTACCTGGCACCCAGCATGGTCAACCTGCGCCTGACGCAGGAGCGCTTCCCGAACCTCCAGTTCCTGGAAACGCGCGAGATCGTCTGACCTGGGGAAGTGGGGATCGCGCCGCTGGCTCAATCCCTCTCCCCCGGCCCCTCTCCCGCATGCGGGAGAGGGAGCAAACCGGCAGCGTTTGAGCTGCCAGCACAATCGCTCAATACGCCAGCGATGCCTGGATGTAGAACGTACGCGGCATGCCCACGTACTTGCCGAAGTTGTTGTCGGTCGAGCGCGTGAAGTAGCGGCGATCGAACACGTTCTTGATCCCCACTGCCAGCTTCAGGTTCTGCGCCGACTTGCCGAAGTCGTAGCCCAGGCGCATGTTCATCAGCGCGTAGCCCGGAATATCGCCCAGCCGGCCATCGGCCGTCTCCGCCGTCTGGTAGGCGGTGGCCGTGGCGGGGTCGCCCGGCGAACGCTGCTTCGACTGCGCGAAGCCATCCAGGTTGAACGCCCAGCGGTTGCGCGCATAGCGCATACCCAGCGTGGCCACGTGGCGCGAGTAGAACGGCAGGTCGCGGCCGGCGAAGTTGCCCTGGTTGTACGTGGCGTCGGTGAACGTGTACGTGGCGTACGCGCTCAGGCCGGCCAGCGTCTTCGACAGCGTGCCGAAGTCATAGCGGATCGACGATTCCACGCCCCGGTGCGTCGTGGCGCCGAGGTTGGTCCACGCGTCCGGCGCGCCGCCCGTGCCGCCGCGCAGTTGCAGTTCGTCGTCGAAGTCGATGTTGAACAGCGTCAGCTCGCCGCCCCAGCCGTTGGTGCTGTTGAAGTGCGTGCCGACCTCGTAGGTCTTGGCCTTCTCCGGCACGAGGCCGTTGGTGGTCGAGGCGATCTGGAAATACTGCAGCGGCCCGAACGACACGCCGGCGTTGGCGAACGCGGTCCAGTTGTCGCTGATGTGGTACAGCACGGCCAGCGACGGCAGCGGCTCGTTCGACGACACATCGGTGCGCACGTTGGTGAAGCGGTCGGTCAGGTCCGAGCGGATGAATTCGTAGCGCAGGCCGGGCGTGATGGTCCAGTTGCCGAAATTGATCGTGTCATCGATATAGACCGCATTGGCCGTGGTGCCGCCCGTGCGCCACTGGTAGACCGGCGCGGCGAGGTCCGGCGCGTTCACCGAGCCGGGCCGATAGAACGCCGTGCGAGTGGCTTGTTCATCACTTGTTTCGCGCAGGTAGCGGTAGCCCACGCTCACTTCGTTGCTGACGCTGCCGGTACGGAAGAGCTGCGAGTAGCGCGGCTCGAAGGCGAACACGTGGTAGTTACGCGGCGCCGTGGTCAGGCGGCGCTGTCGCTTCCAGGTTGCCGAGCGACAGCGGCGCCATCGACAACTGCGGCTGGCCATACGGCGCCACAGCCAGCGGCACCCCGTCCATCAGGATCGTGGAGCGCGGCGAAAGCCGCGAGGTCAGGCCGCGCACGCCCACGTTCAGCGAGATGTCGCTGCCGCCCGTACCGTTGCTGTCCTGGACCTGCACGCCGGGAATGCGGCGCAGCACATCGCGCACATTGTTCGCGCCGGTCTCCTTGATCGCTTCGCGGTCGACGATGGTCCGCGCGCCCGGGTGCTCGAGTACCTTTTCCTCGTTCGGCGCCTCGAGCCAGTTGCCGACCACCGTCACGGCGTTCAGCGTGCTGCCGTTGGCAGGGGCGTTCGGGGTTTCGGCGGATTTGGGAGCGGTTTGTGCCGAGACCGACACAGAGAGGCAGAGCAGGGCGACGCCAGTGGCGGCGACGTTGAGGCGAAATGCGGGTAGCACGATGAAGTCCAGGGAATACTTGCCAAAAGTTGCCCGGATTTATAAATACGAATGATTCCGATGACGGCGCAATTTGTCCCCGGTGTGGCGGGAATGCATCAACATTGATACATGGAGAATTCAGCGCCCTCGGGTCGGGTCGGCTAGAATTCTCAGCTTTGTACGATGACCGACGAGCCGCGCGCCCGTTTGCCATCACGTGTGTCATCCGGCGCACATCGCATCCCTTCCTGCCGCCCCCCATGTCCACCGCCACACCTGTGCCGGCCGCCGAGCCGGACACCGTTTTCCGCGATCCCGCCTTCCGACATTTCTGGTTCGCCAGACTCTGCACGACCATCGGCTACCAGATCTTCACGGTGGCGGTGGGCTGGCAGATGTACGACCTCACGCGCGATCCCTTCATGCTCGGCATGGTCGGGCTGGTGCAGTTCCTGCCGTCGATCGTTCTGCTGCTGATGTCCGGCCACGTGGCCGACCGCTTCGACCGCCGGCGGATCGTGCGTACCTGCCAGGCGCTGGAAGCGGTGATTGCCGTGTCGATGGCCGTGGCGAGCTTCTCGGGCGGGATCACGCGCGAGTACATCTTCCTGTTCGTGGCGGCCATCGGCGCCTGTCGCGCGTTCGAGACGCCCACGCTCCAGGCGCTGCTGCCCAGCGTGGTCACGCCGCGCCAGCTGCCGCGCGCGGTGGCGCTGGCCAGTTCCGCCAGCCAGACCGCCATCATCATCGGCCCGGCGCTGGGCGGCTTCGCCTACGTGGCGGGCCCGGGCGTGGTCTATTCCATCAGCGCCGTGCTGTTCGCCATCGCCGCCGTGCTGGTGGCCACGCTCAAGCTGCGCCAGGCCGCGCAGCGGCTGACCACGCCGGTCAGCATCAAGACGCTGTTTGCTGGATTTGCCTATATCCGCAGCCATCAGGTGCTGCTGGGCGCGGTGTCACTGGACCTGTTCGCGGTGCTGCTCGGCGGCGCCACCGCGCTGCTGCCGATCTATGCGCGGGACATCCTCCACACCGGCCCCTGGGGGCTGGGGCTGCTGCGCTCCTCGCCAGCCATCGGCGCGCTGGTCACGGCGCTCTGGCTGGCGCGGAACCCGCTGAACCGGCGCGTGGGCCGCGTGATGTTCGGCGCGGTGGCGCTGTTCGGCGTGGCGACGATGATCTTCGGCATTTCCAACTGGCTGCCGCTCTCGATGGGGGCGCTGGTGGTGCTGGGCGCGTCGGACATGATCAGCGTGGTGGTGCGCCAGACGCTGGTGCAGCTCGATACCCCGGACGACATGCGGGGTCGCGTGGGGGCGGTCAACTCGGTGTTTATCGGGGCGTCGAACCAGCTTGGCGAGTTCGAATCGGGCGTCACGGCGGCGCTGCTCGGGCCCGTGGGCGCGGTGCTGCTGGGCGGCGCCGGCACGGTGCTGGTGGTGTTCGCGTGGATGCGGCTGTTCCCGGCGCTGGCCGATCGAGACCGCCTGCACGATCATCCCCACGACCGCCCGGCCCCGGCGCGCTGACCGCTTCCGATCCGGGCAAAGCGTACCCGTTTCTGCGCACACCTTCCCGCCGGGCCCTGTTGCCCGCGCTCTCCATGCAGGGATTACAACGGCTCACGGCCGAAAGTTGTAATCCCTGCACTCCCTCTGCCTTTTCTCCCCCGACTGTGATGTAAGCGGCGCGCCGTGCGGGCCGCCGTGAGCCATTGCGTGGCAACGGCCCACGCAGAAACGGGTACGCTTTGGGATTGCCCGGCGGGCTGGCTGGCACGTCCTTCGCAAGTCGGCCCGGGTTGCACTGAGGAGCGAACGCATGGAATTGCCGTATATCGACGCCGACAAAGTCCAGGCCACCTGGGCCTATCTCACCCAGTTCGCGGTCAGTCAGGGGCTGAACTGCCTCGCCGCGCTGGCCATCCTGCTTGCCGGCTGGTGGCTCTCCGGCCGCGCCGCGCGGGCCGTCAGGCAGGGCCTCCATCACACCCATGTGGACGACACACTGCGGCCGATGCTGGCGAGCGTGGCCCAGTGGGTGGTGCGGGTGCTGACCGTGGTGCTTGTGCTGTCGCAGTTCGGCGTGCAGACCGCGAGCATCATCGCCATGCTCGGCGCCGCCGGCCTGGCCATCGGCCTGGCGCTGCAGGGCACGCTCCAGAACATCGCCGCCGGGATCATGCTGGTGCTGCTGCGCCCGTTCCGCGTCGGCCAGTACATCGACGCCCAGGGTGTGGCCGGCACCGTGCGCGAGACCGGGCTGTTCATGACCGAGCTGACGACTTTCGACGGGGTCTGCCTGCGCGTGCCCAACGGCAAGCTCTGGGGCAGTTCGATCATGAACTACAGCGAGAACGTCACGCGGCGCATGGATATCGAGATCGCCGTGACCTTCGACAGCCCCGTGCAGGCTGGGCTGGATGCCCTCAAGGCCATGCTGGCCAAGGAGCCGCGGCTGCTGGCCGAGCCCAGGCCCGAGGTCATGGTGACGAAGTACACCGACCGGGGCATCGCGCTGAACGCGCGCTACTGGACCTCGAATGACGATTTCTGGAACGTGCAGTTCGGCTTCTTCAGCAAGCTGAAGCCCACGCTGGAAGCCGCCGGCTGCCGGATCGCCGTGCCGGTGCAGGAAGTCCACGTGCCGGAGATGGATGAGGAGGCGCTGGCAGACGGGGCCGACGGCGACGGCAAGGCGGACCGCTACGACGCCCGCCGCACCCCGCCGCGCCGGCCGAACTAGCGCGGCTCCACCCCTTCGTCCGCGAACAGCGAGCACGCGCCGGTCTCGGCCGTGCTCACATGGGCGCGGAAGCCGCCGAACAGGTCGCGCCCCACGCCGTGCCGGTTGCGCGAGAGATCAGGCCGATCGGCCTCGCGCGCCGCCAGGTCGGCATCGGCCAGCTTTACGGTCAGCACGCCGGCTGGCGCGTCCACACGCACGATGTCGCCGGTGCGCACCTTGCCGAGGGCCCCGCCCAGCAGCGCCTCCGGGCAGACGTGGATGGCCGCCGGCACCTTGCCCGACGCCCCCGACATCCGCCCATCCGTCACCAGCGCCACGTGGAAGCCACGGTCCTGCAGCAGCGTCAGCGTAGGCGTGAGCTTGTGCAGTTCGGGCATGCCGCACGACGCCGGCCCCTGCCACGGCAGCACCGCCACGAAATCGCGCTCGAGTTCGCCGCGCTTGAAGGCGTCCAGCAGGTCATCCTGCCGTTCGAAGACGATGGCCGGCGCCTCCACCACCTGATGTTCGGGTTTCACGGCGGATGTCTTGATAACACATCGCCCGAGATTGCCGTCGAGCAGCTTGATCCCGCCATCGGGCGCGAACGGCTGGTCGGGCAGGCGCACGATGGTGTCGTCGAGCGAGGCCGTGGGACCGTCGATCCAGGTCAGCTTGCCGTCGCGCAGCACCGGCTCGCGCGTGTAGTCGGCCAGCCCCTTGCCGGCGATGGTGGTCACGTCGTCGTGCAGCAGCCCCAGCGTCAGCAGGCCGCGAATCACCACTGCCAGCCCGCCGGCCGCCTGGAACTGGTTCACATCGGCCTTGCCGTTCGGGTAGACGCGCGCCAGCAGCGGCACCACGGCGGAGAGTTCATCGAAGTCGTCCCAGGTCAGCTGGATGCCAGCCACGCGCGCCATGGCGATCAGGTGCAGCGTGTGATTGGTGGACCCGCCCGTGGCCACCAGCCCGACGATGCCGTTGACGAACGCGCGTTCGTCGAGCACATCGGCCACCGGGGTGTAGCGCTCGCCGCCATGCACCAGCGTCAGCGCGTGGGTGGCCGCATGGCGCGTCAGCGCCTCGCGCAGCGGCGTGCCGGGGTTGATGAAGGCGGTGCCCGGCAGGTGCAGGCCCATGATCTCCATCAGCATCTGGTTCGAGTTGGCGGTGCCGTAGAAGGTGCAGGTGCCCGGGCCGTGGTAGGACCGGGTCTCGGCTTCCAGCAGCTCCACGCGCCCGATCTTGCCTTCCGCGTAGAGCTGGCGGATGTGCGCCTTCTCCTCGTTGCCGATGCCGGTGGTCATCGGCCCGCCCGGCACGAACACGGCCGGCAGGTGGCCGAAGGACAGCGCGCCCATCACCAGGCCGGGCACGATCTTGTCGCAGACGCCCAGGTACAGCACGCCGTCGAACATCTGGTGGGACAGCGCCACGGCGGTGGCCATGGCGATCACGTCGCGCGAGAACAGCGACAGGTCCATGCCGTCCTGGCCCTGCGTCACGCCATCGCACATGGCCGGGGTGCCCCCGGCGAACTGCGCCGTGCCGCCGGCGGCCAGCGCGGCCTCCTTGATCCAGCGCGGGAACGCTTCCAGCGGCTGGTGGGCGGACAGCATGTCGTTATAGGCCGAGACGATGGCCAGGTTGGGGCGCTCCTGCGCCTTGAGGCGGATCTTGGCGTCGTCCGGCATGGCGGCCACGCCGTGGGCGAGGTTGGTGCAGGACAGGTTGGCGCGCTCGACCTTCTGCCCGGCCATGGCGCGGGTGCGGTCGAGGTAAGCCTGGCGCGTGGCGTGGCTGCGGGTCACGATGCGGGCCGTAACCCGCTCCAGGACAGGGTGGCGTGGCATGGAGTGTTCTCCTGTGAGGCGTGGGGCGCTTCGTGCGGCGCTCCATCAGCGTAGTCCAAATCGGCCGGATGCGCCCCGGGGCGGCTGGGGCGCGAAGTGAGCGGATACAGGTCGGATCGCTCACACGCCCGGATGTTCCGCGCCGGCCTGTGACAACGGTGTGAACCCCGGTGCGACCCCCGTGTGCCGTCCGCGACGCTACGCAGAAACGGGTACGCTCGGGGTCCGCCCGCCGGCCGAATCCGCCCCGCCCACTGCCCAATCCCGGGCGAGTGACGTAACATGGCCGGAACTTATCCGCCCCTCGCCGGCACTCAGTAGAGGCCGGGGCGCCCACTTCCCCCCGCAAGGAGCCCAGGGTGAGCATGCCCGATTTCGACATGGTGCTGTTCGGCGGCACCGGTGACCTGGCGCGGCGCAAGCTGCTGCCGGCCCTCTTCGACGCCCACCGCTGCGGCGTGCTGCATCCGTCCGCGCGCATCCTCGCCACGGGCAGCCACGCCCAGACCACCGAGCAGTACATCGCCACGCTGGAAGACACCGTGCGGCCCGCGCTGGAGCACGCGCCGCCCGACGCCTGGGCCTCGTTCCTGCAACGCATCTGCTACGTCCAGGCCGACGCGCGCGAGCCCGCCCACTTCGACGCCCTCGCCGAGAAGGTGCTGGCCCGCAAGCCCGAGGTGGTGGTCTGCTACCTGGCCACTGCCCCCCATATCTTCGTGCCGATCTGCGAGCAGCTGGGCCGCACCGGCCTGAACACGCCCAACGTGCGCGTGGTGCTGGAGAAGCCGCTGGGGCACGACCTGGACTCGTCCGAGGCCATCAATTCCTCCGTGGCGAAGTATTTCGCCGAAGACCAGATCTATCGGATCGACCATTACCTGGGCAAGGAAWCGGTCCAGAACCTGATGGCGATCCGCTTCGGCAACGCGCTGTTCGAGCCGCTGTGGCGCCGCGAATGGGTGCAGGACGTGCAGATCACCATCGCCGAGGAACTGGGCGTGGAGTCGCGCGGCGACTTCTACGACCGCACCGGCGCACTGCGCGACATGGTGCAGAACCACCTGCTGCAACTGCTGTGCATGGTGGCGATGGAGCCGCCGGCGAGCCTGTCGGAAGACGCCATCCGCGACGAGAAGATCAAGATCCTCAAGGCGCTGCGGCCGATCCAGCCGCAGGACGTGGCCGAGAAGACCGTGCGCGGCCAGTACCGCGCCGGTGCGGTCGGCGGCAAGCCGGTGCCGGGCTATATCGACGAGCCGGGCATCGCCCCGGACAGCCGCACCGAGACCTTCGTCGCCATCAAGGCCGAGATTGCCAACTGGCGATGGGAGGGCGTGCCGTTCTACCTGCGCACCGGCAAGCGCATGCAGTCACGCGTGGCCGAGATCGTGATCCACTTCCGCGATGTGCCGCACGCCATCTTCCCCAAGCCGCTGACGCTGTCGCCGCAGAACCGGCTGGTGATCCAGCTCCAGCCCGAGGAAAGCATCAAGCTGTATTTCCTGGTCAAGCAGCCGGGCGATACCCTCGAACTGACCCCCACCTCGCTCGACCTGGACTTCGCCAACTCCTTCAAGGTGCGCCGCGCCGGGGCCTACGAACGCCTGCTGCTGGACGTGATCCGCGGCCGGCTGGGCCTGTTCGTGCGTCGTGACGAGCAGGTGCAGGCGTGGCGCTGGGTGGAGCCGATCATCGACACCTGGGCCGACAGCACCGTGCCGCCCAAGTCGTATACCGCCGGCACCTGGGGGCCTGCGGCGTCGTCGGCGCTGATGTCGCGCGACAAAGCGCTCTGGCACGAGGAAGTCTGACCCACCGCCTGTCTATATATAAAAGGGACCGATCATGCGCCAGTACGAACATGCCTCCGTGATGGATCAGGCCGAATCGCTGGCCCTCTCGATCGGCCATGCGCTGGATCTGGTGATCCAGGCCAAAGGCTGGGCGGTGCTGGCGGTGTCCGGCGGGCGCTCGCCGGTGCCGATGTTCGAGCGATTGCGCTATCGGCCCATCCGCTGGGACGCCGTGACCGTGACGCTGGTGGATGAGCGCGCGGTGCCGCCCGACCATCCCGACAGCAACGGCGCGCTGGTGCGCCACAACCTGCTGCGCGAGGCCGCGGGCGTGGCGGCCTGGGTGCCGCTGGTGGAGGATGCCGCCGAGGCGTCTCAGCCGGAGCGCGCCGTGGCGCGGCTCAACGAACGCTTCCAGCAGCCGGACGTGGTGGTGCTGGGCATGGGCGAGGATGGGCACACGGCGTCGCTGTTCCCGGAGGCGCCCGAGCTGCAGACCGCGCTGTCCGAGCCAAAGCCCGGTTTCCTCGTCACCCATCCGACCAGCGCGAACCACGCCCGCGTGACGCTGAACCTCGCCGCGCTGCTGGCCGCCGAACGCACCTTCCTGGCCATCACGGGCGAGAAGAAGGCCGAGGTGCTGGCCCGCGCGCTCCAGGCGCCCACGCCGGCGCTGCCGGTGAGCCTGGTGCTGGCGCGGCACCGCCATGGCGTGGATGTGTTCCGCACCTGATCGCCCGCCAACGTTCGTTTTCGACAAAGGGTCCCGATGTCTCCTCCTGATTCGCAAGCCGACTCGTTTCCCCGCCTGCTGGCCGACGTGGGCGGCACCAACGTGCGGATGGCGCTGGAGACGGCGCCGCTGCGAATTGGTGCGGTCACCGCGCTGAAGGTGGCGGATTTTCCGTCGCTCGAAGCCGCCATGCAGCAGTACCTGCGCGGCCTGCACGACCTGCCGCGCCCGCGCCATGCGGCCATCGGTCTGGCCAATCCGGTGACCGGCGACCACGTCAAGCTGACCAACCACAACTGGGCGTTCTCGATCGACGCCACGCGCCGCGCACTCAACTTCGACACGCTGGTCGCCATCAACGATTTCACCGCGCTGGCGCTGGGGCTACCCTACTTGCCCGCCGAGGACCTCGCGCTGGTGCGCGACGGCACGGCGGTGCCCACGGCGCCACGCGCGCTGCTGGGGCCGGGCACGGGGCTGGGCGTCTCGGGACTGGTTCCCGCGCCCGGCGGCGGCGCGGTGGCGCTGGCCGGCGAGGGCGGCCATATCGAAATCATGCCGGACACCGACGACGAGTGGATCGCCTGGCGCTACGCCCATCAGCATTTGGGCCGGGTCTCGGCGGAGCGGATGCTGTCGGGCATGGGCCTGTCCCAGATCCATGCCGCGCTGGTCGCAGAAACGGGTACGCCCCTGGCCCAGCCACTGACGCCGGCCGAGGTCACGGATGGTGCGATCAAGACCGGCGACCCGCTGTGCCAGCGCGCCTTCGCGGCGTTCTGCGGCCTGCTCGGCTCGGTGGCGGGCGATGTCGCGCTGGTGCTCGGTGCGCGCGGCGGGGTCTACCTCGGCGGCGGTATCGTGCCGCGTTTCGTCGATGCCTTCCGGGCCTCGCCGTTCGCCGCGCGCTTCRCCGCCAAGGGTCGCATGGGCGCCTATCTGGCCGACATCCCGGTCTACGTGATCACGGCCGCCTACCCGGCGCTGCCCGGGCTGGCGCGCGCGCTGGCAGACCGCCTGGAGGGCGACATGCGCCATGCCGGCGCCGCCCACCCCTGACTGATTGATCCCGACATGCGTGTACTGCTGGTGGAAGATGACGCCATGATTGGCGAGAGCGTGAAGGTGGCGCTGCGCCAGGAGGGCTTTACCGTCGATTGGGTGCGCGATGGCGATGCCGGCCTCGACGCCGCGTCTGACCAGCACGGCCCCCGCGCCGACGGCGGCTACGACCTCGTGCTACTCGACCTCGGCCTGCCGCGCCGCTCGGGCCTGGACGTGCTCAAGACGCTGCGCGCCCGCAACGTGCGCACACCGGTGCTGATCCTGACCGCCCGCGACGCCGTGGCGGACCGCGTGGCCGGCCTCAACGCCGGCGCGGACGACTACCTCGTCAAGCCCTTCGACCTCCAGGAACTGGCCGCGCGCATGCACGCGCTGGCGCGCCGGGCCGAGGGCCGTGCCGAACCGCTGCTGCGCTACGGCGACATCGTGCTCAACCCCGCCACGCGCGAGGCCACGCAGGCCGGCACGGCGGTGCGGCTGTCCGCGCGCGAGTTCGCGCTGCTCTCCGCGCTGATGGCGCGCCCCGGGCAGGTCTGGTCGGTGGCGCAACTGCAGGAGCGCCTCTACGGCTGGGACGACGAGGTGGGCAGCAACACGGTCGAGGTTTATATCCACGCGCTGCGCCGCAAGTTCGGCGCCGCCCTGATCCGCAATATTCGTGGCGTGGGCTACATGGTGCCGAAGCAAGACGGCGCCGACGAGGAGCATCCGTCCTGATGCGCTCGATCCAACGTACGTTGTTGTGGTGGCTGGCCGCCGGGCTGGCGGCGGGCATCGCCGTGGCCACCGGGCTGATCTATGCGCAGGCCCGGCAGGAGGCCAACGCGCTGTTCGACTACCAGATGAAGCAGGTGGCGGCGGCGTTGCCGAGCCAGTTCCCGAGCCCGATGGCGCCGCCGTTCGACGGCGGCAATGGCAGCGGCGCCAGCGCGGACCTGCTCCATGCGGACGAGGACGTGGTCATCCACATCTGGGACGGCACGGGCCGCAGTCTCTACCTGTCTCACTCCCACCCGGTGCTCCCGCCACGCGCGGAACTCGGCTTCTCCAGCGTGCTGACGGATTCCGGCGAATGGCGCATCTACAGCGTGCAGCTGGGGCCGACCGTGGTCCAGATCGCCCAGCCGATGAGCGCGCGCCGCACGCTGGCCGCGCATATGGCGCTGCGCACGGTCGCCCCGCTGTTGCTGCTGCTGCCGCTGCTGGCATGGCTGATCTGGATGGCGGTGGGACGGGGTTTGCGCCCGCTGCGCGAGATTGCCACCGAGGTGCGCGCGCGCGACGCCAACACGCTGGCGCCGCTGGCCTTGCGCCAGATGCCGGATGAAATCGCCCCGCTTTCCGACGCGCTGAACCAGTTGCTGGCGCGGCTGGCGCAGGCCATCGACACCCAGCGCGCCTTTGTGGCCGACGCCGCCCACGCGCTGCGCACGCCGCTGGCGGCGCTGCAATTGCAGGCGCAACTGGTGGAGCGCGCCGACAGCGCGCCGGCCCGGCAGGAAGCCGTGTCGCAGCTGCGGCAGGGGCTGGAGCGGCTGACGCACCTCGTCGCGCAGTTGCTGACGCTGGCGCGGCAGGAGCCCGGCGCCGCACCGCCGCCGCATGAGCCGGTGGACCTGCGCGCGCTGGCTGCGGGGGTGATCGCGGAAATGTCCCAGGCGGCCATCGACCGGGATATCGACCTGGGGCTGGAGGCCGATGATGCCGAAGGCGCCATGGTGCGGGGCGATGCAGACGCGCTGCGCATCCTGCTGACCAATCTCATCGACAACGCCCTGCACTACATTCCGGCCGGCGGGCGGATCGATGTGCGGGTGGCGCGGTTGTCTGATGGCGGCGTGGAACTGCAGGTCAGCGACAACGGCCCGGGCATTCCCGCCGACGAACGCGCGCGGGTGTTCGACCGTTTCTACCGCGTACCGGAGGCGCCCACGGGCGGCAGCGGGCTGGGGCTGGCCATCGTGGCCGAGATCGTCCAGTCGCACGGCGCCCGCGTGGCGCTGGAAGACGCCGCGCCGGGGCTGCGCGTGCGCGTGACTTTCCCCGTCGCGGCCTGAGCCTGTCGGTGCTTAGCCGACCGGCGCGAACAGCGGCTCGCCCGCGAAGTGCCGGCGCGCGTTCTCCAGGAACTGGCTGACCGACGCCAGCACCGCTTCCGGCGACCAGCCGGCCATGTGCGGGGTCAGCACGACGTTCGGGCAATCGAACAATTCCTTGGGCGGCAGCGGCTCGCTCTCATAGACATCGAGCCCGGCGCCGCCCAGCTCGCCGGCGCGCAAGGCATCGGCCAGCGCCGCCGTGTTCACCACGCTGCCCCGCGCGATATTGACGAGGTAGCCGTGCGGCCCCAGCGCGCGCAGCACCGGCGTATCGACCAGATGCCGCGTCTCCGCGCCGCCCGGCGTGGCGATGATCAGATAGTCGGCCCACTCGGCCAGCGCGCCCACATCGGCAAAGTACGAGAACGACACGTCCTCGCGCGCCCGGCGGTTGTGATAGCCGATCTCGAGGTCGAAGCCCTGGCCGCGCTGGGCAATGCGCCGCCCGATGGTGCCGAGGCCGATGATGCCGAGCCGCTTGCCCGAGAAGTTCGGCGGCAGCGGCAGCGTGTTGCGCCAGATGCCGTCGCGCGTGGCGTGGTCCAGCGCCGGCACGCGGCGCACGGTGGCCAGCAGCAGCGCCATGGCGTGGTCGGCCACGCAGCTGTCGTTGGTGCCCGCGCCGTTGCCTACGGCAATCCCGCGCGCCCGGCAGGCGGCCAGGTCGATGTTCTCGTAGCCGGCGCCCAGCGCGCACACCACCTCCACAGCCGGCATGGCCGCGATCTCGGCAGCAGTCAGGCCGACCGTGCCATTGGTCAACACGGCGCGGAACGTCTTGCCGTGCGCCGCCACCTCCGCCGCCCGGCCCTCGGCCGTGGGCGCGTAGCGGACGTCGTACTGGGCGGAGACGAGTTCAAGATGAGCGGGTTCGAGCTGGATCAGGACAAGCAGGGCGGGCTTCATGACGTAACGGCGAGGGAAGTGAATGGAGGATGCCGGCGGACCGACGCGACATTCTATGCCCGACGCCGGATCAATGCTTGACCACGCAAGGGTCGGGGCGCGCAGAAATGGGTACGGTTTGGGGGCGGGGGAGGCGGAAGGCGGCGGAAACGCCTGCGCAGAAACGGGTACGCTTTGGCCCCATCCGGGCCGGATCAGGCGACCGCGAGATCGGCGTCGAGTACCTTCTGGGCCAGGGTTTCCGCACGCCGCAGGAACTGCGCGGCCAGCGCGGGATTGGCGATCTGGCTCGCCACGCCCGCATCGACGAATCGCGTCATTTCCGCGTGGAACGCCTTGGCCGTCTCGGGTTGGGACAGGAGCGCCAGCCGCTCGCGCAGACGGTCTTTGTACGACGGCACGGTCCAGCCATAGTCGATCAGCTTCCTGCCGATCAGCGCCATGTCAGGCGTGAGCTGGCGGTCCGTCAGGAACTTGATGTCCCAGACGTCGCGCGCCTTGATGTAGGGGCGGGCGCCCAGTGCCACCATCTTGTCGGCAAGGATTTCGCGCGGCGTCTCCGCCGTGACGATCATCTGGCGGAGGGGTTCCGGCAAGTGCGGATAGTTGGCGCTGACCGCGACCAGATCGGGATCGTGCGCCGGCACATTGGCAACCTCGATATGGATGACCTGACCCTGCGGCACGCTGCGGTCGGCCTGTGGCATCTGCACGCGTGCGCTCCAGCGCGCGACGTGAACGTCCGACGGGGCCGCATCCTTCGCGGGCGTGCGGATCTCCACCTCCAGGCCGTAGGCATTGGCAATTTCCCGCCGGAGCAGGGCCTCGAACGGCGCCATGACAGTAGGATCGAATGCGCGTCCGGCAACGAAGTCCAGGTCCTCGGAATAGCGCGTGCCCTGATAGCAGAGCCGCAACGCGGTGCCGCCCTGGAAGGTCAGCGCGGCGGCCGCGCCGCTCTGCAGCAGGGCGTAGAGGATTTCGTAGTGGAGGATTTCCTTGGCGATCGTGCCCGCCGGCACGCGCCGCTCGGTGGCGTATCGGCCGGCCAGTGCCAGGAGATCAGTACGGGTGCGAAATGGCATGGTCCGAATGGGGAGACTGCGAGGGAATCTGCACGAGATCGACATTGCGCCCGGCGCGGCGCAGGTCCTTCAGCGCGCGTTCGGGCTTGGCGACATACATTTTGCGCCGTGCATCGAAGACGAGATCGTCGCGCAGGGTGTCGATGTGCCGCGCCGTATGGGTGAATTCGAGCGTCCCGTACGGCGTGTGGAACGTCTGGCTGCGGCCTGTCGTCATCAGCGTCAGCCGCGAAGGGAGTTGCGACAGCCATCCCGCCTCGGATAACGCCGATTCGAGGCTCAGGTAGTTAAGGTCCCACGGGCGCAGGAACGCCGGCAGGGCGCTGAGCACGTCGGGCGGCAGGGAGCGTGCCCGCGGATTGATATAGAGCCCACGGGCGATCCGCTCGATCATCCCGGTGCGCTGGTGACGGGACAGCGACTTGTTGAGCGTGTCGCCGGACTCCCCAAAAAGCTGGCTGAGGACGGGAAGCGAAAAGCTCCAGATGCCGGCGCGATCCCAATGCTCCAGGGTGGCCAACAAGGCACTGAGGATCATTATCTCGACGATAAATGGACAGATTTGGTCATTATATGTGCAGATCCTGCGGGTGCCCAGCTTATCTATGCAGTAACAGGACATAAATAGGCGGTTTTCGTATAGATACCATGCCTTCACCGCACGGTGGCGTCCGCGCCACTATGCTTGGGAGCATTCACGTCCGGAATCTCATGTCCACCCTCCTCACCACTCCCCGCTGGCGCTGGCTGCCCGCCCCTGATACCTGGCAATACCACGCCCTGCTTGGCGCGGCGGGGATGCTGGTGCTTGGGCCGCTCGGCTGCGTGGCGGCGGCCTATATGAACTTCTCGCTCGGGTTCTTTATTGGCGGGCAGGTGCTGGCCGGCATTCTGGGTTCGGCGGTGACGGCGGGCTATGGCGCGGCGGGGCGGCATGGGGCGAACTACATCCAGACGGCGGCGGCGTCCGTGGCCGGGATGGGCGGGATGGTCGTGGTGATCCAGGCGATGGGCTGGATGGGCATGGATGCGCCGCCGCTCTGGCACCTGATCGGCTACATGCTGTGCATCGGCATGTATGGCGTGGGTGTGGGCATGCTCTACACGCCCTTGCTGGTGGACCGCATGCAGCTGACGTTCCCGTCCGGGCTGGCCGTGGCCAATATCCTGCGCGCGTTGACCGATCCGGTGCTGCTGCGGCGCTCGGTGGCGCGGCTGGGTGGCGGCATCGCGCTTGGGGCGGTGGCCGGGGTGGGGGTCACGCGCGTGGCGTGGCTGGGCGCCATCGACCTGTCCGCGTCCACCTTCGGCGCCGGGATGATCGTCGGCGCGCGCATCGGTATCGCGGCGCTGGTCGGGGGGCTGGCGGGATGGGCGCTGACGCCGTATTTCGTGTCGATTGGCTGGCTGGCGCCGGGCGACCCCTATCGCAAGATCACCTTCCTGATCGCGCTGGGCATGATCATGGGCGCGGCGCTGATCGATGTGTCGATGCTGCTCGTGCGGGCCTGGCGGGAGCGGCAGCCGGCCAACCCGGCGCCGGCCCCCGCCTCCCAACAACGCGGCCTGCCGATGCGCTGGATCTGGCTCTGGGTGGTGGTCTGGGGCGCGGCGGTGGTGGCGGCCGGCGCGGTGTGGTTCGGCCAGCCGGTGGGCTACCAGCTGATGGCCGTGGCGCTGGTGCTGGTGTTCGCGCTGGTCAACGGCATCTCGGTCGGCATGGTGGACTCCAATCCGATCTCGTCGGCCTTCGTGCTCACGGTGATCCTGATGGCCGCCGTGGGGCTGCGCGAGCCCCATATCGGCCTGATCGCCGCGACCGTGCTGCTCGTCTCCACGGCCGAGGCGTGCGACATGCAGCAGGACCGCTCCACCGGCTGGCGGCTCGGCACCAACCGGATGACGCAGTTCGGCTATCAGGTGGCCGGCATCGTCGTGGGCGCGGTGCTGGCGGTGCTGCTGGCGCGGCTGTTCATGCAGGCGTATCCGGTGCTGCGGCTCGACCAGACCCTGCTGCCGGCCGATCAGCAGCCGGCGCGCTGGACCTCCGCGATGACCTACAAGATCGTCGGCGCGCTGCGCAGCATGACCGAGGACCGCCCCTACCAGCGGCTGGCGGTGTGGATCGGGGTGGGTATCGGCCTGGTGACCGAGGTCGCGCGCAAGACGATCCGCGCATCGGCCCGCTACCGGCGCTTCGCGCAGTCCGGCGGCACCGGCAAGACCGTCGATTTCCTGCTCGATGCCGCCGTGCTGCCGTCGCCGTACGCGTCGTCGTTCGGGGGCTTCGTGAACCTGCCGGCCGCTGCGTGGATGGCGGCGGGCGGGGTGCTGGCCAGCGTGGTGAATAGTGTGGCGAACAGCGTGGCGAAAAACCGCTCGGCGCCCGCCGGCGATGCCGCGCTGCCCGAGGACATGAGCACGACCTCGCTGGTGGGCGGCGGGCTGATCGCCGGCGATGCCTTGGCGGCGCTGGCGCTGGGCGTGGCAGGGTTGGTGGCGGTCGTGGGCTGACCGCCTTCCAGCCGGGCGCTCACACCTCCTTCGTCATCCCCTTGAAGTCGATCCACTGGCCGAACTGTTCCTCGGTGACGTGGCCGGAGGCGATGGCGGCCTCGCGCAGGGACAGGTTTTTCTTCACGGCCAGCTTGGCGATTTCGGCGGCCTTGTCGTAGCCGATATGCGGGTTCAGCGCGGTCACGGACATCAGGGAGCGTTCGAGCAGTTCCTGGATGCGCGCGCGGTCGGGCTCCACGCCTTCCACCATGTGTTCGGCGAAGCTCGACGCTGCGTCGGCCAGCAGTACCACAGACTGCAACAGGCTATAGACGATCACCGGCTTGTAGGCGTTGAGTTCAAGCGTGCCGAGGCTGTTGGCCAGCGTGACCGTCGTATGGTTGCCGATGATGCGGCAGCAGACCATGGCGAGGGCTTCGGCCTGGGTCGGGTTGACCTTGCCGGGCATGATCGACGAACCGGGTTCGTTGGCCGGCAGTTGCAGTTCGGCAAACCCGGCGCGCGGGCCCGAGCCGAGCAGCATGAAGTCCCGCGCGATCTTCAGGAACGACGACGCCGTGGTGTTCAGCGCGCCCGACAGATCGACCAGCGCGTCATGGGCGGCCTGGAGCGCGAAGCGGTTCGCCGCGGGCTCGAACGGCAGGCCGGTGTAGCCGGCCAGCGAGCGGGCAAACGCGGCGGCGAATCCCGGGGGCGCGTTCAGGCCGGTGCCGACGGCCGTGCCGCCCTGCGCCACCGGCATCGCGCGCAGCATGGCCTGTTGCAGGCGCGATTGCGCGTCCGCCACCTGCGTCATGTAGCCGGAAAATTCCTGGCCGAGGGTCAGCGGCACCGCGTCCTGCAGGTGCGTGCGGCCCACCTTCACGATGTCGGCAAACGCTTCCACCTTCTTTGCGAAGGTTTGTTGCAGTTTTTCGAGCGAGGGGAGCAGGGTCTGCTGGATAGCGCGCGTGGCGGCGATGTGCATCGCCGTGGGAAAGCTGTCGTTGGACGACTGGCTCGCGTTGACGTGGTCGTTCGGGTGAACCGGCTTCTTGCTGCCGACCTCGCCGCCCAGCAGCTGGATGGCGCGGTTGGAGATCACCTCGTTGAGGTTCATGTTGGTCTGCGTGCCCGAGCCGGTCTGCCAGACCGAGAGCGGGAACTCGGCCGGCCACTTGCCGGCGATGACTTCCTCGGCGGCCTGCTCGATGGCTTCGGCAATCTCGGGCTTCAGCACGCCCAGGTCGCGATTCGCACGGGCCGCGCAGAGCTTGAGCACGGCGAACGCCTCGATCAGCGCCGGGGGCATCTTCTCAGTGCCGATGCGGAAATTCTGGCGGGAGCGCTCGGTCTGGGCGCCCCAGAGATGATCGGCCGGCACGGCCACATCCCCGAGGCTGTCTTTTTCGATGCGGGTGGCTGACGAGGGGTTTGCGGGCTTGGCGGACATGGACGGACTCCTTGAGGGAAGGCTGCAGGATCAGGCAGGACTGCTAGCATAGCCTTCCCGCGTCACATTCGCGCTGAAGCCCCTTTCGCCGTCAGGCGGTTAGATTGCCGTGGAGATTGCTGTCGATGCCGGCGGGTCAGGCGGTCATCTTGAGGCACATTTCCATGCAGGCCTGGCACGCCGCGGCGCATTCCTGGCAGTGCCAATGGTCATGTCGTTCACATTCTTCCTTGCACCATTTACACACTTCGGCGCAGTCTTCACAGACGAGGGGAGCAAATTCGCTATTGCGCAGCATGTAGGAGGCGGCGAGGGTGCAGATGCCGGCGCAGTCCATGTCCAGGGCGATGCAGCGGGTCATCTTCCGGGCGTCTTGCTCCTCGAGGCAGGCGGCCGCGCACTTCAGGCTGGCGGCCGCACAGGCATTGCAGGCGGCGATACAGTCGGCATACCGGTCAAAATTCTCTCGCACTGTGGGTCGAATCATCGGGTGTCCTCCTTGGGGGTGGGTGGTCGACAACCAGCAACCGTTATCCACAATAGCAGGCGCCTCGGCGTCCTGCCGCAATGTGGCGTGGTCTACAATGGCCGCCTCAGGTTCGGCGCCGTCAGCGTTGGATAGTTCCGGTCCATCGATTTGAATGGCCGGAGAAGCGTGAAGAAGTTGCAAATTGGCAGCGATAAGCTGCGAGAAAGGACGGCATCATGGGTGAAGCAAAACGGCGGGGCACGCCCGAGGAACGGGCGCAGCAGGCGCAGGCACGAATCGACGCCCTGCGGCCCGCACAACTGGTCTGCGGCGCGTGCAAGACCTCGTTCACCAATTTCGATGCGATTCCGGCCCCCGGCCTGCGCGGCATCGACGCCGTATTCGGCGGCGAGTGCCCGAGCTGCGGCAACGATGTAGTCGTATTCAAGGGCGAACCCCAGGCGGTGGCCGAGGCCATGCTGGCCTACGAGCGGATGATGGGCGAGAGCGCGCGGCTGGGCTACCAGTCGGCCGATGGCCGGCACGTGCCGTTCGACGAAGCCGCGCCGCAGGCATCGGACGCGTCCGACGACTCGACC
The DNA here is from genome assembly GCF_056395265.1 of Cupriavidus sp. 10L43_2. Taxonomy (NCBI): domain Bacteria; kingdom Pseudomonadati; phylum Pseudomonadota; class Betaproteobacteria; order Burkholderiales; family Burkholderiaceae; genus Cupriavidus; species Cupriavidus sp. 10L43_2. The sequence continues at coordinate 120,538 of NZ_JBFTJE010000001.1, forward strand.
AAGCACTGAGCCCCCGGGCGGGTGGCGCTTTCAGCGCCGAAAGTCCGCCGGTGATGCCCCTTCAGGGCGTCAGGCTTCCAGCGCCATCAGCTCCGCCGGGCCAATCTCGTAGCGGCCCCGGCCGAGCGCCTTGGCGCGGTAGAGCAGCGTGTCGGCCATGCGCTTGAGCGTCTCGTCCGTCATCGGACTGCCGCGATAGAGCGCCACGCCGATGCTGACGTCCACATCGGCCATCACGCCGTCGAAGTAAAAGCGCTGGCCGATGGAGTCCAGGATGGACTCGGCAATGCGCTGGGCCGTGGCGGGCGAGGGGATGTCTTCCAGGATGACCGCGAATTCATCGCCGCCCAGCCGTGCGACGTGGTCCTGGTCGCGCACGCAGCGGCGCACGCGCAGGGCGAACGACTGCAGCAGCATGTCGCCCGTGGCATGGCCGTGCGCGTCGTTCACCGCCTTGAAGCGGTCCATGTCGAGGAACAGCAGCGCTATCAGACTATTCTCATCACGGCTGCGCGCCATGGCCGCGTGGAGCTGGCTCTCGAAGGCGCTCCGGTTCTCGAGCTGCGTCAGGTGATCGGTTTGGGAGATCCGCGCCAGCCGCTGGTGCTCCAGCTTGCGCTGGGTGATGTCCTGCACGTGGATGTGCACCCCCACCACCTGCTTGCCGTCCTCGCTCCATTCGGGGCGGTAGCTCATTTCCATCCAGTGCGGCTGCGGCGTGCGGTATTCGCTCTCGAACGTGATCACCGCGCCCGCCAGCGCCTGTTGCAGGAAGGGGCGCGCCAGCGCGTAGCGCTCCTCGCCCAGCAGCTCCCGCACAGTCTTGCCCCGGATCGCCTCCACCGGCATGCCGAATGCCTGCTCGTAGGCGATGTTGTTGAAGACGTAGCGCTCGTCGTTGTCGACAAAGGCCAGCAGCGAAGGCAGGTTGTCCGTGACCGCGCGCAGCCGGCGCTCGCTGCGCGCCAGTTGCTGGCCGCGCTGGCGCACATCGCGCATCAGGCGGATGAACGCGCGCGTTACGTCGCCGATTTCATCGCGCTGGGGGCGGCGGGGCAGGCGCTCGAAGGCGTCGGCGTCGTCGGCGCTGGCCTGCACCACCTGATGCAGCCGCGACAGCGGCATGAGCAGCCGCCGCACCGCCAGCCAGATCGCCAGCGCCACGCCGCCCAGCACCAGCCCCGCCATCATCAGGAAGCGTCGCTGCATCTGGCGCAAGGGCGCGTAGGCCTCGCGCGCGGGCAGCACGGCGATCAACTCCCAGCCCGTGGTGGACATCAGGTAGCGCGCGATCACGGGCCGTTCCGGCATCAGGAATTCGAACGTCGCAGTCTGGTCCGTCTCGCCGCAGGTGTCGCCCACGGCGCGGGCCGGCTGGCGGGCCTGGCGGGTGTCCGGATGCTGCACGTAGACCGGCTTGGCACCCGCCGACACCAGACAGTAGAACCCGGTGCTACCCAGCCGGCTACGCGCGATCTCGACCAGGAAGTTCGAGCGCGACAGATCGAGCCAGCCGCCCACCAGGCCGAGGAACTGCTTCGACGCCGAGACCACCGGCATCGCCACCAGCACACCAATCGTGCCATCGACGCGCGCGTGGATCGGCGCGGCCACCACCGGGTTCAGCGTGCGCACCGCCTCGCGGAAGTAGTCGCGGTCGGCCACCTCGATCGGCGGCCCGGAGGATGTCAGCACGCTGCCCGTGGCATCCGTCACCACCACCGAATTGAACGCCGCCGGCACCGGGATGGTCTTGCCGATGACGTCGAGCAGGTCGGCGCGCACGTCCTCCCGAGCCCGGCCGTGTGCGCCCTCCAGCACCGCGCCGATCTGCGGTGCCATATGGGCCAGCATCACGATGCGGTCGTCCACGGCCGTGTCGAGCTGGTCGGCAGAAAGCTTGACGATGGAGTCCTGCTGGTTCTGGAGGGCGTCCTCCAGGTCCCGGTGCGCGTAATAGAGCGAGCCGAGTACGATGCCCGTCCCCAGCACGGCGGCGAGCACCGTGGTGATCAGCGCGATGCGCGCCTTCAGGGAGGGTTGGATGCGGGGCATGCTGACAAACGCGGGCAATACGGAGGGCGAGGGCGCGCGGGAGTGGAAAACAATGCTGCTCACGCACTTCCCGTGCCTGATTCCGGGGGTGCGGCAGCGGGGGGAACCTATCACGCATCACCCGTTTGAGTCAGCCGGGGGAAACGGCGTTGACAACGGCCGCGCATTTCTGGTGGCGGCCCGCGCATGTGTGTGCGGAAGCACTGTGCGCCGTTGGGCCGGCACGGTATAGTGCGGCCGGCGTGTCGAAATTGCCCCCCAAACGAGGGGGAGCCGGCGCCATTTTCCACCGTCTTTTATCCTGCCTTCATGACTTTGTCCGCGTGGTTGCCCGTTCTGCCCTGGCTGCTGGTTGCAGCGGGCGGCGCTTTGGCGGGCTGGGCGGCGCGGGCTTGGTGGAGCCGCCGGGCGTCCGGGCAGGTGACCCAGGCCCAGGCGACGCAGGACCAGACCGAACGCCGCCGCGTGGACGAGTACATCCGCCATCTGGCGCAGCACGATGCGCTGACCGGGCTGCTGAACCGCGCCGCGCTGCACAGCCGCACCGAGGCCGTCCTCGACGATGCGCGCCGCCATGGCGAGCGCGTGGCGCTACTGCTGCTCGACCTCGACCACTTCAAGCACATCAACGAAACCCTCGGGCACCCGGTGGGCGACGACGTATTGCGCACGATTGCCCAGCGCCTGCGCGGCACGGTGCAGCCGCGCGACGTGGTGGCACGCATGGGCGGCGACGAATTCGCCGTGGTGCTGGGCGGCCTGCGCCATGACAGCGAGGCCGAACTGACGGCGGCCAAGATCCTGGCGCGCGTCTCCGAAGGCTTGCAGCTGGCCGGGCACCTGGCCGGGCAGCCGCTGCGGGTGACGCCTTCGCTCGGCATGGCGATCTATCCCGACGATGGCGAGACGCTGACCGACCTGCTGAAATCCGCCGATTCGGCCATGTACGCGGCCAAGCGCGGCGGCCGGGCGCAGCTGCGGCGCTTTGCGAGCGAGATGGCCGAGGCTTCGCTGACCCGCTTTACCATCGAGGCGCTGCTGCGCCGCGCGCTGGCCGAACAGGAATTCCGGCTGCGCTACCAGCCCATCGTCGACCTCGCCACGCTGAACGTGGTGGGCGTGGAGGCGCTGATCGCCTGGGAAACCCCCGAGCGCGGCGTGATGCAGCCATCCGAATTCATCCCGATTGCCGAGCAGTGCGGGATGATCGACGCACTGGGCGAGTGGACGCTGGCCACCGCCTGCCGCGACATCCAGACCCTGCGCAACGAACTGGGCCGCGACATCGACGTGGCGGTGAACATCTCGCCCTTGCAACTGCGCCGGGCGGACTTCCCGGAGACCGTCGCGCGCTGCCTCCAGGCGGCCAGCCTGCCGGCCCCGAGCCTGACCATCGAAGTCACCGAAGGCATTCTGGTGGATGGCGGCGAGACCACGATCGAGTCGTTCCGGCGCGTGCGCCAGTTGGGCGTGAGTGTGTCCATCGACGACTTCGGCACGGGTTATTCGGGCCTGGGCTACCTGACGCGGCTGCCGATCAGCAAGCTCAAGATCGACAAGTCATTTGTCGATGACCTGGCCGTGCCCGGCCACGACCGCGCGGTGGCGGCCGCCATCATCGCGCTCGGCCATCAACTGCACCTGCACGTGGTGGCGGAAGGTGTGGAGTCGACCGCGCAGCTGGATTTCCTGCGTGGCGAGGGCTGCGACGCGGTGCAGGGTTTCCTGTTCTCCCAACCGCTAGGGCTGAACGCGCTGCGCGACCTGCTGCTGGCCGGGGACGGCTTCTCGCGCGTCGCCTGAGGCCCCTCCGGCACCCATCCGGCGCCGCAGAAACGGGTACGCTTCAGGTTCGCTGTGGCCATGAAAAAACCCGGCTGGCGCTCAGGCGCACAGCCGGGTTTGTCTTGTCTGGGGATCAGTCGGGGCTCAGCCGTTGACGATGGACGCCGCCGCGTCCTCGCCGTTGGGCGAATGGAGCCGGCGGTACAGTTCGTCGATGCGCAGCCGGCTGCTCGCCAGTTCCTCGCGTCCCTGTTCGGTCAGTTGGTAGACCCGCCCGATACCGTCGCGCAATACACTTTCCAGATACCCATCCATCTGCAACGCGCGCAGCAAAGGCCGTACCGTGCCGATATCCACCTGGAATCCGTACTCCATCAGCATTTCTGCAAGCATGGCCACGGTGGCGGGCACCTCCATGGCGAATTGCAAGACGTAGACGCGGGCTAACAAGCCGAGGAACTGTCGTTTCATGAGGCAGGCAACGCAAAGGGGGGACTGGCGGTTGACGCGGATTTTACCGCGCGCGCTGCGGCGCTGCCCAAGAGATGCCGAAGTCGCATACGATAGGCGCTTTCCGACGGCAGAAAAAAAGAAGCCGCCAGGGTTGCCTGGCGGCTTGTCGGGAATGCGTCGGAGGGGTCAATTAACTCTGGCGCAGAACAGAGTTTAGCGGAATCGAATACGCGATGTCACGCCCTGTGCTAGGGCTCCCCACATATGGGGGGTAGGTATGAAAGGCATCCGAAAGCGATTCTGCAGCGATTCCGCAACAATGGTGATCTTTGCCCCACTTATGGGCAGACTTTGCGACTTTTAGCGCGTGTTCTCTGGCCATTTTCGTGGTCAGGATCAGGTCCGATTCCAGCGCGCAGCCTGCCGTCGGGCGCGGTGTAATGGCAGTACGGTGTCGCGCGTCGTGTTGTTCAATCAACCTACGGCACGGGGCATATCGATCGATTTTTCGTCGTTTTGTATCCAATGCGCAACGGTTTCGCGGCAGGCGCCCGAATCGTTGCTTCTCACGAAGCCCATGAAACCCTCCGACCTGATTCGTCTGCTGTCGCTGTCCGCCATCTGGGGCGCCAGTTTCCTGTTCGTGCGCATCGGCGCGCCGGTGCTGGGGCCGCTGCCGACAGCGTTCTTCCGCGTGCTGATCGGTGCCGTCACGCTGGCGGCCTGCCTGATGCTGATGAAAGTGAAATGGGATATGCAGGGCAAGTGGCGCCCGGTGATCGCGCTGGGCATCATCAACTCGGGTATCCCGTTCGTGATGTATTCGGTAGCTGCGCTGTGGCTGCCGGCGGGCTATTCGGCCATTTTCAACGCCATGACGCCGCTGATGGGCGTGCTGATCGGCAGTCTGTTCTTCGCCGAGAAGCTGACGCGCGCCAAGGGGATGGGGGTGCTGATCGGGCTGGCCGGGGTGGCGGTGCTCACGCGCACTGGCCCGGTGGTGTTCTCGCATGACGTGTTGCTCGGCGCGCTGGCCTGCCTGGTGGCGACCTCGTGCTACGGGCTGGCCGGCTTCCTGACGCGCCGCTGGATCACCGCGCGCGGCGGCCTGGATAACCGGCTCGTGGCGGCGGGCAGCATGGTCGGCGCGACGCTGTTCCTGCTGCCGTTCAGCCTGGCCGCGCTGGTGCGCGAGAACACGCTGCCGGCCGCTGGCCTGGGCGTGTGGGCGGCCATGCTCGGCCTCGGCATGGTCTGCACGGCCATCGCCTACGTGCTGTATTTCCGGCTGGTGGCGGATCTGGGCCCGGTGCGGTCGCTGACGGTGACCTTCCTGATTCCGCCGTTCGGCATCGTCTGGGGCTGGATGTTCCTGGGCGAGACGCTGTCGTGGGCGCATGCCGCCGGAATGCTGCTGATCGGCGCGGCGGTCTGGCTGGTGCTGAAGCCGGCCGCGCCGGCGGTCAAACCCGCTGCGGCAAGCTCCTGACGACTGGCTTATTGGTCTGACTTATTGGTCTGACTTAGTGGCGGTGGTCGCCACGGTCACCATGGTCGCGGTGGTCGTCATGGCCGCGATGGTCATCGTGACGGTCGCGGCCATACCCATAGCCATGGCCGTTGTCGTGACGATGCCACGCCTGGTACTGGCGGCGGTCATACCAGCGGCCGCCATCCCAGTAGCGATCGCCATGCCAGCCGATCACGACCGGCGCCACCACCACCGGCGCCGGACGATAGACCACCGGCGGCGGCGGCATGTAGACCGGGGCCGGACGGGGCTCGACATAGACGGGAGCGGGTGCCACGTAGACCGGGGCCGGCGCGCCGAGGTTGACGTCGATATCGACGCGCGCCATGGCGGCAGTGGAGGCCGCCAGCGCGGCGGCGCCAGCGACGAAAACCAGCAGGGAAAGAGGACGCTTGTTCATAGTATTCACCAGGGGGTGAGAGGTTATGACTCCACTCTACCCATCTGGCGTATTACTATTCACGCACATTTGTAACAGAATCGGCCAATTCTGTAAGAGATCCGGCCGGCACTTCTGCCCGGCCGATTACTCGCTTCCCGGCACCACCTGGCAGGCCGGGCACAGGCCATAGAGCACCAGCATGTGCTCGCGCAGCTCGAAATCATTCTCGGCCGCCACCTTGCGCTGGCGTTGCTCGATCCCCTCGTCACGGAATTCCTCCACCACCCCGCAGCTCACGCAGATCAGGTGGTCATGGTGGCCGCCCTCGTTCAGCTCGAACACGGCGTGGTCGGCCTCGAAGGTGTGTCGCAGGAGGATATTGGCCTGCACCAGCTGGTTCAGCACGCGATAGACCGTGGACAGGCCCGCATCCACTTCCTGCGCCAGCAGGATCCGGTAGACATCTTCCGCGCTCAGGTGGCGGCGGTCGCTGCGCCGGAACGCCTCCAGCACATGCATGCGGGGCGACGTGGCTTTGAGGCCGGCGCGTTGGAGAGGGGTAGGGCTGGACTTCACGGATGACAGGGACATGCGGCGGCTCGCACCGGGCGGGGTGCGCTCAGTTAGTTGACTCCACGAGGATTCCGAAGGCGGTGGGCGCGGGTATCGAGGTATCGATGGCCCACCGGCCGAGGCGTGCTGGAAATCAGGCGAGAAGCACCCGGGCCGGACGACGCAGACTGGCAGCCGTCCCGGGCGGCGCGCCGTGCCTGACGGCGCGCGGAATAAAAAGGTGGCCTGGCTTGTCGCAGGATGACGCGATCGGGAAAACGGGGTCTGGATGTTTTCCCGATCTTCCTGCGACTGGCTACTACCAAACGCTCCGTGTGTCGGAGCGGTCCCCACAAAAGTCGGTAACAGGCGCCGCATTGCTGCCACGCCCTGAAAACTGTTTTGTCTGCGCCGGCGGTGCCGTTCGTCAGACAGTGAAAGCAGTGTAAATGGGAATCGATCTCATTTCAAGAGGAATTTTCAGGAATTTTTGATGGGCGAGTCCGTTGTGAAAAATGGACAAAGCGGCCGCTGCACGGGCGACAGTACCCAATAGGGGGATGCCGTAGGCGCCACTTTCGCTTATGGTCTGCCCGGTCTGAAAAAAGAACAGCCCCCTAAATAAAGGCGGGGTTGCGGGAGAAATCGGGTGCAAAACAACAAAAAACGAGGCGGTTGCCAGCACGGCGCCGCAGGGGTGGCGCGCGCAGGGTCCACGGGCATGGCGAGGGTCTTCCGGCGATGGCTGGGAACGATCCTGGCGCTGTGGCTGATGGCTGTCGCGCAACTGGCATGGGCGGTGCCGCCCACGGTGACGTCGATCAGCCCTTCCAGCGGATCCACCGCCGGCGGCACGATTGTGACGATCATCGGGACCGATTTCACAGGCATACCCGACGTCAGGTTCGGCGCGACCTCGGCCAGCTTCGTCGTGGGCAGTTCGACGAATATCACCGCCACAGCGCCCCCCGGGGCCGCCGGCACGGTCGATGTGACCGTGACCACGGCAGAGGGTACCAGCGCCACCAGCGCCGCGGACCAATTCACCTATTTCACCCCGCTGCCCACGGCGGGAGCCGTCTCCGCTGCGGTGGCCTACGGGAGCAACAACAACCCGATCACGCTGGCGCTGAGCGGTGGTGCGGCCACCAGCGTCGCGGTAGCGATGCCAGCCGCCCACGGCACTGTCATGACGTCGGGCACGTCCATCAGCTATACGCCGATGGCCGGCTATGCCGGCCCGGACAGCTTCACCTACACGGCCTCGAACGGTTCGGGTACCTCGACGCCGGCCACTGTCACGATAACGGTCGCACCGCCGACGATCAGCTATGCGCTGCCCTCGCCAACCGCCGCCACCGCAGGCGTGCCGCACAGCCAGTCGCTGGCCATGGCGTCCGGCGGCGCCGCGCCGTACACCTATACGCTCGCCTCAGGCGCACTGCCGTCTGGGATCAGCCTCGCCTCCAACGGTACGCTGGCCGGCACGGCCACGAGCGCCGGCACCTACGTCTTCACGGTCAAAGCGACCGACAGCAGCACAGGTGTCGGCCCGTTCTCCAAGACGAGCAGTCCGCTGACGTTGTCGGTCCTTCCGCCAACCCTCTCGATGAGTCCGAGCACCTTGCCGACTCCCGTGGTCGCCATCGCCTACAGCCAGACCATGTCGACAAGCGGCGGGACCGCGCCGTACAGCTATGCCGTGACGAGCGGTACGCTCCCGTCCGGGCTGGCGCTAAGCCCGAGTGGGGTGTTAGCGGGCACGCCAACCGGGGGCGGCGCTGTCGCTTTCAGCATCACCGCGACCGACACCGCAGGCTTCTCGACTACGCAGAGCTACGTGATGACCGTCGGCGTGCCGATGGTGACCATGAGTCCGACGGCCGTGCCAAACGGCACCGTGGGTGCGCCCTACAACCAGGTCCTGACGGCAGGTGGGGGCACGGCGCCGTATACCTATGCCGTGACCAGCGGGGCGCTGCCGGCTGGCGTAACGCTGTCCCCGGCGGGCTTGCTGTCGGGGACGCCGACAGCGAGTGGCGCCTTCAACGTCACCGTAACCGCCACGGACAGCAGCACCGGCGGCGGCCCATACACGGGCAGCCGGCCCTACACGCTGATCGTGGGAACGCCCACGCTGACGCTGTCGCCCGCCACGCTACCCACGCCGACCCTCGGCACCGCCTACAGCCAGACGCTGACCGGCGCTGGCGGTGTGGCACCCTACACCTTCAGCATCTCGGCCGGCACGCTGCCGCCCGGATTGTCGTTGAACGCGAGCACTGGTGTGCTGAGCGGTACCCCGACCACGCCGGGCGCCTCCACCTTTACCGTGAAGATCATGGACAGCAGCACGGGGGTGGGCGCGCCATTCACCACCACCCGCAGCTTCACGCTGGCCACGGCGCAGACGATTCCCACAGCGCCGCCGGTGGCGGTGACCACGGCCTCCAACGGACCAGTGACGATCCATGCCGCCGCCAACGCCACGGGCGCGCCGTTCTCGGGCGTGACGATCACCACGCCGCCGGCCAGTGGCAGCGTGGTCGTCAATGGGCTGGACATTGTCTACACCCCCACGCCGACCACCTCGGGCGCGGTGACGTTCGCCTACGCGCTGAACAATAGCGCCGGGGCCTCGGCGCCGGTGACGGTCACCGTCAACGTGAACGCGGTGCCGATCGCGGTGGCCCAGCGGCAGCTCTCGACCCTCGCCAACCGGCCGGTCAGCGTGGACGTGACCGAGGGCGCCACGGGTGGCCCGTTCACGGGCGTGACCATCGTCTCGGTGACGCCGGCCAACGCCGGCAGTGCCACCGTGGCCGCCAGCGCGACCAAGAGCCCCGCCAGCGCGGACAAGCAGGTGGCTGCCGCCGCCGGCTACACGGTGACGTTCACGCCGGCTGCCGCGTTCTCGGGCGCCGCCGTGGTGACCTACACGCTGAGCAATGCCATCGCCACCTCGTCGCCAGCCGTGCTCGAGCTGAGCGTGGCCGCGCGCCGCGATCCGTCGACCGACCCGGACGTCTCGGGCCTGATCAACGCCCAGATCCAGGCCGCGCGCCGCTTTGCGACGGCGCAGCTCAGCAATTACAACCAGCGTCTGGAGCAGCTGCACGGCAAGGGCCGGGCGCCGTCTGGCAACCAGATCACGGTGCAGATGCCGCGCACCGAGGGCGATACGCGGCGCTGCGAGTCCGAGCAGAACCTGACCGCGCGCGATGCCTGCCTGCGCGGCGTGCTGCCCGGGAGCCGGCTGGCCGACACGGGCCGGCGCGGTGGGATGGATAGGGGAGCGGGATCGCGCGAGGCCGCGGTGGCCGCCGAAGCCGGCGCCGGCGATGGGACCGGCGATGGGACCGGCGAGGGCACCGCACCAGACCTGCCGAATGCCGGCGCCGCGTCGACGCCGGACAATGACGATATCCGCCTGGCCTTCTGGACCGCCGGCACGGTGGACTTCGGCTTCGCCAACACCACGGCGCAACGGTCTGGCTTCCGCTTCACCACGGGCGGCGTGACCGCCGGCGCGGACTACCGGTTCTCGGACGAATTCACGCTCGGCCTCGGCTTTGGCTACGGGCGCGATTCGACGGACGTCGGGGCCTCCGGCACGCAAAGCAAGGCCGACGCCTTCAGCGTGGCGCTCTACGGCAGCTATCGCCCGAAGCCCTCGCTGTTTATCGACGGGGTGGCCGGCTACGGCTCGCTGAATTTCGATTCGCGCCGCTGGGTGGGCGACGAAAGCGCCTTCGCCTATGGCAGCCGCGACGGGCATCAGGTCTTCGCCTCGGTCTCCACCGGCTACGAGTACCGCGACTCGGCGTGGCTGGTGTCGCCCTACGGCCGCCTGTCGGTCTCGGAAAGCACGCTCGACCGGTATTCGGAAACGGGCGCCGGCTTCAGTTCGCTGACCTACTTCGGGCAGACCGTGACCGCGGTGTCCGGCACGCTGGGCCTGCGCACCGAGTACGCGCAGCCCACGCGCTGGGGCCTGTTCCTGCCGTTCGCGCGGGTCGAATTCCAGCACGACTTCAACGGCCAGAGCGGGGCCGGGCTGGCCTATGCCGACCTGGCCGGCGCCGGGCCGGCCTACACCGTGAACGGCTCGCCGTACGGCCGTGACCGCGTGCAGATTGGATTGGGCGCCAAGCTGCGCACCCGCTCGATGCGCTTCGGGCTGGACTACAACGTGATGTTCGGCATGGGCGGATTGCAGCAGGGCGTGCGGCTGACCTTGGCGGCGCCGTTCTGATTTACGCCGCCTTCACGAAATCGATAAAAGCGCGCAGCGGCGCGGGCACGTGGCGATGGCCGGGGTAGTAGAGGAACGGTCCGGAGAACGTCTGCCACCACGGCTCCAGGATGGGCTCCAGCGCGCCGCTGTCGAGGTAGCGGCGCAGGCCGCCCTCGAAGAAATGGACCACGCCGCCGCCCGCCAGGGCGATCTCGAAGGCGAGGTGGAAGGCGGCGGCCGGCTTCATGACCAGCGGCCCGGGCGGGTCCAGCGTCACCACCTCGCCATCGCGCTCGAAGATCCACGGCGGCATGGCGCCGCCGGCGAACTGGCCGCGCAGGCAGGCGTGGCCGAGCAGTTCGCGCGGATGGCTGGGCCGACCGTGCCGATCCAGATAGGACGGCGCCGCAGCCGTCGCAAAGCGCTGCACGCGCGCGCCAATCGGCACGGCGATCATGTCCTGCTCCAGCCGCTCGTCATAGCGGATGCCGGCGTCGCAGCCAATCGTCAGCAGATCGACAAAGCTGTCCTCGACGATCACCTCGACGCGGATATCGGGATAAGTCTCAAGAAAGCGGGGCAGCAGCGCGGTCAGCTCCAGCGTGGCCACGCTCGACGGCACGTTGAGCCGGAGCGTGCCGGTGGGTTTGTCGCGGAACAGGTTCAGCACGTCGAGCGAGGCTTCCATCTCGCTGAACAGCGGCGTCAGCTTCTCCAGCAGGCGCAGCCCGGCTTCGGTCGGCGCCACGCTGCGCGTGGTGCGGTTCAGCAGCCGCAGGCCGAGCCGCGCTTCCAGCCGGCGCACGGCAATGCTCAGGCTCGATGCGGATACCCCGCCGATTCGTGCAGCATCCCGGAACCCGCCCGCGCGGGCGACTGAAACAAAGGCGGCAAGGTCGTTGAATTCCATCGCAGCAATGGCACGGACTGTGCAGATTATTGAACAACCTGTGCAATCTAGATGGGATTATCGAACAGCGCAATCGCTCTCATACTCGCTTCACCCACTTCCAAGGAGCGCGTCATGTCGGCATCCCAACCCCTGAACACCTTTTCGCTGGCCGGTCGGACCATTCGCCGCCTCGGCTACGGCGCGATGCAACTGGCCGGCCCCGGCGTATTCGGCCCGCCGAAGGACCGCGACGCCGCCATCGCCGTCCTGCGCGAGGCCGTGGCGCTGGGCGTGAACCATATCGACACCAGCGATTACTACGGCCCGCATATCACCAACCAGCTGATTCGCGAGGCGCTGCACCCGTATCCGGACGATCTGCTGATCGTGACCAAGCTGGGCGCGGTGCGCGGCGCGGATGCCGCCTGGATTCCGGCGCTGGAGCCGGAAGACCTCGCGCGTGGCGTGCACGACAACCTGCGCAACCTGGGGCTGGAGGCGCTGGATGTCGTCAATCTGCGGGCGATGGGCGATATCCACGCGCCGTCTGAGGGATCGCTGGAGCGGCAGGTGGTGGCGCTGGCCGAACTCCAGCAAAAGGGCCTGATTCGCCACATCGGTCTGAGCAATGTCACTGCCACGCAGGTGGCGGAGGCGCAGCGCATCACGAAGATTGTCTGCGTGCAGAACCAGTACAACCTCGTGCACCGCCACGACGAGGCGCTGATCGACGATCTGGCGCGGCAGGGCATCGCTTACACGCCGTTCTTCCCGCTGGGTGGGTTTTCGCCGATCCAGTCCACGGCGCTGGCGGATATCGCGCGCTCGCTGGGCGCTACGCCGATGCAGGTGGCGCTGGCCTGGCTGCTGCACCGGTCGCCCAATATCCTGCTGATCCCGGGCACCTCGTCGGTCGGCCATCTGCGCGAAAACCTGCAGGCAGCCACGCTGGCGCCGGCGCCGGACGTGCTCGCGGCGCTCGACCGCATCGGCGCGCCGGACCCCGCCTCACGTTGAGGACTTGCCCTCCACCTCCACCATTGCTGCCGGCTTGCGCCATGGCCAGCCCAGCGTCATGCCGGCGGCGGCCAGCAGGATCAGCGTCGCCCCGACCAACTGGGTCGGGTGCAACTGGTGGCCGAACGCCACCCGGTCCACCAGGATGGCGACGATCGGATAGATGAAGGACAGCGCGCCGGTCAGGTGCGTAGGCAATTTCTGAATCGCGCCGTAGAGCAGGATGTACATCAGGCCGGTATGGACCACGCCCATGGTGGTCAGCGTGGCCCACGGCACGAGGCCGGACGGCAAATCCGACGACACCGCCATCGGCAGCAGCATCACGGTGCCGACGATCACATGGATCAGGGCGATCAGATGCGGCGGCGTGCCCTTGAGCTGTTTCGCAAACATCGCGGCCAGCGCGTAGCAGAACGCCGCGCCCAGCGCCAGCAGGATGCCGACCAGGTAGTCGCCGTGCGGCGCGCCGGCGCCGGGCTTGGCCTGCACGATCAGCAGCATGCCGCCGAAGGACAGCAGCAGCCAGCCGAGCTTGGCCAGTGTCAGCCGCTCGCGCAGGAACACCGCGCCGAGCGCCACCAGCATGAACGGCTGGGTGTTGTAGACCGCCGTGGCAATCGAGATGGACGCCCCCGCGTAGGCCGAAAACAGCAGCAGCCAGTTGGCGACGATGGCCACGCCGCCCGCCACCGCGAGCAGCAACTGGCGGCGGTTCAGCGTGCCCGGCTTGAGGTAGCCCTTGGCGGCGCAGACCGCCAGCAGCACGGTCGCGCCGAACGCGCAGCGCCAGAACACCACCTGCGTCACCGGGCGGCCCGACACCACCACCAGCCAGCCGATGGTGCCGGAGATGACCATCGCCGCCACCATTTCCATCATCCCGCGTTTGCGCTCGTCCACTGCGAATCCTCCTATCGAGGCTAGGCAGTTTACGAGGTCGTCCGCCCGCTGCCCATGCCGGAATGTAGGCAAGTCGCCTATATTCCTTACTTAATTAGGCAAAAGGGGGAAATTTCCTATGTCGATCGACGATCTGGACCGCCGTATCCTGGCGCTGCTCCAGCAGGACGCGCGCATGCCGGTGAAGGCGCTGGCGGAGCAGGTGGGGCTGTCGTCGCCGGCGGCGTCGGAGCGGCTGCGGCGGCTGGAGGAGCGCGGGGTGATCCGCGCCTTTACCGTGGATGCCGAACCGCGCAYGCTCGGCTACCCGATGCAGGCCATCGTCCGCATCCGGCCGCTGCCGGGGAAGCTCCAGCAGGTGCAGAAGCTGATCGAATCGATTCCCGAATTCGGCGAATGCGACAAGGTGACCGGGGACGACTGCTTTATCGGACGGCTGTACCTCCGCTCCATCGAGCACCTGGACCATATTCTCGAGCGGATTACCGATATGGCGGAGACCAGTTCGTCCATCGTCAAATCCCAGCCGGTCAGGCGGCGGCTGCCGCCGCTCTGACAAGGATTCAGGTGTCGAATAACGCATTATTGCGATTTGAGACAAAGTCGCCGAAATGTGCCAATCCTGTTGTGTTGTCAATCCCCCCACAGCGGGTTGGCCGGCGCAAGACCACTCCCTGACACTCCACGCCGCCGGGCATCGTAGATTTGCCCGCGGGTACGCGCTGCGGGTCGCTGCGCGGGGAAAGACATCATAAGAAAGAGGTCAGGGATGAAATCGAGGATTTTGTTGACGGGTTTGGCGGCTGCGGTGCTTTCGGCCTGCGGCGGCGGCTCCGGGGATGGCACCACCAGCACGCCGGCCGGCGGTTCGGGCAGCGCGCCGGTGACCACCAAGATCAGCGGCACGGCTGCGGTCGGTGCGGCGCTGGCTGGCGCCACGGTCCAGGCGAAATGCGCCACGGGTAGCGGCACGGCCACCACGGCCGCTGACGGCACGTTCACCCTCAATATCGACAACGCTGTGCGTCCGTGCGTGCTGGCCGTGACCACGCCGGACGGCACGACGCTGCACTCGGTGGTGGAAGGCGGCTCCGGCACCAGCGCCGTGGCCAACATCACGCCGCTGACCGAACTGCTGACCGCCGCGCTGGCGGGCGGGAGCACCACGACGTTCTTCACCCAGTTCGACAAGAATGCCCAGAACCTCATCACCGCGGACGGCCTGACCAAGGCCAACAACGCCGTGAGCCTGGTCCTGACCGGCGTGGTCGACCTGACGGGCATCGACCCGTTCAAGGCACCGCTGGTGGCCGCCAACGGCAGCAACGCCGGCAATGCGCTGGACAAGCTGCTGGACCAACTGATGGCACGCCTGGCCACGGCGAAGACCACGCTGGCCGACCTGTCGTCGGCAGTGGGCAGCAACGCCGGCGCGACCGCCATCGGCACGATCCTGCAGCCGGCCTCGGCCACCTGCGCGGGGCTGCGCACGGGCAACTACTTCATGGTGACGGGCGGCATCATCGGGCCGATGAAGTTCAACGCCGACACGACGTCGTTCGTTCCCGTGGCCAGCTTCGCCGACGGTATCGAAATTGCTCCCCCCACGCCGTTGACCCCGGTTGTCGGCGACGCCTGCCACTTCACGTTCGGCACCGCCCCGATGGCGTTGGACATCATGGTGGCGAAGTCGGGCATCGGCATGATGGTGGTGCCGAGCCTGGGTGTCGGTGCCCCCACGGTCTTCCCGCCGCTGATCGTCCCGGCGCAGACCCTGCCGCTGGCTGAACTGGCTGGCGACTGGAACGGCCTGGGCTTCGAGCGTGACGACCCCAGCGTGCCGTACGCGCCCGCGCGTGTGAAGTTCACCCTGAATGCCGCCGGCAAGATGACCGCCGGCGCGGATTGCACGGGTACCAGTACCTGCACGCCATGGCTCGACGCCGATCTGGGCACGGTCACGGTCAACCCCACTGGCGGCTTCGACCTGACGGACACCTCGGGCGTTGCGCAAGCCGTGGCGTTCAAGGGCACGGACGGCCAGCTCACGGTCGTGATCACACAGCCGAACGGCATCATGATCGCCACCAAGGCGATTGCCCGCGCGATGCCGGTGGTCGGCACGAAGAATTCGTACTGGGACCTCACGGCCTTCGCCGACAGCACGCTCTTGATGGAAACGGCGTCGACGACGATCACTGCGGCAGATCCGGTGACCGGCGTCTACTCGCGCCTGCGCGGCGACGGCCGTCCGGACAGCTGGACGCAGAACAGCCCGGTGCCGGGTCTGCGTTATCGCGCGGCCGCCAACGGCCTGCGCGAGGGGATTGCCATGACGTTGAACAACACCGGCTTGGGCGTGATGATCAGCCTCAGCGCGCCGGTGCCGTTCTTCGACATCTCGGTGAACCGTCCGCAGTAAGCACTACACCGCTGTACGCATGACAGAAGCCCGCCTTCCGGCGGGCTTCTTCGTTTCTACTGCCCGCCTTCCGGCGGGCTTCTTCGTTTCTGCGCCCGGATCAGCCGGCTCAGGTCAGCGAGATGCCGCCGTCCACGCGCAGGTTCACGCCGGTGATGAAGCTCCCGGCATTGCCTGCCAGCATCACGGCGGCCGATGCCACCTCGTCGGCGCGGCCCAGCCGGCCCAGCGGGATGGCGGCGGCCATGGCGGCCTCGAAGCCGGGGCGCTCGGCCGGGCCGACGCCCAGCTTGGCCAGGATCGGCGTCTCGGTCGGGCCCGGGCTGATCACGTTGACGCGAATGCCGCGTCCCTTGAACTCCAGCGCCCAGTTCCGCGCGAACGCTTCGATGGCGGCCTTGCTGCCGGCATAGACCGCGTGGCCGTCGAGCACCTTGCCGCTGGCAATCGAGCTGACCAGCAGCACCGCGCCGCCGTTGCGCAGCACCGGCGCAATCTTCTGCACGCCGAAGAACACCGCCCGGGTGTTGGTGGCGAAGTGGGTGTCGTACTCGTCGATGCCGACCTGTGCGGATTCGGTGATGATGTTCATCCCGGCGTTGGCCACGTAGATGTCGGCGCCGCCGAAGCGCTCGGCAACGAGGGCGGCCACGCGGTCGTGGGTGGCGAGATCGGCGATGTCGCCGGTCAGGCCGACTGCCTTCGCGCCCAGTTCGGCCACGGCGGCCTCCACGGCGTCGTTGCGGCGCCCGACGATCACCACATGGGCGCCCTGGTCGACGAATTGACGGGCGATGGCGAAACCGATGCCACTGTTGCCGCCGGTAACGACGGCGACCTTTTCTGCTAGCGTGTTCATATGCGTTCCTCGATAAGCCTGATGGGTTTGCCTACGCATTTAGCCAGAGCGGGCCGGGGCCTCCCAGCCCTACAATAGACCCATCACTTGTGCCAACCTGTCATCAATGTCGATCGAACGCCTGCATGGCTTGTCCGCCTTCGTCCGCGCCGTGGAAGCGGGCTCGTTCACGGCCGCCGCGCGGCGGCTCGGCACCACGCCCTCGGCGGTGTCCAAGAGCATTGCGCGGCTGGAGGCGCGGCTGGGCGTGAAGCTGTTCCACCGCTCGACGCGCGCCTTCGAGCTGACCGACGAGGGGCAGGCCTACTACGGGCGCGTGGCGTCGCTGGTGCGGGGGCTGGAGGAGGCCGCCGAGGTGCTGGGCACCCCGTCCACGGCGGTGGGCACGCTGCGCATCAGCATGCCGAGCGACCTCGCGCGCTCGCTGCTGGGGCCGGTCACGGCGATCCTGATGCCGCGCCATCCCCGGCTGGCGCTGGAGGTCAGCGTCAGCGACCAGCATGTCGACCTGATCCGTGAAGGCTTCGACCTGGCCCTGCGCGCCGGGCAGGTGGTCGACAGCGGCCTGTTCGCCAAGCCGCTGGCGGACCTGCCGCTGGTGCTGGTGGCCTCCCCGGACTATCTGGAGCGGCACGGCGTGCCACGCACGGTGGCGGATCTGGCCGCGCACCGGCACGTGCGCTACCGGCTGGCCGGGCAGGTGGTGCCGATCGCCTTTGCCGATGGGGCGCGCGTGCCGCTGGAAGGCGCGTTCGACTCGGACAGCGGCGAGGCGCTGCGCACCGCCGCCGTCAACGGGCTGGGCATCGCCCAGATCCTGCGCACGGCCGTGCAGGCCGATCTCGACGCCAACCGCCTGCGCGTGGTGCTGCCCGATGTCGGCCTGCGGCCCGTGCCGCTGCAGGTGCTGCACAGCTTCGGGCGGCGCCTGCCCGTCCGCGCGAAGGTGTTCATCGACTTCGTCGCGGCGGCACTCAACCGATCGGCGCCGGGATCAGATCCGGCTCGGGGTTGAAGTCGGTCAGGCAGTTCAGCGCCTGCGCGCGGATCGCATCGGTCATGAAGTCGATAAACACGCGGATGCGCGTGGGCAGGTGCTGCCGGCTCAGGTAGCAGAGGTAGTGCCCGCGGTCGTCGGGCGCGTAGCGGCCCATCGCCACCACCAGTTGCCCGGCGGCCAGGGGCTCGGCGATCTGGTACCCGGCCAGCTGCGCGATGCCCCAGCCCTGCAGGACCGCATGCAGGACCAGGTCGGCGTCGTTGAACGTGAGCCGCGCGGTCGGCATGACCTTGCGCAGTTGCCCCTCCACCTTGAACTCCCATTCGAAGACCCGCCCGCTGGCAAAGCGGAAGTTGATGCAGGTATGCCGGCTCAGGTCTTCCAGCGCATCGGGCAGGCCGTGCCGCGCCACGTAGGCGGGCGACGCGCACAGCGCCATCTGCATCGGAATCAGCTGCTTGGCGATGATGCTGGAGTCCTCGATGCGCCCGTTGCGGAAGGCCACGTCGACCTGCTCGGAGGCGAAGTCGGTGGGCCGGTCGTCGAGCAGCAATTCGATGGCGATCTCGGGATAGGCGGCCATGAATGGCTCCAGCAGCGGTGCCACCACCTTCCGGCCAAAGCCCACGGTGGCGCTGATGCGGATCATGCCGCGCGGCGGGCCTTCGCGCAGCTCCAGCATGTCGTTCATGGCCTCGACGATATGCGTGACGCCCTGATGACAATTCTCGAAAAAGCGCTGGCCCTCGCGTGTCAGTTGTGTGGTGCGCGTGGTACGCAGGAACAGCCGCGTGCTCAGCTGCGTCTCCAGCTTCTGCACGTTGCGGCTCACCGCCGAGCGGCCGATGCCGAGGCGCTCGCCGGCCTTGGCGAAGCTGCCCTCGCTGGCCACCGCCATGAAGGCCATGATGCCGGCGTAGCTCGCCGCAAAGCCCGTGGACAGCGCATCGGCGCGATTCGGGAGGCTGACGCGGAAGCCACGTTCCATGGCCTCCCCGGGCGCCAAGGGCGTCGCCGGGACGATCGATGCCACGCCTGCCGCCGGGTCCAATGTGTCGGATCGGTTCATTCCTGCTGTTCCCCAGTCGAAGCGGTTGCGGATCGATATACGTAAGTCGTACGGGAGTCGCCGAGTGCATGACTGAGTTTCCGGGGCCGGACTGCTACTCTGCAATCCAAGCCCACCTCACCCTCGAAAACGCCATGGACACCCTCCCGAACCCCCTCACTTCCGCCACCGCCGCTGGCGATGCGTCGGGAGAGCAACCGGGCGCTCCGGTCATTGCGTTTCATCGTCGGCAGATGTACCCGCACCTGACCGCCGCAGACATCGCCCGGATCGCGCCTTATGGCGCTGAACGGACCTGGCGTGCCGGCGAACTGGTGGTGCGCACCGGCGACCCGGCCAGCGGGCTGGTGCTGGTGGTGGAAGGGCGGGTGCGCATCGTCCAGCGTGACGGCATCGGCGACAGCACGCTGGTCACGGAACACGGCCCGGGCAACTTCCTGGCCGAGATCGGCCAGCTTTCCGGCATGCCGGAACTGGTGGACGGCATCGCCATGGAGGATGTGCGCGCCATCGTCGTGCGCCCGGCCTGCCTGCGCTCCCTGATGGTGGCGGAGGCGGTGCTCGGCGAACTGATCATGCAGGCGCTGATCCTGCGCCGCACGGCGATGATCCAGCGCGGGCGCGGCCCGTCGCTGGTCGGCCACGGCAGCGACGCCGCCATGGTCGAACTCCAGGCCTTGCTGCGCCGCAACAATTACCCCTACTCGGTGTTCGATCTCGACACCGACGAGGACGCCGCCGGCATGCTGCGCAAGTTCGACGCCCACGAGGCCGACCTCCCGCTGATGATCTGCCCCAACGGCACGGTGCTGCGCCGGCCCGATACCACGCAGGTGCTGGCCTGCCTCGGCTTGCTGCCCGAACTCGACAAGGACCGCGTCTACGACGTCGGCATCATCGGCGCCGGCCCGGCGGGACTCGCCGCCGCCGTCTACGCGGCGTCCGAAGGCCTGCGCGTGATCGTGCTGGACGCCCTCTCGCCCGGCGGGCAGGCGGGCGCCAGCGCGCGCATCGAGAACTACCTCGGCTTTCCGGCGGGCATCTCGGGCCACACGCTGACCGCCAATGCCTACGCCCAGGCGCAGAAGTTCGGCGCGCATATCGCGAGCCCCGTCGAAGTCGCCCGGCTGGACTGCGGCACGGTGCACAAGGTGCGCACCAAGGCCGGTGATACGGTGCGCGCGCGCACGATGATCATCGCCAGCGGCGCCGCCTACCGTCGCCCGCCGATCCCGAACCGGGCGATGTTCGAGGGCCGGGGACTCTATTACTGGGCATCGCCGGTGGAAGCCAAGCTCTGCGCCAGCCAGGAAGTGGTGCTGGTGGGCGGCGGCAACTCGGCCGGCCAGGCCGCCGTGTTCCTCGGCGCGCACGCCGCGCACGTGCATATCGTGATCCGGGGGGCGAGCCTCGAACAGAGCATGTCCCGGTACCTGATCGACCGCATCGCCGCGCAGCCCAACATCACCGTCCATGCGCATACCGAAGTGACGAACCTGAGCGGCGACGCCCGGCTCACCGGCGTGGTACTCCGCAACCGCGAGACGGGTGTGGAAGAGAAGAAAGCGATTCAGCATGTGTTCCTGTTCACCGGCGCCGACCCGAATACGGCATGGCTGGGCGGTTGCCAGGTGGGTCTGGATCAGAAGGGCTTCGTGCTGACAGGCACCCTGGCCGGACAGCCGACCAACACGCTGGAAACCTGCGTGCCGGGCATCTTCGCCATCGGCGATGTGAGGTCCGGATCGACCAAACGCGTGGCCACCGCCGTGGGCGAAGGGGCTGTGGTCGTCTCGCAGATTCACGGCTACCTGGCTGCCGCGCAGGAAGCGGCCTGAGCGTGCCCACCTGAGGGTGCCCACCTAGGGCACCCACCCGGAGCCGGTGCGCGGGCCGCCGCGGTGATTACGCCGCCAGCGACAGCTTGGCCAACTCGGCCCGGCCGGCCGCCAGTTGCAGGGCCACACGCGCCACGCGCGCACCCAGGTAGGCTGAAGTCTTGAGGTCCGCCGCGGTGGCGCCGTCATCGGCGCAGACATCCGCATCGCTCTGGGCCGCCGCGCCAAGGAAGTAGCCATGACGATTCATGCTGTCCTCGGTGGAGCCGGAGTGGTTGTGGCCGGGCGGCAGGCCCAGGTTGACCCAGTGCATGCCGAGCTGCGCGGCGTAAATCGCCAGTTGCTGCAGCGTGTTCAGCTTGTCACCGGAGCGCGAGGCCGCGTTGGTGAAACCGGCGGCCACCTTGTCTTTCCAGGCGCCGGTGGCGAACACGGTCTGCGACGAGGCGTCCATGAACGCCTTGAACTGCGCGGAGGCGCTACCCATATAGGTGGGCGTGCCGAAGATGACCGCGTCGACCGATTCCAGGTCCTTCCAGTGCGCGTCGACGTCTTCCACGGGAATCAGCACGCTCCTTACCCCCATGACACTGGCGGCGCCCGCGTGCACGGCTTCCGCCTGTCGGCGCGTGTGACCATACCCACTGTGGTACACCACCGCGACGCGTACTGCATTGTTCATGCTTGCTTCTCACTAAAGACTTCGATGCCGGCCGGTTTTTCGGCCTGTTCTGGACTTGCTTCGATGGTAATTAGGGGCCAATGTGACGTAAATGACAGCGTTCCCATAATTCCTGCCAAGCTGCCAGCCGCGTTCGGCACGTACCGGGCATCGGCCGGGCGATTGGTGCGTACGGGGAAACTTCGTGGCCGCGCCAGGTGTCTTGTTCACCATCCCGCGCCTGACTAGACTCGCTCTGACAGTGTCCCGATCCAGCCTGCGCCAGCGTGGGCCCCCCGACTCCCCGATGAAACAAGACCCGTATCGCGTGCCAACGGCTGTGCTGCCGACCCTGCTGCGCCGAATTCCCGCCGTGCAGCACACGCAGTCCCTGGGTGACGCGCTGCGGATCCTGGCCCAGCATCCCACCGCCAGCGCGGTGGCCGTGCTGAGGGGGGAGGTGCCGGTGGGGGTGATCTGCCGCGAGCTGATTGGCGATGTGGTGCGGCTGCCGTGCTACCGGGGCTGGATCCATCGTGAACACTGCGTGCAGTTCGTCTCGCACGCGCCGCACCGGCTCTGCATCGATGCCACGGTCATCGAGCTGGCGCGGGCACTGACACCGACGCTGCACCGGCACCCGGCGGACCCGCTGGTCGTGACCCGGGACGGTGCCTACCTCGGCATGGTCGAACGCCCTGCGCTGATGCAGGCCGTGATCGATCTGCGCCACGTGCCGCCGGGTCCGCCGGGTCCACCAGGCAGCCCGACATCCGCCGGTCACGGTCTTGCGCCAGATTGTCCGCAAGACTTAACATCCACCGATTTCAGCGCTACCAGCCATGGGCCAGACACCTACGCCGTACGCAGGGAACATTGAACAGATGCCACGCAATATTCTTTTCGTGGTCTATCCCGAAGTGAGCCTGCTCGACCTGGCCGGACCGCAAACCGTGTTCTGGGCCGCTTCCCGCTACGCGCACGAGCACGGGCTGGCGGGCTACCGTTGTCATACCGCCAGCCTGGATGGCGGCGCCGTACCGTCGGCGGAAGGCACGATGCTGCAGGTCGAGTCGCTGGAGACGTTCGATCTGCGCCTTGTCGACACGGTGATCGTGCCGGGCTCCCCGAAGATCATCGACGTGGCCCAGCATTCCGCGTCGCTGATCGCCTGGCTGCACGACGCGCCGTGCAAGGTGCGGCGCGTGGCGTCCGTGTGCACCGGCGCCTTCCTGCTGGGCTTCGCCGGCCTGCTCGACGGCAAGCGTGCCACCACCCACTGGGCGATGCGCGACCGCTTCCACGAGCTGTTTCCCAGCGTGGACCTGGACGCCGACGCCATCTTCGTGCAACAGCAGCATCTCTGGACCTCGGCCGGCGTCACCACCGGCATCGACCTCGCGCTCGCCATGGTGGAGGCCGACTACGGCCACGAGGTGGCGCTGAACACCGCCAAGGAACTCGCGGTGTACATGAAGCGGCCCGGCGCGCAGCCGCAACTGAGCGAGATGCTGATCACGCAGAGCCGGCAGGTGCCGGTGTTCGAGTCGCTCCATATGTGGATCGTGCAAAACCTGTCCCGGGCCGAGCTTTCCGTCGAGCAGCTGGCCGACTATGTCGGCATGAGCCCGCGCAACTTCGCACGGGTCTACAAGCAGAAGACCGGCCGCACGCCGGCCAAGGGCGTGGAGCTGTTCCGGCTCGAAGCCGCCCGGCGGGCGCTCCAGGACCAGAACCGGGCCATCGACCAGATTGCCAACGAATGCGGCTTCGGCAGCGAGGAGCGCATGCGCGTGACCTTCCAGCGCCACTTCGGCCTCTCCCCCAGCGAATACCGCCTGCAGGTGAACCGCTAGCCTTCTTTTTGTACGTCTCCTTGTGATTGGTGCGAAACAGGAAACACCGTGCGCTTGGCGTCGGTCTGGCGCCACGCGCCGCCGGTGTCTAGCATGAGGGTGAATTCATCCCCCCTCGGCAACGCAGCACTCAGCAAGGAGAAGCATCATGAAGATTGTGGTCATTGGCGGAACCGGCCTCATTGGCACGAAGGTCGTGGCGCGTCTCGTCGCGCAAGGGCATGACGTGGTGGCGGCCTCGCCGAAGTCGGGCGTCAACGCGCTGACCGGCGAAGGGCTGGACAAGGCGCTGGCCGGTGCCAAGGTGGTGGTGGACGTGGCGAACTCGCCCTCGTTCGCCGACGACGCGGTGCTGCACTTCTTCGAGACGTCCGGCCGCAACCTGGCCGCCGCCGAGAAGGCCGCCGGGGTCGCCCATCATGTGGCGTTGTCGGTGGTCGGCACGGACAAGCTCGCGCAGAGCGGCTATTTCCGCGGCAAGATCGCCCAGGAAGCGCTGATCCGGGGCGCCGGCATCCCCTACACCATCGTCCGCTCCACGCAGTTCCTCGAATTCCTCGGCGCCATCGTCCAGTCGGCGGGAGACAGCGACACGCTGCGCATCACGCCCGCGCTGATCCAGCCGATTGCCTCGGATGACGTGGCAGACGCCGTGGCGGACGCCGCCCTGGCCGCGCCGGTCAACGGCATCGTCGACATCGCCGGCCCGGAGCGTTTCCAGATGAGCGACCTCGTACAGCGCTACCTCAAGGCCACCGGCGCTACCAAGACCGCCGTGGCGGATCCGGACGCGCGCTACTTCGGCGCCGAACTCCAGGAGGGCACGCTGGTGCCGGAAGGGGAGGCGCGGCTCGGCCACATCAGCTTCAGCGACTGGATGCATCGATAACAACCAGCCGGGAGACACGATGGATAACGAGAGGCTGGAACCTCCACCGCTGACGCTGCTCGACCGATACCGGGGCCAGGGCTTCACCGCGCTGTATACGACCACCGTCACGGTATCGGGCGGCACGGCGGAGCACGGCCGTGCATCCGGGGTGGCGAGATCCGATGACGGCAATCTGATGCTGGACCTGCGGCTGCCCGCCGCGCTGGGCGGCCCGGGCAGCGGCACCAATCCCGAGCAGCTCTTCGCGGCGGGCTTTGCCGCCTGCTTCCACGGCGCGCTGAGCCTGATCGCGAAGCGCGCGCACGTCGATGTCGCAGCAATGACCGTGGCCGTCGAGGTCGCGTTCGGGCGCGACCCCGCCGATGGCGCCTACGCGCTGATCGCGGACGTCCGCATCCGCATGCCGGGTGTGGAACGGCACGTGGCCGAGGAGCTTGTGCGCAATACCGAGCGCATGTGCCCCTACGCCAAGATGGCCCGCGAGGGCATGCGAAGCGTCATCGCCATCGCCCACTGAGTACACCCTCGATTGGTGCCTGCGCGGCAACAGCATGCGTACCGTGGCGGTACTTCCGGTCCACCGCCCCTCCACCTACGATTCATCCCAAGCAGGACGGCAACCAAGCCGCACCGCCGCAGTGTCCCCGCACTGCAGCGGTGCCCTGCCCTCCCGTAGGTATCCCATCGCTGCCGTGCCCGGCGGCACCCCTGGCTGAGATAAAGAGGAAACGACCATGAAACAAAGGATTCTGATTGTGGGCGGCGGCTTCGCCGGCGTCTGGTCCGCACTCGGTGCGGCGCGTGTCGTGGACATGGAGCGCAACGCGGACACCGTGGTCGAGATCACGCTGGTGTCGCCCAAGGCCGAGCTGCACGTGCGCCCCCGCCTGCATGAAGCCCAGCCTGAGCAGATGGCCGTGCCCCTGCTGCCGCTGCTGAACGCGGTCAACGTGAAGTTCATCGAAGGCACCGTCGACCGGATTCACCCGGGCGACCGCAGCGTCGATGTGACCACCACCTCCGGCGACACGCAGTCGGTCAGCTATGACCGCCTGGTGCTGACCAGCGGCAGCCGCCTGTTCCGTCCGCCCCTGCCGGGCCTGACCGAGCATGCCTTCGCGGTGGACCAGATCGACGAGGCCGTGAAGCTGCGCGAGCACCTGCAGGGCCTGGCCGCGCGCCCGAGCACGGCCTCCCGCAATACCTTCGTGGTGGTCGGCGGCGGCTTCACCGGCCTGGAAGTGGCGACCGAGCTGCCCGAGCGCCTGCGCGCCATCTTCGGCAAGGACTACCAGCCGCGCATCGTGGTGGTGGAGCGTAACG
The DNA here is from genome assembly GCF_056395265.1 of Cupriavidus sp. 10L43_2. NCBI lineage: Bacteria > Pseudomonadati > Pseudomonadota > Betaproteobacteria > Burkholderiales > Burkholderiaceae > Cupriavidus > Cupriavidus sp. 10L43_2. The sequence goes on from NZ_JBFTJE010000001.1 coordinate 146,265, forward strand.
AGGCCATTGGCCCCGACCTCGGCCCGGGCCCGCGTCCGCAGATTCTGGAAGCGCTGGACCAGCTTCGCATCGAAACCCGCCTGGGTGCGGGTGTGGTGTCGATGGACGCCACCGGCGTGGTCACGGCCACCGGCGAGCGCATCGATACCGACACCATCATCTGGACCGGCGGCATGGTCGCCAGCACGCTGACCAAGCAGGTGTCCCCGAACCTGGACCGCCAGGGCCGCATGGACGTGACGCCTGACCTCCGCGTGATCGGCGCCAAGGACGTCTTCGGCGCCGGCGACGTGGTGCGCGCGCTCACCGACGACCAGGACCACTACTCGCTGATGTCCTGCCAGCACGCGCTGTTCATGGGCCGCTTTGCCGGCCACAACGTGGCCGCCGACCTGCTGGGCCTGCCGACGCTCGACTACAGCCAGCCGTTCTACGCCACCTGCCTGGACCTGGGCAGCTGGGGCGCGGTCTACACCGAAGGCTGGGACCGTCAGGTCAAGCTGACGCACGCCGAAGGCAAGGAACGCAAGATGATGATCAACACCCAGTGGATCTACCCGCCCGCGCCAGTGCGCGAGCAGGCGCTGGCCGCCGGGAACCCGAACATCACGTTCTAAGCCGTCCCGCTTCTCTCCATCCTGTCTCCTCCATCCCGTTTGACCGACGGCTTCCTCCTCCGGGGCCGTCGGTTCTTTTTTTGTCGTCCGTATCCGGGGCGATTGGTGCGGACTTGGAAACGCGGCCTCCCGGGCATGCGTCTTGTTGGCTGCCGTCTGCCTGCCTAGACTTCCAGCAACTGAAATTGTTGTCTGCAAGACCCGGAGCCCATCGTGAAATCCCTGCCACCGAAGTCCCCTCACGGCTGCGCCCCCCTCGAACCGCTGATCTACATCGTCGATGACGACCCCGGCATGAACGACGCCCTGGCGAACCTGCTGCGCTCCGTCGGCATGCGCTCGCGCTCCTTCCTCACGGCGGAAGAGTTCCTGGCGGTGAAAATCGACGACTCGCCCAGTTGCGTGGTGCTCGACGTGCGCCTGCGGGTGGCCAACGGGCTGGAGGTGCAGCGCGAGATGAACCAGCGCGGCATGTGCCTGCCGGTGGTCTTCATCACCGGCTATGGCGATATCGAGATGTCGGTGCGGGCGATGAAGGCCGGCGCGGTGGACTTCCTGACCAAGCCGTTCCGGGACCAGGATTTCCTCGACGCGGTGTCGGCGGCAATTGCCGTCGATCGCACCAAGCGTCACGCGCTGCAATGCGGCGACGACCTGCGCGCCCGTTATGCCACGCTCAGCGAGCGCGAGCGGGAAGTGATGACGCTGGCCGCCTCGGGCCTGATGAACAAGCAGATTGCCGGGAAGATGGGGATCAGCGAGGTCACCATCAAGATCCATCGCGCCCGGGCCATGCGCAAGATGGCAGCGCGCACCTTCGCCGATTTGGTGAAGATGGCGCTGGAACTCGGCCTGTGCCCGCCACGCGGGGCCAGCCCGGCCGCGCCGCGCCCGGGAGATGGCGCGGCCCAGCCGGCGGCGATGGGTTACTGAGTTACTGAGCGTCCTCGGCCTCTTGCCGATGGATGTCGTGCGTCACGAACGGTTCCTCATGCGTGGGCATGGCCAGCCATTCCGGACGGCTCAGCGTGTCGCGGATATCGTCCAACCCGCTGGTCCAGTGTTCCCGCATCGTCAGCGGCCCGAACTGGAAGTCCTTCGCGCTGCCTTCGAACGATTTATCGCGGTAAATCAGCTGGATCACGTTGCGGCGCGCATCGCAGGCGCTTGCCGCCGCGCGCAGGTAGGCCTCGGTCTGGCGGCGCGCCGGGGGCACCAGCGCCAGCACGTCGTTGAGCAGGCGGCGGAAGTTCTGCTGCTCGCTCATCGAGTCGGTAATGAGGCGCGTGCGGCTGGAATACTGCACGTCCTTCTGGCGCGTGGCCACCGCCATCAGGTCTTCCGGTAGCGCGCCCTGGGCGCTCCACAGGTCCACCTGGAAGATCAGCGCGTTGCGGCGCGGCTTGGCCTGCAGGATGGCCGACAGCGGGGTATTGGAGACCAGGCCGCCGTCCCAGTAGTACTCGCCGTCGATCTCCACGGCCGGAAAGCCGGGCGGGAGCGCGCCGGAGGCCATGAAGTGCTCGGCGCGCAGCGTGATCTGGGTATTGTCGAAATAGACGAAGTTGCCCGTGCGCACGTTCACGGCGCCCACCGACACGCGCATGTCGGCATGGCGGTTGATGCGGTCGAAGTCGGCAAAGCGCTCCAGCGTGGCCTTCAGCGGCGAGGTGTCGTAGTAGCTCGCGCTGTGGGCGCCCGGCGTGCGCCACACGCGCGGCGAGAAGAAGCCGCGCTGGCCCTCGACCAGTGCGCGTGCGGCCTCGATGCCATCGAACCAGATGCGCAGCGGGTCTGGCCAGTGCTGGGCGCTGTCGGCAATCGTCTCGTACGGGAACAGGCTGGGCAGCCAGGGCTGCCGGCAGATATGGGCCCAGAACTCGCGCAGCCGCGCCACCCGGTGCTCGGGGGCGTTGCCGGCGATGATGGCCGCATTCAGCGCGCCGATGGAGATGCCCGCCACCCAGTTCGGCTCGATGCCGGCCTCGGCCAGCCCTTCGTAGACGCCCGCCTGATAGGAGCCCAGCGCGCCGCCGCCTTGCAGCACCAGCGCCCGCACGGCATAGCCGCGATCCACTTCGATTCTTGCCCGCGCGGCGCCGGAGCTGCCCTGCAGGGGTTGCTTCTCGAGAAACATGTCTTCTCCTCGCCTCGGTTGGCGTGTGGCGCCCCGGGGTTTCCCACGGGGCGCCCGTCGCCCTTACTGCATGTACCAGCCGTGGCTGACCACGAACGACTGCCCGGTCAGCGCGGTGGAGGGGAAGGCGCACAGGAACAGCGCCGTCTCGGCCACGTCCTCCACGGTGGTGAACACGCCATCCACGGTGCCGCCCAACATCACGCGGCGCACCACCTCTTCCTCGCTGATGCCCAGCTCGCGCGCCTGCTCCGGAATCTGCTTGTCCACCAGCGGCGTGCGCACGAAGCCGGGGCAGATCACGTGCGAGCGCACGTTGTGCTCGCCGCCTTCCTTGGCCACCACGCGCGCCAGGCCCAGCAGCCCGTGCTTGGCGGCCACGTAGGCGCACTTCAGCGGGGAAGCCTCGTGCGAATGGACCGAGCCCATGTAGATCACCGTACCGCCCCGGTTGTCGCGGTACATGTGCTTGAGCGCCGCGCGCGTGGTCAGGAAGGCGCCGTCGAGGTGGATGGCCTGCATGCGCTTCCAGTCCGCGAAGCTGTATTCGTGGATCGGGGCGACGATCTGGATGCCGGCGTTGGAGATCAGGATGTCCACGCCGCCGAAGCGCTCCGCCACCGCCGCCGTGGCGGACTCGACGGCATCCTCGTTGGTCACGTCCATGGCCACGCCCATGGCCAGGCCGCCAGCGGCCTCGATCTCGGCCGCGACCTTGTTGGCGGCGTCCGCGTTGAGATCGGCCACGGCTACGGCCGCGCCCTCACGGGCCAACGTTTCTGCGATGGCCTTGCCGATGCCGCTTGCCGCGCCGGTCACGATGGCCGATTTGCCTTGGAGCTTCATGCTTGTTTCTCCGAAAGAGGGGAAGGGAAAGAGAAAAGGGATTGGGGCTAGCGCTGGAGGTAGTCGAACACCACCTCGCCCAGCCCGAGGGTCAGGTCGGCCACGTAGTGCTTCGCGCCCAGCACCTCCAGCACGGGCAGGTCTGCCACCGGGGCCAGCGCGTGCGGGAACAGCGACAGCGCGGCCGGGCCGCTCCAGGCGCCCTTCACGTCCACATCCTTGAGGAAGTAGCAGACCAGCTCGCAGATGCGGGCCGTGCCGTCCACATGGGGGATGATCTTCAGCAGGTAGTTGGGCGTGTTCGCCAGCGCGTCGTGCACCTCCTGCTGGTCCAGCGCCTTGTGCTTGTAGCCCATGGTGCCGGTGGCCACGCGTACCGGACCGTAGTCGAGGGTGCCCAGCAGCGTGTCGGTCTCCACCGCCAGGCGCGGCGTGGCCAGCTTCTTCGGAAAACCCCACAGCTCGCGCCCCGCCGCCAGCGGCGGGTGATCGTCGAGGAACATCGCATGGGTGTAGTTGCCGCGCCGGCCCTGGTAGATCACCGGAATCACCTGGCCGGACTCGGTGTAGTCGCCAAAGCCGGTGGAGTCCGGCATGCGGATGAATTCGTAGTGGACCACCGGTTCGGCAATCTCGAGCGGCTCCGGCACCACGGCGCGCAGCCGCTCGGGGTCGGTGCGGTAGGTGATGACGAAGAACTCCCGATGGAGAAAGCGGTACGGTCCCATCGGATAGGCCGGGCTGCAAAGCGGCGCGGCGAACGCGCGCTCCCGGATGGTCTGGACGTCCATGTGCTTGTGCCTCCTGAAGGCGGTCCGTGCGGCGCGGTCGCTGTCCCCATGACAGTGAGCCGTGACGGTCCGGTTCATTCTGGAAGGCCGGCGGGGGGGAATCCATCAGACGTGGGTATCGACCGCCGCGCGGCCAGTGCTGGCAAGGGCTGGCGGCGAATTGCGGCGGATGGGGACGGGCCGGCGCTATACCGACGGCGCCGCCATCATCCCTGAGGCGTAGCCGATGGCGTCGGACGGATGATCGATTGTGACGACGACGGCACAGCCGGGGCCGCGCCCTACGCAATCCCGTCAGCCTTGTTACTCCCCAATCCCGACTCCGGGTGCCAAACTAGGCTGGGATCGCCCCGTACAGGACGCATAGGAGATAGCGAACCATGACGACATCAACCAAGGACATGAAGACCCCGCCGGTGGTATCGCCGGACGCCTGGGAGGCAGCGCGCCAGGCGCTGCTGGTGAAGGAGAAGGCCCAGACCCGCGCGCGCGACGCGCTGGCCGCCGAGCGCCGCCGCATGCCGTGGATGGCGGTGGACACCCCCTACACATTCGAGGGGCCCGACGGCAAGCGCAGCCTGGCGGACCTCTTCGACGGCCGGCGCCAGCTCATCGTCTACCGCGCCTTCTACGAGCCCGGCGTGCACGGCTGGCCCGAGCATGCCTGCCGGGGCTGCTCGCTGGTGGCCGACCAGATCGCCCATCCGGCCCACCTGAACGCCCGGGACACGACGATGGTGTTCGTCTCGCGCGCGCCGCAGGCGGAGATTGCGGGGCTGAAGGCGCGCATGGGCTGGAAGGACATTCCGTGGTTCACCATCACGGACCGCTTCGATGCCGACTTTGGTGTAGACGAATGGCATGGCACCAACGTCTTTTTCCGCGACGGCGACCGCATCTTCCGCACCTACTTCCTGAACAATCGCGGCGACGAGCAGATGGGCAACACCTGGAACTGCCTCGACATCACCCCGCTGGGGCGTCAGGAACTCTGGGAGGATTCGCCCGAAGGCTACCCGCAGACGCCCACCTACAAATGGTGGAACTGGCACGACAGCTACGTGGACGGCGCAGCGCCCGACAAGAAGTGGGTCGAGATATCCACCGCCGGCGAGAAGGCATTCCGCGAAGCCTCGGCGGCGGAGAAGAAGCCCTGAACGCCGCCGCACCCTGCGGCGGCTTTCGGCAAGCCGCTTACGCCATCAGTACCGCCAGCGCGTCGCGTGCCTCCTGGCGCAACTTCTCCACGTCGAGCCCTACCACCTCGCCCTGGCGCACGACGTGCCGGCCGCGCACGAACACATCGCGTACTGGGGTCGGTTCGCCCGCCGCCACCGGGGCCGTGGCGATGTCGTGGAAGCCGGCAAAGCGCAGGCCGCCCACGTCGTAGATCGCCAGATCGGCGGACTGCCCCGGCGCCAGCGTGCCCACGCCGGGCAGGCCCAGCACCTGCGCGCCGCCGGCCGTGCCCCAGTGGATGACCTCTTCCACGCGGGTCTGCGTCGCGCCGCCGAGCGCCCGGTGCACCAGCCAAGCGAAATTAGCCTCGTGCACCATGCTGCCGGACTCGTTCGACGCCACGCCATCCACGCCGATCGACACCGGCACGCCGGCATCGGCCATCGCCCGCACCGGCGCGATGCCGCTGCCGAGCCGCGCGTTGCTGACCGGGCAGTGGGCCATGCCGGTGCCGGTACTGCCGAGCATGCGGATCTCGTCCGGCGTGACGGTGACGAGGTGGGCGAACCAGACGTCCGGGCCGAGCCAGTCGTGGTCCGCCACGAACTGCACCGGCGTGCAGCGGTACTTCTCCGCGCAGAAGCGCACGTAGTTGTCGGTCTCCGACAGATGCGTGTGCAGCCGCAGCCCCATGCCACGGGCGAAGCCGGCTACCTCGCGCAGCAGCACGGGGGGCAGCGAGAACGTGGGCGTGGTGGGCGCCACGGCCACGCGGCGCAGCCCGTCTGGTGCGGCGTCGTGGTAGCGGGCTTTCAGGCGTTCGATATCGCCGAGCATCTCGTCGAGCGTCTCCGGCACCAGCGCGGTCGCGCGCATGCCGGGATGGTCGCTGGCGGACTGGATCGCGCCGCCCCGGCACAGCACCAGCCGCATGCCGAGGGCCTCGGCTTCCTCGAACAACGCGTCGCCGGTCTCCGCGCCGTGGCCGTGGTGGTAGAGGTAGTGGTGATCGGCGCAGGTAGTGGTGCCCGACAGCAGCAGCTCGGCGATGCCCAGCCGCACCGCCGTGCGGAACAGCTCGGGCGTGAAGTGCGCCAGCCGGGGGTAGGGCACGCTCGCCAGCCATGCCTGGAGATCGGCATTCATGCCCGCCGGCACCGCCTTGAGCAGGTTCTGGAACAGGTGATGGTGGGTGTTGACCCAGCCGGGATAGACCACGCAGCCGGTGGCGTCGATGACCGTCTCGTCGGCGCCCGGCACGAGCCCGGCCGCCAGTTCGGCGATGCGCCCATCACGGATGCGGATGTCGATGGCGCCCGCGCGTGCCGCGGCGCCGGCCCGGCCGGTCATCACGGCCGCCGCGCCGCGCACCAGCAGGTTGCCTTGCGGGGAAGGGGAGAGGGGAGGGGTCATGGCTTACATCTCCGGGATGTGCTCGGGCGCGACGGCCAGCGCCGGCTCCTCGTCGCGCGCCGGGATGCCGTTGAGCAGCAGGTTGAGGAAGACCGACACCACGCAGGCAATGATCACGCTGCTGTGGACGAACGGCTGCAGCGCGGCCGGCAGCTTGGCGAGCAGGGACGGCATGATCACCGGCATCAACGCGCAGCCCAGCGTGATGGCCACCACGCTGAGGTTGGCCGGCTTGCGCTCGTAGTCCACCTGGCCGAGCGTGCGGATGCCCGCCGCGACCACCACGCCGAACATCACCAGCGTGGCCCCGCCGAGCGCGGCCGAGGGGATCGACGAGAACAGCGCGCCGATCTTCGGCACCAGCGCCACCGCGCAGAGCATCACGCCGCAGGTGGCCACCACCCAGCGGCTGCGCACGCCGGTGACGATCACCAGGCCCACGTTCTCCATGAAGGCGATGAACGGGAACGCGGCGAACATGCCGCCGATGGCACTGGCCAGCCCGTTGGCGCGCAGGCCGTTGGTGGCCTCGCGCTCGGTGACGGGCCGTTTGACGATGTCGCCAATGGCCACGAACAACCCCATCGACTCGACCATCTGCACCACCATCACGATCACCATGGTGGCGATGGCGCCGGCGTTGAAGGTCGGCAGCCCGAACGCGAACGGCGTGACGAGGGTGAACCACGGCGCGCGCGCCACTTCGTCGAAATTGCCCATGCCGAGCAGCCACGCCGCCACGCCACCGACCAGCAGGCCGATCAGCACCGCCAGGCTGCGCACCAGCTTGCCGCCGTGGCTGTTCACGAACAGGATCAGCGCGACCGTGCCGAACGCCACCACGAAGAACATCGGCGAGCCGAACTCCTTGGCGCCGTGCCCGCCGCCGGTCCACTGGTAGGCCACCGGGAACAGCGACAGCCCCACTGCAGTGATGATGCAGCCGCTCACCACCGGCGGAAAGAAGCGCTTGAGCCGGCCGATCACCGGCGCCAGGAACAGCGTGAGGATGCCGGCGCCGATCACCGCGCCGCAGACGCCGTTGAAGCCCAGTGCGGGGTCGCTGCCGATGGCGATGACCGGCCCCACCGAGCCGAACGCCACGCCCTGCATCAACGGCAGCCGCACGCCGAACTTCCAGAACCCCACGGTCTGCAGCAGCGTGGCGATGCCCGAGGTAAACAGCGCGGTGCTGATCAGCAGCGTGGTCTGGGCAGGCGTCATCTTGAGCGCGCCGGCCACGATCATGGGCACCGCGATGGCGCCGAGGTAGCTGACCAGCATGTGCTGGAAGCCGAGCGAGACCATCGCCCGGGCGGGCAGCATCTGGTCGACGGGGTGGATTGGGGGTTGCATGGGGTTGTCTCCTGCCATGTTGGAAGGGCGGGCCGGCCGATCGTGGTCGGGCCGTGCTGCCGCCGGCAGCCGCGTGGCCGCCTGCCCTGACAGTAGCGAGCGCGGCGCGGCGGCCGTAGCATCGATACGAAGCCGCCAGCATCGAAACGAAACCTCGCGAGATCCGGACAGGGGCACGGCACAGCGGGTTTCCCTGACTTGCCCGAGCGGAGCGTGGCTCCTACGATGGCCGCACCTCACCGGAGACGTGCCATGACGCAGCGCGCCGCATCGCAGACAGGCAACACGGCCCACGCTGGCCGCGCGCGGGCGCTGGACCACGTGCAGTCGCTCTCCGCGCGGGTGTTCGGGCCCACGCGGCTCGATGTAGGGGAAAGCGTCGGAAACGCCGAAGACGCGACGCCCGACGTGCAGCTGCGCACGTGCCAGATCGGTCACCTGACGCTGGCCACCACGCGCTATGGCCGGGCGATGGAGATCGAGCCGCGCGTCGGCAAGGACGAGTTCGTGATCCAGACCGTGACGGCGGGCCGCTGCCGGCTGGTGATGGAGGGCAGCGCCGACGAGATGCCGGTGGGCGCGGTGCGCGTGTTCTCGCCTTCGCTGCCGGTGCGGCTACAGCCTGATGCCGACTGCGAGCGCTTCAGCGTGGTCATCCGTCGGCAGGCGCTGGAAGCGGCGTTCCTGGAATGCTTCAGCTTCGACGCGCCGGCGCCGCTCGTCTTCGATTTCCACGCGGCGGATACGGCGCGCTGGCAGGCCATGATGGCGTGGCTGCGCACCGAGTTCGACGCCCGCGCGCACGGGGCGGCGCTGCCGGCCACCGACGCCGCCATCGAGCGACTGATCCTCGGTACGCTGCTGGTGGACCAGTTCGGCCATGACGGCAGCCTGCTGCCGCGCGGCTTTCGCGCCGCCCTGCCGGCCTACGTGCGCTGCGCCATCCGCTACCTGCGCGCCCACCTCGACAAGCCGATCACGCTCGGTGCGCTGGCGGCCCATTGCGGCGTCTGCGAGCGCACGCTGCAACTGGGCTTCCGCAAGGCCAAGAACACCACGCCGATGGAATACCTGCGCGTGCTGCGCCTCCAGGCCGCGCGCGCGGACCTCCAGCGCGCCACCCTGGAACGGGGCGCGGTATCCGCCATCGCCCTAAGGCATGGCTTCACCCACCTGAGCCTGTTCTCGCGCGAGTACCAGCGGGAGTTTGGGGAGCTGCCTTCGGTGACGTTGCGGGGCTGAGGGGGATCGCCTGCCGCCACGCTCGCTAGGCGGCGATCAGCGTCCTGGCATCCCTGCGCAATTCTTGCGGGCTTGCGCCATAGGTGCGAACAAAGACCTCTCGCAGATGATTGCGATCGCGGAAGCCGGTTTCCCGCGCGATCACTTCCAGGGAATGGCGCCCGCGCTCGATCATGGTGCGTGCCGTTTCGATGCGAAGCTGCTGAACCGCTTTCGCCGGGGAGTGGCCCGTCTCGGACTGGAAGATGCGTTGGAACTGCCGGGTGCTGAGATGTGCGGCCCGCGCCAGTTCATCGATGCGTAACGGCCGCGACAGGTTCTGGCGCGCATATTCGAGCGCCGTCTGGATGCGGTCGGATTTGGGGGCGAGCTTGAGCAGCTCGGACTGCTGGGGCTGGCCGCCCGCGCGCCGCTGGTTCATCACCATGACGCGAGCGACTTTGGTGGCCACCTCGCTGCCCAGGTCCTTCTCGACCAGCCCGAGGGCCAGGTCCATCGCTGCCGTCAGGCCGGCGGACGTCCAGATGGCGCCATCCGCCACGAAGATATGGTCAGGCTCGATACGCGCAGCAGGGCAGCGCGCCTGCAGCGCCTCGGCGAACGCCCAGTGTGTGGTCGCCCGCTTGCCGTCGAGCAGGCCGGCATCTGCCAGCACGAAGGCCCCAGTGCAGAGGCCCGCCGTGCGGCGCGACTGCTCCGACGCCGTCCGCACGAAATCCAGTTCCTGGGCGGTGCTGGTGCGTTGGGTCGGATCGACGATGCCGCTGATCATCCAGGTGTCGGCCTCGGTGCTCGCATGCACGGGTGTCGTCTTGACGGAAACGCCGAGGGACGCTTGCACCTCGCCGCCATCCAGAGAGTAGTTCGTCACGCTGTAGACACGCTCACGCGCCACGACGTTGGCGAACTCGAACACCGATTGGGTGCCGATGGCCATGACCTGGAAGCCATCTGTCAGGAAGTAGCCGATCCGATGCATCCTTTCCACCCCTACCGCTGCCTGAAAACCCGGATTATAGATGTCAAGCGAAATGTACGTGCGGCATCGTGGAGACTGGGAATGGTGCCAGGCGATCCTGACCGCCGGCTCAATGCTCGGCTTCGAGCGCGGCGGACAGCCAGTCGACGAACACGCGCAGCGACATGGATTCCCGCGTTCGGCACGAGTGGACGGCGTGAATCGGGAGGACGCCGGGTCGGCAATCGGCGAGAACTTCCTCGAGCCGGCCGCTGGCCAGATAGGGTCGTGCCACCGCATCCCAGACCTGAATGACGCCACCATGCTGGAGACCGTAGTGCAACAGCAGGTCCATGTCGTCGAAGGCGATGGACTCCGGCACAGGATGCCGCGTGTGGCGGCCGCCAAGCTCGAACGCGAACTCCCAAGGGCGGCCGGCACCGTGCTGTGCGGCGTGAGCCGTGCGATGCCCCGCCAGGTCTTCTACCTTGGCAGGACATCCATGCCGCGACAGATAGAGCCGGCTTGCCACGGTGATCAGGCGGTAGCTCCCTATCCGGCGGCTGAAACTGTAGGAATCCTCGAGTTCGCCCAGCCTGATCGCGCAGTCCATGCCATCGCGGATCAGGTTCGAGGCGTGCCGCGGTGTCGAGATCTGCAGGCTGACGTCCGGATACTCATGCCGGAATTGGGTCAGGTGCGGCATCAGCTGGCGTGCGATATCGCCCGGCAGCTCCACACGCAGCTTGCCGCTCGCTTTGCCCGCGCTGGACCCGATCACGGATTTCACGTCGGTGATGGCGAGGAGTATCTTGAGGCAGTGTTCGTAGAAGGTCATGCCGGCCGGGGTGGGTCGAACCTGGCGCGTCGTCCGGTGCAGCAGCTTCACTTGCAGATGGACTTCGAGCTGCTGGATCAGCAAGCTCGCCGAGGCCTTCGGTATGCCGAGAAGACTCGACGCACGCGTGAAATTCTCGCACTCGACGATCCGCGCAAATACCTCCATCGCTTGCAGCATGCGTTCCATGGCCGGTTTCCCCTGTGCATCAGCTCGATTGGTGATGCCGTCGAGTGTAGGGACGGCAGCACGCCCGCAATAGTCGCGATTGGCGCATGGTGGGCGACACGTTCGTATAACCGTGCGCAACGTGGCGGCACGGGCCGGGCGCGTGTCGCGTCAGGGTATCGAACCCAGGATGCGTGACATCCAGTCGACCAGCTCATCAGGATCCACCGGCTTGTCGAGCATGCATGCCGCACCGAGCTGCATGGCCTCGGAACGGTTTCGAGGCGTGCCATGGGCGGTGACGAAGATGCACGGTGTTGCGTGCCCCGCATGACGGAACCGTCGCAGCAGTTCGAGGCCGGAGATACCTTCCAGCGCGATATCGCAGATCAGGCAGTCGTAGGCGGTGCTGCTCGGATGGGCGATGAAGCTTTCGGCACACGAGAAAAAGGAGACGCCCCAACCCAGCGCGCGGATCAGCGCGCCGGTGGAACTCCGGACGGACGGTTCATCATCGATGACACAGACAATCTTGGCAGGCACGGGCGTCAGGACTGACACGACATATCGGTAGCGCAACGCGGCGAAGGGTCTCTCGTCCGGACATTAGCGCAATCGCGGTGCCGGGGACACTTATACGGACGTATCGCGGCACGTACGCCATGGCACATCGGGTTTGTCCCGAAGAAGCCTCCGGCCTCGGGGCTGGTGGCGCCGTAGCTTCAAGGCCCACAGCGCGGCAGACTATACGTTCGTATAGATGCCGGTACATCCACGGTCCGGCATGATTGCCATGGCGCCCGCGTGGCCTGCCGCCCATATCCGTCTTCCATGATCCATCCCTGCCCCGAAGCTTCCACGCCCCAGATCGCAATCGACCCCGACGCCTGTCCACGCCTGGCATCGTGTAGCCATCCTGGGGATGAGACCTTTCGCTTCGCGCCGATTCCCATCCTGATCGAGGACTGGTCCGGGATCCGGCAATGGGTTGACGCGCGCAAGGCGGAGGGCGTGACGGATCTGGAGGCCTATCTGGACGCCAATCCGATGGCCATCCAGGAATTGCGCGATCGTCATCACGTTTTCGTGGACGCCAATGACGCCGCGCTGGCGTTGTTCGATGCGGACTCCCGGGCATCTTTCTTCGCGAAGGCCAGGGACCTGCTTCCCGCCAGCCGGCTTAGCAACTCGAAGGTACTCAAGGCGATGTTCGATGGCGCGACAGCCTGTCAGGGCGAGCGCACGCTGACGTCGCTGACCGGACGGACGATCCCCATCGTATGGCGCTGCTCGTTGCCGGCCCAGCCTGCCCGCTATGCGCGGCTGCAGTTCTTCGCGTTCGACATCTCCGAGTACCAGGAGAACATCAGCCGCCTGCAGTCGATGCGCGCCGAGATGGCACGCGCCGGACGCATTGCACTGATCGGACAATTGGCGGCGTCGATCACGCATGAGATCAGCCAGCCGCTGTCCGCGACCAGGACGTCGATCGAAGCCGCAGCCCGATGGCTGGAGCGCGACCAGCCGGAGATGGAGGAAGCCAAGTCATCCGTGCGCGACGCAGCGCGCTGGGCCCGCGACGCCACCGAGATCTGCCACAAGCTGCGCGGTTTCATGACACATACGCCGCCGCAGGCCAGGTTGCAGTCGGCGGCCGAAGTGGTGGCGTCGGCGATCTTCCTGATCACGCCTGAAGCGGAGGCGAAGGGCATCGTCGTGGAAACTGACGTGGATGCCGGCCTGCGAGTGTTCGTGGACCGTCTGCAGCTGCAGCAAGTCCTGGGCAACCTGCTACTGAACGGTATCCACGCCATCGAAGCGAGAACGAATGCGCCGGTACGCCGTCTCGCCGTGCAGGCGGAGCCGGAAGGCGAGGACAGCATTCGGTTCAAGGTGGCCGATTCCGGGCCGGGTATCGACGCTGAAGCGTTCCAGAGGCTGTTCCAGCCCTTCGCGACGTCCAAGGCCGAAGGCATGGGCCTGGGCCTGTCCATCTCGAAGTCGATCATCGAGGCCCACGGCGGCCGCATCTGGGCCGAGTCGATGGGAGGCGAGGGCGCGACGCTCTGCTTTACGCTGCCGGGCGTGCAAGGACAGGCGCGGCGGCCCTGATCAGCGCCACATCGGCTCGATGCCAAGCATCTGCGCCTTGCGCACGATGTCGGCGACGGAGTTCGATTTCATTTTCCGCATGGCAGTGCCACGATGCACCTTGACAGTGACTTCGCTGATGCCGATGCCGGCAGCGATCTGCTTGTTCAGCGCGCCGCCTACCACGTAGGCCAGCACCTCGCGCTCGCGCGCGGTCAGCGAGTCATAGAGCTGCGCCAGCTTGTTGCGCGCGTGATCCGCATCGAGCAGGGTCTTGTCCAATGCCAGGGCGGCCGTCACGGCGTCGATGACATCCTGCTCTGCCAATGGCTTGAGAAGAAAGTCCGCAGCTCCGGCCTTCATCGCCTTGATGCAGATGCTCACGTCGGCATATCCCGTCATGAAGATGATCGGCATCCGGTGGTTCGCCTTCTCCTGCTGCTGAAAGAACAATCCGCTCTCTCCACGCAGGCGAACATCGAGTAGCAGGCAGCCCGGTACGTTCGCGCTCGCCGATGCCTTGAACGCCGCCGTCCCTTCGAAGCTGCGGACGGTGAATCCCACGGAACGCAGGAGGTTGGTCAATGACGAGCGGGTCGATTCCTCGTCGTCGACGATGTAGACGACTGACGTCGCGTCCTGTGTCTTGGCATCCATGGACATGCTTCACTTCACGGGTTTAAAAAACGCACCAACCGCGATGACAGCGTTGTGTTTCTGTCTTCAAGGTCGCGGCGATTGTCGCATATCCCCCCTGTGCGAAGTGAACGTGTCATGCCCCGGAAACGTGCGGGAAACTGGCGTCAGCGCGGCATTGGAGACCCATTGTTCGGCCCGCACGGATGTACTGTTCAGGCGTCCACGCTTTATCCGGTCTGGCTTTGCGGCTAGTTTTGATGCTGGCGCGGCGCGCATCGAAAGCGCCACGATTGGGAGGGCGCGGCACGGCATTCAGGGTCCGCATGTCCGAAAACCTCACGATAAATGTCGTTTGAGATTTTCTGCGGAGCGGGAATCATGAAGGCCTGGCATCCGTGCCTCACAGTGCATCGATGGTCATGCAAGGTTGGACTCAATGAATGCTTCAACGGCCGAAGTCTCGGCAAGCCTCACCGCGAAAACCCGGTTCGCCGACGTGCCGGGACGGCGCCTCGCCTATCGCACCTTCGGGCGTGGAAAGCCGGTCGTGCTCTGCGTGCGGTTCCGGGGCACCATGGACGCCTGGGATCCTCTCTTCCTCGATTCCCTGGCCAGCCAGGGCTTCCAGGTGACCGTGTTCGACTACAGCGGCATGGGGCAGTCCACCGGTGAGCCGACTTATCAGCCTGCGTCGCTGGCCCGTGATGCGATCGACCTGATCGTCGCGCTAGACCTCGGCAAGGTCATCATCGGCGGTTGGTCGGTCGGCGGTATTGCTGCCCAACTCGTGATGACACTGGCGCCTCAGCTCGTCAGCCACGCCGTGCTGCTCGCCACGACACCGCCGGGCGAGCTGGCCAAACCGGGCGAGGCGCTGTTCTATACGCTGGCCAAGCGCGAGAACGACTTCGACGATTTCGTCAGCCTGTTCTTCGAGCCGGCCTCTCCGGAGAGCCGGGAGGCGGCCAGGCAATCCGCAGAGCGGCTCGCCGCGCGCAAAGCCGACGTGAGCCCCGAGGTGCCATGGCAATGGGCCGGCGCCCAACTTGGCGATGGGCCGCGGAACCCCGCCTTCCCGGTCGAAGCCGTGCTTCACGCGCTCAAGTCCACGCACATTCCGGTGCTGCATGTGGGCGGCGATCACGACATCGTCTTCCCGGTCGAGAACTGGTATGCGCTGAACAACCAGTTGCCGACCCTCCACCTGGTGACGTTCCCGCGCGCCGGGCACGGTCCCCACCTCCAGTTTCCTGTTGCGGCTGCTCGGCACGTGGCCGCTTTCATCGATACCCACGCTTAGCGGATACCGACCGGCACACGGCGCGCCGGTCGCACCATTTCCCCACCTTCGCGCGTCAGCGTCGAGGTGGATCGTTTCGTCTTCAGAAAGGTAAAGCATGTCTGATTTGATCAGTTTCGCCATCGAGGCCGCGGGTGGCCTCGAACGCTTCCAGGGTTTCCAGCGCGTGTCGGCGCGCCTGCACCACACGGGTGTCCTGTGGACGCTGAAGCAACGTGAAGGGGTCTTGACGGATTCACGCGTGACCGTCGACCTTCACGCACAACGGGTGTCGCACGAACCCTTCGCACCGACCACGAACCACTCGGTCTTCACGCCGGCGCGCGTGGAGATCCTGCAACCGGACGGTACGCCGGTCGAGACCCTCTCGAACCCCCGTGCCTCATTCGCCGGCTTCGAGCTTGAGACCCCCTGGTCGAATGCCCAACTGGCGTACTTCGCTGGCTACACGATGTGGACGTATCTGACGTCGCCATTCGTGCTGCGCCACCCCGGCGTGCGTGCCACCGAGATCGAGCCGTGGGTGGTGGACGGCCTCTCCTGGCGGCGTCTGCGTGTGACCTTCCCCGATGCCGTGGCCACGCATAGCGCGGAGCAGACCTACTACTTCGACGCGGACGGCCTGCTGCGCCGTCATGACTACGAGGTGGACATCCAGGGCCGTAACGCCGCCGCCCGCTACCTTTCCGACTATGTCGAGGTGCAGGGCATTCGCATGCCGACGCGCATGCGCATCTACCCGCGCACGCCCGAGAACCTGGCGATGGCGGAGCCGCTGATCGTGGGCGTGGATCTGTCGGACTTCCGCTTCGAGTGAGGGCGCAACCATGACTGCAACGCAAACCTATCGCGCCGCCGTAGTGGTGGCGCCTGGCAAGCTGGCGCTGATCGATCGCCCGGTGACCGAGCCTGGACACGGACAGGTCCGTATCCGCGTGGAAGCGTGCGGCGTCTGCCACTCGGACAGCGCCACGGTGGGGCGCGCTCCCGCCGACCCGGAGCGGCCCATGGTGCCCGGCCACGAGGTCGTGGGCCGGATCGAGGCACTGGGCCATGGTGTCGATGGTTGGCGCATCGGCCAGCGCGTGGGCGTAGGCTTCCTGGCCGGCGAAGACCGTAGCTGCCCGTCATGCCGGCAGGGCGATATCGTCAACTGCGAGAGCCCGGTCATTACGGGCATGACGACGGATGGCGGCTACGCCGAACGGATGCTCGCCGAAGCGCGCGGGCTGGTACGTGTGCCGGAAGAACTCGACGCTGCCGAGGCGGCTCCGCTGCTGTGCGCCGGCCTGACCACCTTCAACGCCTTGCGTAACGCCAATGCGCGGGCCGGCGACGTGGTGGCGGTCCATGGACTGGGCGGCCTTGGCCATCTCGCGGTGCAGTTCGCGCGCAAGATGGGCTTCCATACCGTGGCGATTGCGCGTGGCGCCGACAAGGCGGAACTGGCGGCCGAGCTGGGCGCCCATCGCTATATCGACTCAGAAAGCGAAGACGCTGTGGCCGTGCTGCGCAGTCTCGGCGGGGCCAAGGTGGTGTTGGGAACGGCACCTACGGGCGCCGGCATGTCGGCGCTCGTTCCCGGCCTGGCGGCGCGCGGACGGCTGGTCGTCGTGGCAGTCCCGGGCGACCCCATCTCGCTGACGGCAATGGACCTCGTGTTCGGCGCGCGTGCGGTGGTAGGCGCTCTCACGGGAACGGTCTTCGACAACGAGCAGACCCTGGCCTTTGCCAACTTGCAGGGCATCCGGCCCATGATCGAGACCTTCCCGTTGGAGCAGGCGCAGGCAGCCTACGACCGCATGATGCGTGCCGATGTCCGGTTCCGGGCGGTGCTGGTCATGCCCGCGTACGACGGCTCTGCGGCGGCATGACAACGATGGCTGAACAACACTGGACACCAGCATGACACCCGTAACCTCATCCAATGCCCCGACGCAGTATGCCGAAGCCGAGGGCGTCCGCTACGCCTATCGGCGCTTCGGCAACGCAAACGGCGGCTTCCCCCTGCTTTGCCTCCAGCATTTCACTGGCACGCTCGACAACTGGGACCCGGCGATCATCGACGCGCTGTCCGCGGACCGGGAGATCATCCTCTTCGAGAACGCGGGGGTGGGACGCTCCGGCGGTGCCGTGCCGGCCACCATCGAGGCCATGGCCCGGCATGTCCTGCGGTTCGCCGACGCCATCGCACTCCGCAAGTGCCACATCCTGGGTTACTCGCTCGGCGGCTTTCTCGCGCAGGATATCGCGATCGCCAGACCGGAACTGGTGGCGCGTGTGATCCTGTCGGGCAGTGCGCCGCAGGGCGGCGAGGGTGCCGGCATGGATCGTCCCGAACTGGTTGCGATCTACACGGATGGCGAGATGCCGATGCCGGAAAAACTCAAGCGCCTCTTCTTCCCGGCGACGCCCGCCGGCACCGCCGCTGCGCAAGCTTTCCTGGAGCGCCTTGCATCGCGAACCGGCGAGCCGGACCTGCCGGCCAGCACCGAGGTTGCGCCGGCGCAACTTGGCGCGATGATCGCCTGGGCCAACTGGGAGGGTGACGTCACCGGCAAGCTCGGCAAGATTTCGCATCCCGTGCTCGTGACCAATGGGGACAACGACACCATGATCCCTACGCGTAACAGCTTTGTGCTGGCGGAGGGTCTGCCAGATGCGACATTGATCGTCTATCCGAACGCCGGTCACGGGGCCCTCTTCCAGTATGCCCCCACCTACGTCGCGCACGTGCGCGAGTTCCTGCGCGGCGCGTAGCCTGTTCTACCTATCGAGGAGTCAAGCAGAATGAAAGCGATTGTTTACGACAAGGCCGGGCTACCCATCGAGGATCCGCGTGCCTTGTACGAGGTGGACCTCCCGCGGCCGGAACCGGATTCCCGTGATCTGCGGGTCCGGATCGAGGCGATTGCAGTGAATCCGGTGGACAGCAAGCTACGCCTCGGTGTGCAGCCGGGCGCGCCGCGCGTGTTGGGATGGGACGCCGTCGGCACGGTGGAGGCCGTTGGCGCTGCGGTGGAGTTCTTCAAGGTGGGCGACAAGGTCTGGTACGCCGGCGATATCACGCGCCAGGGCAGCTACGCCGAGTATGGCCTTGTCGACGAACGGATTGCGGGGCATCGGCCCACTTCGCTCGCGCCCGCCGAGGCCGCGGCGCTGCCGCTGACCAGCATTACGGCGTGGGAGCTGCTGTTCGATCGGCTGCGCATCCCCGAGGGTGGCGGCCAGGGACAGAGCCTGCTGGTGATCGGCGCGAGCGGTGGTGTCGGCTCGATCCTGATCCAGTTGGCGCGCAGGCTCACCGGCGTGACGGTCATTGGCACGGCTTCCCGGCCCGCGACCCGGAAGTGGGTGAGCGAGCGAGGCGCGCACCATGTGATCGACCACGGCCAGCCGCTGCAGCCGCAACTGGCGGCGTTGGGGCTGCCTCAGGTCGAGCATGTCATCAGCCTGACGCACACGGACAGCTACTACGCCCAGATCGTCGACCTGCTCAAGCCCCAGGGACAACTGGCGCTGATCGACGATCCCGCAACGCTGGACGCGATGCCGCTTAAGCGCAAGTCGATCTCGCTGCATTGGGAATTCATGTTCACGCGGTCGATGTACCGGGCCGCCGACATGATCGCGCAGCACAAGCTGCTCGGGCGCGTGGCGGCATTGCTCGATGAGGGTGTGCTGAAGACCACGGTTGGCGAGCACTACGGCGATATCACGGCCGAAAACCTCCGTCGTGCCCATGCAGCGCTGGAGAGCAACAAGACCGTCGGGAAGATAGTCCTCGAGCGTAGCTAGCCGAGGCAAGGCAGGCGCAACGCCCAGAACCGCGTTTGCGGTCCTGGGCGCGCTTTCGTGACTGCCGGTTAAGTGGTGCGACGGAACAGACGACCTTGCAGCAACAGGCGCAGTGTCATCAGGAACAGCGCGCCGACAAAGAGATTGACGAAGACGAACAGGGGCAATGCGAGGTTCGCGAATAGAGAAGCAGGTGCGATGGTCGCGGCGCGCATGCAGGACAGCCCCAGCGCGGTGACCCCGAAGCTGAACGCCCAGAAGCCCGGTGTCGCGCCCGCCGCCGAAAACCAGGTTGCGAGCCGCGCCAGGAACAGTAGCTGCAGGACGCCATAACCGAACATTGCGTAGAAGGGCCAGTCCAGGCTGCCACCTGTGACGGCAAGGTATGCCACCGCGCCAACTACCGGTGGCGCCAACTGGATACCCAGTGTCGGTCGCACCGCAGTGGCCAGTTCGTCGCCAAGATGCAGTCGGTAGGTGAGGATCGACTCGATCGCGAGCCACGAGAACAGGCCGGCGCCGAAGAATAGCTTGGCGAGATCCATCCAGCCAAGCGAACTCATGGCCATCGCGGAGACAAAGTTGCCCGCCACGGTGGGTAGATACATCACCGCGGTGGTATCGCCGAGCTTGCGACCCCCTCGCATCATGCCGCCGCTGCGGAACGTCGAGAAGGCCAGTTGGGCAACCACGCCCACCACGATCAGGGCGCGCCCCAACGTTGGAACGTAACCGTGTAGCCAGACCGCAATCAGCAGCGTGGCCACCGGGATCAAGCCGATAAAGCAACAGGCGACGGGATGTCGTGCCTCCGCCAATGCTTCGCTACGATGCCCCACCCACTTGGCGGCGTACAAGAGCACGAGCACGGCCCAGATGAGCGTGGTGACCGCAAAGAGCGCGTCAGAAATCTCCGCGCTGACACCCCATAGCGTATGAGCGACCCGCCAACAGTTCGATAGGCCGGCCATGCCGAGCACAATGCCCATGGCAGAGGCCGGAACGGCGAACCCGGCACGCGTGGCGGCGACGGGGGCGGATATATTGCTGGGGGTCATGAGGTTCCTCCGGATGTCGAACAAAACGTGCGACTGATAGCCGGAATGTTAGACAGATGGAGGTCGGACGCCAATTCTCAGTCTGTATCCGCATCATTGTTCGAAGAGCCATCGACACCTATGCCAAAGCATAGGGGCGGAAGCGGCTGCCACTGGCCAGCGAATTCGCTCACACCGACTTCGCGGCGAGCAGATCCACCATCCGGTTCGCGAGCGGGGACAGGTAGGCGCCCGCCCGCGACAGCACGCCGACGCGGCGGCCCAGGTCGAGTGCATCGGCGCGCAGCGCGATCGGGTGCAGTCCGGCAATCCGGCTGTTGCCGTTGGCAGCGGCCATGCACAGGATGTCGGTGCCGCGCACGAGGTCGAACAGCGTGGCGCTGCCGAAATCCGTCTCCACACGCAGGATGGGCGGTGGCAGGCCAAGCTCGGCAAACGCGGCCTCGAGTTGTTGGCGAATCAATACGTGGGCGCTGGGCAGCATCCATTGCTGGCCGACCAGATCGGCCAGCGTGAGGTTGCGCCGCTGCTGCAGCGGATGGGCCTCATCGGCGACCACGGCGAGGCGGTCGGTGAACAGTTCCCGCATCTCTAGCGCCGGGTTGGGCTGGCGCGGCAGGGGAGCCAAGGCCAGGTCCAGTTCGCCGGTCTCCACCAGATCCATCAGTTCGCGCGCTACGCGCATCGTCAGCCGCAGCCTGGCTACCGGCCGCTCCCGGATCAACTGGCGGCACGCGCCGAGCACCAGCCCGGTTGGCATCGACGGCGAATAGCCCAGCCGCAGCAAGCCCAGTTCCCCCGTCTGGATGCCGCGCATCTCCTTGAGCGCGTCTTCGTATTCCAGCCGGATGCGGCGCGCCCGTTCCAGGAACACCGCTCCAGCCGGCGTCACCCGCATGCCGAGCGCCGTGCGCTCGAACAGCGACACGCCGAGTTGCGCTTCCACGCGCTGGATGGCCTTGGTCAGCGCGGGCTGGGTCATGCCCAGCGCGTCTGCCGCCCGCCCGATTCCGCCGTGCGTGCCCACTGCCAGCACGTAGTCCAGATCCCGCGTCTCCATATGGCATTCCTGATGGTTATGGCTTCATGCCACTTACCTCATTGTGGTGATGGGCCGCAGCTTACAGACTGGGGGCACAAAAACCAAGCCATCAAGGAGACACCCATGTCCTTCGCCTATTTCCTCAGGCGCGCGGCGCGTTACTGGGGCGATAACCCCGCTGTGCTGTACCGAGACCGCGTGCTGACCTATCGCCAGCTTGAAGACCGTTCGACCCGGCTGGCCAACGCGCTGCTGGCGCTGGGCCTGCGCAAGGGCGATCGCGTGGCGATTCAGTCACGCAACTGCCCCGAGATCGTCGAGATTGAATGCGCGCTGTACAAGGCTGGGCTCGTCAAGGCGGCGCTGAACCCGCGCTTCACCGCCGCCGAGGCTTCCGACGTGGTGGAGAACTGCACGCCGCGCGTGATGATCGTGGGGCCCGGATATACCGGCTACTCGCGGGATACCCAAGGCTTTGGCAGCGTGGAGCACTTCTTCGCCATCGAGACCGGGGCACCGGGCCATGGTGACTATGAGTCGCTCGTGGCCGGTGGCGGCATGGCAGCGATCGACTACACGCCGCACCCCGACGATCTGGCGGTGCTGCATTTCTCCTCGGGCTCCACGGGCAAGATCAAGGCGGCCATGCAGAGCTATGGCAACCGGCTGGCGGCGCTGCGCAAGATGATCCTGACCATGGACCGGCCCGCGCGCCCCGGCGACCGCCTCGCGCTGATCGGCCCAGTCACGCATGCCTCCGGCATGCTGATGCAGCCGTACCTGTTCCTCGGCGCCACGCTGGTGCTGTTCGAGAAGTTCGAGCCCGCGCATTTCCTGGCCGAGGTCGCGCGCCTGCAGTTGACCCATGTCTTCATGGTGCCGGCGATGATCAACATGTTGCTGGCCGAGCCGACGCTTGCCACTGCCGACCTGAGCAGCCTCAAGACGCTGGCCTATGGCGCCGCACCGATGGCGCCGGCGCGCATCCGCGAGGCGTGGCAGCGCATCGGCCCGGTGCTGTCGCAGGGCTATGGCGCGAGCGAATCGACGTCCGGCGTCACGCGGCTTTCCACGGTCGACCATGCACTGGCCATCGACGAATACCCCGAGCGGCTGGCGTCCTGCGGCCGCGCGCTGGGCGAGACCGAAGTCCGCGTGGTCAACGAGCGCGGCGAGGAGGTCAGCGGCGAAGAGATCGGCGAACTGGTGATTCGCGGCGCAGACGTGTTCCAGGGCTATTGGGGCGAGCCGGCGTTGACCAGCGAGGTGCTGGTCGATGGCTGGCTCCATACCGGCGATCTCGCCCGCGTGGATGCGGAGGGTTATATCTATCTCGTCGACCGCAAGAAGGACATGATCATCTCGGGCGGCTTCAACGTCTATCCGAACGAAGTGGAGGCCACGCTGTACCAGCACCCCGACGTGATGGAGGCGTGCGTGATCAGCGTGCCGGACGATACCTGGGGCGAAAGCGTCAAGGCTGTCGTGGCGTTGTGGCCGGGCCGGCAGGCCAGCGCGAACGAACTGATCGGCCATTGCCGCGCGCGCATTGCGGACTACAAGTCGCCGCGCTCGGTGGACTTCGTGGCGGAACTACCCAAGAACGCCAGCGGCAAGCTGGCCCGCAAGCTCGTGCGCGAGCAGTACTGGGCCGGCGGCGGCCGCCGCGTGAACTGAGGAGTGCTTATGTTCGACCATCTGACCAATCCGGTGCTGATCGATACGCGGGCCGCCGTGGCGCGCTTCATCGACGATGAACTGCGCCCGCTCGAACAGGAGCTCGGTCTGGGCACTGAAGACCCATGGCCGCGCGAGGTGCTGCGCAAGGTATGGCGCCGTTCGAGCGAACTGGGCCTCTACGCCGCCTGCCTGCCGGTAGAACTTGGCGGAAAGGGACTCAACATCCAGGAGCAGTGCGCGCTCAAGGCCGACCTTGCCGCCAGCGGCGCGGTACTGGCACCGCACGTGCTGGGCGATCTGGGTGGCCCGCCCCGCGTGGGCAATATGCTCAAGTACGCCACGCCAGACCAGGTGGCGCGCTACTTCCGCCCGGTGATCCGGGGCGAGAAGTCCACTTGCTTCGCGCTGACGGAACCCCATTCCGGATCTGACGCGCAGAGCATTCGGACCACCGCCGTGGCAGATGGCGACGATCTGGTCGTCAATGGCCAGAAGCACTACATCAGCGGGGCACCGTTCGCGGACTTCGCCATCGTGATGTGCGTGACCGATGCAGGCACCACGCCGCCCGCGATCACCGCAGTGCTGGTCGACCTTGACCTGCCCGGCGTCACCGTCGAACAGGCCTACGTGCCGATGTCCGGCCAGCATATCGATGCGGATATCCGTTTCGAGAACGTGCGTGTGCCGCGCGCCAACATCTTCGGCGGGGAAGGGCGGGGCTTCAAGCTCGGCATGTCGCGCATCAACGTGAACCGACTGCTGCATTGCCCCTCGATGCTCGGGCTGGCGACGCGCGCGTACCAGGCATCGGTCGAGTACGCGGGACAACGGCGGCAGTTTGGCGGTCCGATCGCGCGCTTCCAGGCCATCCAGCATATGCTGGCCGATATGGCGGCAGCGCTGTGGGCCTGCGAGAGCATGATTGCGCAGACGGCGATGCTGGCCGATGCTGGCGCCGACCTGCGCATGAAGGCCGCCGCCTGCAAGCTGTTCGTGTCCGAGCGCTGTTTCGAAGTGGCCGACAAGGCCGTGCAGATCCACGGTAACGTGGGCGTGACACGCGGACATCCCGTGGAGCAGACCTGGCGCAAGCTGCGCATGTTCCGCATCTTCACCGGCACCAGCGAGATCCAGCGCAACACGATTGCCAAGGCGATCCTCGATCCCGCTGCTGCCTGAACGCAGACCGGTGACGCGGCCCAGACCGCGCGCCTATCAGGAGACAACCATGAATCGTCGTCAATGGCTTGCCAGCGCAGGCGCCGCCGCCGGCGCCGCGGCGCTGGGCGGCACGTTTGGCCGCGTGGCGCTGGCCGCCGCACCGTATCCCAGCCGGCCCATCCGGCTCGTCGTGCCGTTTGTCGCGGGCACCGCGCCGGATTCCATCGCCCGAACCATCTCGGCCGAACTCGGGCCGGTGCTGGGGCAACCGCTGGTGGTGGAGAACGTCGGCGGGGCCGGCGGCATCATCGGCGCGCGCGCCTTGAAGCGGGCGGCTCCCGATGGCTACACGCTGGGCGTGCTGGCCAACCAGCACGTGATCAATGTGCACCTGTATCGCGAACCGCCCTACGATCCGTCGCGCGATTTCACGGCGATCTCGGCGCTGTCGGGCGGGCCCGTGGTGCTTGCCGTGCCGGCTTCGTCGCCCTACAAGTCGGCCCGCGAACTGATCGACGCGATGCGCAAGAGACCCGGCGCGCTGAACTATGGTTCGGGCGGCAAAGGCAGTGTGTCGCATCTGGCGGTGGAAACGCTGCTGCATGACACGCACACGGAAGCGGTGCACATCCCGTACAAGGGCGCCAACGAAATCCTCACCGCGATGATCAGCGGGCAGACGCAGTTCGGCATGCCTGTGCTCAGCACGGCCGCGCCGATGATCCGGCAGGGACAGGTGCGCGCGCTGGCGGTGTCCGCGGCGGCGCGTTCCATACATTTTCCGGAAGTGTCGACGCTGGCGGAATCGCTACCGCCCGGCTTCGTGCTCGACAACTGGAGTGGACTGTTCGCGCCAGCGGGCCTCCCTGCCCCGATCGCCAGGCGGCTGTTCGAGGCGGTAGCCGCCTTGCAAGCCAGCGGCAAGCTGGACGCCACGATGAAGGCCAATGGCGGGGAGATTCGCAAGAGCGCCTCGACTGCACAGTTCGCGGAGCTGGTTGCAGCGGAAACCTCACGCTACGGGGCGCTGGTGACGAAGATCGGGATGAAAGGCGAGGCTGGATAGCGATCAGCGTGGCGCTGCGGCCAGGCCGACGAATGAAGAGAGCGTTGCCGTCTTGTACTGCATGGTACATTTTGCACCCCGCGCCCTATTCCTGACTCCGAAGCCAAGGATGCCAAAAACCAAAGCCTCGCCGCCCGACCGCTCCGCTAGCGAGCAGGCCATTCAATTGCTCGATGCGGCAACCGTGCATGTTCTCGAGAACGGTCTTGGGGATCTGTCGTTGCGCAGTGTGGCGGATGCACTGGGAACCAGCCACCGGATGCTCATCTACTACTTTGGCTCCGCTGACGGCTTCTGGCAGGCACTGCTGTTCCGCGTGCGGCATGCCGAGCAGCAGGCACGTGAGCAATTGCACGTGGATGGACTGGATGCGGAAGCGACCCTGGTGGCGGCATGGGAGCGCTACTCCGCGTCGAGCTATCTGCCCATCATGCAGTTGCTGTTCGAAATCTACGGAAGAGCTATCCGGGATCGTGAACGCTTCAGCGGCTTTCTTGACGATGTCATTGGTAGCTGGACCGCCGTGATTGCCGAGCGCTTGCAGCAAGCCATGCACATCAGCGCGGAGGAAGCGCGGCTGTTCGCACGCGTCGAAGTGGCGACGATTCGCGGCCTGCTGCTGGACCTGATCACGACGGGCGACCGCAAGGGCACCACGGCCGCGCTCAAGTACTTCGCCAGCAAGATGACCTCGCCTGGAAAGTCGAAGAAGGGCGCGTAGCCCCGACCGACCCCCGAAGCACTCTCACCCGACACCGTCGTTGCGCGCTCGCGTAAACCCCAATTTCGTCCCATCGTGTACCACATGGTACATTTCGGTCATCGTCGCTAGCGGTAGCGACGAAACAGATGATTTCAGGGTGCGAGATGAACGTGCAAAAGTTATGGGGATGGACTGCTGCGGCGGTTGCGTCACTGGCGCTGTCGGCCACCGCCGGCGCGCAAGGTTTTCCGACCAAGCCCATCCGGTTGGTAGTGCCGCAGGCGGGTGGAACGGGCAACGATGTGTTGGCACGCGCACTGGCCGAGAAGCTCGGGCAGGCGTGGAAGCAGCCGGTTGTCGTGGAGAACAAGCCAGGCGCCAACGGCACGCTGGCCATCTCGTACGTACTGGGGCAGCCGGCCGATGGCCACACGCTGTTCTTTGCCGGCGTGTCCAACCTGGCCTTCAATCCCTTCCTCTATCCGAAGCTGCCGTACTCGCCGACCAAGGACCTGACTGGCGTGGCCATGCTCGCCAACTCGCCGTTCGTCTTCGTCGCGGCTCCATCCCTGCACGTGCAAACGTTCCAGGATTTCGTGCGCATGGCCAAGGCACGGCCCGGCGAGATCAGCTTTGCGTCCGGGGGCATCGGCAACTCCACGCACCTCGCCATGGAACTGGTGGCGGAGCGCACCGGCATCAAGATGCAGCACGTGCCCTTCAACGGGACGGGGGGATCGACCAGCCTGATGAATGGACAAACGCCCGTGATGATGAACGTCGTGGCGGGTGTGCAGCCGTTCATCGTGGGCAAGAAACTGCTGCCCTTGGCGGTCACCGGTGAGCGGCGCCTGACTGCGCTGCCGACGGTGCCTACGTTCAAGGAGCTGGGCTACGACGTCGAGGTGCCAGGCTGGTACGCGATCGTGGCGCGGGCCGGCACGCCGCCGGGGGTGGTCCAGCAGATCAACGCGGATATCAACCATGTTCTTGACGATCCGCAGTTCAAGGAAAAGCTGGGATTCCAGTTTCTGGATGCCATCAAGGGCCCGCCTTCGGAAGTCGAGCGCTATATGAAGCGCGATGCCGACGCGT
Organism: Cupriavidus sp. 10L43_2; assembly: GCF_056395265.1. Taxonomy (NCBI): domain Bacteria; kingdom Pseudomonadati; phylum Pseudomonadota; class Betaproteobacteria; order Burkholderiales; family Burkholderiaceae; genus Cupriavidus; species Cupriavidus sp. 10L43_2. Next base: position 173,446 of record NZ_JBFTJE010000001.1, read on the forward strand.
GGGGCCCCACCATTCGCCGTCTCAACATCTCTCTCTAGGCCACGACATGCCTCATCTGACCAACGCTGTACACGAATACCGGCTGTCGGCCATGCGACGCCTGATGGACCGCTTGCGCGTGGATGCCCTGGTGTTCGGCACGCCTGACTTCTTCCAGTACGCAACGAATTTCCAGCTCGATGTCTGGCCATGGGAGCGGCCGGTGTTCGTTGTCGTGCCGCGCAACGGGGACACGTTCGCGGTAATGAACGAGCTCTCCACCAACCACATGCGCTTCGCCACGGAGAAGGGCACGGTCTGGCTGTCGGACGTGACCTACTATGCCGAGCACCCGCGTGTGACCAACCGTCTTGCCTTGCCGTCGCAACTGCCGGAGGTGGTAGCAGGCTTGTTGAGCCAGAAGGGGTTGGCGATGTCGCGCATCGCTGTGGACGTGCCGCATCCCATTCTGGCCGGGGCGCAGCGCCACCTTCCCGAGATGACGTTGCGACCGGCGCTTGCCGAGATGCGCAGTCTCCGGTGGGTCAAGCACGAAGAGGAACTCCAGAACATGCGGGCGTTGGCCGGCCTGACCGACTGGGTCCAGGATCGGTACCGGGAGAACATTCGCCCCGGCCGTCTGGTTCAGGAGCTGGACCACGCCATGGGGGCGCTGATGGTGGAAGAAGCGGCGAGGCGGTTCCCCGGCGAGGACTTCGAGATCCTGAAGTGCTGGACCCTCACCGGCGCTGCATCCGCTTCCCCGCACGGCGATGGCGCCTCTTGCGGCGCGCGCATTGCGAAGGGCGACACCATCGTCAACCTCGTACTCCCGAGGCTGAACGGGCTCTACGTCGAGAATGAACGTACGTGGTTCTGCGGCCAGCCGAGCGACGAGCAGGCGAAGTTCTATCGTGTAGCCGCGCAGGCGACGGACGCTGCGGTGGCCGCCGCCGTGGTCGGCCGGCGCGTCTGCGATATGGATGCCGCCGCGCAGGCCGTGATCGAAGCCGCGGGATGCGGGGAATTCGTCTTCCACAGGACCGGCCACGCGGTGGGCCTCATGCTGCATGAGTACCCCGAAGACATGGCATTCAACACGCGGGCACTGCTGGCCGGGGAGGTCTATTCGGCCGAGCCGGGCCTGTACGTCTACGGTCTCGGCGGCTTTCGTCTGGACGACACCGTCATTGTTGGCGATGCGCCTGAGGTGATCGTCCAGACGCCGAAGACGTTGGCGTACGCCACGGTTGGGTAGCGCGCCGCATCTGCCCTACATCAACGATTCCACCGAGTAGGCGACGCCATCGCGTCCGGGGTCGGCGCCGCCTTCCAGGCGGCCGTCGCTGAGTCGCACAGCGTGCACCCAGCCGATGGTGTAGTTGTAGGGATTTCGGATGACTTCGTAGCCGCGTTGCTCCAGTTGCCGAGCCACTGCCCGCGGTACCCGATTGCAGATGTCGATGGCGTTGCTGGTCGACGAGAACCGGGGCGCCGACACGGCCTCCTGCATCGTCATGCCGCGATCCACCACGTTCAGGATGGCTTGCAGCACGCCCATGGCGATCTGGGTGCCCCCGGGCGCGCCGAGCACGATCTCCGGCTTGCCATCCCGGAACACGATGGTCGGGCAAGACGACGTGAAGCGGCGCTTGCCCGGCGCGATGCTCCCAGCCCGACCGGGCCGGGGATCGAACACGCCCATGCAGCCGTTGTACATGAACCCCAGTCCGGGTGTGATCGCCCCGGCCGGCATGGCGAGCGAATGCGTCAGCGACACGCAGTTGCCGTCGCCATCGACCACCGAGAGATGCGTGGTGTCGCGCGGCACCGCATGGCCCGGATTGACGCGCGTCACTTCGACACGCTGCCCGCTACGCACCGCGTCGGCCGTTGCCGCCGCCCGCTCGGCCGACAGAAGATAGTCGAGCGGGACGTCGACATAGGCGGGGTCGCCGATATGGCGGTCCTTGTCGACGGTGGCCTGCTTCATGATCTCGCACAGAATCGTGATGTACTCGGGCGAGTTGTGCGGAATGGCCGCCAGGTCGAACTGTTCGAGCGCGTGCAGCATCTCCAGCAACATGGCGCCCCCGCCGGGGGGCTGGTTCGTCGCCACGACGCGGTCGCGGTATCGACCGAACAGCGGCTTTTGTCGGACCACCTGATAGTCATCGAGATCCGCTTTCGAAATCAGGCCGTCATGGCGCTGCATGTCTTCGACGATCGCAGCAGCAATTTCACCACGATAGAAATCGTCGGCACCGACGCGACCGATCCGCTCCAGCACGTTGGCCATGTCGGGATTGACGATGGGCGTGCCAACGGATTTGGGACTGCCATCCGCCTTGCAGTAGAGCGTACGGCCCGATGCGCTGAAGGCCAGCCGCTCCCGGTTGCTGGCGCGGCCCAAGGTGGCGTCGTCGTTCCAGAAGGCATACATGCCGGGGCGGACGAAGTAGCCGTGCCGCGCCCAGTCGACGGCCGGGGCGACTACTTCGGCCCACGGCAGGCGGCCGTGCGCGGCGTGCATCGCCTCGAGTCCGCGCAGCGTGCCCGGGGTGGCGACGGACTGATAGCCGATGTCGTTGAGGCGGTCCTTGATGAAGAAGCCGAAGCCGTCGCGGGCTTCGCCTTCGAGCAGGTCGGCCCACATGTCCGGTCGGGCATTGCCCGGCGCGGTCGCGTGGAAGTCGAAATACTCATGCACGTTGCTGCCGGGCAGGTAGACCGCTGCGGTGCCGAATCCGGCGATACCGCACATCAGCGGATCGACCACGGTCTGGGCGAGCGCGCACGCCACTGCGGCGTCGATGGCGTTACCACCGGCTTTCAGGATCTCCGCGCCCGATTCCGCAGCTTCCGGCTGCGGGCACACCACCATTCCACGCGTGCTCATGGTCAGTTCGCCTTGAAATCGACGTCGGACATCGCGCTCTGCAGCCGGGCGGTGTCGCGTTCGGTCAGTTGCATCAGCAGGTTCGACGATCCCGGCATCGGGATCACCTGCATCGTCTTCATCTTCTGAAGCACGGCGCTGTCGGTCAGGAATTTTTGCGAGGCGGCGTGCAGGCGGCGGATCGTTTCAGGCGGTGTGCCAGCCTTGGCAGCAATCCCCATCCAGCCGAGGTCGTCGAACCCCGTCAGGCCCAGCTCGGATGCGGTGGGCACGTTAGGCAGTTCGGGGACGCGTTTCGGCGAGAACAGCACCAAGGGAACCAGCTTGCCGGCCTGAATCTGCGGCGTGGCGGTGGCGACGGTGGGCGCCATGACCTGGGTCTGTCCGCTGACCGTCCCGACGATGGCATCGGGCTCGCCCTTGTAGGGCACATGGGTCATGCGGAGCTTCTGGTTCTTCTGGAACAACTCCACGATGACGTGCGTGGAATTGCCCTTGCCCGACGATGCGAAGTTGATCGCGTCGGGCTTGGCCTTCGCCATCGCCTCAAGGTCCTGCAGGGTGCGGATACCGGATTGCGGATTGGCGACCAGCACGAAAGGCGTGGTCGTCAGCACTGCAACCGGCGCGAAGTCGACTTCAGGCTTGTAGGCGAGCGGCGCGTAGGCGAACTTATTGAGCACCATCTGGGACACGCCGGCCAGGAAGAGCGTGCAGCCGTCGGCAGGTTGGCCGAGCACGTACTTCGCCGCGATGACGCCGCCAGCGCCAGCCTTGTTCTCGACGACGACCGTCGTGCCCAGTTCCCGCCGCGCGGTTTCGGCCCACATGCGTGCCAGCGTGTCGGTGCCACCACCGGCCTGCTGCGAGACCACCAGGCGGATCGGGCTGGTGTTACCGGCCTCCCCGCAGGCCCAGGCCGGCCCCGTGGCGCCCAGCGCCAGCGCGGCAGCCAGCATCGTCCCCCGAGTGGAGATTTTCCTCATGTCGTATCCTTATCTTCAGTCGTGTCGTGGTTGCAGTGCGGCCGCTGCTATCGCATTATTGCCGCGACTTCCCGGTCGTCGCCAATGAAAACTTACGAACCTACTATGAGGAAATGCTCATGCAGTCACCGCAAGACGCCGTAGCGTGGGCCCGGCGGTTGCGCATGCGCCATCTGGAGTCGTTCCTGGTACTGATCGAGGCGGGGACGCTGACGCTGGCCGCCGACCGGCTCCACATGACCCAGTCGGCCGTCTCGCACTGGCTCAGCGAGATGGAGGAACTGGTCGGCGCCCGGCTCGTGCTACGGGGCAAGCAGATGCGGCTGACGCCAGCGGGCGAAGCCGTGCGCAAGCTGGCGCTGCGCGTGCTCGGCGAAGTCAGCCGGACGAATGACGAACTCGTTTCGCTCGAACGAGGCGAGGTGTCGCGGCTGCACATTGGGAGTGTGACGGCGGGGATCGCCCATCTGCTGCCGCGTGCCATCCTCGCGTTCCAGAAAGACGAAGGCAACGTGGCCTTCCAGGTGTCGGAGGGTGTCTTTAACAGGCTGCTGAGCCAGCTCGAAGAGCGCGAATTCGACCTGATCGTGGGCTCGATCGATGCACGCGCCTATGGGCCGACGCTTGAGCACGAAGTGCTGTTCGAAGACGATATTGCGATCGTGGTCGGACCCGACCATCCGCTCTCGGACGCCACCCAGATCGACTGGACGGACCTGTACGCCTATCCATGGGCCATGCCGCCGCGCGATACGCTGATGCGCGTGCGGCTGGAAAACACGCTGCTGGAGCGGGGCGGTGCGGGAATCGTGCCGGCATTGGAGACAGGATCGGTCATGGTTCTCGAATCCATTCTCCATGCCAGCGATTATCTGGGCGTCTGCTCGGGCGCCATGGCCCGGCACCTCGTGGCCCGCTCGCTGGTACGCCGCCTGCCCCTGACCGACGTGGGCTCGTTCGGCCCAGTCGGCGTGGTGTGGCGACGTGGCGGCCAGGATGAAACGCTGGTGAAATTCGTCTCGATCCTGCGGCGCGAAGCGAAGAGGACGATGCGGGGGGAGTAGGAAAGCGTGTGGACGATCAGCCCGTCTGCCGAATCGGGGCGGCAGTCAGCGCATCGGCGAATTCATGGTTCACGTCCCGGTGACCAATTTCAATACACCTTTAAGAGCGACGACACAACGGCGCCGGGTGGACCCCCGCAGCCGGGCGCGCCGAAGTAACGCCGGCGCGACTTAACCGGAGGGAGACGCGGTCAGGCCGGATGGCTGACCGATGGTCGCGCATCCATCCTGGCCCGCCATGCCATCAGATGAACGCATTCGGCCGGCACCGGAATCTCGGCAAAGCCCGCGAACAGAAGCCCCGCCCACACAGTGATATCGGCCATCGAGAACGCGTCACCCGCCACATACGCTTGCTTGGACAGCACCGCGTTGAAGTAGCGCATACCGGCCTCGGCCTTCTCGCGCTGGCGATTGCCCCATTCCACCCGTCCGGTCCAGTCCGGACTCTTGTAGGGCTGCAACCCGGCGCCTAGCCCGGGCGTCGCGTGATGGAAATAGATGCCTACCGCATCGATCAGTTCAGACTCAGCGCGCTTCTGCATCATATGGATGACGCCCTTCTCCTTTGGCGTGCGGCCGGTCAGCACCGGCTTGCCATCGAGATTGTCGAGGTATTCCGTGATGGCCGTGCATTCTGAAATGTACGTGCCATCGTCCAACTGCAGCACCGGAACGGTGCCTGTCGGATTGATGGCCAGGAAGGCTGGCTGCTTGTGCTCGGCGGCGGGAAGATCGATCTTCACGAAAGTCACGCGGTCGGCCAGCGATTTTTCAGCGAGAACGATGCGGATGCGCAGCGGATTAGGAAAGCCTGGGATGTCGAAGATTTTCATTTTGTGCCTGTAGTGCGCGTTCTTGGGTGGCTTACCTATTGATAAGTAGGCAGATCCTAAAGGCTCATTCGCACCACGTCAAGCTTACTTAGCGCTAAGTCATTTAGTACAATGCGGCATGGCTTCGACAAACACCAAACAACGCATCTTAGAAATAGCCCGAGGACTGGTCCAAGCGCAGGGCTATAACGCGCTCAGTTTCCGCGACATTGCGGCTCGGCTGGGCATAAAAGGACCCGCCGTCCATCACCATTACCCCACCAAGGGAGATCTCGGCGCAGCCTTGGCGCGCGAGTACACGGATTCAGGCGCGGAGATGCTGGAACAGTTGCTCAAGACATCCGAGGATCCGACGGTACTGCTCGACGCTTATGTGGCGATCTTTCGGGCCGCGCTGCTGAACGGCAACCGTATGTGCCTCTGTGGAATCATGGCAGCGGAACAGGAAGCCCTGCCTGAGGCCGTGCGCTCGGAAGTGGGCCGTTTTACCGATGTCAATATCGCGTGGCTCATGCGAGTGGTGGAAATGGACGATCCACTTGCGGGCGTGCAGAAGCGCCGCCAACGCGCATTGGCGATGTTTGCCGCCATCGAAGGCGCGCAACTGGTGGCGCGTGGGCGCCGGGACATCGGCCTGTTCGATAACGCGGTTATGGGCTGTCGCCAGGCCGGCCTCATTCCCTAGTCGCCTGAACCGCCCGCCGGCGCGGGTTAGGCTTGACCATCCACGGTCGGAGGCGAACACGATGAAGGCGCGCGACTTGGCATGGTGGTTGCAGGAATCGCTAATTTCGATGCGCAGGACACGGAGGATGAAATGTCCACGATCACGGCGAGCTTTTCTAATCAATCTTCAGCAGCCAGTGCCTGTCAGGCTTTGCGAGACACTTATCCCGGCCTCGCCGTTAGCGTCCAGCTTTCACAGAAATCGGTGGGCGAGGAGGGCGAGCAGGGAGTTTTACCCGCACTTCGCAGCCTGATTGTGGAAATCGTAGGCGCTCAGAGCCCGGAGGCCCACGAGGACTCAGTTGGCGATTGCGCGAGATTGATCGTCACCGGCGTGGACCTGTTGCAGTTGGAAGGCGTGGAGGCCCTGCTTTGGAAGCATCACCCAACCGTGATCAATGAATCGACCGAGAGAGCAGGCCATGACGGTAAGTAGAGTGGTCCTTCGTGCGGCTGTGCCTATCTTCGCCCCGGCACTGGCGTTTCTAGTGGGAATGGCTTGGGCAGCTTGGCAACGGCGGAGGCACACACACGCTGGATGGTGAACGAAGAACGAGCGTGCCGCGACCTATGGGCCGCCGGCAATATCTACAATTCTCCCCTCCATCGCTGCGCAATTTTCGATTGGCGTTGACGGTTTGGGAAATAGCCTCCTGGCCAAGTCGCGCGGCATCACCGTCAACGCCGACTGACGGCACACGCCGGCGGACGCTCACGCGTCTCGCCGGTGTGAACCGAATGTCGAGGACATCCTGGAGTTTCGTGTCGAATGGCTAACACTCGGCCGCCACCGTACACGCCTGCGCTACGAACGGGGAAAGCTATCTGATCCGGGTCGGTACGACGTTCGCGAGAGATAAAGAGGCGGCATTTCATCTTGAACCCGCACTAGCGATCCTCCTGGGGCTTCCGCAGGAAAGGGTGGGAGTGGAGGTTACCGTGGTAGATCAGTCAGAAGTCGACACGCATTTCGGCGGGTACGAGCGGATGCCCTGCGCGCTCTTCACTTCAGGTCCCAATTATTCCTGGCACCTTCCTACTGGCGCGAAGGGAGGGCGCAGTCATACGCTTCTGTGGTGATGGGAAGTCACCGCAACTGTCGTCGGCGACTCGGCCAACGGCACGAAGCGTCGGGTCGTGCCGTCCAGTGCGTCGATGCTACCTGCCTCGATGTCGTACACCCAGCCGTGCAGATTCAGTCGTCCTTGCTCGAGGGCTAGTGCCACAGAGGGATGCGTGCGCAGATTCGCAAGTTGCGCGATCACGTTTTCGCGCACGAGCCCGTCGAGCTTGGCGCGGGGCGTGTCGAAATGGTGCACCGCGTTGATGGCTTTGGCGGCATCCGCATGGCGCAGCCAGCTCGCAACCGCCGGGAGATGGTCAAGACACGTGCACCGCGAAATGGCGCCCATCGCGCCGCAGTCGGAGTGGCCGCATATCACGATGTCTTTTACGCCCAGCACCGCGACCGCATACTCGACGGTGGCCGAGACCCCGCCGGGTTCTGGACCGTACGAAGGCACGATGTTGCCGGCATTGCGAATCACGAACAATTCGCCCGGTTCACGTTGCGTAAGGAGTTCAGGCACGACGCGGCTGTCCGAGCAGGTGACGAACAGCGCCTTTGGATGTTGCGTCGTCGCGAGTTGCTTGAAGAGCTCAACGCGTTGCGGATAGACCTCTCGCTGAAAACGCAGGAAGCCGTCGATGATGTCACGCATTTGCGTTCTCCACGTCGAAATAAGAGATGCAGGCACACGCCGTTCCATTCGTCGCGCCGCGGTCGTTATTATGAACTGGGATTGGGGACTAGCCGAAGGGCGACGGACCGGGGACTCGAAAGAAGTGTCGCGGCCAGCCTCGCTGTCCGCCTGGCGATCCACGCGGGAGGCACCTTTGCGCATCTAGCCGTGAATGCGCATCGGGCGTGCGGGACGCATGAACGTTAACCTCGAAGCGCGGCTTAAAACATATGGGCTGTTGTTTTGAGGCATATCTGCGGTACTCAGGCGTATCTTTCTATTCGCAGAATTGCGAAAATCCCGCCCCGAGGGGGCCATCTCGTGCACCGTTTCGGCTTTTTGCCGATGCCACTGATGTTCGCACGGGCGCCCGCCTGCACATTAAAACAATGAAAGCGCACGCATAGGCGGCAAGCCGCTGGTCGCCGCGCAGGGAAAAGGGTCGCCGGCCTGGCCGGCCGCAAATCCGCATGACAAGACATTCGAGCCTCACCGCCGGTGAACAGCCGTGCCTGCGCGCCATTGCCGGCGCTGTTGCCATCCTCATGATGTCCCTTTCCGGGTCGCCGGCGCAGGCCGCTGGCGGCAATGGTGGCGCCGGGGGCTACAGCTTTAACCTGCCGGGCGGGTTGGGCGGCGTCGCTTCGGGCCAGGCTGGCCAGAGTGGGCTGACCGTGCCCGATGGCGACGGCACCGGCGGCGGGGGCGGCGCGCGCAACGCGGCCGGTGGGGCGGGCGGCATCAACGCGTCCCAGGCGATGCCGCGGGGGCTGGCGGGCGCAGCGGGTACCGCGCCGGGCCAGGGTGGTGGCGACGGTGGCAACGGTAACTTCGACAATGCCTCGTACGCAGGTGGCGGCGGCGGTGGCGGCGGGGGTGGCGCGGATGGCATGGTGATGGGTGCCGTGCCGACCACCATCTCCACCGGCGTGTTCGGCGGCAGTGGTGGCAAGGGTGGCAACGGTGGCGATGACGGCTATTTGCCGGTAGCGTATCAGGGGGGCGGCGGCGGTGGTGGCGAAGGTGGGTACGGCCTGATCCACGCGGGCGGTACCGAGATCGTGGTGAAGGCGGGCGGCGGGGTGTCCGGCGGCCGGGGCGGCAATGGCGGGAACGGCGGCGGGTCGAAGCCGATCGCGGGCCTCCAAGGCGCGGGCAACGGCGGCGACGGCAGTGTCGGCATGTTGCTGACCAGCGCGGCCACGGTACATATCGAAGCAAATGCCGTGGTGGCGGGTGGCAATGGCGGGACCGGGGGCAACGGCGGCGACGGCGTCTACGATTTCTACGGCAGCGTGGGCGGCAAGGGCGGCATGGGCGGCAGCGGCATGGAACTGGCCAGCGGCTCCACGCTGCTGAACGAGGGCACGATCAGGGGGGGCGCGGGGGGCGCGGGTGGCCAGGGTGGCATGAACTTCGATGGTTCGCCGGCCGCGAACGGCACTACGGGTGCGTCCGGCGTGGGCGTGCGCGGCAGCAACCTGACCATCGTCAACAAGGGGACCATCGTAGCAAGCGGCCCCGGCGCGGCGGCGGTCCAGTTCACGGGCGGCACGAACCGTTTCGAGTTCTGGACCAACAGCTTCGTGGGGAGCATCGAGGCCTACGGCACTGACGACACGTTGGCGCTGGCTGGCGACACGGGCGCTGCCACGCTGACCGGCGGCATCGGCAACGCCGGCCTTTATCGTGGCTTCGAGCATTTCGAGAAAATCGGCGCGTCGGTCTGGACCCTCGCCGGTAGCAACACGGATATCACGAGCTGGCAAATCCTGGGCGGCACGCTGGCGATTTCGTCCGACGCCCACCTTGGGGCGGCAGCTGGCACGCTCGGGCTGAACGGCGGCACGCTGCGCACCACCGCAGCCATGACCACCGGGCGCGCCACCACGCTCGGTGCCGGCGGCGGCACCTTCGAGGTCACGAATGGCACGCTGACGCACAACGGTGTCATCGACGGCCCCGGCGGCCTGACCAAGACCGGCAACGCCACGCTGGAACTGAACGCCGTGAACGCCTATGCCGGCGGCACGCAGGTCAGCGCCGGCACGCTGATCGCCAACGTCAACGGCGCGCTGGGCAGTGGTGCAGTCAGTGTCGCTGGCGGCGCAACGCTGCGCCTGAACGGCGGCTTCGACCTGGGCGGCCGGCAGGTGGTCAATCGATCCGGCTACATCAACCTGTACGGCGCCGGCACGCTTGGCGATGCCCAGGTGACGAACCTCGGCGGGTTCACGTACCTGCTCGGCAGCAGCACGGCGGCCAATGCCACGATCGTCAACAACGGGGGCGTGATGTCCTTCCAGGAGGGCAGCACCGGCGGAAACAGCCAGGTCACCACCCGCAGTGGCAGCTATACCGAGTTCTGGGGCTGGAGTACCGCCGGCAACGCCTCGCTGGTGGCGGATGCGGGCGGCTGGGTCGATTTCTCGGGCACATCCGGTCCGGCCTTCGACCACCGGATCACCGCCGGCGCCATCGCGGGGGCGGGGCGCTTCCAGCTCGGCCAGAACGTCTTGACCGTGGGCAGCAACAACACCTCCACGACCGTGAGCGGCACGATCGAGGATGGCGGGGCCGGTGGCGGCACCGGCGGCGGTCTGATCAAGATCGGCACCGGCACGCTGACGCTGAGCGGCACGAATACCTATACCGGTGCGACGCAGGTCAGCGCCGGCACGCTGGCAGTGAGCGGTAGCGTGACCGGTGCGGTCATGGTGAATAACGGCGCCACGCTGAGCGGCGCCGGCAGTGTGGGCAGTACCGTGATTGCATCGGGCGGCACGCTGGCACCGGGCAATTCCATCGGCACGCTGACCGTCATCGGCGACCTGACGCTGGCCGCCGGTTCGACCTATCGCGTGGAAGCCGACCCGGCCTCGCCGGCCAGCGACCGCGTGGCGGTGAGCGGTACGGCCACACTCGGCGGTGCGGTGGTCCATGTCGGCCCCGACGGCAACTTCGCGTCCACGCGCCGCTACAGCATCCTGACGGCCGGGACGGTGCAGGGCCGCTTTGCGTCGGTAAGTTCGAACTACGCGTTCCTTGACCCGACGCTGACATATGGCCCCAACGAGGTCACCCTGGCACTCGCGCGCAAGGACGTGACGGACCCTGTATCGCCCGTCTCGCCGGTCGATCCGGGCACGGGTGGCGGCGCAGGTGGCGGGATTGGCGGAGCCGCCCCGCGCCCGATGCGCTTTGCCGACGCCGCGGTCACCGGCAACCAGCGTGCCGTGGCCAACGCACTGGAGACCCTGTCGGACAGCAACCCGGTGCACGAAGCCGTGGTGACGTTGCCCGAGGGCGCGCCGCCGGCCGTCTTCGACAGTCTCTCCGGGGAGGCCCACGCCAGCGTGGCCACGGGTCTGATGACCCTGGCCGGTGGCGCACGGGCGCTGCCGCTGGCGCATTTGAACGACAGCCTGTCCGCCGGCATGCTGCCCGGCGCGCCCATCGCCCAGCTAGGCGGCCCCCTGCCGGCCGCAGCGCTGCCCATTTCCGCCGCCCAGCCGCTGTGGGTGGAGGTGCTTGGCAACTGGCAGAATTTCCATGGGAGTGCCGATGCGGCGCGCGCGCGCCAGCAGACTGGCGGCTTCTATCTGGGCGGCGACGGGGCGGTGGGGCAAGACTGGCGCATCGGCGGGGCGTTCGGCTACGCCAACAGCACGCTGCGCGTGAGCGAACGGTCCTCGCGCGCCATCACCGATTCCTTCAGCGCCACGCTATATGGCGGCCGCGCCTTCGCGCTCGGCGGCGGCAAGCTCAAATGGCTGTTCGGCACCGCCTATAGCTGGCACGACGCCGACACCGACCGGCAGGCCAGCCTCGGGGGCAGCACGGTCCAGTCCCTGACGGCCAGCTATCACGCCAGCACGGCGCAGGTCTTCACGGAAGCCGGCTTCGCCATGCCGCTATCGGCGGCAACCCAGCTCGAGCCGTATGCCGGCGTGGCCTGGAGCGACACACGCACGCGCAGCTTCGCGGAGACGGGCGGCTCGACGGCCCTGCACAGCCCGGGCGACAGCAACACGCTGACCACCACCACGCTCGGCCTGCGCACCAGCGCGCGCGTCCAGTTTGGCGGTACCGACGCGGCGTTCTACGTCGGGGCGGGCTGGCGCCACGCGTTCGGCGACGTACGCCCGGCCACAACGCTGGCGTTCGACGGCAGCCAGCCGTTCACGGTGACGGGCGCCCCGATCGCCCAGAACGCGGCCCTGGCCGAACTGCGCGCCGATTTCGCCATCTCGCCCATGGCCACGCTCGGCCTGCGCTATACCGGGCAGTTTGGCGGCGGCAACCAGGACCATACCGGGACGGTGGGATTGCGGTGGAGGTTTTAAACATCGTGCTTCGGTGGATCACCAGCTGATTGCCTAAAATCCCTTAGAGCACCGATTGTATTTCCCTTGCGCGGCGCATTGCACTCTGGCGCAGGTGTCGGCTGGAGTGAGACAACGATCCGTCGACCGGTTGAATCCACGGCCGATCTCGGACGCACGCGGTCTGTTGGTCTAGATTTCTCGCCGCTGCTATCGGCCCCGTACCGTCGGATGCCAGAAGACGACGCGCCGGTGGACGGCCCGAACCCCCTCCACGCCAATGAGCCCTGTCAGCGCAAGCAGCAATACGCCCGCGAACATCGTGGCCGAGTTCATGCTGACCGACGATGACGCAATCAGGAAACCCAGCCCTCGCTGCGCGGAGAGGAATTCGCCCACCACGGCGCCGATCAATGCCAGCGATACGCCGATCTGCAAGCCGGAGAAGATGTCGCCCAGCGTTGCCGGCAGCTTTACGTGCCAGAGCAGGAAACCGCGCGAAGCGCTGAAGGCGCGGCACGCTTCGAGCAGTTCGGGATCGGTGCGCCGGATGCCGTTGACCGTGTTGACGAACAGCGGAAAGAAGCAGACCAGGGCCACCAGCACAATCTTCGATGCTGCGCCAAAACCGAACCAGACCAGCAGGATGGGTCCCAGCGCTACCTTCGGGGTGGCTTGCAGGCCCACCAGCAGAGGGTAGACAAAGCGTTCGAAAGTCTCGGATTCCGCCAGCAACGCGCCGAGTACCACGGCCAGCACGCTGCCCACCGCAAAGCCGGCCACCGTATTGAGCAGCGTGGCGCCGATATGCGGCCACAGTGTGCCCGTGAAAAAGCCATCTGCGAGCGAACGAAACACCGCCTCTGGCGGTGGCAGCAGGTAGTCGGGAATCCGAAGCCATCGTACGGCCTGATCCCAGGCGAGCAGCAGCAGGCCGATGCTGATGGCGGGATAGACCAGTGCGGGCAGCCGCCGGGCCACGGTGTCAGTGGGCATTGAAATGTCTCCGCAGATGCTGGGTGAGCGTGGTGAACTCCGGATTGTCGAACGTGTCGAGACTGCGCGGGCGCGCCAGCGGATTTGGCAGTGACTCCACGATGCGGCCAGGGCGGGGCGACATGACCAGGATTCGGTCGGCCAGGAACACGGCCTCGGGAATGCTGTGGGTGATGAATAACACCGACTTGCGCTGGACGCTCCAGATGTCCTGCAGCGCGAAGGTCAGGGTCTCCCGGGACAGCGCGTCCAGCGCGGCAAAAGGCTCGTCCATCAATAGCAGTGCGGGGTCAGGTAGCAACATGCGCGCGATGCCGACGCGTTGCTGCATGCCGCCCGACAGCTCGAACGGATAGTTTTCGGAGAAGGCGGTCAGGCCGACAAGGTCGAGCAGTTGATCCGCACGGGCCTTTGCGCGGGCAGGGTCCAGTCCCTGCGTGCGTGCTGACAGCAGCACGTTTTCGCGTACGCTCTTCCAGGGCAGAAGGCTCGGCTTCTGAAACACCACGCCGGTGCTGCGGCTGGGCCCCTCGACGGGCCGCCCATTCAGTGCGATGTGTCCGCGCGTCGGTGAAAGCAGGCCGGCGGCAAGGCGCAGCAGCGTGGATTTTCCGCATCCCGAGGGGCCGAGCAAGGCGACGAACTCGCCTTCACCGATCTCCACATCGACGTCGGCCAGGGCCTCGGTCTGGCCGGAACGCGTCGGATAGGTCAGACCCACGCCGCATATCGAGAGTGCGGCGCTCATGACGCGGGCGCTCCCACAGCATGACCGCTTGCCGACCGCTGCTCGGCATCGGCGAGGAAATTGACCACCCGTGCCCAAGAGATGGCGCTCGCCCTGGCGTTAGCCATCGCGGTGCCACCGCCATCGAGCAGCAGGCCGGCCACCGGGTGCGGCTTTGCGATCAGCGTTGCGGGCAACTGCGGTAGCCCGATTGCGTGTCCGGCGCCTTCGCCGCGCACGTGCTCTACGGGCGCCCCGTTCTTGCGCTGGCCCAGTACATCGGCCACCTGCTCACTGTAGAGCGTGGATGGCCAGAAACCGTCATCGGTGCCCGATATCAGCAGAACGGGTCCCAGGATGTTTTCCACGGGGATGCGGGCGCGTGCCATGGCCCCGGCGTTGCGCAGCGGTGTATGGAAAGCGGCTGCCTGACGTACCGGTTGGCCGGGTGCGGGCGGATGATCGAACGCGTGCCAGTCGGCGTCGGGGTTGTCGCGCCAGACATTGGGCAGCGGCGCGCCGCGCCATGTCCACGCGGTGGCATCGCGTGGCTTGTCAGGATGGCCCGCGCGCAGCGTGCCATGCACCACAGCGCTGGGTACGTACGCGACGACGGCCGAGACCAGCGCAGGGAAGCAGGACGCCAGCAGCAGCGCGAGTTCACCGCCGCGCGACACGCCTGAAATCGCAACGAATCCGTGCCGGGGCGCCAGGCGATCGTGCATCCAGCGTAGCGCGGTTTCGAAGTATTCGAGCGGTGTGTCGTCGATATGATCTGGCCTGCCCGGTGCCTTGAAATAGCCGAGCGCCAGCGCCGCGTAGCCGTGCGAGGCGTACAGCGCGGCGCGTTGTTCGTGCATCCCGCCGCCCGAACCGGCAAGCACCAGTACCGCCGGATGCGGGCCGGGGCTCGCCGGGGTGTAGAGCGTGCCACTAAGCCCCGCTTCGCGTACCGGCCGATGCGTGACGCCGGGCGCCAGGAACCGCAAGGTGTATTGCGCGCGCGCCTGTGCGCCATATTGGCCCGTGGCTGTCAGCGCGATCTCTAGCGGTGCGGTGCCTTCGCTCCATGCCGGGCGCGTGGGGGCGCGCAGCCGCCGCATCGCCCAGACCGGCGCGGTGGCGTCGGCAACGATCCAGTCGCCGCTGACTGGAGCCGTGGCGCTGACCGAGACCGTGCCGTCGGCATCGGCAGTCAGCACGGCCTGGCTTTCCCACTGGCTGCCGTCAGGATGGTTCAAGGTGGCGGCCAGGGCCACGCATTCGTCGCCGTTGAAACCTCGCAGCGTGATCTCGCGCGGCACATCCACCAGCGCGTCAGCCGGCGCGATATCGATTCGCGCGTGCAGATGCCGGGTCATTGGGCTGCCTTTGCGCGACGTACCAGCGCGGCGCGATCGAAGTCGCTGAACGCCTGGACAAACTCGTTCGAGAAGATCTTCTGTACCGGCACGTCGGCGCTGGGATATTCGCCGGCCTTGGCCATGGCATCGATGCCGCGCTGGATGGCCGGCAGATCGTACTGGCCCGGCACGCGAAGCGTACCCGACGGCGTGTAAAGCACGCGCTTCAGCCGGCGTGTCAGCAGTTCGGACGCCTCGGCGAGCTGCCTGGCTTCGTCGCCGGCCGGTCTGGTCTCCGGATGCTGCTGCCAGAACGCTTTGACGCAGAATGCGGGATTCGCCTCGCAAACGATCTGGGCCTGGGTGTAGGCGCGGCCGAAGCGGCGCACCAGGTCGGGCTGGTCGCGCAGGGTATCGACGTGCGCGATGAAGCCGTTCCCGGCCGTCTCCTGGAACACCGCCGGATACGCGATGCGCCGGATCCTGGTGCCGGAGAACTCGAGCATGTCGTCCCAGCTGCTGTTGAAGTTCAGCGCATCAACGCGATGGGTGCGCAGCGCCTGGAACCCCGCTCCGAGCGCGCCCACTGCCACGTACTCGACGTTCTTGCCCGGCTCCAGGCCTGCGATGCGCAGCGCCGCGCGGCCGCCCGGAATCGTGCCCCATGTCAGCGCGCCCACGCCGATCTGCTTGCCCTTGAGGTCGGCCAGGGTGCGGATCGGCGAATCGGCCAGCACGGCAAACTCCATCGTATTGCCTGGGACCCCGTTATAGAAATAGCGCAGTGGCAGCGGGTCCTTGCCCGAGAAATAGCTCGCGATGACCGGTTCCGATGTTGGATAGCCGAACGTCACGCGCTTGCCCGCCACCTGGGGCAGCAGGGCGCCAGCACCCTGGAAGACGATCGTCTTGACGCTAAGGTTGGCCTCCTTGAACAGGCCCAGCGCTTCGGCGGCGGCATACGGCGCACCGTCGTGGACAGCCGGGGGAATGGCCAGCGCCACCGTGACTTCATCGAGCGCCTGGGCCGAGGTGGCGAAGAGAGCGGTGGTGCCGAGCGCGGCGAGGATGGCGCCGGCGCGCGCCGGCTTGCAGAACAACATCATGGACTCCTGCGGATTGCAATCGGGGGGGTGTTATGGAACCAGTAGGCGCACGGCTTCGTCGGCCAGTGCGCGCCGGTCGATCTTCTGCGTGGCGGCCAGCGGCAGCGCATCGACATACCAGATCTGCCGCGGGTGCTGATAGGCGGCCAGCTGTGTCAGCGACCATTGGCGCAGCGCGTGCTCGGTGGGCGGCGCGATGCCTGGACGCAGCACCACGAATGCCACCGGCTTGGTGCCCTTGATCTCATCGGGAACCGGGACTACGCTGGCCTGCTGCACAGCTTCGTGCCTCTCCAGCGCCTTCTCGATCTCGCCTGGGTAAAGGTTCTCGCCGCCGCTGACGAACATGTCGTCGCGCCGGCCCACGAAGGTGTAGAAGCCATCGGCATCGCGGCGGAACACGTCGCCGGTGATGTAATAGCCGTCATCGGTGAAGGGCCGCAATTCCGCACGCTGGTGGTAGCCAAGCATCAGTCCGGGGCTACGCAACTCCAGCACGCCTTCATCGGCCGCCTGACCCCGCTCGTCGATGAGCCGCATCGCCACGGCGGGATGCGGATAGCCGACTGATTGCGCTGGCGTAGGCAGCCCATCGGGATGTGGGCCGAAGACCACGGGGCCGCCCTCGGTGGTGCCATAGGCGTTGATGACGCGCGCATTGGGCAGCAACTGATGAATCTGTGCCTTCAGCGCGGGACTGACCGGCGCAGATCCCATGCGTACTGCCCGCACGCTGCTCAGATCGGTGCGGGCCAGCAATTCATGCTCGCGCAGCATCATCGCGATCATCGGCGGCACAGCGGTCAGCCAGGTGCATTGGTGGCGTCCGATCGCATCGATATAGGCAGCGGCCTGGAACTGGTCCAGCAGCACCAATGGCGCGTGGCAGGCCAACGCCAGCAGGATCAGCGCCAGCGCATTCATGTGGTACAGCGGCGCGGCAATCAGCACGCGCTCGTTGGTCAGCGGTGTGCTGGCCTGGCGTGCCCGCACCACCCAGAGGTGGCTGGCGTGGCTCAGGCGCACACCCTTGGGCCGCCCCGTGGAGCCGGAGGTATAGAGCAGCAGCGCCAGGTCTTCATCGGCGGGCGCGTACGGCGTGAAAGGCGATGTATCGCCGCTCGGCGCACTCAGGGCCGCGTATTCGGATGAGCCGAACGCGATGACGGGCGCGCCGGCGGGCACCTGCGCGTGTTTCGCCTTGTCGCACAGCACAAGCTTTGCGCCACTGTCGTCGACGATATAGTCGACCAGTGCCTGTGGCAGCTTGAAATTCACCGGCACCGCGATCAATCCGGCGCGCATGATGCCGAGTAGTGACACGACGTAGTCGACTGAGTTCACGCCAAGCAGCGCGACGCGGTCGCCCTGCACCAGGCCCCGCCGGAGCAGGCCGCGCGCAATGGCGTCCGCGGCGGCATCGATGGCGCCGTACGTATGTTGGGTTGCCTCCCCGTTCGCGCCGACGCCGACGATGGCCAGCGTGGCGGGATCGGCGTCGCGGGCAATCACGCTCCCGAGATTGCGGCCCTGTGCCGCGTGCGCTTCAGCTGCCATGATGCGTCAAGCCTGCGCAGGCGTGGCGTAAACGCCCCGGCCGCTGGCCACCAGACGGCCTTCGGCGTCGTAGACATTGGCCTCGGCTGCGCTCACCAGGCGCCCGGTCTTGATGACCGTGCCCACGACCTTCAGATCGCCGCGCGCCGGGCGATGGTAGTCCACGCGCAGGTCCACCGTCGGCACCCCCTTGCCGGTGTGCGAAACCAGCGCCCAGTCAGCGCCAAGGTCGACCAGCGCGGCCAGGATGCCGCCATGAATGTAGCCGCCGTCAGGGTTGACGATCCATTCGTCGCGGAACTTCGCGGTCAACGTGATCTCGCCTTCGGAGACGGATTCGACCTGCAGGCCGAGCCATTGGTGATAAGGGCCGCGGAGCAATCGTGCCTGTACCTCTGCGGCGGAGGGGAGGGTGGTGGTCTGTGTCATGTTCTCGTATCGATGTCGGTGGGGAGGCGTGTGCGAAAGCGGCTTGCGTCGATGCCTTAAGGCGTCACCACGACCTTGCCCAGCACGGCGCGGTCGCGGATCAGTGCCAGCCCTTTGGCGGCCTGGTCCAGCGGGAGCACGCTGTCGATCACCGGATCGAGCTTGCCGTCGGCAACCAGTGCCAGCAGGGCCTTGAGGTTGTCGTCGTAGAAGCTGTTCGACCCCTTGATGTTCAGCTCGAAGCTCCAGACGTAGCGCAGGTCTTCCTTCGGGTCATGGCCGGCTGTGGCCCCGCAGACGAGCAGCGTGCCGCCGCGCTTGAGGCTCTTGATCGAGGGCAGCCACGTATCGCCTCCGGTGAAATTGACGATGACATCGACACCGCCATCGAAGGTACGCCGCTGCGGCTTGCCGTAGCGCTCGATGACCCACTTGCCGAAATCGACCTCGCGATAGTTGATGATGTGGTCAGCGCCCAGTGCCTTGAGTCGCGCACCCTTGTCGTCGGATCCCGCCGCAGCGATGACTTCAGCGCCCAGCATCTTTGCCAGCAGTACCGTGGCCGTTCCCACGCCTCCGCTGGCGCCTAGTACCAGCACCTTGTCGCCGGCCTTGACGGTCTGGTGGGTAACAAGCATCCGATGTGCCGTGCCGTAGGCCACCGGCAGTGCGGCGGCCTGCGCGAACGTGACGTTGTCGGGAAGGGCGATCAACTGACGTGCATCCACGCGCGCGAACTGTGCCATGCCGCCATCGGTCATCTCGCCCATCAGGCCCACGCCAGGCTTGAGCGGGTTCACCAGTACGCGGTCGCCGACTTTCCACCCGGTCACGCCGGCGCCCAGTTCGGTGATCGTGCCGGCAAGATCCAGGCCGATCACCACAGGAAATGGCACCTTGATGCCGGGCATGCCGTGGACGGTGAAGACGTCGTGATAGTTGAAGGACGACGCCCCTACGCTGATCACGACGTGGCCTTCGTCGGCCTTGGGTACGGATTTGTCGGCGACGACGCGCAGCCGTTCTTCGACGGTGCCGTGTGCGTCGAGCACCAGCGCTTGCATGGATTGAGTCACGATGGATTCCTTTGGGGGATGGGAAGGCGGAATGGAAAAGGTGGAATCAGTCAGGCGGGCTTACTTGAGCGCCTTGGCCTGCGCATAGGGCTTGAGGGCAAACAGATCGTCCTTCAGTTCGCCCTTGACGAGGCCGGATTCGACGAACACGGCGTGCTGGCGGCGCAGCGTGGCGATGTCCGCGGGCTCGAAGGTCACGCGGTTCATATCGTTCCAGTGGCTGACATAGACCTTGGCATCGTCCGCCGGAAGGTTGGCCTTCCTCTGCAGGATCTGAACGACTTCGTCGCGATTTGCGTTGCCCCAGGCCAGCGTGTCGCGCAAGGCAGCAATCACGCGTGCCACCACTTCCGGATGGTTGTCGACCAGATCGGCGCGCGCAGCGCCCACGCCGATGTAGGGCACGGCATCGGACTGTGTCAGCGTCTTCCATTCGGTGGCGAACGTGCCCAGCTTGCGTACCGGCAGTTCGTCGCCGAGTTGCTCCACGGTGACCGAGCGCAGCGCCGCCGCATCCACCTGCTTCTGGACCAGGAACTGCGCAAGGCGCGATTCGTTGCCACCGACCAGCGCGAAGTCGCCGCTCCTGATCTGATAGTTCCCGGCGAGCACGGCCCCGGCAATCACCGCGACCGAGGAGCCGGCGGGCGACATGCCCACCTTCTTTCCCTTTAGCTCACGGATCGACTGAATCGGTGAATCCTTTGGCACGACGAACTGCACATCGGCTGGCTGCGTCGCGGCAAAGATGCGGATGGGCACGCCCGATGCGGCGGTACCGAACACCCCGGCTACGGGTGCGCCGAACGCAAGGTCGATCGATCCGGAAGCCAGCGCCCGCAGCGGCGCGTTGACGTCGGGAAAGTGAACGAACTCGGCGCGCACGCCACGCTTGGCCAGGAAATCCTTGGTTTCGAGAACCGACCCATAGCCGAGGCTGACGCCGCTGGTCCAATAGCCGATCTTGACGGTGTGCGCCGGCTCGGCGGCACTGGCCGTCGCAGGGGTGATCGCGGCGTAGGAGAGCGCGATGAATGCGGAATAGGCGGAGAACGCGGCGGCGGCCGCTGACAGTAGTTTGCGCACGATGAAGTCTCAGGCTTGGAAGGAAACGGAGGGGATAGACGATTGCCGCGCCGCTGCCTTCCAGCGGAACAACCAGCGTTCCGCGGGCTTCAGCAAGCCGCCTTCGAGCAGCAGCATCAGGCCGACGAGCAGGACGGTCCACGCGAATACCTGGTCCGTCTGCACGAGGTCGGCGGCTTGCCGCAGCCGATAGCCGATGCCGCTGGACGACCCGATCGTCTCGGCCACAAGCGATACGCGCCAGCCGAACCCGAACGCCAGTCGCGCGCCGGCGAAGAAATGCGGCAGGATTGTCGGCACGTAGATCTTGCGCAGCACCTGGAGCCGAGACATGCGGAAGCTGCGTGCCAGGTCGACATAGTGGAGATCGACGGTCTTGGTGCCTTCCCAGACATTGGTCAGGATCAGTGGCATGGCGGTCATGAACACGACAAAAACCGTCGTAGCATCGGAAATGCCGAACCAGATGATGGCGAAGATGGCCCAGATGGCCGACGACACGGTGTTGAAGACCGTCAGTACCGGTTCAAAGAAGCGGGCCAGGACGCGGCTTGCGCCCAGCGTCAGTCCCAGGCCGCTGCCAACGAAGGTGGCCAGCACGAAACCGGACAGTACGCGTCGGCACGTGGCGGCCACGTCGGCGGCGAAGGTGTCGCTGTGCCACAGCGAAATCAGGGCCAAGCCGACTTTCTCCGGGCCGGGCAGCACGAACGACGGCACGCGCGTAGCGCCCCACCACCACAGCCCCAGCAGCAGGGCCACCAGTAGCAGGCGTTGCAGCACCAGCGTGGCGAGATGACGGGAAGCGGCCGCTGTCACGATGCCTTTCCTCATGCAGCGGCGCGCAGTACGCGCACCTGTTCTGCCACGACCGGCTCGGTGGGGACACGTGGCCGGAGCAGTTCTTCCAGGTTGACCACGTCGGCTACGCGGCCGGGCCGCGCTGCAAGCCGGATCACGCGATCGGCCAGCACCACGGCTTCTTCCATATCGTGCGTGACGAAGACGACGGTCATGCGGTTGCACGCCTGGATGCGCAGCAGTTCCTCATGCATTTGGCTGCGGGTCTGAGGATCGAGCTTGGAGAACGGCTCATCCATCAGCAGGACTTCGGGCTGCACGGCCAGGCTGCGGGCCAGCGCTACGCGGCTGCGCATGCCACCCGACAGCTCGTGCGGCCAGGCATCGCCCCGGGCGTGCAGGCCGACGAGTTCGAGCATCTCGTCTGCCCGACGGCGACGGCCGGCCCGCGACAGGCTGCTGGCTTCGAGGCCGAACGCGACGTTGTCGCGCACGCTGCGCCACGGCAGCAGCCGATCTTCCTGGAACATGTAGCCGATACGGCGCCAGTCAGAAACCTGCGTCGCGGGCACGCCGTCCACCGCGAGCTGGCCGGCGTCTGGGGTCAAAAGCCCAGACAGGATGTTCAGCAGCGTGCTCTTGCCACAGCCAGACGGACCCACCAGTGCAAGTACCTCCCCGCGGCGCACGGCCACGTCGATACGGTCCAGAATCGTGATGGCGCCAAAGCGCTTAACGATCCCCAGCGCAGACAGAATGGGCGGATTCATGCGAAATTTCCCACAACACGCAGGGGGAGGGATGTGCCGGCCTGCGACAAGCTGGCGTAGACCTTTTCCATGGTCTGAGTGCGGAATGCCTCGATGTGACGGCGCGCAATCGTTTCGGCGGCCTTCTCGTCGTGATCCTCGAACGCCTTGATCAGCGAACTGTGGTCATGGCGGATCTCCGGACGCACGCGCTGGACATTGAAGCCGAGCGCGACGAGCCGCGACATCTCGTCCATCAGCGACGACAGCGTGCGCGTCAGCCGCTCGTTGCCAGTAGCCTGGACGATGGCAAGGTGGAATTGCTTGTTGGCGTCCATGAACTTGTCGATGCGGCGTGGTGCCGGAATCGCGTACTCATCGCGGCAAGCCGCCTCGAGCCCGTGCAGCAGCCCCGTATCGACGCGGCCGATGGCGAGCCGGGCCGCCATCGGTTCCAGCTGTACACGTAGGGCGAAGACTTCCTCCACATCCTTGAGCGTGATGGGCGCCACCTGGTAGCCGCGACGTGGCCGGGCAAAGATCAGGCGGTCGTGGGCTAGCCGCGTGAGCGCAATGCGACAACTGTTCTTGCCGAAGCCGTAGCTCGTCATCAGCTCGCCTTCGGTGACCAGCGTGCCTGGCACCAGCTTGCAGGACAGGATGTCGCGGCGCAGTGCCGCGTAGGCGGCCAGGCCCAGGCTGGCGTCCTGCGTCTCCTCTGCAATTCCAGCCTGCACGCTCATTGTTCGTTGCTCCTTGGCGGTCGTCTGGCGGCATTCATGTCCGCCTTGCAATACATGGGCGTAGCTTAGGGCCGGGCTGTGGGGAAGCAAACGAACAGATTTACAGAAGCATATGAAGGGGCCGCTATGACTGGGCAGTTCAGGCTTGTGGGATGCTCAGGCTGACATCGTGGCACGGGCCACATGGGTCTTCTGGCCGATGCTCATCACGCCGCGGCCTATTGCCAATCACGCATAACCTTGTGCGTGTTTGTTCGTTCCTTGCGCACGCGGCAGGCCCTAGAGTCGGTAGCTTGTCCCCATCCGACCCTTTGGCCCTTCGACATGACCGCATCTCAGACATCTTTCCCTGCTGCAGCAGGAACCGACATCGCCAGCCGCCGTCACCGGGCCGTAGCCGGATTCATCGCCGAAGCGCGCCGCCTGCTCGGAAGCACTGCTGTGACCGACAAGGCTGGGCTCGAACCGGTTGCGCGGGCGTTGGAGGCACTCGGCCAGGAACGCGAACTGTTTCCAGGTGAGCATTTTCCGGTGTCCGCCAGCAACCCGGCACAGGTCTACCGCCTGGCCGAGGATATCGACGGCAGGTTCGCGCTGTATGTGTCAGCCGGGCTGCCAGGCAAGGCGCAACCGCCGCACGATCACACCACATGGGCGATCATTGCCGGCATCAGTGGCCGCGAACGGAACAACTTCTACGCGCGTGAGGGGACCGATGACCCGGCGCGCGACACACTGCACGAGATCGACGAATTCGATGTCGTGGTTGGCACCTCCGTGACGTTGCTGCCGGACGACGTACACACAATCGAACTGATCGGTGAGGAGAAAGGGCTGCATTTGCACTTCTACGGGCTGGCGCTGGATCGTCTGGCAGGCCGCGTGGTGTTCGAAAGCAAGGCCGGCGGCACGTACCGCCACTTTGGCCCGCCGCGCCGGCTGGCCGCGCCCGTGATCGGGGCCGCAGCGCTGAAGGAGGCGCTGGCCGATGGGCAGGAGATCGCGCTGCTCGATGTTCGCGAGACTGGCGTCCATACGAAGGGCCATCCGCTGCTGGCGGCGTCCGCACCATTGTGGCGCCTGGAACTGCTGATCGATCGCCTGGTGCCAAGACGCGACACGCGCATCGTACTGCTCGACGGCGGCGGCAATGCCGACGCGCTCGCACACCAGGCGGCCGCAAAGCTGGTACGCCTGGGCTGGGGCAATGTGTCCGTGCTCGAAGGTGGCGTCGCCGCCTGGGCTGCGACCGGGAATGAGCTGTTCACGGGCAGCAACGTTCCCAGCAAGGCGTTCGGCGAGGTCATCGAGCACGAGAAGCATACGCCCTGGATCGACGTCGACGAGCTGCACAGCCGTATCGAAGAAGGCGACGACATCGTCGTGGTCGACAGCCGCACCACCGAGGAGTTTGCCGATTTCAGCCTCCCGTTCGCGCATAGCCTGCCTGGTGCGGAGCTGGTCTACCGAATTGGCGAACTTGCGCCGAACCCCGACACGCTTGTGGTGGTCAATTGCGCGGGCCGCACGCGCAGCATTGTGGGCGCGCAAACGCTGATCGATGCGGGCATTCCCAACCCGGTGGCGTCGCTCAAGGACGGTACGATGGCCTGGTTGCTGTCTGGCCGGATGCTGGCGAAGGGGCGCGTGACGCCGCTGCCGGAGCCATCCGCCACAACGCTCGATGGCGCCCGTGCTCGCGCCGAGCATGTGGCCGCGCGCGCGGGTGTACAGAGGATCGACGCCGCCGGCCTGGAACGACTGGAGGCAGTGTCGCAGACGCGTACGCTGTACCGATTCGATGTGCGAACGCGCAGCGAGTATGAGGGGGGCCATCTGCCCGGCTGGCGCTGGGCCCCAGGCGGGCAACTGGTGCAGGCGACCGACGAGTACCTGGCCACGCGCCGTGCGCGCATTGTTCTGGCGGACTTCGACGGCGTGCGCGCGCTGACGACGGCCGCGTGGCTGGCGCAGCTAGGCGGCTACGAGGTCTTCGTCTACGCTCCTCAGGCCCATGCGGGTCTCGTGACCGGCCCGGAGCCGGTGCGCGTGCTGATATCGCAACCGCCTGCCGCGCCGGTGTCGGCGCAGCAGGCGTCGCAACGGCTGGCGTCCGGCAGGGCAAGGTTGTTCGATGTGGAGCGACGATCCGCTTACGAGAAGCGCCATGCAGAGGGCGCGTATTTCGCTGTGCCAGACCGGCTGGAAGCGCTGATTGCCGACATTCCGGCAGATCACGTCATCCTGATCACTTCGTCGGATGGCGTGCTCGCGCGCGCGGTAGCCGCGGAACTGGTGGCGCGTACTGGCCGTGATACCCGCTACCTAAGCGGCGGTACGCAGGCGTGGGTGGCTGCAGGGCTACCCGTGGGAACGGGTGGCGAGCGGGTGCTGACCGGCGACGACGACTACTGGTTCAGCCCGTATCAGCATTCCGATGTCGCGCAACGGAATGCCGGCTTCCAGGCGTATCTCGACTGGGAGGTCAATCTCGTGGAACAACTGGGGCGCGAGGGCGACATCGGCATCCGCCTGATCGCGGCGGCCGAGACGGCGAGTTGAATCGAACTGCCACGCCAGACGGCGTGCGCATACACCTGGCAGAGCCGCCTTGGCCGCCGCCGCGTGTCTCGGGCGAATGGGTCGATGTCGCGCATGCTTTCCTCAGGCGATGGTGCGTTGGAAAGCTTGCTGAAGATCCGCGATCAGGTCGCGCGGATCTTCCAGGCCGACATGCAGACGGATGACCGGGGCGTTGTTGCCATGTTCCTGCCAAGTTCGGGATGCGTTGAGCCGTTCGGCCGGCGCCACCAGTGCCAGGCTCTCGTAGCCGCCCCACGAAGCGCCGATCGAAAACAGCCGGAAGGCATTGACCAGACGGCCGGCGGCGGCATGGTCTGTCCCCAGCAGAGCGAACGACACCAGCCCACTGGCGCCGGTGAAATCGCGCCTCCAGAGCGCGTGGCCGGGGTCTTCGGGCAGCGCAGGATAGAAGGTCCGGGCGACCTGCGGCTGCCGCTGTAGCCATTGCGCTACCTCGGTGGCGTTACGCTGGTGCTGCGCGAGCCGTACGGGCAGCGTGCGCAGTCCGCGCAATGCCAGGTAGGCGTCATCGGCACCAATCGTCAGGCCCAGCGCTTCGTGCGCGTTGGCGATGCGGTCCGCCACTGCCTGGCCGTCGACCACGACTGCCCCTTGCATCACGTCGGAATGGCCAGCGATGTACTTGGTTGCAGCCTGGATCGAGATATTGGCCCCCAGCCGCAGCGGCTGCAGGAACCAGCCGCCGCTCCACGTGTTGTCGATGGCCACGGGAACGCCCCTCGCGCGGGCAATGGCGGTCAGGGCAGGCAGATCCAGGACATCGAACAGCAAGGAACCCGGCGACTCCACGTACACGAGCCGCGTATTGGTGCGGATCAATGCATCAAGGTTGTCGTGTGCGGGCGAGAAGTACTGAATCTGCACGCCCAGCCGCTGCAGCAGTGTCTGGTCAACCCGACGCAGTGGTGCGTAGACCGTGTCGGAAACCAGCGCATGATCGCCCGGACCGAGCAGCGCCAGCAGCACCAGCGTAATCGCCGACAATCCGGACGGCGTGAGGAATGCACGATGCCCGCCTTCGAGCGTGCACAGCGCGTCTTCCAGCGCCTCATGCGTGTCGAGTCCGTGGCGACCGTAGGTGGCAATGCGCTCGCCGTGTGAGCGGCGGTGCTGACGGTCGGCCAGCGTCTCGATATCCTCGAAGCGCACCGTGCTGGTACGCACCACAGGGACGTTGACGGGGCCGACGCCGTTGCGCAGGCGCGGTGCGCCGGCATGCAGTAGCCGCGTGTGGATGCCGTCTGCGGAATTCTGGCTCATCGATCGTCCTTGTCAGCCTTGGATGGTTGCGGATGCCGGGGCGAACGCGGCATTGAATCCGGCGGGCAGGCGCGGGATGGCGCCCAGCGCCCGGCGCAGGAATGCGCGCGTGCGTTCGTGGCGGGGAGCGCCGAAGATCTGCTCGGGCGGACCGTGCTCGACGATGCGACCAGCCTCGGTGAAATAGATGTGGTCGCTGATTTCGGCCGCGAAACGCATTTCGTGCGTCACCAGCACGCAGGTCATGCCGTCTTCCACCAGTTCACGGATAACGGTCAGCACTTCGCCAACGGTTTCGGGATCGAGCGCAGACGTCACCTCGTCGAAGAGCATCAGCTCCGGGCGCATGGCTAGCGCCCGGGCAATCGCCACCCGTTGCTGCTGACCGCCCGACAGCTCGCCCGGATAGGCGTGTGCCTTGTCCGACAGCCGCACCTTGCCCAGCAGCGCATGGGCTTCCTGCTCGGCCTCGTGGCGGGTGCGGCCATTCACGCGAGTGGGCGCGATCACCAGATTCTCCAGCACGGTCAGGTGCGGAAACAGGTTGTATTGCTGGAAGACAAAGCCCACGCGCTTGCGCAGCGCAATCAGCTCGTCTTCGGTGCACAGGGTCTCCACCGCGGTATCGCCAACGCGAATCTGCCCCTGCTGCGGCCGCAGCAGGCCAGTGATGCAGCGCAGGATCGTGCTCTTTCCC
The DNA here is from genome assembly GCF_056395265.1 of Cupriavidus sp. 10L43_2. Classification (NCBI taxonomy): domain Bacteria; kingdom Pseudomonadati; phylum Pseudomonadota; class Betaproteobacteria; order Burkholderiales; family Burkholderiaceae; genus Cupriavidus; species Cupriavidus sp. 10L43_2. The sequence continues at coordinate 201,177 of NZ_JBFTJE010000001.1, forward strand.
GAACCGGACGGCCCGATGATGGTCACGGCCTCGCCGCGTCGTACCTCGACGTCGATACCCTTGAGCACGCTGTTGTCGCCGAAGGTCAGGTGGACATCGTGCAGCGCGACAAGCGGTGCGGCCGGCGCCGGCGACTGCCGGCTGCGCAGGAAGGAATCAGTGGCGGTCATGACGACGCTCCAGCGCACGCGTGGCGCGCGCGATCGGATAGCAGTAAGCAAAGAAAAGGCCCAGCAGCGTGAAGTAGACCAGCACCGTGAAATCGGTGCGGGCCACGGTATTGCTGGCCACTTGGGCGGTATCGACCACGTCGTGCACGCCAACCAGGGAGGCCAACGACGTGCTCATGGTGATGCTCGCGTACAGGTTCATCCACGGCGGTAGCATGCGTCGCAGGCACTGCGGCAGTACGATGAGCCGGAAAATCTGGCTGCGACGGAACGCCAGCGACTGGGCGGCCTCCCACTGAGCACTTGGAATCGACTGGATCGCGCCGCGGAAAATCTCGGCCACATTGGCACTGGCGGGGAGTGCGAGACCCAGCACGACCTTGATCCAGTCCGGGAACGGCACGGTCCAATGGGCGATGTGAAGCTCGAACGGGAACACGTAGGTGGTGAAGTACACGAGCACCAGGATGGGCGCGTTGCGGAACGCCTGTACCCACAGACGCGCCATGTGGCGTACCCAAGGATAGGTGGACAGGGACAGCGCCCCGATGACCAGGCCGGCCAGTGTGCCGAGCGCCATCGCAAGGATGCTGATCTCGATATTGGCCCCCATGCCGCGCAGCAGCGCGGGTGACCAGGTCCAGAGATTGCGGAATACAGCCGGGGTGCTACCGGTGGCGGTCCAGAATCCGACCACGGCCAGCACGCACACGGCGGCGAGCGCCCAGGGACTGAGGAGGGCGCTCCTGACGGGGTTGGGCGCCACGCGCCAGCGCAGGGCGAGCGGATTACTGGCCATAGCCGGGCATCCTCAAGCGTAGTTCCAGCCAGCGTCCTGTTCGGCTGACCAGCCAGGTCAGCAATCCGAAGCATGCCAGGATCAACAGCAGCAGCTCCAGCACATTGTCGCGCTGGGTCCAGATCATGATGGACTCGTACGTGACGTCGCCGACGGCGATGGCCGACGCGACGGCAGTCATCTTGACCAGGTCGACGAGGTTGTTGACCAGCGAGGGCAGCGCGAATCGGACGGCCAGCGGCAATTCGACCTGCAGCAGCAGTTGCCGGCGGGAGAGCCCCAGCGAGCGCGCGGCTTCCAGTGTGGCCCCCGGCACGGCTTCGATGCCGGCGCGGAGCGCCTCGGCGTGAAACACGGCCTTGTGCAGCGAGACGACGGCGACGACCCAGAAGAACGGCGTCAGCGGATTGCTGCTGCCCAAGTTGTGCAGATGCTGGGTAATCAGCATGTTCAGCACGAGGAAGCCGCAATAGAGCTGTACCAGCGTGGGCGTGTTACGCGTCAGTTCGACGAACGCACGCGCTGGCGTGGCCAGGGCCGCCTTGCCGGACGTGAGTAGCGCGGCCAGGACCGCGCCAGCTACCAGGCTGCACGGAATCGTCAGTGCGCAGAGTTGCAGCGTGACGACCAATCCGTGGAGAAACGCGGTGCGCTCGGTGGTGTCCAGCACGAACGCATAGTTCAGGCCCAACGGTTTGAGGGCGGCGATGACGGAGACGATCCAGGCGTCAATCATGGGCGCGCCTCCGCTGGCGCGGGGCGCAGCGTGCCCACGGCCTGCGCGATGCGCCGCAATGCCGCTTCCAGCACATGGCGCTGCCCGGCGGCCGCAATCGGCGACAGCCGGACGCGACGGGCACGCTGGGACGACGTAATGGACGGCGTGGTCATGGTTTCCGGCTTTCCGTGAAGACCGTGAAATCCTGCGGCGCCACGTCGAACTTGCCCTGGCGGGCATGGTCGTGGGCGGCCCTGATATAGGCACCGTCCGGCACGCCGAACTTGCGGGCCTGGCTGAGCAGGAAGCCGGTGCGATGCCAGTCGCGGATGGCCGTGTCGACAAACGCCACGGTGTCCTGTTCGCCGCGCCGCGTCCACACGACGGTTGGGGAAGGGATCAACTGATCTTCGGTGGCCAGCGCGAAGGCGGTCCACTCGGCCTTGTTGGGGCCGGTCAGCGTCTGGTACAGCGCTGGCTGGATATGCACTGACGCCGCGCACGTGCCCCCCTTGAGCGCCAGCAGGGATTCCGGAATGCCGCGCAGGCCCTTGACGACGGCGCCGTACTGTTCGGCCAGCGGCTTCGCGAAGTTGCTGCCCTGAGATACGCAGGCCACCTTCCCGCGCAGATCCTCCCAGCGTTTGATGCCGCTTTGCCTGGACACCATCGCGCCGCCGCCGACCAGGTCGTAGGGCGTGGGCGCGAAGCTCAGAATCTCGCTGCGTTCCTGCGTCCACTGGATGTTGGCCACGAGCAGGTCGACCTTGCCGGCCTGCAGGAACTGCACGCGCGTGGATGCGGTTACCGGTACGGTCTCAAGTTGCACGCCAAGGCGCCGGGCCAGGTCTGCCGCCAGTTCCGTCTGGTAGCCGCCGGTCTTGCCGGTCGCAGTGTCGAGGAGGCCGAATGGCGGGCTGGCGCCATCGATGCCCACCGACAGCTTGCCGCGCTGCCGAATCCTGTCGAGCGTGGCGTCAGCCCATGCGGTATGCGCCAGCGCGACCCCAGCCAGCAGCAGGGCGCTCGATACGAGACGCTTGTCCATCGGGCGCCCCCTCAACCCTTGTACCTGGCTTGCAACTCGGGCAGCAGTGGCTGCGGCGGCGTAATGCCAAGCCGCTTCTCCGTGCCGATCAGCCAGCCCGTGCGGTGCCATTCCTGCACGACCTTGTCTACTGCGGCGACGGTATCCGCCTCCCCCTTGCGCGCCCAGACCACCGATGGCGCGGGCAGGATCTCGGTCGGAATCGGCGCTGCGTAGCCGGCCCACTCGGCATTGGTACGCAGCAGCGGATGGATCAGCGTGGCGTCATGGACCGCCGCCACGCATTGGCCGCCACGCAAGGCCAGCAGCGATTCGGATGCGGTTTTGAAACCGCGTACCTGGGCGCCGTATTGCTCCTGCAGCGGCTTCACGAAGCTGCTGCCCTGCGATGCGCAGACGGTCTTGCCGCGAAGGTCATCCCATTGATGGATGCCGCTGGTCTTGAGCGCCGCGGCGGTGCCGCCCACGCGATAGAACGGCGTGGGCGCATAGGACAGCAGCTCACCGCGATCGGCGTTGTACTCCATCGAGGCGATCAGCAGGTCTACCTTGCCTGCCTGCAGGAACTGCACGCGGTTCGACGGATTGACCTGTACGAGTTCAGCTTCCACGCCTAGCCGCCGGGCGAGGTCGCGGGCAAGTTCGGGATTCCAGCCGATCAGTTGCTGGGTCGCAGGATCGATCGATCCGAAAGGGCCCCCGTTGACCAGCACGCCGATGGCAACTTTGCCGCGTTGCTTGATCTTGTCGAGCGTGGCATCAGCGTGCGCCGGCTGCGTGGCGAGGAGGGTGAACGCGAGTGCGGCGATGGCGCGCAGGGTGTGGTCGGTTGTCATGAGGCTTGGGTAGTGGAAGCTGGTCAGCCGGCGCCTGGAAAAGGCACCGCTGCACAGCAAGGGAGATTCCCATGAAGGGGCGCGGCGGCGGTGCGCAGCAGCTAGTTCAGCGTGATCCCGGCAGACACGATGACCGCCGCGTATCGGGGAAAATCCTTCGATAGCGTGTCGTCGAGCGCCCGCGCCGAAGAGGCCACCACAACAAAGCCGGCCTCTTCAAGCTGCTGCCTGGTGGACGGCTGGGTCAGCACGGCCGTGGCATCGCGGTTGATGCGCTCGACAACCTCGGTTGGCGTGCCGGCCGGGGCGAGCAGGCCCTGCCAGCTTTCCACCGCGAAGCCCGGTGCACCGGATTCGGCCATCGTGGGCACTTGCGGGAGCGCCTTCGAACGGTAGGGCGTGGTGACGGCGAGCGCGGTCAGGCGTCCGTTGCGCACGTAGTCGGTGACGGCGGCCAGCGTGATCAGTGTGGCGTCGATATGGCCACCGAGCAGATCAAGCGTGGCAGGGCCGCCGCCGGGGTATGGGATGTAGTTGACCTCGATGCCGAGCTGGCGCGACAGCATTTCATGCGCGACGTGGGCGATCCCACCATTGCCGGGCAATCCCAGCGCGAGTTCGCCGGGCTTGCGCCGCGTCAGCGCCAGGTACTCGCCGAAGGTTCTCACGCCCAGGTCGGGACGGACGACCAGGATCTGCGGGCTGACGACAGCCTTGGTCACGCCACGGAATGCGTGCCGCGTGTCGTAGGGCAGCCGCTTGAACAGCGAAGCATTTAGCGTTACGCCTTCGCCGCCCAGCAGCAACGTGTAGCCGTCCGGCGTGGCGCGGGCCACCTGGGCCGCGCCAATTGTGCCGCTGGCGCCGGACACGTTTTCGACCACCACGCTCTGGTGCCACCGCTCGCTGAGCTTCTGCGCCAATGTACGGGCCAGCTTGTCGGCGCTGCCGCCAGCCGACACCGGTACGATGATGCGGACGGTCCTGGCCGGAAAGCTGTCGGCCGGCGTGTCGGCGATGGCGGCGGTTGCGCAGGCGGAGCAGGCAAAGGCCACCAGTGCGGATTTCAATGTGTCGAGCAGTCTGCGGCGCAGCATGATGAAAGCCAGTATGAGTCCGGACACGCCTGCCGACACGATGTCGGCATGCAGTCAAGCAATGTCGCGGACCAATCAGCTTATGGAGGGATGCATCCAATACGAACAAATCTTTTCGTACTTGGATATGCGCGCCCGACTTGCACGCTCAACGTGGCGTCAACGACCCTGCGGAAGTGGCAATTGAAGATGGTCCCGCAACGTGCGGCCCTCATAGTCGCGTCGGAACGCTCCGCGAGCTTGCAGGATCGGCACCACCTCGCGCGTGAAGTCTTCAAATCCACCGGGGAAATAGGCGGGCATGATGTTGAAGCCATCGGCGGCGCCGGCACGCACCCATTCGATCATGTGGTCGGCCACCTGTGCGGCGGTGCCAACCACGATCTGGTGGCCGCGCGCACTGGCCACCAGATGATAGAGCTGGCGCAGCGTTAGCCCGCGGTCACGCGCCAGCCTGATGAGCAACGCGCTGCGGCTATGCACGACGACCTGCGCGGGCAATGGCGGCAGCGGCGCGTCGAGCGCGAAGCCAGACACGTCGACGGCGAGTTGCTCGGCCAGGATGGCCAACGCATTCGACTGGTCGGTGAAGGACTGCAGTTGCGCGAGCTTGTCGTGTGCCTCTGCCTCGGTCGCGCCGATGATCGGCATCAGGCCGGGCATGATCAGGCAATGACGCGGATCGCGTCCCGCTTCAGCCACCTGCCGGCGCAGGCCGTTTGCAAACTCGGTCGCCGATTCGAGGTCCTGTTGCGCGGTGAAAACCACTTCCGCATGACGCGCGGCCAATGCCTGGCCCGGGCCCGACGAACCTGCCTGGATCAGCACGGGCTGTCCCTGTTCACTGTTCGTGACGTTGAGTGGGCCGGCGACCGAGAAGTGACGGCCTTCGTGGTTCAGCGGGTGCATCTTGTCCACGTCGATATAGATGCCACCAGCCTTGTCCTGAACGTACGGGTCCGGATCCCACGAGCGCCAAAGCCCCTTTATCACCGAGACGAACTCTTCGGCAATGGCATAGCGTTCGGCGTGATCGGGGTGACGGCTGCGGCTGAAGTTCACCGAGCCGTCCGCGAATGTGGTCACGATGTTCCACGCGGCGCGGCCGCGCGACAACTTGTCTATGGTCGCCAGCGTTCGCGCCAGGTTGAACGGTTCGCTGTATGTCGTCGACGCGGTGGCAGCCAGCCCGACATGTGTGGTCACCATCGACAGCGCAGCGAGCATGGCCAGCGGATCGGGGCGCGTGATCATCGAAGGATGGGCGTCGGCGGAAGTCAGCAGCCGGTCGCCGAAGAACACCATGTCGAACTTCGCGCGCTCGGCCGCCTGTGTCATACGCACGACCAGGTCGATGTTCTCGGTACCAGACTCGGCGCCTGGGTATCGCCAACCGGCCGCATGATGCCCGGCCGCGAGCAGGAACAATCCAAGTTTCATGATTGTCTCTGCTCAGTTTCCCTGCACTGTGCTGTCCTTGACCACACGCGCGGCAATCTCGTGTACCTGGCGGATGCGCTGCGACGTCTGCTCCGCCGTCAGCGTCTGCACATCCACCTGGACGCGGCCCAGCGCGGCAACGGTGTCGGGCTCTGCCAGGATCTCGCCGATCCACTGACGCAGCCTGGCCAGCACCTCGGGCGGCACGTTGCGCGGCGCGGTGATGAAGAATGCACCGGCCAGCGAGTCTTCCCAGCCCTTGATACCCGCATCGCGGATGCTGGGCACGTTGGGCAGGTCTGGCGAACGCGCACCACCGAAGTAGGCGAGCGCGCGCAGCTTACCCTGCTTGATGAACTGCGTGCTGAGCGGATCGAAAACCAGGTCCACGTGGCCCGCCACCACATCGGCCACGGCCGGCGCACTGCCCTTGTAGGGCACGTGCCGGATATCGATGTTGGCGAGCCGCTTGAGCAGTTCGCCAGCCAGGTGCCCCGGGGTGCCATTGCCCGAACTGGCGAACGTGAGCTTGCCGGGATTCGCGCGCGCGTAGGCAATCAACTCCGGCAGTGTTCGGATCGGCAGCGCTGGGTTGATAGCCACCGTCGCCAGCGAGTTGCCGATATAGGCAACGGGCACGAGGTCGTAAAACGGGTCGAACTTTACGGTCATTAACTGCGGAGCGATGGCCAGGTTGCCGATCGACGTATTGAGCAGTGTGTATCCGTCCGCCGGAGACGCCGCCACGAAGCCGGCCCCGAGCGTGCCGCCTGCGCCGGCCTTGTATTCGATCACCACCGGTTGTCCAGCCTTCTCGGCCAGCCGCCTGGCAATGATCCGTGCGACGTTGTCATTGGTGCCTCCGGGTGTATAGGGCACCACGTAGTTGATCGGCTTCGACGGGAAGGGCTGTTGTGCAGATGCGGTCACGGTGGCGGCGTGGAGCACGGCGAGTACCGCAAGCGCGGCGCGCAGGGGCGCAGGTAGAGCGGGAAAGTGCATGACGATCGGGAACGGAAAAAGATGGGCTTGGGCGCATGAAGCAGACCGACCATCGTAGGTCGATACGCGTGGCGCCGGAACTGCCGATTCGTCATGTCGTTAGCCGCTCAGGTGATAAGCGGCTTGCACCCGGGGCCACGGGTGATGCGACCACTTCGGGAAATAGGTAACTCTGATCTGCACGATGTTCATTCTTGTAACCAATGCCCCCTCCCGGTCGGTACTCCCGGGGGCTAAGTCGTAAGAGGGATCTCAGCGCTCCCGGGTGAGGGCAGCTCGACATTCGTCATCCCTTTGCTGTAGTCCACAAGGCCCATTTCGCTCCACGTGTGCCCCCGGCTTTCCACCGCCCACATTGTGTTGCGACCCTCCGGTCGAGGAGCCCGCAACACATCTGCCGGACGACGCCGAAAGCCGACATCTCACCACCCCATGGAATTCACGCCCCGTGCAACAGACTTCTCAGGCGTTGTGGGGGGTGCCGGTGCAGCATCGGATACCGCGTCGGCATCGAGATCCCGATGCACGGTTCGCCCCCCGTATCGCTCCTGCAACCGTTTCCACACCCGAGGCGATGTATGCGTTCGCTGACTTGTCCGAATTCTCTGTGGATTCAACGTGCTACGAGAGGGTGGCACAGGCATCGCTCCCCTCTGTCGTGATGTAGCTTCACGGGACATAAGTGCGCCATGATTATGTTTGGCTGGTAATAATCCGCAGCGCCCTGCGCGCGGGAAGTGTGGGGACAAAGGCGATCGGCAGCATCGCCAACGCCCCGGCGGCATGACCCCCTTTTGCAGGAGAGACCGACATGCCCAAGACAGTGCTGGCTGTATTCGGTACCCGCCCCGAGGCCATCAAGATGGCACCGCTCATCCATCGGCTCAGGGAATCCGCGAATTTCGATCTCCGGGTATGCGTAACGGGCCAGCACCGGCAAATGCTCGACCAGGTACTGCGGCTCTTCGACATCGTTCCGGACTTCGACCTGAACGTCATCAGCCATGGTCAGAGCCTGTCGGACATCACCACGCGTGTGCTTTCCGGCGTGCACTCCGTGCTGGACCGGTTCCTGCCGGATGCCATGCTTGTGCATGGCGATACCACGACCACCCTGGCCGCAACGCTCGCGGCGTTCTATCGCAACGTGGCCGTCGGACACGTCGAAGCGGGACTGCGCACCGGCAATCTCGGCGCCCCCTGGCCTGAAGAGATGAACCGGCGCGTGACCGACGTGATGGCGTCCTGGCATTTCGCGCCGACGCGGCAGGCCCGGGAAGCGTTGTTGCGCGAAGGTGTCGATCCCTGCGGCATCAGCCTGACTGGCAACACCGGCATTGACGCCCTGCTGCGGGTCAAGGCCCGACTGGATGCCGATGTGCAGATGCGTTGCCAACTTAGCGCGCGCTATCCCTTCCTGGATGCGTCGCGCAGGCTCGTGCTGGTAACGGGGCATCGTCGCGAGAACTTCGGTACGCCATTCGAGCGCCTGTTCACCGCGCTGCGCGCGTTGGCGGACCGCAATCCGGATATCCAGATCGTCTACCCGGTGCATCTCAACCCGCGCGTGCGAGAACCGGTGCAGGCGATCCTGAGCGGGCATCCGGACATCCACCTGATCGAGCCCCAGGACTACCTGCCCTTCGTGTTCCTGATGTCGCGCGCCCACCTGATCATCACCGATTCGGGCGGCATCCAGGAGGAAGCGCCGGCGCTGGGCAAGCCGGTACTGGTCACGCGGGAAACCACCGAGCGGCCGGAAGCCGTGGCCGCCGGCACAGCGCGGCTGGTGGGTACCGATCCGGCAAGGCTCATCGTGGCGGCAGAACAGTTACTGAACGATGCGGAGGCCTACGCGCGCATGGCGCGTGCCCACAACCCGTTCGGCGACGGCCGCGCCAGCGAACGCATCGTACAGGCGCTGGAGGGCGAGCACCCCGGTGCATATGGGGAATGCGGCGACGAGTCGGCCGATGCCGACGCCGTCAGCCTGTAGTACAGGACCTGTCCTGGCGACATCGGCGGTTCAGCGCAACCGCCCGCCGGGCTGGTAGTTGGTCAAGAGGAGCGAAGCCATGAACCTCTCACGTATTGCAGCAGCAGCAACAGCTGTGGCTGTCGCGGGTGCCACGGCACCCGCCACCACCTTTGCCGCATTGACCGGCGAAGCGACGACGGCGACGGCTGGCGCGCCGCTCTACCTGCCCGCGAGTCCGGCGGACCCCGGAGGGCTGGCAGGCTACGACCATGGCGTCCAGCTCGACTTCGCCTACGAATCCGAAGGCAAGGGCAAGGACAAGGCGCAAAAAGACAAGATCAAGGCTAAACAGCCGAAGAAGGTCAAAGCCGGGCCAAAAGTGCGTTCGGGCCAGTACACGCTTGCACCGGCGCCGGCGGCCGAGCCGGACTGACGGCCCTTCAGGCACACGCACGCATACGCGTATGTACGCGTCGCGGCCGCCTGGCTTGTACCGGGAGGCAAACCGATATTCATCGCGTTGGGAGATGACCGTGTTCAACCAACTCCAATCTTTCCTGCGGCGCACGAGCGCGTTAATGCTCCTTGCGCTCGCGTTGGCCGCTGTCTTGCCGGCCATGACGCATGCCGCCACCAATCAGATCGCACTGCTGGTGCCCGATGGCCTCAGCCTTCCCGATCCGCGCGTCTCGGCGTGGCTGGACGCCGCACAGGAAGAGGGACTGAAGATCACCGTCATCAACGACACGCAATTCCAGCAGGGGATTACCCCCGCCCAGTTCTCCGGCGTGATCCTGCCAGACCAGGTCCATGTGAATGCGAGCGATGCGCTGATCGCGGCGCTCGATACGTATGCGAACCAGGGCGGGCAACTGATGCTGGTGTACGACTTCGGCGCGCTGACCACCACGGGGTTCTATGCATCGCCCAAAAGCCGGCTCAGCAGCCTGGCCGGCGTTGACTACGTGCTCTACGACCAGTTGCTCGGTAACATGATCGGCGTGGGACCCATCACCGCATTGGGGACCACCCTCAGGACCCTGCAGGTGCCGCCGGGAAAATCCATGGTGTGGGATGCGGCGGGCACCGATCCCGTGGAAGGCATCTCGGGCTATGTCTACGGCTTCCTGATCTATCCGAGTTTCGTCACCCAGGGCACCTATACGGGCACCGCCCTGGTGACCTCGCCGAACTTCGGTCTCGTGGCGGGGTTGCGCAATGTCGGATCGGGGCGGGTGCTGTTCGTCAACTTGCCACTTTCGTACCTGAAGGGCCAGACGGACGGCATGCTGATGCACGGCTTCCTGCGTTACTTCGGCAGCAACCTGATGAAGATGGCGCGCCTCTCGGCCCAGCCTCAGGCACGTGGCGGCCTGGTGCTGAACTGGCACTTCTGCGCGGGTGACCAGGTTGCACCCGCGAACGTTCTCAAGAGCCGGGGTACCTTCAACAACGGCCCCTTCTCCATTTCCATCACGGCGGGTCCGGACCAGATCACCGGCGGTGACGCCAAAGGCGTCAACCTGTCCGGCAACATCACGGCCCAACAGCTGGTGGCGTACCTGCTGTCCAAGGGGCACCGGATTGGCAGTCATGGGGGCTGGATTCATGATTTCTGGGGCGCCAACGCCAGCGAGACCAACCAGGCCACCTTCGAGCAGTACCTGGTGATGAACAAGCAAAGCGTGGAGAGTGCCACCGCGATACCGGTCGTCGAATACGCCGCGCCGGAAGGCAATACACCGCAGTGGTCCGTCAATTGGCTGGAGGCCAACGGCAACAGCAGTTATTACTTCCTCGGCCATACGGGCATGGCACCGACGCGGAGTTATCGCAATGGCGTGCTGTCGAACAACACCATCCGTGCCTTCCCGGTGATGCCGTTCGGGCCCTATGCCACGTTCGAAGAGTTCGATGAGTTCAACGTTCCGGCTGCCACCATCACCACCTGGTACCGGCAACTGATCGACTTCGTGGTGAAGAATCGCACCGGCCGGCTGATCTACATGCATCCGCGGGGCGCCGCCGACTACCCGACGGTGCTCAATGCCCTGTTCAACAAAGCCGCCAACCTGAAGGCCAGCGGGCAGTTCAACTGGTACACGATGGATACCCTGGCGCAGTTCGGCCAGCGTCGCGAGCAGACCACCTGGCAGGCCACCGATACCGGCAACGCATGGTCGTTCCAGGCCAGCCACCCGACCGACCTGACCGACATGGCCTGGGTCCTGCCGCGCTCCGGCTATAGCCAGCCGGTGGTGACGCAGGGACTCGCCACGGTGACGTGGGATGCCGCCAACTGGATCGTCACCGCTACGGGGGGCAACTCGCTGGCATTCGTCGCCGGCAAGCACTGATGCGCGGGGTTGGCTGCGGCAGCATGGCAAGCCCCACGGAAAACGACACGGGAGGGCATTGAGCATGCGCCTGGTGTATCGCCTGTTTCTCTCGATGAACGCACTGCTGGTCTTCAGCATGTCCGCGCCCGAGACGAAGGCCACGGAAGCACCTGTGAGGGGCGAATCGTTCGCCCGCGGGTCCGTCCCTCCGAAAACCGCCACCAGGCCGTCGCCAGGAACCGTGACGCTCGCCGCTGCCGGACCCGGTGCCGGCGCGATGGAAGTTGCGATGCCGATGCTGGACACGCTGGAAAGCGATGGCGCGCCTGAGCCAGCGCTGCGCCCCCGCCCCCGCTCCAACGTCGCGGCGCTGAAGCCGCCCCTGCGCGAGGAAACCCGGGCGATCGCGCGGCCCATGACGGTCGTGCTGATGCTGATCGTGGGGTTGGTGCTCTTCTATGCCGTTCGTCACTACCTGTTCACGCTGAACCGGCTGTTCGGGGAGCAGCGCCACCCGTACCTGGACATCGACATCGCGGACTGGCCCACGCTGACCGTGCTGGTCGCGGCACATAACGAGGAGGCGGTGATCGCCGGGTCGCTGAAGTGCCTGCTGCACGCGGACTATCCCGTCGACCGGCTCACCATCATGCCCGTCAATGACCGCTCCAGCGACCGCACGCGCGAAATCATCGACGACTTCGTCCGGCAATACCCGGGCCGTGTCACGCCGTTCCACCGCACGAGTGGCAAGCCCGGCAAGGCCGCCGCCCTGAAGGATGCCAGCGAGGCCGTCGCCAGCGACATCATCATCGTGTTCGATGCGGACTACCTGCCGCCGGTAAATCTGCTCAAGCAACTGGTGGCCCCGTTCTTCGATCCCGAGGTTGGCGCAACCATGGGCCGCGTGGTGCCGCTGAACCTGGGCAGCAACCTGCTGACGCGGTTGCTGGACCTGGAACGCTCTGGCGGCTACCAGGTGGACCAGCAGGCGCGCATGAACCTGAGCCTGGTGCCGCAGTATGGCGGTACCGTCGGCGGCGTCAGGATGCGGGCACTGCGCAGCGTGGGCGGCTGGCACGACGATGTGCTGGCCGAAGACACGGACGTGACCTACCGGCTGCTGCTGGCCAACTGGAAGACGGTCTACCAGAACTGGTCGGAATGCTATGAGGAGGTGCCAGAGACCTGGCCGGTGCGCATACGACAGATCATGCGCTGGACCAAGGGCCACAATCAGGCGTTGTTTCGACACGGGCTGAAGATGACCACCTGCCGGCACCACGGTCTGTTCGAAAAGATCGACGGCGTGGCGTTGCTCGGCATCTACATGATGGCGCCGCTGATGCTGCTCGGCTGGCTGATGGCCATCCTGCTGTTCTATGCCGGCGGTCTTTCGCTGTTCGGTGAAGCCGTGATCCTGTTCGCGCTGATGTCGTATGGGACGCTCGGGAATTTTGCGGCGTTCTTCGAGATCGCGGCTGCCGTCTACCTGGACGGCACACGTGAACGCATCCGCCTGCTGCCACTGAACTACTTCGGCTTCCTGGTCAGCATGCTGGCCGTGTCGCGCGCCATCTTCAGCCAGGTGGTCTTCGACTACCTGCTGCGCCGCGAAATGCGGTGGGACAAGACGGCGCGCTACCGGCAGAGGAGCTGACCATGTGGCCCCTGCTGCTCGGCACGCTCACCATGCTGGTCTTTGCGCTGCCGCTGTTGCCGTCCGTGATCGAGTGGCGGCGCCGCCGCGATACCCACCCGCTGGCCATCGATGGCGAACATACGCTGGACGTCGCGGCGGTGGCGGCGGGATTCCGCGCGCTCGCCGCGCGGCATGGCGATGGCAACGGCCTGCACGCCGTGGCACACCCACTCGACGACCTGGGCCCCGTAGTCCATGTCACTGGCAAGTTCATGCCGAAGGCGGCGGAGGCATTCGATGGCGTGTGCGAGCGCGCCATCGTCACCGGCGGATCGCTGGTGCTTCCGGATCTCCACACGTTTTCCCGGCCTATCTACGGCCGCCGCAGTATTTCCACGGGCCGGCGCAATCGCACGCAGGTACTGCTGTCCGAAGGCGAGATCCTGATGCGCAGCGGCAGCGAGCTGCAGCGCTGGGCGCATGCGCGCAGTATCCACGTGGAGGCGAAGGGGCGCTTGCTCGGGCCAGCTTCGGCGCTGTACGGCATCCGCCTGGAAGACGAATGCGAGTTCACCTCGGTCAGCGCCGCGGTGATCTGGTTCGGCCCACGCCACGCTGGCGTGCCATTCGACATGGATGCCGCCGCACCGGCCGGGGGAGACTGGGCCCATGCCGTCATCGTGCCGCCCGAAGCCAGGGATGGCCGCTGGCTGGTCACGCATGATCTGACATTTCCCGCCAGCACCTTGTATCGCGGCGACCTTGTCGTGCATGGCGACTTGTGGATCGGCACCGGGGCGCGCATCATTGGCAGCGTCAAGGCAAGCGGTGGCATCTGGCTGGGTACGCGGGTGCGCATCGACGGGGCCCTGATTGCCGCGGGCGCCATCTCGGTGGCGCGCGAATGCGTCATCGCCGGACCCGTGGCCGCCGAGCGCGAGATCGATGTCGGCGCGCGCTGTACGATCGGCACAGCGGACAAATGCACCACCCTGGTGGCGCCGGTGCTTCGCGTGTGCGCCGGAACAGTGGTTTATGGCGCGGCATGCGCCCCGGAGGGAGGAAGGGTCTTGTCGGATGGCCATGCGGCCACTCCACCATGCCCCGGCATACCATGAAGACATTGCTCACGCTGCTCCTCCTGATTGCTACCAGCCTCACCGCGCCGGCGCGCGCCGCCGAGCTGGTGATGGCCGACTACCAGCGGCCCGACGGGGCGATCACGACCTATTTCAACGGGGACTCGATCGATCCGTACTTTGCSKCRAAGGCRCTGCTGGCKGCSCAGGACGCCGGCATGACCACGCGAACCGCGGCCATCCGCTGGATCGGCTGGCTGCTTCCGCGCCAGCACGCGGACGGACGCTTCGACCGTTACTGCGTGAAAGGCCAGCGCTTCGTCTCGTGCCAGGAGGCTGACGCCGACGACGCGTTGATGGCGGTCTGGATGGAATTGCTGGTACGCGCGGCGCCGCCCAAGGGCATGCCGCCGGCGTGGCAGGCCAGTTTCGACAAGGCGAGCCGGCACCTGGACACCCTGCGCGCCCCGGCTTCCGGCGTCTACCTGATCTCGGCCAAGCTTCCGGTGGCCCTGCTGATGGACAACGTGGAAGTGTCGAGTGCCTTCAAGGCTGTCGGCGACTATCACCGGCGCCGCGGCGATGCCGCAGGCGCCGCCGGCTGGATGCGCAAGGCCGAACAGCTCGACAAGGACATCCTGCGGGTGTTCTGGCGCCCCAACCTGGGCTACCTCGTCAGCACCCAGCCACGCACCGAGTCGGAGTTCTACCCGGACGCCGTGGCGCAGATCTTCCCCATCCTGGCCGATATCCGGCCCGCCAGCCGGCCCCATGCGGCGGCCTACGCGTTGTGGATGAAGGAGAACCGCATGGTCTGGCTGCAGATGTCCGAGGCCGACTTTCCGTGGGGACTGGTGGCCCTGGTGGCCGACAAGATGGGAGACAAGGAAGCGATTGCGTGCTGGCGCATGCGCTCCATCCAGTTCCGGCATGGCACGCACTGGAATGTCCTGGAGGAGGCGCTGTACCTGGCATTCGCGTCACGCCTCACTGCGGAACAGGTGGTGGCACCGCCTCCGGCTGGCATGCGGTGTCGCTGATTTGCATCACCCGCGACCATAACCTGCCCTTCGGGCCAGTTCGCATCGACCGCCCATGGCGAAGCGGTGTATGGTGCATCGGCAGCTTGCGGGCCGGAGGCTCCTGGCAGGGCCTTCCGTGCGACATCGATTCACGATCGAGAGGATACGCATGGCAAAGCACTCCGATACCAGAACCAACGGCACCCGTGCCTTGCCCCTGCTGGGCATGCTGGCACTGCTCGCCGCCACCGATGTCCGCGCCCAGGCGGAAGCCACGCCGCCAAGAACATTCGCGCCGCTGCTCACCGGTTTCATCGAAGGCGGCCTCGGCCACGCCAACCTCTCCGGCGACAATGCCAACTGGAACGACCAGTACGTGCGAGGCGGGGTCAATTTCACCCCGAAGGACTACGTCACTGGCGAAATCAGCCACCAGAGCCATTTTGGCGATCAGGGCACGTTCTTCGGCCTGGGCTACACGCGCACCTTCGACGAGAACTGGTATGGCTTCATCAGCGCCGGCACCAGCGCGGGCGGCTTCTTCCTGCCCGAGTTCCGGGCCGATGGGTTGCTGTTCCGCAAACTGCTCGAGAAGAAGAACCTGGTGGCGAGCGTTGGCTTTACCTACTACCGCGCCAAGGATGTCTATACCGACAAGACCCTGCTGCTTGGCCTGACCTATTACTTCGACGCGCCCTGGATCCTCCAGTTGGGCGCACGGCTGAACCGCAGCGACCCGGGCAATGTCCGCTCCAATCGCGGCATTGTCGCCATTGCCTACGGCCGCGACAAGGATCAGTTCATCACATTGAAGTACGACGGCGGCAGCGAAGCCTACCAACTGACCGGCGAGCAGGCCCTGCTGAGCGACTTCAAGAGCCATGAGGTCTCGCTGACCTGGCGTAAATGGATCACCAAGCGCTATGGCATCAACCTGCGCGCCATCTACTACGACAACCCGTCCTATACGCGCAAGCAGGCGGAAATCGGGGTCTTCGCGGAGTTCTAGCCATGACGCACCCTCACGGACATACTGCCGCCACCCGCGACCAGAGCGACGCGCTTGGCCTGACCACCCTGTGCCTGGCCAGGCATCGCTCTCTGGACCACCTGACGTTATCCCTTCCCACCATCGCGGGAATCATGCTCGTACCGGCGGGATTCAACCTGGCCGAGTGGATGCTGCGCGACGATATCAGCTGGCTGTGGGCGGGCGTGCTGCGCTTCTGGATCGACAAGCTCGGCATCGATGGTGTCGTCCTCGAACAGTTGACCCGGGTGGCATGGTTCGACTTCAACCTGCCTTACACCACTGTCGTTGCACCGGCGCCGGACACGGTGACATGGGGCATGACGCTGATCGCGACGCTCGCGGTCTGCCTGATGGCCTTTCGGATACGGGACCTGTATCTGCCGTTGCGATACTTCCTGCTGTTCGCGGTGTTCATCCAGGGCACGGCGCTCCTGTTCTTCGCGGTGGCGCCGCATAGCTTTCCGTATACGGCCAGCCGCTATGTGGACAACGGCCTGAAGACCTGCGCCAGCTTGCTGTTCCTGTTGCCATGGGGACATGCGCTTGTCTATTACATCTTCGACTTCTCCTGGCCGAAGAAGATATTCCTGACGTTGCTCACGCTGGTGTTCATTATCATCGCGGTGCCGATGCAGCTGACGTTGCACGTTTACCTGATGGTGTCCTGTTCATTGTTGTTGATGCCGCTGCTGTCGTTTGTGTTCGGTCCCACGATGCTGGTGTTCGGATGTATTGCGTTGTATGGGTGGGCGATGAGTTGGGAGAGGGTCGAACGGTAGCGCGTAGTGCGTTGTGGAAGCGGGCATCAGCCCGCCCCTTTAGCGCTGCGTCGGCCCTCGACGGCGCAGGAAGTTAGCCGGTCTCTTTGACGCCCGCATCGAGAATGCGCTTGTAGAAGCCAATCTCGTTGATGATCGCCTTTCCGCTATTGGCTCGCAGCAGTGCCATCTGCTGCTGCGCGCGCGCCGTGTCGCCTCGTTTCGCCGCGACGTAGCCCAAGAGCATCCACGGATAGCCTGCGCTCGGATCGATCTGGGTGGACCAGGTCGGCGCGTGCGCACTCAGGTAGGCGTAGCCATTGTCATATCGGCGCTGTGTGGACACCGCATCGGCGGACAAGGGGACTTCATAGAGCTGCGGAAACACCTGCGTGACCGTACCGGGATAGAAATTTGGATTGGGCGTGTTCTCGGCATCCGCGACATAAAAGATCGAGCCATCGGATCGGCCCTGAATTCCCGCGGCAACCGATGCGGCAACCCGGTTGTAGTAACTTGCATCCGCATCGCCCAGCGCTTTGAGTGCGTTGGAAAAATCGACCAGCCCCCGATAATTTTCCGTATTGTCTTCCGTGTAGGCGATGCTTGACGGCGTAAAGCTGGCGCAATAGGTCGGATGGGTCGGCGGCGCGTAGTCTTGCCGGAAGACCGAGATCAGGCCGTTCGGCTTTTGCGGGGCAGCCAGATTCGCATACGCGATGGACTTGAGAGCTGGCAGGTTGCGCCGAAACCATTCGATGTCGCCAGTGACTCTCATGTACTCGGATGCCAGCGACAGGAATGTCGACGCATACGAATCGTTGGAGTCGGCGGGACACTGGATCGGGGAATTCAGATCGCCACCAAACTTGACGTCGTTGATGGTGTAGTTCGCAGGGCTGACGTTCCGGATATACAAGTCCATGTAAGTCCGAACTTCATTGGGACGGTCCTTGATGAAGGCGAACAGGCCGATATTCGCAAAATACCAATTGAGCCAGTTGCTGCCAACGCCAACCTGATAGGCGCCGGCAAAGGGGCCCGTGGTAATTTTCAAGGCATCCAGATTGGCGAGGATATCGAAGCCCGAATTCACCTGCGCGACCTGACGGGTGGGGGCCGCGGCAGTCGATTCTGCAGGGTCACCATCGCCGCCACAACCGGCTACGGTCAGCACAAGAGCGGTCAACAGAACCGTTCCCTTGGCGGGAAGGTCATGCAAAGGGTGTAGAGATTTCACTTCCATACTTGGATTGCTTGATTGATGTAAATCGGGGTTCGCCGAGCGCACGATGGGTGTGCGTGCATAGGGACGCTGCCCCAAGGCGTCAAACGCCAAGGGAGCGCTTCGCTGTTGCCAACTGTTACAAGCGGAGAAAAGCGCGGGGGCAGTCGAGGTCACCCTGCGCTAAACAGCACAGGAGAATGGTTGATCACTTGCCTAAGAAAACACCTTGGATCGAGCGCGCAAAGCGACGCTTACCACGCGTGCATTGCTCGTCGCCAGGCTGAAAAGGCAGCGCAGGATATTACCGCAGGGCGATGGCGCCTGATGCCCCCAAAAAAACGGTGCAGGCGGCGTAAGCCGCGCTGCACCGGCAAACACCCGACTGTCCGGCAGACGGGTCCCAGAGCGATATCAAACTACCAATCAGGCCGCCAGCTGCGCGGGCTGACAGACGCGCAGCAGCGTCTGGAGCCGTGCGCGGTCGAGGTTGCGGCCGATGAAGACGAACTTGCTCTCGCGTGGGCGCGCGTCCCACGGGTCGGCCGGATGGAAGTCCATCAGCCGGTGCACGGCTTGCAGCACGTGGCGGCGGTCGTCGTCCTGCACGGCGACGATGCCCTTCATGCGGAAGACATCGTCGCCCTGCGCGGCCAGCAGGGCCTTGAGCGCGTGTTCCAGGCGCTGGCGGTCGAACGGGGTTTCGAACAGCAGCGAGACGGACGTCACCGACGGATCATGGCGATGGGCGTGGGCGTCGTCGTCAGCGTGGCCGTGCTCGCAGGTCTCGTCGCACACATGATCGTGATCGTGGTCATGGTCGTGCCCCGCGTGCAGGTCGTCCGCCGGCAGCGTGGCCACGCCGGGCGTGAAGCCGCCGATGCCGAGGATGCGCGACAGATCCACCTGGGCGTGGTTCGAGCGCAGGATCTGTGCGCCCTCGTTCAGGTGATGGAGTCGCGCCGCCAGCGCGTCGAGCTGCTCGGCGCTAACCAGATCGGACTTGTTCAGGATGAGGCGGTCCGCCGCCACGATCTGGTCGACCGCCTGGTTGTCGAAGCCGGACAGCTGTGGGTCATCCAGGTGCGACTCGATGTGCACCGCGTCCACCAGCGTCAGGATGCCGTCGAGCGTCACCTGCTTCGCCACGTCGTTGTCCATGAAGAAGGTTGCCGCCACCGGCGTGGGGTCGGCCAGCCCGCTGGTTTCCACGAGGATATGGTCGAAGCGCTCCGGCTGGGCCAGCAGCTTCTGGAGAATCCGCACGAGGTCGGTCCGCACGTCCACCACGCAGCAGATGCAGCCGTTGGTCATCTGGTAGATCTCCTCGTCGGAGGTCATCACCAGGTCCGAATCGACATCCACCTCCCCGAACTCGTTCTCGATCACCGCGATGCGGTGGCCGTGCTTCTGCGTGAGGATGTGGTTGAGCAGCGTGGTCTTGCCGGCGCCGAGAAAGCCGGTAAGGATGGTCACGGGCACGGGCGTGGCTTGCGGGAAGGTCATGATGTCTCCTGGGTGGGAAAGTCGGAATGCACGGCGGCGAGCGTGGCGCGCATGCCGCGCCAGCGCGAGACCAGCCCCGCGTGCTCCACGCCGAACAGATCCAGCACACGGCCCACGGTATGGCCGACGATGTCGTCCACGCTCTGCGGATGGGCGTAGAACGCCGGCACGGGCGGCATGACGATGGCGCCCATCTCGGTCACCGTGGTCATGTTGCGCAGGTGGACGAGGTGCAGCGGCGTCTCGCGCGCCAGCAGCACCAGCCGGCGGCGCTCCTTGAGCATCACGTCCGCCGCGCGGGTGACGAGGTTGTCCGCCACACCGGTGGCGATGGCGGCCAGCGTGCGCATCGAGCAGGGCGCCACCACCATGCCGTCGCAGCGGAATGAGCCGCTCGCCACGGTCGCGCCGATATCGCGCACGTTGTGCACCACATCCGCCAGCCGCTCCACCTCGGGCCGCTGCATGCCGAGTTCGTGATGGATCGTCAGCAGCCCGGACGGCGAGCAGACCAGATGCGTCTCCCAGCCCTCCGCCGTGCCAAGCGCCTGGAGCAGCCGCACGCCGTAGGCCGCGCCGCTGGCCCCGGTGATGGCCACGACGAGCCGGCGCGGGGCGCTCATGGCCGGGCCTCCCCAGCTTTGGCAGCCAGGGCTTGCAGCACCTGCTCGGGCCGGATCGGATAGTGGCGGAAGCGTACCCCGATGGCGTCGTACACCGCGTTGGCGATGGCCGGGCCGATGGCGACGATCGGGTCCTCGCCCACTCCCTTGGCACCGAACGGCCCGCCCGGGTCCGGCGCGGCTTCCAGCAGGATCGTGTGGATCGGCGGCATGTCCATCGCCAGCGGCATCTTGTAGTCCACGAAGTTGGCATTGAGCGAGCGCCCGGTCTGCATGTCGATCTGGTAGTCCTCGTACAGCGTATGGCCGATGCCCTGCTGGATGCCGCCCTCGATCTGGCCCGCCGCCGCCACTGGGTGGATGACCTTGCCGATGTCGTGAACGGGCACCACCTGCGCCACGGTGATGAAGCCGGTCTCGGTATCGACCTCCACTTCCACGAAATGCGCGGCGAACGAGTACGACTTCGTCGGGTGATAGGTAGCGGTGCCGACGAACTGCGCAGCGGGCAGGCCCTTGCGCGGCATGACCGCCTCGCGCACGGTCAGCGTGGGGCCGGGGCGGTCGCGTACGGCAATCACGCCGTTGGCGATGTCGAGCTGCTCCGGCGTGGTCTCCATCTGTGCGGCAGCACGGGCCAACAACTGCGTCTTGATCTCGCCAGCGGCCATCTGCGCCGCGCGCCCGACCATATAGGTGGTGTGGCTGGCGAATGCGCCGATGTCCCACGGCACCACGTCCGTATCGCCATGGACCACGCTCACGCAATCGAAGGGGATGCACAACTCCTCCGCCACGATCTGCGCCAGCGCAGTGTGCGCGCCGGTGCCGAGCCCGGCGGCGCCGGTCAGCAGCACCACGGTGCCATCCTCGTTCATCTTGATGATGGCGTTGCCCTGCTCCTTGATGCCGGGGTAGGCGCTGCTGCCGTGCATCTCGCAGCCCACGCCCCAGCCGCGTCGGATCACGCCCTGCTGCTGGCGCGTCTCCGCGCGCCGCTGCGCCCAGCCGGTGGCCTCGATGCCCTTGCGGATGCAGGCTTCCAGCCCGTGGCCGATCAGCGGATGGTTGGACGGTGCGATATCGCCCTCGCGCACCGCGTTGCGCAGCTTCAGTTCCGCAGGGTCCAGGCCGAGGTGGGCGGCGGCCTCATCCATCTGGATATCGAGCGCGTAGTAGGTCTGCACCACGCCGTAGCCCCGGAACGCGCCGGCGATGGGGCTGTTGGTGTAGACGCAGCGCCCCTCCAGTCGCACGTTCTCGCAGCGGTAGAGCGAGACCATCGCCGCGGTGCCGACGTTGGTCACGCCGGGCCCGTGCGAGCCATAGGCGCCCGAGTTGAACACCACCTTGGCCTCGCGCGCGGTGATCGTGCCGTCGTTGCGGAAGCCCTGGCGCAGCCAGACCCGCGCCGGGTGGCGCGTCCGGCCGCCGAGGAAGGTCTCCTCGCGTGTGTATTCCATGCGCACCGGGCGGCGCGTCTCGCGGGCCAGCAGCGCGCACAGGAACTCGCTCTGGAACAGGTCCTGCTTGGCGCCGAAGCCGCCGCCCATGTGATCCACCAGCACGCGCACCTTGTGCAGCGGCAGGCCCAGCACCTCGGCCATGATCCCGCGCACCATGAAGGCGGTCTGCGTGGAGATCCACACGGTCAGGTTGCCGTTGCCGTCCCATTTGCAAGTCAGCACGTTCGGTTCCATGTAGGCCGGGGTGGGGCGGCCGCCCTCGTAGACGCCTTCGAGGATGAAGTCGGCCGCGGCGAAACCCTTGTCCACATCGCCACGCTCGATCCGCACCGGCGGCAGCACGAGGTTGCCGCCAGGCTCGCGGTCGTGGATCAGCGGTGCGCCGGGCGCGGCGGCATCGTCCACGGTGAACACGGCGGGCAGCGGCTCGTACTCGACCTCGATCAGCTCGACGGCGCGCGCAGCAATCTCCTCGCTGATGGCGGCCACGACGGCCACGCCTTCGCCCCAGTAGCGCACCTTGTCGTCGAGGATGTACTGGTCGCAGGTGACCGAGGCCGAGCGCGGGTGCGGCGAGCCGGCATGCAGCACGCGCGGCACGTTCTCGTGCGTCAGCACGGCCTTCACGCCGGGCAGCGCCAGCGCGGCCGAGGCGTCGATGCGGCGGATGCGCGCATGGGCGATGTTGCTGCGCTTCATCTTGGCGTGGAGCAGGCCGGCGAGCGGCATATCGGCGACGTACTTCGCGTTGCCGGTGACCTTGTCGAGCAGGTCCGTGCGCTTGACGCTGTGTCCGATCACGGCGTGGGTCATCGCGTGGCCTCCGGTGCGTGGCGCAGGGCCTCGGCCGTCTGTTCGATGGCCTCGATGATCTTGGTGTAGCCGGTGCAGCGGCAGATGTTGCCGGCGATGGCGAAGCGGATTTCCTCGCGCGTGGGCTGGGGGTTCTCCTCCAGCAGCGCCTTGGCCATGACCACGAAGCCCGGCGTGCAAAAGCCGCACTGGGCCGCGCCGCAGCGCATGAACTGGTCCTGCACCGGGTGCACGGTGTCGGGGTCGGGCTGGATGCCCTCGATCGTGACCAGCGTGCAGCCGTGCGCCTCGGGCGCCAGCACCAGGCAGGCGTTGGTCGGCTTGCCGTCCATCAGGACCGTGCAGGAGCCGCATTCGCCCACGTCGCAGCCCTTCTTGGTGCCGGTGAGACCGGCGTCATAACGCAGGGCGTCGAGCAGCGTGCTGTGYGGCTCCACCGCGAGTTCGCGGGGCTCGCCGTTGATGGTGAGTGCGATGAGTTGGCGCATCAGTGGGTCTCCGTTTCCTGAAGGGCCAGTTCGATGGCACGGCGCGTCAGTACGCCCACCATCTCGCGGCGGTAATCGGCGCTGGCGCGCACGTCGCTGATCGGGCGGGCGTCTTCCATGGCCGCGTGCGCGGCCTGGAGGACCAGCCCGGCCGAGACGGGGCGGTCGCGCAGCATGGCTTCGGCGTGGACGGCGCGGATCGGCGTGGGGCCCACCGCCGCCAGCACGATACCGACGTCGAGGCACTGCCCGCGCTCCACCGTGATCGACACCGCCACGCCCACCGTGGCCAGCTCCATCTGCACGCGCCGACCATGCTTGAGGTAGGCCTTGCCGGTGTGGGGCCGGGGCGCCGGCACGGTCAGGCGCGAGACCAGTTCGTCGGCGGCCAGCGCGGTCTTGCCGGCGCCGGTGACAAAGGATTCCACCGGCATCGAGCGCGAGCCGGACAGGCCGTAGAGGTGCACCTGCGCACGGTCGGCAATCAGCGGCGCGAGCGTGTCGGCCGATGGCGACGCGCGGCAGACATTGCCCACCACCGTGGCGCGGTTGCGCACCTGGATCGAGGCGAAGTCGGTCACGGCGCGGGCCAGGCTGGCGTAGTGGCGCCGGGCGATGTCCGAGGTCTCGACCTCCCGCGTGGTGACCAGCGCACCGATGCGCAGGCCCTCCACGGCATCGAACGTCAGCACGTCCATCCCCGGGATCTTCTTGATGTTGATGACCTGCGCGGGCTGGCGGTGCGACTCCTTGATCTGCACGAGCAGGTCGGTGCCGCCCGCCAGCACGCTGGCGCGCCCGCCGCAGCGGTGCAGCAGCGCGGACGCTTCGGCAAGCGTGGCAGGTTCGAGATATTCAAACGCTCTCATCGTGGCTCCTGTGGGGCGGCGTGTCGGTGAAACCATGATGGTTGGCGCACGATCATCGGTAAATGCCCATAACCGGATTTATTGATCGTGTTACGCTCTGAATCGACCACCACACCACGCTTCAACAGAAAGCACGGGGGAGACATGGCCAACCTCAGCAACATGAACGTTTCGCTGCGGCAACTGCGCGCCTTTATCGCCGTTGCCGAGGAACTGCATTTCACGCGCGCGGCGGAGAAGCTCAACCTCTCGCAGTCGTCAGTCAGCGCCCTGATCCACGAACTGGAAGGCAACCTCGGCCTCAAGCTGTTCGACCGCCACACGCGGCTCATGCAGATCACCCAGGCCGGCGCCGAATTGCTGCCGATGGTCAAGAAGGCCGTGGCTGACATCGACAGCGTGCTGGAAAACTCCAACGAACTGCGCTCGCTGGGCCGGGGGCGGGTGTCGATTGCGGCGTCGTCGATCCAGGCGGCGCTGATGCTGCCGCGCTTTATCCGCGAGTTCTGCGTTGGGCATCCGGGCGTGAAGGTGGAGTTGCACGATGTGTCCGAGCACGAGGTGCCGCGCATGGTCAGCTCGGGCGAGGTCGATTTCGGTATCGGCACGATTCCGGAGGGCCAGCCGGACCTCACCGCGCACCGTCTCTCGTCGGATGCCTTCGTGATCGTCATGCCGCCGCATCACCCGCTGGCGCGGCGCCGGGAACTGACCTGGGAGGATGTGGCGAAGCTCCCGGTGATCGGCCCGCACCGAGGCAACCCGATCCGCGATTGCCTCGATGCGGCACTGGCGGCGCGCGGGATCACGCTGTCCCGCGTGCACGAAGTCTTCCTGCCGCTGACGATGGTCGGCATGGTCGATGCGGGGCTCGGCATCGCCGTGATGAGCACGGCGGTGACGCGCCTGACGTCAGCGCTGGGGCTGGTCACGGTGGCGCCGCGCGACCCGGCCATCCACCGTGACATCTCCCTGCTGGTGCATGCGGACCGCTCGCTTTCGCCGCCCGCCCAGTCCTTCCGCGACCTGCTGATGAAGCACAAGAAGGAACTGGGCGAGTAGGGCGCGTAAGTCCGATCAGGCGATCTTCTTCGCCATCATCTCCGGCGCCCCGGCAATCCCCCGGGC
Organism: Cupriavidus sp. 10L43_2; assembly: GCF_056395265.1. Lineage (NCBI taxonomy): Bacteria > Pseudomonadati > Pseudomonadota > Betaproteobacteria > Burkholderiales > Burkholderiaceae > Cupriavidus > Cupriavidus sp. 10L43_2. Next base: position 226,256 of record NZ_JBFTJE010000001.1, read on the forward strand.
GTTGAACAGCAGGTTCAGCAGCACCGCGCAGAGCGTGCCGAGCAGGATGCCGTTCTGGCAGAACTTGGCCACCAGTTCCGGCAGCTGCACGAAGAACTTGTCCGCCACCAGCGGGATCATCCCCATGGCGATGCTGACCGCCACGATATAGGCGTTCTTCTTGTTCTCGACAAAATCCACATGGCCGAGGATGCGCACGCCGGTGGCCGCCACCATGCCGAACATCACCAGCGCCGCCCCGCCCAGCACGTACTGCGGGATCGACGCCGCGAAGAACGCCAGCTTCGGCAGGCAGCCCAGCACGATCAGCATGCCGCCCGCCGTGGCGCACACCCAGCGGCTACGCACGCCGGTCACCTGCACCAGCCCCACGTTCTGGGCGTAGGAGGTATAGGTGAAGGTGTTGAACACCGCCCCGACCAGCGCGCCCACGCCATCGGCGCGCAGCCCCCGTGCCAGGTCGTCCGGCGTGACGGGCCGCTCCACGATCTCCCCGAGCGCCAGGAACTGCCCCACGCCCTCGATCATGATCACCACCATCACCACGCACAGCGTGACCGAGGTCATGGCGTCGAAAGTCGGCCAGCCGAAGTGGAACGGCGTGATCAGCTCCACCCAGTGCGCCGTGTGCACGCCCGCGAAGCTGACCTTGCCCATCGACAGCGCGATGACAAAGCCCACCGTGATGCCAATCAGCACCGCGATATTGCACAGGAAGCCCTTGAAGAAGGCGATCATGACCAGTACGGTCAGCAGCACCGCCGCCGCGATGCCGAGGTTGGCGGGCAGGCCGTAGGCCGGATTCGGCACCGGGCCGGTCGGGCTGGCAATCGTCGGGTTGCCGCCCGCTGCCCAGTTGATGCCCACCCGCATCAGCGAGATGCCGATGATAAGCACCACGGTGCCGGTGACCACGGGCGGGAACCAGCGGATCAGCCGGCTGACGTAGGGCGCCGCCACGTAGGTGAACACGCCCGCCACCATCACCGCGCCGAACACGGCAGGCAGCCCGAGCGCGGGGTTGGAGCCGGTGGCGATGATCGGCGCGATGGCGGTGAAAGTGACGCCCATCATCACCGGCAGGCGGATGCCGATCTTCCAGATGCCGATGCTCTGGATCATCGTCACCAGCCCGCAGCAGAACAGGTCGGCGGCAATCAGGAAGGCAATCTGGTCCTTGGGCAGCTTCAGCGCGCCGCCGATGATCAGCGGCACGGCAATGGCGCCCGCGTACATCACGAGCACGTGTTGCAGCCCGAGCGCGGCCAGGCGCAGCGGGGGCAGGACTTCATCGACCGGATGCACGGGCGGTTTCCCGTGGGGGGCGTGGTGGGGGGTCATGCTGTCTCCTTGGTCTTCCAGGCCGGTCGCCGCATGATGGGTCGGAAGGGAGTCGCTGTAGCCGCCCCCCGTGGTCTGTGCCACGTCTTCCGCCACCTGCGTTGTCGTTATCGGGGCAGCATGCCAGCCACCGGTCAGTGGGTAAACAGGCGCCACGGATGAATCGATCGGCAAAGCCGATCAATCTGCCCCTACGGCGCGCTATCTAGGGGCTGGTGGGGGGTACGGCGGCGGGTCAGTGTTTTCCCGTATCGAGCCGCGCCAGCAGTGCCGTGGCGCGAGCCATGGCGGCGGGGTCGATGCGGGCACGGATGCCGTCGAAGGCCGGGCCGCGCGTGGCGTCCAGCCCCATGCGCGAGGTGGTGCCCACGCCGGACGCCGAGGGGTCGAGCGCGCTGCCGGGCAGGCCGTCCACCACCACTACATCCAGATGCGGCTGCAGGTGCGTGGCGATGGCCCACAGCACCTCCTCGTCGCGCGTGATGTCCACATCCTCGTCCACGGCGACCACGGTCTTCAGGTACGGGTCCCAGCCGAGCAGGCCGAGCATGACCTGCCGCGCCTCGCCGGGGCGCGACTGGCGCAGCGCCACGTAGGCGTGGAAGTGCGTGCCGGAACTCGGGTAGTGCACCGCCGTGACACCGGGAAAGCGCTCGCGCAGCTTCTCCACCATCTCCGACTCGCGCGGAATGCGTCCGAGGTTCAGGTGCTCGGCCGAATTGCCGCCGACCACATCGACCAGCCAGGCATCGCGGCGGCGCATCACCGTCTCCACGCGCAGCAGGTTATTGGTGGAGCGATCGGACGAATAGCCGGTGAACTCGCCGAACGGCCCTTCCTCGACGCGCGCCGACGGGTCGATCACCCCCTCCAGCACGATCTCGGCATGCGCGGGCACGGCGATGCCATAACGCGGCGTCCGTACCACCTCAAGCGGCGCACCGAACAGCCCGCCGGCCACGTGGCGCTCGTCCACGCCATAGGGCAGGCGCGCCGCACCGGCCAGCATGAACAGCGGATGGGCGCCGACCACCATCGCCACCGGCAGCGGCCTGCCAGCCTCCGTGGCGCGCTGGAGCATGCGCCACAGGTGCCCGCGCGAATGCAGGCTGGTGGCGATCTCCGTGGGCGAGTGCAGCATCGACCGGTGATAGCTGGCGTTGCCGATGCCGGTATCGGGGTCTTCGGCAATCAGGATGGCATTGGTGATGTACGGACCCCGGTCCGTGGCGAAGTGCCGGATCGCGGGAATCGTCGACAGATCGACCTGCTCCTGCACGATGTCCGTCACCGCGCCGCTCGGCAGCACGCGCGGCGGCTGCATGCGGCGGCTGCGCGCCTGGTACTCGGCATGGATGCCGGCCGGCGTGACCCCGCCGAGCATGCGCCCCACGCGCTCGCGCGAGGCGAACAGGTTGGTGACCAGCGGCGTGGCGAGGCCCGCCACGTTCTCGAACACGATGGCCGGATGGCGGTTCTGCGCGGCCAGTGCCCAGACCAGCGCGGTCGGGTCCTGGTCGGCGGCCACAGACTCGCGCACGGTCAGGACGTCGTCGGGATACGCCGCGCGGTACGCGGCCAGGAAGGTGTGGAAGTCTTGGGATGTGTCATCGAACCCCGCCGAAGATGGCGAGGATGATGTCGTTGAGGCAGTCATGGCATGGCTCCGCTTGGGTACAGGCTGGTACAACCATCGGGAGTCCGTTGCCGCGCGCGGGCGGGGCCGGGGAGGGCGGCCCGCGCGTGACCAGACGGATGTCAGGATCGAGCGAGGGTCAGGGCGACGTCAGCGCGTGCTGGCGTAAGTGTCCTTGAGCCGCGCCTGTGCTTCCTCCTGGGTCTTGGGCGGCGCGGTCGGCTCGATGCCGACCAGCCGGGCGATGTTGTTGCCCATGTAGCCCTCCAGCCCGTCCTCGTCCAGGTCCATGCCCTGCGGGGCGGGCCCGCACAGCATTTCCAGCTCGCGCAGCCACATGCCGGGCTCGTTGGGCGGCGTATCCGTGCCGAACACGATCTTGTTGCGCGGCAGCTGCCGGGCGAACTCGACAATGCGCGACTGGAAGCACCAGCCGGACTCGCAATACACGTTCGGCGTGTCCATCGCCATCCAGAACGCCTCGAACGAGTAGTTGCCGCCGGTCTGGATGCCGAAGTGCCCGATGATGAAATTGACCATGGGGAACTCGCGGATCACCGGGTAGAACATCGTCGGAATCGTGTACGGGCCATCGCCGGTATGGATCAGCACCACGATGTTGTACTTGGCGCAGACCTTCATCGCCGGGCGCAGCCAGTCCAGCGCGCGGTCCGGCCGGTAGCCGTGCATGTTGGCGTGCAGCTTCAGCATCTTGAAGCCGTATTCCTTGATGTGGAACTCCAGCTCCTGCGCGCCTTCCTCCGGGCCCCAGCGCGGGTTGAAGGTGAAGTTGCCGATGAAGCGGTCCGGGTACTTCTGGCACAGGCTGGCCACGTAGGCCATGTAGTCGCGGATGCCTTCGCGGCCGCGGCGGTTGCCGTCGCGGTAGCCGGTGTTGCCCGGCGGCGGCTGGATAAAGCCCATGTCGATGCGGCGCGGCTTGCCGTTGATCATGTAGGGGCCGTCCATCATCTTGAGCAGGCGCTCGCCGGTGAAGGGCTCGCCGGTGTGGCGCCAGGCTTCGTCGACGAGGTTGGTCGGGTGCAGGTGGGTATCGATAATCATGTGTGGCTCCGGGTGCGGAATCAGGCGGCCAGGCGGGCGCGGGCTTCCTCGAGCGTGCGCGGCACGGGCGTGGGTTCCAGGCCGATCATGCGGGCGACGTTGTTGCCGAGGTAGTCCTCGAGCGTGTCCTCGTCCAGGTTCAGGCCCTGCGGCGGCTCGAAGCAGAGCACCTCCAGCAGGCGCAGCCACATGCCGGGCTCGTTGGGCGGGGTATCGGAGCCGAAAAGGATCTTGTGCTTCGGCAGCACCTTGGCGAACTCGACGATGCGCGACTGCAGGCACCAGCCGGACTCGCAATACACGTTCGGCATGTCCATGGCCATCTGGAACGGCTCGAAGCAGTACACCCCGCCGGTCTGCACGCCAAAGTGGGCCATGATGAAGTTCACGGTCGGGAACTCCTTCATCATCGGCACCCACTCGGTGGGAATGCTGTACGGGCCGTCGCCGGTGTGCAGCTTGACCAGCACGCCCAGCTCGGCGCACTTCTGCAGCGCCGGGCGCAGCCAGTCCAGCGCGCGGTCGGGCCGGTAGGCGTGCATGTTGGCCTGGAACTGGACCATCTTGAAGCCGAGCCGCTTCACGTAGTGCTCCATCGCGTTCACGCCGTTCTCCACGCCGCAGCGCGGGTTGTAGACGTAGCAGCCGATGAAGCGCTCCGGGTACTTCTCCACCATCTCGCGCGTGTAGCCCATGTACATGTCGATGGACTCCGCGCCGCTGCGCTCGCCGTCGGTGTACGTGTAGATGGTGTTGCCCTGGGGAGGCTGGATGAAGGCCTTGTCGATGCGGCGCGGCTTGCCGTTGATGGTGAACGGACCGTCCATCATGCGGATCAGGCGTTCGCCCGTGAACGGGTCGCCGTCATGCCGCCAGGCCAGGTCGACCAGGTTCGTCGGATAGCAACTGGTGTCGATGATCATTGAGATCCCCTAACGATGACTCAGGTGGAAGACGTGCATGCCGGCGTTCGGGGACGCTGGTCATGCCGCTTGCGGGAGTCGTGTCAGGGGCGGGTGCGGCTGGATGCATGGCGCCACTGACGAACGACTCCGTCAGTGAGCAATCTCCAGTTGAACGGGGCGGCGTTGCGCCGCTGGTGTCCAATCGACCGCTTATACCCACGCGTTCGTTATACAGGATAGCCGGCGCCGCGGCGGCATTGATCTGGAACGCAGATCCATATATCGGCCGGGCCGATGAAGCTTATGCGAAACAATTCGTTCGGGCGCGGGGAACGCTTTCTTAGGATGGCGCTCCTTCCCGTCAAAAACGAGCGACGCGCATGACAACAAGAACAGCAGCTCCCCGAACCCCCGTCAGCCGGTTCCCGCAGTTCCGCCGATCGGCCGCCTGCCTGGCCGCGCTGGCCCTGGCCACCCTGGCGGCTGGCTGCGGCAGCGACGGCGACAGCGCCGCCCAGACCCCGGTGGCCACCACGCCGCCGCCCACGGTCCAGAAGAAGCCGAACATCATTTTCATCATGGCCGATGACCTCGGCTATTCGGACCTCGGCGCCTTCGGCAGCGAGATCCGCACGCCCAACCTCGACGCGCTGGTGAAGCAGGGCCGCATCCTGGCCAACCACCACACGGCGGCGGTCTGCGCGGTCACGCGCTCGATGATCATCTCCGGCACCGACCACCACCTGGTGGGCGAGGGCACCATGGCCACCAGCGATGTCAACTACATCGACGAAAACGGCAAGCCGGTGCCCGGCTACGAGGGCTACCTGAACGACCGCGCGCTCTCCATCGCCCAGCTGCTCAAGGACGGCGGCTACCACACCTATATGGCCGGCAAGTGGCACCTGGGCAGCGGTCTGCCCAACGCCACCAACCAGGGCGCGGCGGTGGGCGCCAGCTCGCCGGGGCAGACGCCGGTCTCGTGGGGCTTCGAGAAGAGCTACGCGCTGCTGGGCGGCGGCGGCGACCACTACGGCCGCAACGGCAGCACGGCCTATGTGGAGGACGACCACTACGTCACGCCGAACACCACCAACTTCTTCTCTTCGGACTTCTACACGTCCACGATCATCAAGTACATCGATTCCAGCACCGGCAAGAACGCGGACGGCAAGCCGTTCTTCGCCTACCTGACCTACCAGGCGCCGCACTCGCCGCTGCAGGCCCCGGCGGCCTATATCGACCGGTACAAGGGCGTCTACGATGCTGGCTACGAGCCGATCCGTGCGGCGCGGCTGGCGCGCCAGAAGGCGCTCGGGCTGATTCCGGCGGACTTCACGCCGAACCCGGGCCGGGACGAGACGGTGGCCGTCACCCCGCGCACCGCCAACTGGGGCACGGCGCAGGCCAACTACGTGACGTCGACGAACAGCGCGGCGCAGGGCGGGGTGGACACCCGCGTGATGAACGCCAACAAGAAGTGGGATAGCCTCACCGCCGACGAGAAGCGCGCCCAGGCCCGCTACATGGAGATCTTCGCGGCGATGGTCGAAAACCTCGACGACAACGTCGGCCGGCTGGTGGCCCACCTCAAGGACATCGGCGAGTACGAGAACACGCTGATCGTGTTCCAGTCCGACAACGGCCCGGAAGCCAGCTACTACGAGTTCAGCGGCAACTACGACCAGAACTACGACGCCAAGAACGCGGCGGCGGCGGTCTACCCGACGCTGGGCACCACCGCCTACACGGGCAGCAGCAATCTCGACTACGGCCAGCGCTGGGCGGAAGTCAGCGCCACGCCGTTCCGGCTCTGGAAGTCGTTCCCGGCCGAGGGCGGGCATTCGGTGCCGACCATCGTCAAGCTGCCGGGCGCGGTGCCTGCGGCGCAGTCGCCGCAACTCAACGCCTTCACCCACGTGGTGGACCTGGCGCCCACCTTCCTTGAGCTCGCCGGCATCGCCGCGCCCAGCACGCCGGCCGCGCCGCTGTACGACGCCAAGGGCGTGAACCGCAACGCCGGCAAGGTCGTGTACGACGGGCGCAATGTCTACCCGATCAGCGGGCTGTCGCTGGTGGCCACGCTGCAGGGCAAGGCCACGGCACCGGCACGTACCACCTTCGCCGAGGAGCTGTACGGCCGCACCTATGTCTATAGCGACAACTGGAAGGCCACGTGGATCGAGCCGCCGTTCGGCCCGGCCCATGGCGAGTGGACGCTCTACGACATCCGCGCGGACCGTGGCGAGACCAACGACCTCGCCGCCCAGCGTCCGGACGTGCTGGCGGACCTCAAGGCCAAGTGGAACGATTATGCGAAGGCGGTCGGCGCGGTATTGCCGAAGGTGCCGGGCATGATCTACTGAGGCGGCGGCGACCATGCGTATTGCATCCCGGCCGCTGGCGGCGGTCGCCGGCTTGGCCTTCGCTGCGGGGCTGGCCGTCACGGTCGGCGTGCGCGCGGTGCCGGCCATCACCGGGACTACCGCCTCGCCGCTCGGCAGCGCGCGCCAGTGCCAGACATACGCCGGCCTGCCGGACGGCTGGCGCCGGGAGCGCACCGCCGGCATGGTCCACGTGCGCGGCGGCAGCTTCGTACCCGGCACCACGCTCGGCTACCCGGACGAGCGCCCCGCCGGCACGGCGCGCGTGGGCGCCTACTGGATCGATCGCACCGAAGTCACCAACGCCCAGTTCGCCGCCTTCGTGCAGGCCACCGGCTACGTCACGGACGCCGAGCGTGCCGGCGAGGCCGTGATCTTCCACAAGCCGAGCGATGCCGAACTCCAGCAGCGCCCGTACGCGTGGTGGTCGATGGTGCGCGGCGCGGACTGGCGGCATCCGGGCGGGCCGGCCACCGACGTCGCCGGCAAGGACAACCAGCCGGTGACGCTGGTCACGCAGGCCGATGCGCGCGCCTACGCGCAATGGCTCGGCCGCGACCTGCCCACCGAGGACGAATGGGAGTTCGCCGCCAAGGCCGGGCAGGACGGCGCCGGCCTGGAAACCGCGCCGAAGACCCCGGACGGCACGCCCACCGCCAACTACTGGCAAGGCGTGTTCCCGGTGCTCAACACCTCGCAGGATGGTTTCGACGGGCTGGCGCCGGTCGGCTGCTACGCGGCCAACGCGTGGGGGCTGCACGACATGATCGCCAATGCCTGGGAATGGACCGCCGACCCGTACACCGGCCCGCGCCAGTCGCACGCCAACGGCGACACGGCGGCGGTGGCGGCGGCCACCTCGCGCCAGCGGCGCGACGCCCGCACCGCCGTGATCAAGGGCGGCTCGTTCCTGTGCGCGCCGGATTTCTGCGTCCGCTACCGCGCCTCGGCCCGGGAACCCGCCGAGCGTGACCTGCCGACCTCGCACATCGGGTTCCGTACGGTGCTGCGCGATGGCTGACCGCTTGGGGCGATTCGCCCTCTCCATATTGCTGGCGATGATCGCCGTCACCGCCCGGGCGGACGATGCCCCGCGCGTGGTGCGCCTTGGCGTGGCGACGGACACCGACCGCGCGCTGATCGAGGCAGCGGCGCCCGCCGGCCTCGCTCAAGGCGTGCGGCTCGAAGCCGTGGCGTTTGCCGATGCCGGCAAGGCCGCCGCCGCGCTGGCCGCCGGCCAGATCGACGGCTCCGTGGCGCAGGACGCCCAGGTGGTGGCCGCCAACCCGCAGGTCTGCGCCGCCGGCTACACGGTGACTTATCCGATGGGCCTGTACGCGCAGCAACTCGCCGCGCTGCGCGAGGTGCCGGTGGGCGGCGTGGTGGCGCTGCCGGCGGACCGCGCCGGGCAGGGGCGGGCCTTGCTGCTGCTGCAACGCTATGGGCTGGTGCGGCTCGATTCGGCGGCGGGGCTCACGCCGCGCCCGAAAGACATCGTCGATAACCCGCGCAAGCTGCGCTGGCACACGCTGCCGGCCGCGCGGCTGCCCGGCGCGCTGCGCACGAGCGCGCTGGTGGCCATGCCCTATGCGACGGCGGCCAGCGCCAACCTCGCCCCGGCGCGCGACGCCATCGGCATGGAAGACGCCCGCGTGCCCTGGGCCAATGTGCTGGCCGTGCGCGCTGCGGACTGTGGGGCGGGGTGGGCCGGGGCCACGGTGGCCGCGCTCCACGCCCCGGCTGTCAAGACCTTCATCCTGGCCCGATTCAACGATTCCGTGCGCCGGCCATGGTAGAGGGCGCCACGCTGTCGTTTGACTGCACGGCCTGCGGCAAATGTTGCAACTCGCCGCCGCTGATGAGCCTGCCGGAGCTGTTCCGCCATGCCGACCGCTTTATCGGCGCGCTGGCGCTGCGGCGCATCCGCCCGCCGGTGGCCGGCACGCGCCATGCCGTGGCGGGACGGGTGGTGGAGGTGGGGGAGGAAGACGTCGCGCAGTTCCACGCCATCGCCCGCCGGCAGGGCCATGCGCTGCCCGGCGGGGAATATCTGGTCCTGATGACGCAGGCCATCGACTATCCCTCGGCTGGCCGCTGCCCGGCGCTGGCCGACGACAACCGCTGCGCGATCCACGCCGACCGGCCCGCCACCTGCGCGATGGTCCCGCTCGACGCCTGGGTGCCCGACGGCCTGCAACAGGTGGCACTGGCCGCCAAGCAGCCCGGTGGCGCGCAGTATTTGGGTGCTGATTGCATCACTGTGGGGGCGTCCCGCCCGCTGGTGCAGGCGCGTGAGGTGGTGGATGCCGGCTATCGCGCCGCGCTGGCCCGCCGCCGCGACGCCGAGGCCGATGACAAGCGCGACTGGGGCGACGCGGTGTTTCGCCTGTTGCTGCCGGAATTGCTGGGTCCGCGCGGCGACCTCGCCGCGATCCCGCCGGACGGCCAGCGCACGCTGTCGCTGGCCCCCGTACTGGCCGTGCTGGCCGCCAATGGGGCGGATGCCCGGGCGCGCTGCCTAATATATATAGGGGCCCAGCGCGCCGGCATCGCCGCCAGCGTGGCCCGGGCCCTTGCCCGGCGCCAGCCTGCCGACAAGCCGACCACGGCCCTGCTGCGCGGCTTCGACACCGCACTGGCAGCGCTGGCCAGCCGGCTGGGTTAGCCGCAGCCGGGTCCGGGCGGTCAGGACGGTTCAGGGCTCGCGCGCCGCGTCCGGCGAGAGGCCCAGCACCCAGTCGCGGAAGGCATCCAGCGCGGGCGCGTGGGGGCCGTCCTCCGGATAGGCGAAGTAGTAGCCCTGGCTCACGTCGAGCACCCGTTCCACCGGAATCACCAGCTGGCCGGTCTCCAGTTCGCGCTCGATCAGCAGGCGCGGCGCCAGCCCGATGCCCAGCCCGGCCGCCGCGGCGGCCGTCATCATCGTAAACAGCTCATAGCGCGGCCCGCGCGCCGCCGCAACGCTGTAGTCCCAGCCCTGCACCGCGTACCAGTCGCGCCACGCCTGCGGGCGCGTGCTCAGGTGCAGATGGCGGCAGTGGGCGAAGCCCTCGGCATCGGCCAGCGCATGGACCGCCCGAAAGGCGGGGCTGCACACCGGCACCATGCCGCCTTCCCGGAAAATCACCCCGCCGCGCGTGCCCGGCCAGAACTGGTCGCCGAAGTAGATCGCCGCGTCGTAGGCGCAATCCTGGAACGAGAAGGGCTGGGAGCGGGCGCTCAGGTTGACCGTGATCTCGGGGTGCAGCCGGGCGAAATCCGGCAGGCGGGGAATCAGCCATTGCGTGGCGAAGGTCGGCACCACGGCCAACTCCAGCGTGTAGCCCTGGGTGCGGCCGGCGCTGATCTCCTGGGTGTCCCGTTCGATATGGTCCAGATGGCGCCGCACGCGCGCCGCGTACTCTCGCCCGGTTTCGGTCAACTCCAGCCGGCGCCGCACCCGGGTGAACAGCGCCACGCCGAGCCGCTGCTCGAGCAGCGCCACCTGCCGGCCGACGGCGCTCTGGGTGAGCGCGAGTTCGTCGGCGGCACGGGTGAAGCTGCCCAGCCGGGCGGCGGCCTCGAACGCGAGCAGCGCGTTCAGGTTGGGGATGTCCTTTCTCATGGCGGGCGGGGGCAGGGTGGGGCGGCAGGGGGAGAGTATAGCGACGCGGACATCGTGCGCGCGGCGCACAACGTTGTGAGCATTCGTCGCTTGTGACCCGCCCGGCGCTGCCGCTATGCTGCGGCGCAACCCCACCGTGACCACGTCCCCATGAATTCGAACATCGCCAAGCTGCTCAATGCCAACCTGGGCGCGGCCCGCGCCGCCCACCTGCTGACCCTGGTCACCATGCCCGAAGGGCTGCCGGCCGATATCGAGGGCCGCGCCACGCGCGCCGAGATCGCCCAGGCGCTCAACGTCGTGCTGTTCGGCGACATCCTGGACCGCGTGCCCACCGGCCGCGCCTACACGGACGACGTGGCCCGGGCCGGCGGCAAGGTCACCTTCGACCACGGCGCGCTGCGCACGGTGAAGTGGGCGAGCGGCGCGCTGCCCGAGGGCGAGGCCGCCTTCACGCGCATCCTGCGCCCGCTCGGCTACGTGCTGAACGGTACCTATCCGCTGGACCGCATCGGCATGACCGGCCGCTCGTACGCCCATGCCGACGCCCCCGAGCAGATCGCCCAGTTCTTCCTGAGCGAGTTCCACCCGGAGCGCGAGCGCTACGGCGACGCCTTCCGCGCCGCCGTGACCCGCGTGACCGAAGCCTCCATCGATCCGCTGACCCCGCGCGCCCAGACGCTGCTATGGCAACTCGAACGCGACGGCCGGCTGGCCGTGGCGGATGGTGCCGAACTGGTCGGCCTGCTAGCCCGCTGCTTCGCCCGCCAGCACCCGGCGCCGCGTCTGGAAGACTACGAGACCCTGCTCCAGGAATCGGCCGAAATGGCGTGGATCTCCACCGAAGGCAACGCCTTCAACCACGCCACCGACCGCGTGGCCGACGTCTTCGCCCTGGCCGACGCCCAGAAGGCCCTGGGCCGTCCGATGAAGGAAAAGGTCGAGGTCTCCGGCAGCGGCCGCGTCAAGCAAACCGCCTTCCGCGCCGACCCGGTGACGCGCGAGTTCGTGGGCGCTGACGGCGAGACGGTGACGCGCCAGGTGCCGGGCTCGTTCTATGAGTTCATCACGCGGGACAGCTTCGAGGAGGAAGCCGAGGCCCGCCGCAAGGTGGACCTCGGGTTTGACGCCGGGAACGCGCAGGGCATCTTCAAGATGACGGCGGCGGCCTAGGGGGCTACGGCGTAGAATCCAAGCCAAGCAGTACGGTACCCCTCCTCAAAAAAATCCAAAAGGACAAGATGAGAAACGCCTTCGCCCCCTGCCTGACCCTCCGCCTCACTCTCTGCGCGGCTGCCATCAGCCTGTCCAGCCTGTCCAATCTCACAGCACACGCGGCCACCCTGGCACCCGAAGCCGCGCAGCAGCAAGCGCAGGCGAGCTACCGCGAGTATCTGGATCTGCTGAACATCCCCAATGATTCGGTGGCGCCCGAAGATATCCGGCGCAACGTGGCCTGGCTCGAGCAGGCATTCCGCAAGCGTGGCTTCACGACCCAGCCGCTGGACAATGACGGCAAGCCGATGTTGTTTGCCGAGTATCCGGGCAAGCAGGCGTCGCGCAAGACCGTCCTGTTCTATATGCACCTGGACGGCCAGCCGGTCATCCCTTCCCAATGGGCCCAGAAGAGTCCGTGGAATCCTGTGCTGAAGAAGAAGGGCGCCAATGGCGATTGGGAGGAGATCGACGTCGCCAACCTGTTCTCGGGGGCGGTGGACCCGGAGTGGCGCGTCTTCGGCCGTTCCTCGTCCGACGACAAGGGGCCGATCATGATGCTGCTGGCGGCCATCGATGCGATGAAGGCGGCCGGCACCCAACCCGCGGTCAATATCAAGGTGATCCTGGACAGCGAAGAAGAGAAGGGTTCGCCCTCCATCGGCAAGGTGATGCAGGCCCATCGCGACCTGCTCGCCTGCGACGGCATGATCATCCACGACGGGCCCATGCACGCTACCAATCGCCCCACACTGATCTTCGGCAACCGCGGGGCAGCGAAGGCGAAGATCACCGTGTTCGGTCCGAAGGCGCCATTGCACAGCGGTCACTACGGCAACTACGCGCCGAACCCGGCGCTTCGGCTCGCGAGCCTGCTGGGTTCGATGAAGGACGAGAGCGGTCGCGTCACCATTCCGGGCTATTACGCCAAGGTCCGTCTCGGCGATGCCGAGCGCAAGATCATGGCTGCCGTGCCTGACGACGAGAAGGCGCTGAAGACCCGTATTGGCATCGCCCAAGCGGAGAAAGTCGGCGCCAATTATCAGGAGGCGCTGCAATACCCCTCGCTGAATGTGCGCGGCATGGCCGCCGCCGCGGTCGGTGACAAGGTCGCCAATATCGTGCCGGACAAGGCCGAGGCCGAACTGGATCTGCGTACCACGCCGGACTCCGATGCCGCGTACCTCGGCAAGCTGATCGAGCAGTACATCGTCAAGCAGGGCTACCACCTTGTGAAGGGCACGCCGACCGACGAGGAACGCGCGCGCTACGACAAGCTGGCGAGCTTCTCCTACCAGAGCGAAGGGGCGGATGCGGCGGGCTCGCCGATGGACTCTCCGGTCGCGAAATGGGCGTACCAGGGCATCACCGGCACCTTCGGCACGAGCCCGGAGCCCGTCCGCATCCGCATGATGGGTGGCACCGTGCCGACGGCGGAAATCGTGAATGTACTGAAAGTGCCGTTCGTGATCGTCCCGCTCGTCAACGCCGATAACAACCAGCATGCCGCGAACGAGAATCTTCGTCTCGGGAATTATGTCAACGGCGTGCGGACGCTCTACGGGCTGATGACGGCACCGTTCTGAGTCAGGCTTTCGCTACGGGGGGCGCTATCGATGGTCCCCCAGCACCGTCGCGCGCGTAAATTCCTCGATGTTGTCCAGCAGCGCATCGAGCGCCTCGCCGGCACCATCGACATCGCCGCGTGCAATCGCCGAGGCCACGGTGGCGTGCAGCTTCGACATCGTTGGCAGGTCCGCCGCCTCCTTGTAGTGGAGATACCAGAAGCGGCGCGACAAACCGTGCATCAGCCGCATCGACCCTTCGGCAAACTCGTTACGGGCGGCAACCAGACATARTTCGTTGAACTCCCGGTCCGCGCGCACAAAGGCGACGTCGTCGCCACTACGGGTTGACTGCTCGAATTCCTTCGCCAGGCGCTTGAAGTGATCGCGCTGCTCGGCCGTGGCGCGGCGTGCGGCGCAGCGGCAGATCAGTCGTTCCACTTCGCGGCGCGCCTCCAGCAGGCGAAGCTGCTTGGCCACGTCCATTGGCGCGATCAGCAGGCCGCGCTGCGGCAGCACCATGATCAGGTGTTCGCGCGCCAGGCGCTGGATCGCCTCCCGGATAGGCGTGCGGCCGATTCCCGTCATTTCGCTGAGCTGCAACTCCGACACCGAGCTGCCCGGCGCCAGCTTCATCGTCACGATCGCTTCTTCCACCTGCTCGTATGCCATGTCGGTCAGCTTGCCGCGCTGGCCTGGGGTCTCTTCAGGCTCTTGTACTGGCGCGGAACGGGCGCGCGTGGCGGGTTTTGAGGTCATGGCCGAGGTAGGATGCACGGAAAACCCATTGTATATGAGTCGTACGCATCTTCTGTACACGGTGGATTTCGCCCTTGCTTCCCGTCGGCTTTCTGCTACTATCCTACTAATATATTAGATGTGTACCGGAGGCGGCATGGCGAACGAGGATGTCGTTGTCGTGGGGAAGGGGCCGATTACCGTGGTCGCCGTACATGGTATTCAGGGCACGCGGGGCGCCTGGCTGTCGCTGGCACACCAGTTGGCCGATCAGTGCACGTTCATCCTGCCGAACCTGCCCGGGCGAGGGCGGGCAAGTTCGCCCATCAGCGAGCGCGACTGCTCGCTGGACGCCTACGCCCGCGTGTTGAGCCGGGCGATTGACACCCATGTCGACGGGCCGTTCGTGCTGGCTGGATGGAGCATGGGGGTCTCGGTGGCGCTGGCGTATCTGGCACAGGCGCGCACGATGACCGCCTGGCCGTTGCCCACCGAACTGCTGCTGGTCTCGGGCACGCCGCACCTCGACGCAGTGGCGTGGTTCACCCCATCGTCACCGGATGCGCTGCTGGCAGCCATCGCGGCACGCGAGCAACGGCTCGGGCTGCGCGAGGCAGCCGACCATCGCACCGTGGCGTGGACCTGGAACGCCATCCGGCGGACGGATCAGCGTGGCGAGTTGGCCCACATCGCGTGCCCGGCGCTTGTCATCCATGGCAGCGAGGACGCCGACTGCCCGCTCAGTCACGGCGCGATGCTGGCCGACGGGATCCCACGCGCCGAGTTGCTCGTCCTGCAGGGCGCCGGCCACAGCGTGCTGACCGAGCGGACCGACGCCATCGCCGCGTATCTGCGCCAGCAATGGCCCATGCCGCCGGCAGCGCAGGGACACAGAACATACCCACAGGAGACAGCATGAGAGTGGAGGACCTGATCTATTTCTGCGCACCAGCGCGCCTGATCATGGGCGCCGGCAGCCGTGCGCAGTTGCCGGCGCTGCTGCAGCGGCTCGGCTATCGCCGTGGCCTGCTGGTCACGGATACGTTCTTCACCTCTGCCACGCCATGGGTCGATGAACTCGTCGCTGCCGCACGCGCGCACGGCGTGGAACTGCTGATCTATGACGGCGGGCTGCCGGATCCCACGACCACGCTCTGCGACACCGCTACGGCAGCCCTCCGCGCGCAGCTCGACGGCGTGCCTGTCGATCACGTCATCGCCATCGGCGGCGGCAGCAATATCGATCTGGCCAAGGCGCTGTGCCTGACGCTCCCCGCCGGCAACCCGGTGCGGGATTTCATTGGCATGATCGACAGCGCCACCCCCATCCTGCCGATGATTGCGCTGCCCACCACCGCCGGAACGGGCTCCGAGGCCACGCCCGGGGCGATCCTCGTCGATCCGGAGAACGCCACCAAAGTTGCCGTCATGGACAACCGGCTGAGGCCCGCCGTGGCATTGATCGATCCCGAGTTCACCTACACCTGCCCGCCGCGCGTCACGGCCGATGCGGGCATCGATGCGCTGACGCACGCGGTCGAGTCATACCTGACGCTCGACTCCGCCCGTTTCGACCGGGGCGGGGACGCTGACCCCGGCTACAGCGGCCGCAATGCCCTGACGATGTTGTTCGCGCATGAATCGATCCGGCTGTGCAGCCGGTATCTGTTGCGCAGCTACCAGCGCGGCGACGACACCGAAGCGCGCATCGGCATGAGCCATGCGAGCCTCTATGCCGCGTTGTCATATGGCAGTGCCGGCCTGAACGCGGTGCATGGCATTGCCTATGCCGTCGCCGGGCTGACGCATCGCTCGCACGGCACGACCAATGCAGTGATGCTGCCTTACGTGCTCGACGCCCTGCGCGACGTGCGCAGTGACGAGATGCTTGCCGTGGCCCGCCTGTTTGGGATCGAAGACACCGACCCCGATTCGGCCGTGGCGCGCCTCCCCGTCCTGGTGCGCGATCTGGTCCGTGATCTGGGCATCCCCACAACCCTGCAGCAGTGCGGCATCGCGCAAGACGACCTGGCGGCGCTGGTGAAGGACGCCCTTGGCGTGACGCGCCTCGCCAAGGCGTTTCCCGTGCCGGACGTGCCGGCGCGCTATGCCGCCATCGTCCAGCATGCCTGGCACGGCGATCTCTCTGCCGAAGCCCCGCACATGGCCCCGCGCCGCGCGGCATAGCACGACATTTCCGATGGACCGAACGTTGCCGCTTCGCACGGCATGCCGTAAACCATAACTTGAACATCAGCGATGTCCAACTAATATATTACGAAAGCGCGCCGGCAAAGAGCGCGATTCACCTACACAGGAGACAACCATGGATATGTCAGCAGGCGCCCTCAGGCTGGAGGCCGGCGTAGCGGCGCGGCTGGAACGATTGCCAATGACGGGCTACCAGCGCTCGTTGTTCGGCATCATCGCCACCGCGTGGTTTTTCGATTCGATGGACCTCGGCCTCATGACGTTCGTGCTCGGTTCGATCAAGGCCGAGTTCGGCCTGACCGCCGCGCAGGCCGGCATGCTCGCCAGCTCAAGCTTCCTGGGCATGTTCCTGGGCGCGGCCATCGCCGGCCTGCTGGCGGATCGCTTCGGCCGCAAGCCCGTGTTCCAGGTCAGCATGATCTTCTGGGGCGTGGGCAGCCTGATGTGCGGGCTGGCGGACAACGTGACGACGTTGATGCTCTACCGCGTCCTGCTTGGCTTCGGCATGGGCATGGAGTTCCCGATCGGCCTGTCGATGGTGTCCGAAATCGTGCCGGCCAAGAGCCGGGGCAAGTACGTTGCCATCCTGGAAGGGTTCTGGCCGATCGGCTTCATCGCCGCCGGCGCGATGACGTACTTCCTGCTGCCGATGATCGGCTGGCGCGGGATCTTCATCGCACTGGCCGTGCCGGCCGTATTTGTATTCGTGGTGCGTCGGATGGTGCCCGAATCGCCGCGCTGGCTCGAAGATGTGGGCCGCAAGCGCGAAGCCGACGCCGTGATGGCAGGCATCGAACAGCGTGTGGAACGTGCCTGGGGCCGCGCCCTGCCGCCGGTCGCGGCGACCTACCGGAGCCCCCAGCCGACAAACCGGAAGGCGCGCTTCATGGAACTCTGGTCAGGCCCCTACGCGCGCCGCACGATCATGCTCTGGTCGGTCTGGTTCTTCGCGCTGCTCGGCTATTACGGGCTGACCACCTGGCTCGGGGCGTTGCTCCAGCAGGCCGGCTATGCGGTGACGAAGTCCGTGCTCTACACGGTCTACATCTCGCTGGCGGGCATTCCCGGGTTCATGTTCTCGGCATGGCTGCTCGAGAAATGGGGCCGCAAGCCAACCTGCGCGCTGATGCTGCTCGGCAGCGCCGTCGCCGCGTATGCCTATGGCCAGGCGGCGGTGCACAAGGTGCCGGTGGAGCAGCTCATTGCCGCCGGGCTGTGCATGCAGTTCTTCCTGTTCGGCATGTGGTCAGTGCTCTACGCCTACACCCCGGAACTCTATCCCACGCGCTCTCGCGCCACCGGCTCGGGCTTCGCCTCGTCGATCGGCCGAATCGGTTCGCTGGCGGGCCCCTACCTGGTTGGCGTGCTGCTGCCGGTGACCGGGCAGGGCGGGGTGTTCACGCTGGGAGCGCTGTCCTTCGCCGTGGCAGCCGCGATGGTGCTGATGCTGGGCGTCGAAACACGCGGCAGGGCACTGGAGGAAGTCTCTCAATAACGATTTCGCCGCGCGGCCCGCGAGCCGCGCCCTGACAGCGCCCCTGTGCGACAGGGGCATTTTTTGGATCGCCGCCTTTTTATATCCAACTGATATGTTAGTGCGGCGGACTTTACCGGAAATGCAATCATGATGACTGAACGCCAACGCCAGTTCAGGGAGCAGTACAAGGCCGACATCAGCCCGCTTTACAACGGGTTGCTGCACATCACCGTGATCTACGGCGTGGGCATCGCCGCGCTGTACTGGGCCATCCAGCACCTGCACGGCGTCACATGGGAATGGGCATTGATCCTGCCGGTGTTCCTGGCCGGGAATTTCGTCGAATGGTTCATGCACCGCTACGTCATGCACCGCCGGATCGACGTGTTCGCGCTGCGCGCCATCTACGAGCGCCACACGCGTCAGCATCACCAGTACTTCACCGACCAGGAAGCCACGATCGATACCACGCGCGAGTTCCGCATCGTGTTTTTCCCGTGGCGCGTACTGGCGACGCTCGGCGTGGGTGGCGGCGGGCTGGGCTATCTGGCGTCCCTGATCTTCAACGCCAACGCCGGCTACTTCGTCTTCATCACGATGGTGGCGCAGTACCTGATCTACGAGACGTTCCACTACTGCTGCCATGTGCATGACAACTGGTTCGTGCGCAACATGCCGTTCGTTAACACCATCCGGCGCCACCATACCGCCCATCACAACATGGGCATCATGATGAAGTACAACATGAACCTGACGTTCCCGATCGCGGACTACATCATGGGCACCTCGGACCTGCGCCGCGGCCTGATCGGGCACCTGTTCAACGGCTACAGCGAGGCGCACGTCAAGGAAGAACTGAAGCCGGTCATCCAGAAATTCCGCACAGACCATTCGCGGGTGACGCTCGACGGCCCGCTGCTGGACGACGAGGAGCGCCGCGCGATGGCGGTTTGACTGCCGGGCCGCTCCCGGTAATCAGCGCAATACGCGGTAGGTCGACTGCACCAGGCCGGATGGAAAGTGCCGGCTTGAATCGAGCGCCAGACTTACGTCTTGCGGCAGGGCGCCGAACAACGGTATGCCGGTCCCGATCAGCACCGGGACCGTAGTCACCACCATGTCAGCGATCAAACTGTCGCGCAGGAACGACTGGACCACCTGGCCGCCGTCGACATAGACGCGGCGCACGCCTTCGCTCGCGAGTTGCGCCATCGCGTCCGAGGGCGTGCAGTTCGAGAAGCGCACCTTCCCCTGCAACGCTTCCGGCACCGGCGTGCCGGCCAACTGACGGGATAGCACCAGCACCGGTCTGTCGTAAGCCCATTCCCCCATGGTGAGGACCTTTTCATAGCTCCCCCGGCCCATCACGATCGCATCCTTGTCGGCGATGAAGCTCGCGTAGCCATGGTCTTCCGTGGGGTCGTCCCGCTCCAGAAGCCAACCGATATCGCCATCGGGACGGGCGATAAAGCCATCAAGGCTGGTGGCAATAAAGACGTGTCCTGTAATCATCAATCACTCTATTGTTTTATCAGGAATCGATGGAGGTTGACTGCCCTGGCGATCCCCGTGGGTACGGGCCTTGCCCGTCAGCTCTCCGGGTCATACCCAAACTCGCGGAGTTCCTGCGAGCAGCGGCAAGCTTTGGCGATCTTAGCGGCCCACTGGATGGCGGCTTCGCGCGATGGAAGCTCCAGGACACAGAAGCCGCCGTCGAACTCCTCTGTCTGGGGATAGGTCTCGTTTGTGACCGCGCCGTCTGAAGCGACCATGAGTGGTGCGACATTATCGTTGATACCACCACCGAACACGTACACGCCTGCGGCCTTCGCCTCGCGTATGACCTCGCGCGCAGCTTCGCCCACGGCGGCCAAATCCTCGGCGGGGACTGCCATCGCCCTTGCAGGAAAGGAGATCAGGTATTTCGCCATTGTTCGGTCCCTCGTTTGACGATGTACGGCAGAGTATGCACCTCTTGCCTGCGCCGTTACTCACGATATACGACTGTCTTTGCCCTTGATCGATGGAATGCAAAAGCACAGCCACCGTTTGCGCACGGGGTCCGGATGGCGTGACGGTGGCGTTTCTCCAGCCGCCCCGGAAACCGCCGACGATCCGACGAAACGTTGAACGGCCGCGCCTCCGCTTCAATCCGCCGGCAGTTCGCGACGGGCGCGGCGGGAATAGTAGGCGAACGTCGCTTCGAACCGCTTCTGGGTACTCACCCAGCGTTGCGCTTCACGACCCAGTTCCGGCGGAATCGGCTGAATCTCCCCCGCCGCCATCGCCAGGAGCTGCAGGCGCGCAGCACGTTCGAACATCACGCCCAACACGCAAGCTTCTTCCACCGACGCACCAGCAACCAGAAGGCCGTGGTGTGACAACAGGATCGCCTTCTTGTCGCCGAGTGCCCTGGAGATGATCTCGCCTTCTTCATTGCCAACCGGGATGCCGGGCCATTTCCCGAGGAATGCCGTCTGGTCGTAGAGGACGCAGGTGTCCATATGGGAGATGGTCAGGGGAACCTCGAGCATGGCAAGCGCAGAGGCATGCGGCGCGTGGGAATGAACGATGCAGTTCAGGTCCGGACGCGCGCGATACAGCCAGGAATGGAAGCGGTTGGCAGGGTTCGGCATGCCGTTTCCGGAAAGCACTTCGAGATCCTCATTGACGAGCAACAGGTTGTCCGCGGTGATTTCATCGAAGCCAAGACCCAGGCGCTGCGTGTAGTACGTGCCGGGCGCCTCGGCCCGCGCGGTGATCTGGCCCGCGAGCCCGGAATCGTGACCGAACGCGAACAGGACTCGGCAGGTTTCCGCGACGGCCTCGCGCAGGGGCATCTTGTCAGCCCGGAGTTCCGTCTGCATCGTCTTGAGCGAAGCGGCGACGATCTCGCTTTTGCTCATTTGCATTGTGTCAGCCATGGTGTGTCCTTTCTGGGATGTGCTGGAGAGTATGGTGAGTAAGAAGCGGCTTTTACTTTGTCTTGTCGGCCGCGCCGAGCAGCGCCGACCATCGCTGATTCTCTTCTTCGATCAGCTTTCGGAATTGTTCAGGCGTCGAGGCCATTGGCTCGGTCCCTTGAGCGACCAGCGTGGCCTTGAACTTCGGATTTGCCGTGACGGTGCCTACCGCCGCATTGAGCTTCTTCACGATGGCGGGGTCGAGTCCCGCTGGTCCGATCAGCCCAGCCACCGAGCCTGACACCAGCGTCGGGAACCCCAGTTCGGTAGTCGAAGGAACCTGGGGTGCAGTGGACAGCCGGCGCGGATTCGCTACGGCGAGCGCGCGAAGCTTGCCCGAGGTGACGAACGGCATGACTTGAGGTGTCGCCTCAAAAGTCATGTTCACCTGTCCCGATACGACATTGGTGACGGACTCGGCGCCGCTCTTGAATGGCACATGGAGAAACTCGATTCTTGCCGCGTCCTGAAGCACGCGCATCCCTTGATAAGGCGAGCTACCGACGCCAGCGGTTCCAACGCTCACGGAATCTGGTTTGCGCTGGGCAAGCTTGATGAGATCGGCGAGCGTATTTGCCGGGACATCGGCACCCACCACGACCAGATGCGGTGTTGAGCCCACCAGGGAGATGTAGGTGAAGTCCTTCGCGCTGTCGAAGTTGACTTTGATGTCCGTGTGAGGATTGACGGCCAGGATGCCGACCGTGGTGAACATCAAGGTGTAGCCGTCCGGCCGTGCGCGCCGGACAAAGTCCGCCGCAATGTTCCCGCCCGCGCCCGGACGGTTTTCCACAACGATGGATTGACCGAGTTGCTCGGAAAGGGCCTTACCTGTGGCGCGGGCCACGAGGTCTGTAATGCCTCCCGCGCCAAACGGGACGACCAGGGTAATGGGCTTGTCGGGAAACTCTGCCGCGTGACCGGCAAGGGGTGCACTCAACAGTACGGCAGCGGAAAGGGTGACCACGAACGTCAGGTCACGACAGCGGGGGCGGCTGGGACTCACTTGCATTCTCCTTGGGGATGTCGGAAACAAGCGTGTCTAGAATGACACTAAAGTGTCATGTGTGCAACTGCGTTGTCGTGAAAACGTTCGACCCTTACAATTGCGGTCTGTGGAAGCGCCTGTGCAGGCGCTTTGGAACTTCGATCCCCGGGATGACGAAAAAGCAAGAAGTGAGCGCAGAGCCCGCGACGCCGGGCATTGCTGAGCGCCTGGCTGAGCTACGCAAGCTGAATAGCTTGACGCTTGAAGAACTGGCGCAGCGCGCATCGCTGACGAAGAGCTACCTGTCCAAGCTGGAACGGGGGTTGTCGTCGCCGACCATCGGCACCGTGCTCAAGCTGGCTGAAGCGTTGTCAGTGACCGTCGATCAGCTCATCTCCAGGTCATCGCGCGCCAACGAGATCCTTCACGTAAAGGCCGGCGACCGCATTCCGTTCAGTCCGTCTACCGAGCGACATGGCTATACCTATGAAGCCATTGCGGCGGAGCGACCGGACAAGGCCATGCAGCCGTTTATCATGCTGCCGCCCTTCACATTGGCTGAGGATCAACCGATGGCCAGCCACGCTGGAGAGGAGCTGATCTTCGTGGTATCAGGGCAAATGGAGGTGTTGTTCGATGGCCGCACCGTGCGCATGAGTGCCGGTGACTCGCTCTACTTCAATGCCTCGATTCCTCACAGATCGCGCTCGGTGGGCAAAGTCCAGGCGCAAGCGCTAGTCGTGGTCAGCGATCGCAGGAAGATTTGATATTGGGCACGGGGAGACCGTGCCTCAACGGCACTGGACGCCCCAGCACGTTGGCCGCGCTGGGGTCAGTCCCTGTGCTGCTCAGTGCGAGATCATCCACGGCCTGCCGCTGGTGCTCTTGGCCACGTCGGGCCGGCCGGCGAGCTTCGGCTGCGCGCAGCACCCGCAACCGGATCCATGCCGCGATGATTCCTTCGGCGCAGCCGCGCTGCGTTCGTTGACCGCATGGGCGGCCCGCGCCGACGCCGCCATGCTGGCGAGCGCCGGCGCGGCCACGAGTGCCCGTTCCGCACCCATGCCGCAGGCGGGGCACATGGCAGGCGCATCGCGCCGGGCCATCGGCCGGATCAATGCAAACTCGCCGCAGTCCTTACACCGGTAGTCATAGGTAGGCATCGCCGCTCCGCTGGGTGGATTGCAACATGGTGCCGGCTTAGACCACGTCTGGCGACAGTGGCAGATCCACGTCCCCCGCGATCATCCGCGTCGGCCCGCTGGCGCTGGGTCGGATGTCGAAGTCGAAGATCTGGGTGGGCAACCACAGTGTGGCGCAGGCATTGGGAATGTCCACCACGCCACTGATATGCCCCTGCACCGGGGCGGTTCCGAGGATGGAGTACGCCTGCGCCCGCGAGTATCCGAACTTGGTCATGTACTCGATCGCATTCAGGCACGCCTGCCGGTAGGCGACCTGTACGTCCAGATAGTGCTGCTTGCCCGCTTCGTCGACAGAGATCCCTTCAAAGATCAGGTAGTCGTTGTAGTTCGGCGTGATGGGGCTCGGCTTGAAGATCGGATTGCGGATGCCGTACTTGGCCATGCCGCCCTTGATCAGCGACACGCGCATATGTACCCAGCCCGCCATCTCGATCGCGCCGCAGAACGTGATTTCGCCGTCGCCCTGCGAGAAATGCAGGTCGCCCACGGAAAGCCCGGCGCCATCCACATACACCGGGAAATACACCTTGGCGCCGCGTGAGAGGTCCTTGATGTCGCAGTTGCCGCCATGCTCACGCGGTGGCACCGTGCGTGCCCCCGTGGCGGCGGCCTGGTCGCGCGCATCGCCCTGCAGCTTGCCCATGTGCGCCGTCGCCGCGAAGGGCGGATTCGCCAGCGGTGGCACGCGGTCCGGTTGCGTGGCGATAAAGTCCATCTCCCGCTTGTTCCATGTCTCGAGCATGGCCGGGTCCGGCAGGCAGCCAATCAGCCCCGGATGGATCAGCCCGGCGAAGTTCACACCGGGGATATGCCGCGACGAGGTGTACAGGCCGTGGAAATCCCAGATCGACTTCTGCGCCTGCGGGAAATGATCGGTCAGGAAGCCGCCGCCGTTCTGCTTCGAGAAGAATCCGTTGAAGCCCCACTGGCTGTCAGGCTTCGCGCCGATGTCGAGCAGATCCACCACGAGGAGGTCGCCCGGCTCCGCGCCTTCCACGCCCACCGGGCCGGTCAGGAAATGGACGATGGAGAGATCGATGTCACGCACATCGTCGGCCGAGTCGTTGTTCTTGATGAAGCCGCCGGTCCAGTCGTAGGTCTCCAGGATGAAATCCTCGCCGGGCTTGACCCAGCAGGCCATCGGGATATCCGGATGCCAGCGGTTGTGGACGTTGGGGTTCTCGTACGGCGATTCGGCCAGATCGACCTTGATCAGGGTATCCGTCATGACGTTTGCCTCCTGGTAGCGGGGAAGATGCGGTGAAGATGCGGGATTGCGTTCAGACCGACAGCAGTTGCCGGATGTGCGCCACATCCGTGCTGTGGCGCTGGGTCTCGTGCACGAAGCGGCCGCCTTCGATGACCAGCAGCCGATCGGCCACGTCCATCGCGAAGCTCAGCACCTGTTCGGAGAACACGATAGTGATGTCGCGCGTGCGCCGAATCTCGTTCAGCGCGCGCGCGATGTCCTTGATGATCGAAGGCTGAATGCCCTCGGTGGGCTCATCCAGCAGCAGCACCTTCGGGTTGCTCACCAGCGCGCGGGCGATGGCCAGCTGCTGTTGCTGGCCACCGGACAGGTTGCCGCCCTTGCGGCGCCGCATGTCGAACAGCACCGGGAACATCGCGAAGATCTCGTCCGGAATCCGCCGCACGCGGCTTTGCTCCATGCCGGTGAGGATGTTCTCCTCCACGGTCAGGTGCGAGAAGATCATGCGGCCCTGCGGCACATAGCCGAGGCCGGCGCGCACGCGACGATAGCTTTCATCGTGCGCCACGTCGCGGCCATCCACGGTAACCTGGCCCGAGCGTACCGGGAGCATGCCGATCATCGCCTTGAACAGCGTGGTCTTGCCCATGCCGTTGCGGCCCATGATGGCCACGGTTTCGCCTTGCGCTGCGGAGAAAGACACACCATGCAGCGCCTCACTCTGGCCATAGTTCACCACCACGTTGTCCACGGAAAGCATGCGGGATTCTCCTTTGGCGAGTTGGCCGCGTCAGTGGCCGAGGTAGACGTCGATCACGCGGGGGTCGTTCTGCACCTGGGCCATCGAGCCTTCGGCCAGGATGCGGCCCTGGTGCATCACGGTGACCTTGTCGGCAATACGCTGCACGAAGTCCATGTCGTGCTCGATCACGATCACCGCGCGGCCCTTGCTGATGCGCTTGAGCAGGTCGGCGGTCAATTCGCGCTCGCGTACGCTCATGCCTGCGATCGGTTCGTCGAGCATCAGCAGCTTCGGGTCCTGCATCAGCAACATGCCGATCTCCAGCCATTGTTTCTGGCCGTGCGAGAGCTGGGCCGCCTCGCGCTCCAGGACATCGTCGAGCGCGATCTCCGCAGCCACCTCGGCCACGCGCTGGCGTTCCGCCTCGGTGGTGCGAAAGGTCAGTGCGCCCAGCACGCTGCGGCCGCGGGGGAACGAGACGGCCAGGTTCTGGAACACCGTGAGGTTCTCGTAGATCGAGGGCGTCTGAAACTTGCGCCCGACCCCGGCGCGTACGATCTGGTATTCGGGCAGGCCCGTCATCTCGCGATTGCGAAACTTGACGCTGCCGCCGCCGGCGCGCGTCTTGCCGCAGATCAAGTCGAGCAGCGTGGTCTTGCCGGCGCCGTTCGGGCCGATGATCACGCGGAGCTCGTCGCGGTCCACGTATAGCGTGAGGTTGTCGATGGCCTTGAAGCCGTCGAACGACACGGTCAAGTCCTCAACCGCCAGCATGAAGTCGGTATTGCTCATGATGTCTTCCGGTCAGGCCGTCTTGGCCGGCAGGGTTTCCGGCTTGGGCGGCTCGGTGGTGCGGCGGCGACGGCCGATGTACTTGGCGTAGAGCCCTGCCAGCCCGTCGGGAAACGCCACCACCACGCCGATGAACAGCGCCGCCATCAGGAACAGCCACAGATCCGGAAAGCTCTCCGAGAAGTAGGTCTTGCCGGCATTCACCAGCAGCGTGCCCCACACCGCACCCACCAGGCTCATGCGGCCGCCCACCGCGGCGAAGATCACCATCTCGATGGACGGTACGATGCCGACGAACGACGGCGACATGAACCCGACTTGCAAGGTGAACATGGCGCCGCCGATGGCCGCCAGCGCGGCCGCCAGGCAAAACACGAACACCTTGAACATCGACACGTCGTAGCCCGAGAACCGCACGCGGTCTTCCTTGTCGCGCATCGCCAGCAGCAGCACGCCGAGCTTGCTGCGCTGGATCCAACGGCACAGTGCGATGGCCCCGAACAGCAGCGCCACGGTGACGAAGTAGAGAATCAGCCGAGCGCTGTCGGTGCGGATATCCCAGCCGAGCAGCGTCTTGAGGTCGGTGATGCCGTTCACGCCGCCGGTATAGCCCTGTTGCCCGATGATCAGCACTGACAGAATGAGCGCCACCGCCTGCGTGATGATGGCGAAGTAGACGCCACCCACGCGCCGCCGGAACATCGCCACGCTGATGACGAATGCCAGCAGGGCCGGCACCACCACCACCCCGATCAGCGCGACCGGCAGATGGCGGAACGGCTCCCACCACCATGGCAGCGCCGTGAGCTGGTTCCAGTCCATGAAGTCGGGAATGCCCGGCGTGGACTGGATGGCGGTACTTTTGGCATCCGATGCCTCCAGCTTGAGGAACATCGCCATGGCATAGCCGCCGAGGCCGAAAAACACGCCCTGGCCCAGGCTCAGGACGCCGCCGTAGCCCCACAGCATCACCAGCCCCACGGCCACGAAGGCGTAGCTCAGGTATTTGCCGATCAGGTTCAGGCGGAACACATCCAGCGCAAGCGGCATGATCACCACCAGCACGAGCGCCAGCAGCGCGTAGCCGGCCCATGCGCCGCCTATGCCGCGCAGCCGTTGCAGTCGGGAAGAGTTGGACATCGTTTGTGCTCCTGGCATGTCAGCGCCGTACCGCCGGGGCGAACAGGCCCTGCGGACGAATCATCAGGATGGTCACGATCAGCAGCAGGGTCAGCACCCGTGCCATCGACCCGGTCATGAAGAACTCGGTGATGGACTGCATCTGCGCGATGCCGAACGCCGACGCCACCGTGCCGGCGAGGCTCGCTGCCCCGCCGAACGTGACCACAAGGAACGAATCGACGATGTACAGCGCGCCGCTGGTGGGGCCCGTGGAGCCGATCGTCGTGAATGCCGCGCCGGCCACGCCCGCGATGCCGCAGCCGATGGCAAACGTCAGGCGGTCGGTGCGCCGGGTATTGATGCCGGCTGCATTCGCCATCGGCCGGTTCAGCGTGGTGGCGCGTACGCGCAGCCCCCAGCGCGACCGGTACAGCGCGAGCCAGACAAGCCCCGCTACACAGAGCGTGAGCGCCATCACGAACAGACCGTTGAGGGGGATGTCGAGCCCGGGTGCGGGTGACCATGAACCCATCAGCCAGTCGGGCAGCGTGGGGCTGACTTCCTTGGGGCCGAAGGTGGAGCGGAACGCCTGCTGCATGCCGAGCGACAGGCCCCAGGTGGCGAGCAGCGTATCCAGGGGCCGCTTGTAGAGATGCCGGATCAGCGCCCATTCGGCCAGCCAACCCGCGCCGAACGCGATGGCGAACGCGGCGCAGATGGCGATGGGAAAGTAGTAGGGCATCCACGTCGGCACCAGGCGCTCCACCGTGGTGGAGGCCAGGAAGATGACATAGGCGCCGATGGTCATGAACTCGCCGTGCGCCATGTTGATGACGCCCATCTGGCCGAAGATGATGGCCAGCCCGAGCGCCATCAGGAGCAGCACCGAGAACAGGCTCAGCCCTGCAAAGCCCTGCATCAGGCCGATGTTCAGCATGTCCGACACGTTCATGACTCTTACTCCGTGGATCGATGGGGCGGCGGGCTTACTGATAGCCCTTCGGGAACGGATTGGGCGGAATCAGCTGCGGCGACTCGGCCACCACCTTGAACTGGCCATCGAGTTGCGCCAGCCCGACGCGCGTCTTGCTCCACAGGTGATGATTCGTATCCACCTTGACGTAACCCTCGGGGGCGGACTTCAATTCGATGCCCGGCGAGGCCGCGACGACCTTGTCGATATCGAAGCTGCCGGCCTTCTCCACCGCGGCTTTCCACAGCCAGGGGCCCAGGTAGGCGGCCTGCGTGACATCGCCGATCACGGCCTTGCTGCCGAACTTGCTCTTGAATGCATCGACAAACTGCTTGTTGTTGGGGTTGTCGAGCGACTGGAAGTACTTCATGGCCGCGTAGTAGCCGGCGATGTTCTCGCCGCCGATGCCGAGCACTTCGTCCTCGGTGACCGAGATGGTCAGCAGGAACTGCTTGTCGGCGGTAATTCCGGCCGCCTTGAGCTGCTTGTAGAAGGCAACGTTCGAGCCGCCCACGACGATCGCGTAGATGCAGTCGGGCTTGGCGACCTTGATCTTGTTGATCAGCGAGTTGAAATTGGTGTGGCCGAGCGGGTAGTACTCCTCGCCCACGACCTTGAGCTTGAGGAAGTTTTCGATGTGTTTGCGCGCGATCTTGTTGGATGTCCGCGGCCAGATGTAGTCGGAGCCAATCAGGAAGAAGCTCTTGGCGTTCTTCTGCTTGGCGGCCCAGTCGAGGCCCCAGATGATCTGCTGGGTCGCTTCCTGTCCGGTATAGATCACGTTCTTGGACTGCTCGAGGCCCTCGTAGAACGTCGGGTAGTAGAGCAGGCCATTCTCTTTCTCGAAGACGGGCAGCACGGCCTTCCGCGAGGCGGAGGTCCAGCAGCCGAACACGGCCGCCACACGGTCGTTGACCAGCAGCTTGCGGGACTTCTCGGCGAAGGTCGGCCAGTCCGAGGCACCGTCTTCCTTGATGACCTTGATCTTGCGGCCGAGGATGCCGCCAGCGGCGTTGATCTGGTCGATGGCGAGCTGTTCGGCCTGGATCGACCCGGTTTCCGAGATCGCCATGGTGCCGGTGGCCGAATGCAGCTGGCCGACGGTGACCTCGGTATCGGTGACGGCGAGCCGGGTGGTATTCACGGTGCCGGTAGGCAGATTGGCACCGTGGGCCTGCGCGGCCATGCCGGCCAGCGGCAGCGCGGGCAGGGCGGCAAGGCCCTGCATCAGCCGGCGGCGGGATTGGGAAGGCGGGGACCCGTTCTGTTCGTTATCGCTTTCGTTGTCACGCATGATCGACGCTCCGTTGGGGAAGAGGAATGCTGCGGAGCGATCATGCTGCGGGTGGGGACGCCCAGCCATACGTCATTCAACGTAGTCGGGCCGGCCACCGGCGCACGGCACATCTCTTGCATCCGCAGCGCACGACCCATTGCCAGTGCGACCATGCACCCCTCT
Organism: Cupriavidus sp. 10L43_2; assembly: GCF_056395265.1. Classification (NCBI taxonomy): domain Bacteria; kingdom Pseudomonadati; phylum Pseudomonadota; class Betaproteobacteria; order Burkholderiales; family Burkholderiaceae; genus Cupriavidus; species Cupriavidus sp. 10L43_2. The sequence continues at coordinate 255,851 of NZ_JBFTJE010000001.1, forward strand.
CCATGTCGAGCGTCCCCCAGCCCGTCCAGCGCATCAGCAAGATCCGGCGCGACTACAACCGCTGGGTGGCCGACGAGACCCTTGAGGACTACGCGCTGCGGTTTGCACCAAGGTCGTTCCGAAAATGGAGCGCGTTTCGGGTCGGAAATACCGCTTTTGGTGCAGTCGCGTTCCTCGCGCTGGAAGCCATCGGTGCCGCCATCACGCTCAGCTATGGCTTCACCAACGCGATGTGGGCCATCGGCGTGGTCAGCCTTGTCATCTTCCTGACCGGCCTGCCGATCTCCTACTACGCCGCGCGTCATGGCGTGGACATGGACCTGCTGGCACGGGGTGCGGGGTTCGGCTACCTCGGCTCCACCGTCACCTCGCTGATCTACGCCAGCTTCACCTTTATCTTTTTCGCGCTCGAGGCGGCCATCATGGCGCAGGCATTCGAGCTGCTGTTCGGTCTGCCGCGGTCCATCGGCTACCTGCTGTCCGCCATCGTGGTCATCCCGCTGGTCACCCATGGCGTGACGCTGCTGTCGCGTATCCAGCTCTGGACCCAGCCGCTGTGGCTCGTGCTGCTGATCCTGCCCTATGGGCTGATCCTGTGGCGCGAGCCGCAGCGCTATACCGAGTTTCTCTCGCTCAACGGGCGCCTGGCCGATGGCGACGGTTTCTCATGGGAAGCGTTCGGCGCCGCCGCCACGGTGGCCGCCGCGCTGATCGCGCAGATCGGCGAACAGGTGGACTTCCTGCGCTTCATGCCGCCGCTCACGCGGGACAACCGCGTGCGATGGTGGGGGGCGTTGATTGCGGCCGGACCGGGCTGGATCATCCTTGGTGCGGCCAAGATGGTTGGCGGAGCGTTTCTCGCCTTCGTCGTACTGCAGGCGGAATTGCCGATCGCCCACGCGCTGGAACCGACGCAGATGTACCTGGCAGGCTTCGCACTCGGGCTCGGCAACGGTTGGCCCGGCTGGGTGGCCGTGCTCCTGACAGGACTGCTGGTGCTGGTCTCCCAGACCAAGATCAACATTACCAATGCCTACGCGGGCTCGCTGGCGTGGTCGAACGTGTTCGCACGGCTCACGCACAGCCATCCGGGCCGCGTGGTATGGCTCGCGTTCAACGTGCTGATCGCGGTCATGCTGATGGCGATGGGCGTGTTCGAGGCATTGGAGCAAGTGCTGGCGCTCTACGCCCACCTGGCGGTGGCGTGGGTCGGCGCCATCTTTGGCGACCTTGTCATCAGCAAGCCGCTTCGACTGTCGCCGCGCGATATCGAATTCCGCCGCGCCTACCTGTTCGACATCAATCCGGCAGGCTTCGGCGCCATGGTGCTGGCCTCGGCGTTGTCGATGCTGGTGCATCTCGGCGTGTTCGGCGACACGCTGCGTCCCGCCTCGGTAGGGGTGGGTCTCGCGCTGGCGGTCCTGTTGCCGCCGGCGATTGCCTACCTCACGCAGAGCCGCTATTTCATCGCGCGGGCACCGGTCCACTTCGGCGCGCGGCACGCGGTCATCCGTTGCGCGATCTGCCGTAACCCGTTCGAGCAGGAGGACGTGGCCGCGTGCCCGGCCTATCGCGGCCCGATTTGCTCGCTGTGCTGCACGCTGGATGCGCGCTGCGGCGACCGGTGCAAGCCGGGGGCCAGCGCGCAGGAGCAGATCGCCTTCGCGCTCACGCGCGTGCTGCCCGCCGGCACGCCGCTGGTCATGGCACGCCGCATCGGTCAGTTCAGTCTTGTGTTGGCTGGGATGGTGTTCGCGTTCGGCACGTTGCTGTGGCTGCTCTATACGCAGGAGCAGCTATCGGGCCCATTGGTGCACAGCGCCGCGCCGCGCACCGACCTGTTTCTCAAGATTGGTGCCGGGCTGGTGCTGTTTGCCGCGGTCGCTTCCTGGTGGCTGGTGCTGGCCAACGAAAGCCGGACCGTCGCCCAGGAAGAATCGGAACGCCAGAACGGGCTGCTGCAAAAGGAGATCGATGCGCACCGCCGTACCGATGCGGCGCTTCAGCATGCCAAGGAAGTCGCGGAGCAGGCCAATGCCGCCAAGAGCCGGTTCATCACCGGCATGAGCCATGAGATGCGCGCGGGGCTCAACTCCATCCTGGGATACTCGCAGCTGCTGCTGCGGGCACCGGCGTTGCCGGCGGCATGCCGCGAGGATGTGCAGACCATCGGCCGCGCCGGCGAACACCTGTCCAGCCTGGTCGATGGCCTGCTGGAGCTGTCACGGATCGAGGCCGGCAAACTGCGGCTCGAGCACGACGCCGTGGCGCTGGAGGGCGTGTTCGACGACCTGGTACGCATGTTCCGCCCGCTGGCCGCGGCACGCGGGCTGACGTTTCACTATCGCGTATCCGGCGCCTTGCCGGCCCATGTGCATGGCGATTCCAAGCGATTGCGGCAGATTGTCATCAACCTGGTCAGCAATGCCATCAAATTCACGGAGCACGGCGCGGTCACGCTGGCGGTACGCCATCAGCGTGAACTGGCGACGATCACGGTCAGCGACACGGGCCCCGGCATCGCGCCGGAAGACCAGGTGCGCATCTTCGATCCGTTCGAGCGCGCCACGGCCCATGACGACCGAGAGGGCATCGGACTGGGACTCGCCATCGTGCGGCTGCTGGTGGACCTGATGGGCGGCGAGGTCAGGGTGCGCAGTGCACCGGGCATGGGCAGCGAGTTCTCGGTGCGGCTCTATCTACCCGCACTGTCCGTACCGGTAACACGGCCACGGAGGGTCCCGGAGGCGCCGCTGCCGGCGAATGCAAGGGTGTTGATCGTCGATGACCGGCAGTCGCACCGGGCGGTGCTGCGCGGCTTCCTGTCACCGTTGGGGCTGGCGGTGCAGGAAGTGGGGGAGGGCGCCGCTGTGCTCCCGCAACTGCGGGCGTGGCATCCGCATCTGGTGCTGCTGGACCTGAACCTGCCGGATGCATCGGGTTGGGACCTGTGCCGTGAGATCCGCGCGGAGCGGGGCGCGCCGCAAGTGGTCATCGTCTCCGCCAACGCTCACGAGAACACCGAGGAGGCCAGGCTTCAGCATGGCTACCTCGGCTTCGTCAGCAAGCCGGTGCGCGAATCGGAGCTGATCGACATGGTCCGGCACGCGCTGACGCTGCCCGCCCAGCCCGCCGAGCCCGAGGCGCCGCCCCACGCCGAGCTGCTGCGCGAGATGCTGCAACTGGGCGCCACCGGCCGGCTGCGCGCGCTGGAGGCGCAACTGGCGGAACTTGCCGCCAGCGGCGGCGGCATCGGTGCGTGGGCGCGCAAGATGCTGACGCTGGCGCGTACCGATGGCGCTGCATTGAATGATCGACTTGGCGAGGCGCTCCGTGCATCCCGAACCTGAATCTTCTGCATCCGAAACACGTGTGCTCGTGGTGGACGACAACGCCGACGCGCGCAGCTTCCTGACCCGCGCGCTGGGCGGCGAAGCCATGCTGGTGCACACCGCTGCCAGCGGCAACGCTGCGCTCGGCGCGCTGGCCCACTTTTCCCCGGATGCGGTGCTGCTGGACGTGGATATGCCCGGGATGGACGGTTTTTCCACCTGTGCCGCGTTGATGGACCGCCACGCCGACCTCCCGGTCATCTTCATGACCGGCCTGGGCGATACGGTGCACATCGTACGGGGCTTCGAGGTAGGCGCGTGCGACTACGTCACCAAGCCCGTGGCCATCGCCGAGGTGGTGGCCCGCGTGCGGTCCCATGTCGGCAAGGCGCGGCAGGCGCGCGCGCTGCGCGAGGCCATCCTGCGCAGCCATGGCGAAGCGGAAGGCGGCGCCGACATGCTCGCGTCCACGGCGGCACTCACGCGGCGTGAGGCCGAAGTCATGTCGTGGGTAGCCCGTGGCAAGACCAACCGCGATATCGCCGACATCCTCGGCATGAGCCCGCGAACCGTCAACAAGCACCTGGAGCACATCTTCGAGAAGCTCGGCGTGGAAACGCGCACTGCCGCCGTGGCAGCCAGCGCAGCACGCGCCAGGGGGCATGTACCGGCACCGGCCGATTGATCTGTCGGGCGCTTTGGACGCTGGATCTGCCGCGAGCGCATTTCGGATCGCTGAACGTCGCATTCCGGTTTGAGGGCGGGTCGACGCGTTTCTAGACTGCATGCATTCCAACGAGGGGAGTGCACATGTCCATCCTGTCCATATCAACGCGCAGGGCCCGGTGCGCCCTGCTGGCGGGCGCTGTCGCAGCGTGTTCCGTCGCCGCCCATGCGGAAACCTGGCCGGCGAAGCCCATCACCATGGTGGTGCCATTCCCGGCTGGTGGCGGTACCGACCTCGTGGTTCGCTCGATCCAGCCGCTGCTGCAGCGCGAACTCGGGCAGCCTGTCGTGATCGACAATCGCAGCGGGGCTGGCGGCACGATCGGTTCGGGCTTCGTGGCGCGGGCCGCCGCCGATGGCTACACGGTGGGCGTGGTCACGACGAGCACGCATGCGGTAAGCGTCGCGCTCTATCCGAAGCTGGCCTACAACCCGGCGAAGGACTTCGCCTATGCGGGCTTCATCGGCACATCGCCTTATGTGCTGGCCGTCCACAACGCCATGCGCGTGGCCGATGCCCGGACGCTCGTCGCCCGGTTGAAGGCGGACAAGTCGCAGCACAGCTTTGCGTCGGTAGGCGTTGGCACCGTGTCGCACCTGATGGGCGAACAGTTCCAGAAGTTCGTTGGTGTGCCGATGGTCCACGTCCCGTATCGTGGCGCGGCACCGGCCTACACCGATCTGATTGGCGGTCAGGTGCAGATCATGTTCGACAACCCGGTCGGATTGGCGCCCTACATCAAGGCTGGGAAGGTTGCCGCCATTGCTGTGACGGCCTCCACGCCGCTGTTGCCGGACGTGCCGACGTTCGCCAGCCAGGGTGTGCCCGGCTTCGAGCAGCAGCTGTGGTACGGCATCGCCTTTCCGAAGGGGACGCCCGCTGCGATCGTCGATCGCTTCAATGCCGCGTTGAACAAGGTGCTCGCCGACAAGGCGGTCGCCGACGATCTTGCCGGCAAAGGCGTGACCGCGCGCCCCGGGACGCCGTCCGCGCTGCAGGCTGCCGTCCAGCAGGACATCCCATACTGGGGCAAGATTGCCAAGTCCGTGGGAGCCATAGGTGAGTGACGTCAATCTGATCCGGGTGTTCGTGCGCGATGGGCAAGGCGGCAATCCGGTGCCGTTGGTCGCCGACGCGCGTGGCATGAGCGCGCCGGCAATGCAAAGCGTTGCCGCAACGCATGGACACGAGTCGGCATTCGTATTGCCGAGCGAGATCGGCTGCGATTGGCGCTTTCGCTTCTTCGTGCCGCAGCACGAGATGGAGATGTGTGGCCATGCCACGGTGGGCACGCTGTGGGCGCTGCGCCAGTGGGGGCGTTGGACCACGCCGACGGCGCGCATCGAAACGCTGAGTGGCATCGTGCTGGCGTATTGGGACGACGCATCGCAGCGCGTCTGGATTTCGCAGCCGGCAGTGCGTACCGAGGTGCTGGATGCCGGGGCGTCGGACCGCGTGGCCATGCAGCTCGGCCTGCCTGCCGGCAGCTATGCGGCCATCAATGCCGCGACCAGCCGCGTGAAGACGCTTGTCTGCCTGCCATCCGTGGCGATGCTCGACGGCTTGCAGCCGGATTTCTCGACCATGGAGCCGCTATGCGCGTCGATCGGCTCGACTGGCCTCTATCCCTATGCGTTCGGGGCGCCTAAAGCGGACGGGCAGCCCGTCGTCCATGCGCGGCAGTTTCCGAAGTCGTCGGGCTATCCCGAAGACGCCGCCACCGGCATCGCTGCCGCGGCGTTGTGGGGGTATCTGAACCAGGCGGACCCACTGCGTGGCCAGGGTCGAACGGTGTCGTCCATCGCAGTCCGGCAGGGCGATGCCATGGGCAGCCCTTCGGAAATCCTCGTGGCTCCACGCCATGGGGACTCAGGCGAGCCCGACGGCTGCTGGCTCAGTGGCGGCGTGGCATGGAGCCACGCATGACGGTCAGTTCTCCCGAAGCCTTGCTTGCTGCCGCAGGATTTGCCATGCCCGCGGTGTCCAGTCCGCGTGGTAGCTATGCGCCGTATCGCGCGGTGGAGGTGGGGCCATCGCGTTGGGTGTCGATCGCCGGGCAGGTATGCCGGCAGCAAGGCGTGGCCATGGCAGGCCAATGCCAGAGCGAAGCCGATGTGGAACCCGCCCGCCGTGCTGCCGAAGTATCGATGCTGAACGCGCTGGCGGCGCTTCGGGTGGCTTGCGACGGCGAGTTGTCACGCGTCATCCAGATCGTCCGCCTGCGCGGCTTCATCCGCGCGGCGTCAGACTTCACCCATCATCCGGCCGTGCTCGATGCGGCCTCGGCCGTCCTGCGTACGGCATTCCCCGATCAGCCCCTGCCCGCTCGCAGCGCGCTGGGTGTGTCGAGCCTGCCGGATGGGGCGTGGACGGAGATCGAGATCGATGCTGTCGTGATGGCGGGATGAGGTCGCCAGTCCGCCGCGCCTATGACGGATCGGCGGCCTCGCGCAGCAAGCGGTGCAGATGTCCGCTGGATGAAAAGCCGAGGTCCAGGCTGACGCTGGCGACGGATTGACCTTGCGCGATCAGGGCGCGTGCATGCGTAGCCAGGATGCGACGCCTGAGTGCCACGGGCGTCACGCCGAACTCGATCTGGCAAGCGCGCTGCAAATGCCGGATCGAGACGCCCAGTTCGCTGGCCACGGTATCGATCGAAGGCAAGGGCAGGTCGCGTTCGAGCGCCTGATGGAAGCGCCGGACCATGCGCAGTGCCACGGATGCCGGCTCTTCGGGTATCGCCAGCGGCCGGCTGCTCATCAGTTGCTCCACGATGGCGCGCACTAGCCAGGAAGCGCTCGTCGCCGAGATCCCCGGCGCCAGCAGCGCCTCGAGCATTGCGATGGTCGCGGCGTCCAGATGCATGGCGCCAAACGGTCGACCGGCGGGCAGGCGGTCGGGCGGCAGGTATAGCTCCCCATGCTGTTGGCGCCCGCGCTCGGATGCCGTCAGATGCGAGATCGACGCCGGCAGCAGCACTGCGGTGCCGCGCACCAGCGAAACGGCATGCGGCGAGTCCGGCTCGCCGGACACATCGTTCCATGTCGTCTTGAGTCTCCCCATGCGCGGCCACAGCAGCATGCCGCAGTCGTGGATATGCCATCCCCGGTGAAAAACGGGCTGGCGGCTGTCATGCAGCGCGAATCCATGCTTCGCAGTCAGATGCAGCTTGGGAGACAGGTGAGGATCGTTGGTCATCGGGGGCGCTTCGGCAGCCATCAGCAGCATGCCGTCGATCATACGCTGTTCCCGGTCTCTCCCCGTTCACCAGAACCGGGCGTTCCGGCGATTCCACGACAACCCACAAAAAAAGCCCGCAGCCAGACCGGCCTGCGGGCTTCAACACCCTTGTCGAAACACCTGCTTCAGATTGCCCCTGCCAACCTGAACTGCCCCACGGCCCGGTGCAGGGCGTCTGCCTGATCTTCCAGCGACGCCGCTGCGGCCGTGGCTTCCTCCACCAGCGCCGCGTTCTGCTGCGCCATCTGGTCCATTTGCGACACCGCCTGGTTCACCTGCTCGATGCCGCCCGTCTGTTCTTCGGTGGCGGCGCGCATTTCGCCCATCAGGTCGGTCACGCGCTTCACCGCTTCGACGATCTCTTCCATGGCGCGGCCGGCGCCTTCCACCAGCACCGAGCCGTCTTCCACGCGCTGGGCCGAGTTGTCGATCAGGGCCTTGATCTCCTTGGCCGCCGTGGCCGAGCGCTGGGCCAGGCTGCGCACCTCGCCGGCCACCACGGCGAAGCCGCGACCCTGTTCGCCCGCGCGGGCGGCTTCCACTGCCGCGTTCAGCGCCAGGATGTTGGTCTGGAAGGCGATGCCCTCGATCACGCCGATGATGTCCACCACCTTGCCGGACGCCGCCTTGATCTCGCCCATCGTGCCCACCACCTGGTGCACGATCTGGCCCCCGCGCACGGCGATGTCCGAGGCGCCTTCGGCCAGCCGCGACGCCTGCCGCGCGTTATCCGCGCTCTGGCGGACCGTGCTCGTCAGCTCCTCCATGCTTGCGGCGGTTTCCTCGAGCGAGGCGGCCTGCTCCTCGCTGCGGCGCGACAGATCCACGTTGCCCGCCGCGATCTGGCGTGCCGCGCCGGCGATCGAATCGGCCGAGCCTCGGATTTGTCCGATGGCCCCGGTCAGGCGCGCCTGCATCTGCTGCATGTTGTAGAGCACGCTTTCGCGGTCGTTGGGCTTGGTTTGCACATGCGAGGCGAGGTCGCCCTCAGCGATGCGCGCCGCGATCTGCGACGTCAGCGCGGGCTCACCGCCCAGCTGCTTCTGCAGGCTGATGGAGACCCGCACCATCACCACGCTCATCAGCGCGCCCACGCCCAGCAGCCAGCCCAGCGCTTCCCAGAGCGACCGGCGGAATTCGGCGTGGATGTCATCGAGGTACAGCCCGGCGATGAAGTCCCAGTCCCACGGCTTGAAGTTCAGCACGTAGCTCAGCTTGGGCTGGGGGGCCTCGGCGCCCGGCTTGGGCCAGAGGTATTCGACGAAGCCGTGGCCCGGGTTCTTGCCCAGCGCGGCGATCTCGCGGAACAGGTAGACCCCGTTGGGGTCCTTCATGTCGCCCATGTTCTTGCCATCCAGCTCCTTCTTGATGGCATGCATGAGCACCACGTGATCCGAACGCATCACGGTGAAATAGCCGTCCGCGCCAAAGCGCAGCGCGCGCACGCGGTCCAGCGCCTGCTTCTGGGCTTCTTCCACAGGCAGCTTGCCGGCCCGCGCCATCGCTTCGTATTCGGTGACGATGGAGTTGGCGACATCGGTGACATGTTCGAGTGACAGCTTGCGGTCCTCGAACCGCAGCGCGCGCATTTCCCAGGCATTCCAGAGGGTGATGGCCAGCAGGCAGATCCAGCTCAGCACCAGCGGCAGCATGAGCTTTTTTCTCAGGCTGAGATTTTGCAGCATTCGTTTTCCTCCTTTTCCTTGTCTGAACCCGCTCGGGGCGATCGATTTGTCGCCCTCTATGGGTGCCATAACGGCGCGGTCATCAAGGATCTTGATCGGGGGGAAACACTGATAGGGTAAGGTGATGCAAGAGGCGCACGGGGTGTAACGCACCGTAACCATGACAGCGTGTCGACTACGTCATGTCAGATTGCCTCAACAAATGAGAACCATTACCATCTAGGTGTTGCGGCTAATCGACATGCCGCCGCGCCCCCCGCGCGCGCCCCGCGCGCCCCCTTTCTCACCCGCATGACAGACAACCCGCCGGCCTCCGGCCAGCAGCGCCGCGCCTTTTGGCTCAAGCATCTTCATCAATGGCACTGGATCAGTTCCGCGATCTGCCTGATCGGGATGATGCTGTTCGCCATCACCGGCTTCACGCTGAACCATGCCGGCCAGATCGAGGCCCGGCCCAGCGTGGTCACCCGCAGCGAAACCGCACCGCGTGACGTGCTGGCCGCCCTCCGACGCGCGGCCCCGGCCGGCGCCGCCCAGAAGAACGAAAAAGCGCCCGTGCCGCCCGTGCTGGCCCAATGGCTGTCGGAATCCCTCCATGTGGATGCCGAAGGCCGCGAGGCCGAATGGTCCGCCGATGAACTCTACGTGGCCCTGCCACGCCCCGGCGGCGACGCCTGGGTCAGCGTGGCGCTGGACAGCGGCGAGGTGCAGTTCGAAGCCACCTCGCGCGGCTGGATCTCCTATTTCAACGATCTGCACAAGGGCCGCAACACGGGCCATGCGTGGAGCCTGTTCCTCGATGTGTTCGCCTTCGCGTGCCTCGTCTTCAGCCTCACCGGGCTGTTCCTGCTGAAGCTGCACGCCGGTGGCCGCATGGCCACCTGGCCGCTGGTGGGGGCGGGGCTGGTGGTGCCGCTGCTGCTCGCCATCGTGTTCATTCACTGATTTGCATTCCATCCAACCAGAAAAGGTAGTTCCGATGCGCCGACTCCTTACCGTGACCATGACCGGCCTGGCCGCCGCCCCGCTTGCGCCCGCCATGGCCGCCGACCTGAACGTCAAGGTGGATATTCCCCGCCTCACCGTGGCCGAGTACCACCGCCCCTACGTGGCGATGTGGGTGGAGCGCGCCGATCAGAGCCCCGTTTCCACGCTGGCGGTCTGGTACGACGGCAAGAACAAGGACGGCGAAGGCACCAAGTGGCTCAAGGACATGCGCCAGTGGTGGCGCAAGGCGGGCCGGGACATGCAGATGCCGGCCGATGGCATCTCCGGCGCCACGCGTGCGCCGGGCGAGCAGGCGGTGTCGTTCTCCGCCGGCAAGTCGCCGCTCGGCAAGCTGCCCGCCGGCGACTACCAACTGGTGGTGGAGGCCGCGCGCGAAGTCGGGGGCCGCGAACTGGTGCGCGTGCCGTTCACGTGGCCGCCGCAATCCGCGCAGACGGCCCGTGCCAAGGGCGAACACGAACTCGGCGGCGTCACCGTCGAACTGAAGCCCTGACCCGCACCCCATCCGTTCTCACCCCGAATCACTGGATTGACTGGAGCCTGACGATGAACAAGCCTGCCCGCTTCCCGCAACGCCTTGCCATGCGCGCCGCCGTGCTGGCGCTAGCCGCCCTGGCCCCGCTGGCCGCCCACGCCCACCGCCAGTGGCTGCTGCCGTCGGCCACCGTGCTGTCCGGCAACGACGCCTGGGTGACTGTGGACGCCGCCGTCTCCAACGACCTGTTCTACTTCGAACACGTGCCGATGCGGCTCGATAACCTCGTCGTCACCGGCCCGGATGGCGCCGCCGTGAAGGCCGAGAACGCCTCCACCGGCAAGTACCGCAGCACCTTCGACCTGCACCTGACGCAGCCGGGCACCTACCGCGTGGCCGTGATCAACCAGGGTGTGTTCGCCTCGTGGAAGGAAGGCGGCCAGACCAAGCGCTGGCGCGGCACCGCCGAGGCGCTGGCCAGCAACGTGCCGGCCAACGCGCAGGACCTGCAGGTGACCGAGAACGCCGGCCGCGTGGAAGCCTTCGTGACCGCCGGCAAGCCGTCCAAGCAGGCGCTGTCGACCACGGGCCGCGGCCTGGAGCTGGCCCCGATCACCCACCCGAACGACCTCGTGGCGGGCGATACGGCCAGCTTCCGCCTGCTGCTGGACGGCAAGCCCGCCAGCAACCTGAAGGTGGAGATCGTGCCGGGCGGCATCCGCTATCGCGACAAGCTCAACGACCTGAGCGTCACCACCGACGCGGACGGCAAGTTCAGCATCAAGTGGCCGGCCCCGGGCATGTACTGGATGGAAGCCGATGTCCGCGACGACAAGACCTCGGTCAAGCAGGCCAAGGCCCGCCGCGCGGCCTACGCGGTGACCGTGGAAGTGCTGCCCCAGTAAGACCGATCGATGCCGCGCGTGCTGATTCCCACCTCGCTCTCCGCGCCGCCGCCCACCCCGGCGGCGGGCGGGCGCGTGCGGCAGTGGGCCGGCCAGACCATGGGTACCACGTGGTCGGTGTCGGCGGTGCAGGCGGGCGGGGAGGATGCAAGCATCGGGGATGGCATCGAGGCGGCGATCGAGGCGGTCCTGGCCAACGTCATCGCCCAGATGAGCAACTGGTCCGAGACCTCGGACCTGAGCCGCTTCAACCGCGCTGCCGCCGATGCCTGGGTCACGCTGCCCGAGGATTGCTTCGCGGTGCTCCAGGCCGCGCTGCAGGTGGCGCGCGACAGCGGCGGCGCCTACGATCCGAGCGCCGGTCCGCTGGTGGACCTGTGGGGCTTCGGCCCCGCAGGTCTGGCGCATGCGCGCCAGACCGCGCCCACACCGGCCGACGTGGCGCGCGTGCGCCAGCCCTGCGGCTGGCAGCGCATCGAGGTTGATGTGCCGAACCGCCGGGCGCGCCAGCCGGGCGGGCTCGCGCTGGACTTTTGCGCCATCGCCAAGGGGTTTGCTGTCGATGCGGTGTCCCGCCATCTGGACGCCCGCGGCGTCACCGATCATCTGGTCGAGATCGGCGGCGAACTGCGCGGTCAGGGCCTCAAGCCCGACGGCATGCCGTGGTGGGTGGAACTGGAATCGCCCGAGGCGAACGCCCACGGCGCCGCCCGCACGCTGGTGGCGCTGCTCGGGCTGTCCATCGCCACGTCCGGCGACTATCGCCGCTACTTCGAGCAGGACGGCCGACGCTTTGCCCACACCATCGACCCGCGCACCGGCTACCCGGCGGCACACGCGCTGGCTTCGGTGACGGTGATCCACCGGGACTGCATGCTGGCCGATGCCTTGTCCACGGCGCTGACCGTGCTTGGGCCCCAGGCGGGCATGGACTTCGCGCAGCGCCATGCGCTGGCGGCGCGCTTCCTCGTTCGCACGCCGCGCGGCTTCGATGAACTCACCTCGCCGGCATTCGCCGCCATGCTGTCATGACCGTCGCTCGCCTGTGGCCCTGGGTTGTTTGCCTCGCCGGCGTTGCGCTGGCCGTGCTGTCTCCCAGCCGGATGACGATGGCGGCCGGCGTGGTGGCGGCCTATGCGGGCTTCTGCGCCGCCATCCTCGCCCAGCATCGCCGCCGCCGCGCCGCGCGGGCAGCGCTTGTGCCGGATGACAACGGCGCCGGGCGCCCCACGCTGATCGCCTACGCCAGCCAGACCGGCTTCGCCGAGCAACTGGCGACGCAGACCGCCCGCGCGCTGCGAGGCGCCGGCGTGCCGGTGCAACTGCTGTCCTTCGCCGAACTGGACGGTGCGCGGCTGGCCGCGTGCGGGCAGGCGCTGTTCCTGGTCAGCACGACGGGCGAGGGCGATGCGCCCGATACCGCCTCCGGCTTCACGCGCAAGCTGGTGTCCGGCGCCGCGCCGGAGTCGCTGCGGCAGCTCCGCTTCGGCATTCTCGCGCTGGGCGATAGCAGCTACGCGCGCTTCTGCGCCTTCGGGCACACGCTGTCCGGCTGGTTGCAGCGCCATCACGCCCAGCCGCTATTCGACATGGTCGAGGTCGACAACGGTGACCCCGGCGCGCTGCGCCACTGGCAAAACCATCTGTCGGCGCTCGGCGGCGGCGCGGAGATTGCCGACTGGGAGCGCCCGCGCTATGGCCGCTGGCAACTGGTGGAGCGCCGCCTGCTCAACCCCGGCAGTCACGGTGCGCCGGCCTGGCACCTCGCGCTGGTGCCGGAAGATCCGAGCGACCTGGCGTGGACGGCCGGCGATATCGCCGAAGTCGGCCCCTGCCAGCCACCGGACGTCGTGGCGAAGCTGCTGGTCCGTCTCTCCCTCGATGGCGCCACCCCGGTGCGCTGCGACAGCCGCCCGATGACGCTGACCGAGGCGCTGGCCACGCGCCTGCCGCTGCCCGACGCCCATCTCGACACCATGGCCGGCCTGGCCCCGCAGGCGCTGATCGACGCCCTGCCGGCCCTGCCGCACCGCGAATACTCGATTGCCTCGCTGCCCGCCGATGGCCGGCTCGAACTGCTCGTACGCGAGACCCGTCATGACGATGGCCGGTTGGGGCTGGCGTCCGGCTGGCTGACCGTCCATGCCCCCGAGGGCGCGCATATCGCGCTGCGCGTGCGCGCCAATCGCACGTTCCATCCGCCTGCCGATGACCGCCCGCTGATCCTGATCGGCAACGGCACGGGCCTCGCCGGCCTGCGCGCGCTGCTGAAGGCCCGCGCGGCGGCCGGGCATCGGCGCAACTGGCTGCTGTTTGGCGAGCGCTCCGCCGCCCATGACGACTTCCACGGGGCAGAACTGCGCGCGTGGCAGGAACAAGGTGTGTTGCAGCGCATCGACCGCGCGTGGTCGCGCGATGGCGGCGTGCCGCACTACGTGCAGGACGCCGTGACGGCGCAGGCCGACGCCCTCCGCGCGTGGCTGGCCGAGGGCGCGGCGATCTATGTCTGCGGCAGCCTGCAGGGCATGGCGGGTGGCGTGCACGCGGCGCTCGTCGAGATCGTCGGCGAAGACGCGCTGCAGGCGATGATCGAGGACGGGCGCTACCGTCGGGACGTTTACTGACCCTGAAACGCCTGTATTGCGGCAGCGCACGATCGCCGTATCGGCCACATCGGCGCCACATTCGTCTATCCTCATGGGTCCTGATTTAACAGGCCCCGAAGAGGAGACACAATGCTTCACCATTCCCGTCCGCTGCGGCGCGCTGCCGTCGCGCTCGCTTGTCTTGCCACGCTCTCCACGACCACCGCCGCCCTCGCCGCCGGCCCCGACCGCTTCGCGGTGCCGGGGCTGGAGAAGCCGGCCAGCATCCTGATCGACAAATGGGGCGTGCCCCATATCTACGCCGGCACGCTCTACGACGCCTTCTACGCGCAGGGCTTCATGGCCGCGCGCGACCGCCTCTGGCAGATCGACCTCTGGCGCAAACGCGGGCTGGGCGAGATGGCCAAGGACTTCGGGCCGGCCTATGTCGAAGGCGACCGCATGGCGCGCGCGGTGCTGTTCCGGGGCGATATGTACCGGGAGTGGCTGGCCTACGGCTCCGACGCCAAGCGCGTGGCCGAGGCCTTCGTGGCCGGCGTGAACGCCTACGTGGCGCAGACGGAAGCCAACCCGGCACTGCTGCCGCCCGAGTTCCGCGTGCTGAACTACAAGCCGGCGCTGTGGCGTGCCGAAGACATCGTGCGGATTCGCCACCACGGCCTGACGCTCAATTTCACGGGCGAGATCGACCGCGCGGCGGTGTTCTGCGAGGGCAAGGCCAACGGGGTGCGCGCCGACTGGGTGCGCCGCGAACTCGATCCGCCGGTCGAGCCGAAGCTGCCCGAGGGGCTGGACCCCTGCGCGCTGCCGGTGGCCGAGCTGAAACAGGCCTACGCGCTGGCCACGGCCGCGCCGCGCTTTCCGAAGGAGTGGTGGACACCGGGCGCCAGCAAGGCTGCGGCCGCAGGGGCCGGGAACGTGCCGGTCGACCAGCTCTATGCGATGGTCGATGCGTCGAGTGACACCGGGCGCAGCCTGGGCTCGAACAACTGGGTCATCGCCGGCAGCCGCACCACCACGGGCCGGCCGATCCTCGCCAATGACCCGCACCGCGCGCACGGCGCCCCGAGCCTGCGCTACATCAGCCACCTGAACGCGCCGGGCCTGTCCGTGATCGGCGCCGGCGAGCCGTTCCTGCCGGGCATCTCGATCGGCCATAACGGCACCATCGCCTTCGGCCTGACCCGGTTCTACATGGACCAGGAAGACCTCTACGTCTACGAGACCAACCCGGGCCAGGCGCGCGAGTATCGCTACAAGGGCCGCTGGGAGCCGATGGAAACCGTCACCGAGCAGATCGCGGTGCGCGGGGAGGCCACGCCGCGCACGGTGACCATCGACTACACGCGCCACGGCCCGGTGCTCTACGCCGACGCCAAGACCCAGCGCGCCTGGGTGCTGCGCGCCGCGTGGCTGGACTACGGCATGGCGCCGTATTTCGGGTCGATGGACTACATGCGCGCGCGCAACTGGGACCAGTTCCGTGCGGCGATGAACCGCTGGGGTGCGCCGGGCGAGAATCAGGTCTACGCGGACACCTCGGGCAATATCGGCTGGATTCCGGGCGGGTTGACCGTGAACCGGCCCAACTGGGACGGCCTGACGCCGGTGCCCGGCGATGGCCGCTACGAGTGGGCCGGCTATCGCAACATGGACGAACTGCCGTGGGCGTATAACCCGACGCCGGGCTACGTGGTCACCGCCAACGAGAACAACATCCCGGCCAACCATCCGGCCGCGAAGATCGGTGTGGGCTATGAGTGGAGCGACAGTTCGCGCGCCCAGCGGCTCAAGGCGGTGGTGGGGGCCAAGTCGCGCAGTTCGGTGGCGGACTCGATGGCGTGGCAGAACGACACGGTGTCCCTGCCGGCCCAGCGCGTGGTGGCGCTGCTCAAGCCGCTCAACAGCCCGGACGCGCAGGTCCAGCGCGGGCTGGACCTGCTGCGCAACTGGGACGGCAACGAACGCGCCAACAGCGCGGCGGCGGCGCTGTTCGAGGTCTGGTTCAGCAAGCACCTGCGCACGGCCATCGTGCGCGGGGCGCTCTCGCCGGAGGCGGCCAAGCTGGTGGGCGCGGGCGATGCCACCCGGGTGATCGCGGTGATGGAGCAGCCCGACACCTGGATGACCGTCGAGCGCCGCAACGAGATCATGTTCGCCACACTGAAATCGGCCATGGCCGAGGTGGAGAAGGCGCTCGGGCCGGACCCGGCGGCGTGGCAGTGGGGCAAGCTGCACACCGCCGTGTTCAACCATCCGCTCAACGCCCTTCTCGACCCCGCCCAGCGCCAGCAGTACGACGTGAACGCGGGGCCGATCGGTGGATCGTCGTTCACGCCGATGAACACCAGCTATCGCAACAATGACTTCCAGCTGACCGCCGGGGCCTCGTTCCGGATGGTGCTGGACGTGGGCAACTGGGACGCCTCGCGCGCGGTGAACACGCCGGGGCAGTCGGGCAATCCGGCCAGCCCCCACTACCGCGATCTGGCGCCGCTGTGGGCCAAGGGGGAATACTTCCCGCTGGTCTACACGCGCAAGGCGGTGGAAAAGGCGACCACCGAGCGCGTGGAACTGGTGCCGCGCTGAGCGGCGGGCTGCCCGAGGGGCAACCTCGGGCCAACCTGACGACAACCTCAGGCCGGCGGCCGTTCCTGGCTGAATGCCGCCAGCTCGCGTGCCAGGCTCTGCGCTGCGAGTTCGACCAGCGCGCGGCCCCGTTCGCGCGTGGCCAGCCCCGGGTTGGAGCCCAGCCGGCCGTCAGGGAAGCGGGCGCGGAAGTCCAGCGCATCGCGGATCGGGCCGGACGGGGCGATGGGCGGCGCGTAGTCCGCCGTCTTCACCGACTCCGGGAAGGCCCATTGCGTGATGGCGATCTCGGAGGGCGTGGCGTGCGCGCCATGCCCGGTCGGGAACTGGTCGCGCGCCAGTTCGCCCACGCCTTCCAGATCCCACCAGTTGGCGAGTTTCAGCGCGAAGCCGGCCGGGCGCCGCGCGAAGCTGGCTTCCGCGTACAGCTCCGAGAACGCCGCCTCGATCGAGGCCACATTCCCGCCGTGCCCGTTCAGGAACAGGATCTTCTCGAAACCGTGCAGGGCGAGGGAGCGTACCCAGTCGCCAATCGCGGCGATGAACGTCGACGGGCGCAGCGAGATCGTGCCCGCAAAGGCCAGGTGATGCTGGGCCATGCCGATATTGAAGGTCGGGGCGATCAGGATGTCGGCCGATTTCTCCGCCTCCCGCGCGATGATCTCGGGACACAGCCAGTCGGTGCCCAGCAGGCCGGTCGGGCCGTGCTGCTCGTTGGAGCCGATCGGCACGACGATCGTGCGGCTGCGCTGGAGGAACGATTCGATTTCGGCCCAGGTGGACATGTGCAGTTGCATGGGAATCCTCTTATGGGTGGCTACCGGTGGGCCGGCAGCTTGTTGGTGATGACGATCAGGGCGGCAAGGACAGGCAGCGAAGCCATGACCAGCACGCCGAGGTGCAGGTTGCCGGTGGCGGTCTTCGCCCAGCCGATGATGGCCGGACCCCAAAAGCCGCCGGACAGCCCGATGGTGTTGATCAGCGCGATGCCGCCCGCGGCCGCCGGCCCCTTGAGATAGGCGGGCGGAATCGCCCAGAAGACCGTGTAGGTCATCCACAGCGCCGTGGTGCCCAGCGTCAGCAGCGCCAGCGTCAGGAACAGGTGGCCATCCGCCAGCGTCGAGGCCGCCAGCAGCACGCCGCCGGCCAGCGCGGGCACCGCGCAGTGGAAGCGCCGCTCGTTCTTGCGGTCCGAGCGCCGGCCCATGTAATACATCCCGAAGGCCGCGCCGATATAGGGCACCGCCGCGTACCAGCCGAGCTGCACGGTGTCCGTCACGCCCTGCGCCTTGATCAGGGTGGGCAGCCAGAAGCTGATGGCGTAGATCGCCGCGATGATGCAGAAGTAGGCGAAGGCCAGCACATAGATGCGCTTGTCGCGCGCCACGGCCCGGAACGAGTGGCTGTGGGCGGCGCCGACATGGCCGAGATCGGCCTCCAGCATGCGGCGCTCCTGATCGGTCAGCCAGGTGGCCTCGGACGGCTTGTTCGGCACCAGCTTCAGCGCCAGCAGGCCCAGCACCACGCAGGGCAGGCCCTCCACCAGGAACATCCATTGCCAGCCGGCGAGGTTGCCGGCGCCGGCGAGCGAGGTCATCAGCCACGCCGAGGCCGGCGCGCCGAGAATGCCGCCGATCGGCCCGGCCAGGAAGACGATGGCGATGGCCCGCGCCATGCGCTGCGGCCCGTACCAGCACGACAGGTAATAGATCATCCCCGGTGCGAAGCCTGCTTCGAAGATGCCGAGCAGGAAGCGCATGGCGTAGAACATCGGCACATCGCGCACGAACAGCATGCAGGCCGAGGTAATGCCCCACAGCACCAGGATGCGGCTGAAGGTCTTGCGCGCGCCAATGCGCGGCAGCATCAGGTTGCTCGGGATCTCGAACAGCACGTAGCCGATGAAGAAGATGCCCGCGCCCACGCCGTAGGCCGCGTCCGAGAAGCCCAGGTCGCTCTGCATCTGGAGCTTGGCGAAGCCGATATTGACGCGGTCCAGGTAGGCGAACAGGTAGCAGATCAGCAGAAAGGGCAGCAATCGCCAGTTGATCTTGCTGTACAGCGCGGACGTGTCGTCGACTGCACTTTCTTGGGGGATGGCTAGCATTGCTTGTCTCCAGTCTGTCTCTGTTCTCTCTACGGGTGCCCTGCGTGGGGTCTCTCGATAGTGGCAGCGGCGCGCCCACCTACCAACAGCAACAAAGTTCACGTATCGTTGCCCCTCAGGCAACGCAAGGGATACGGCGAGATGCGCGAGATCAATCAGCAGCGGTTGCGGTACTTCCGGGAGGTGATGGCGCACGGGACGATCCGGGGTGCGGCGGAGCACCTCAACACGTCACCGTCGGTTATCACCCGGCAGATCCGGCTGCTGGAGGACGAACTGGGGTCGACGCTGTTCGAGCGCCAGCCGCGCGGGCTGCGGCCCACGGAGGCGGCGGCGCATCTGCTCGAGTTCTGGCGCGGCTATCGCTCGCACCAGGAGAAGCTGGAGGATCAGCTCCACGCCTTGCAGGGGCTCCAGCAGGGCGAGGTGCGGCTGGTCATCAGCGAGGGGTTTGCCGATGCGCTGGTCAACGAGGTGCTGGCGCCGTTCTGCGCGCGCTATCCGAAGCTCGAGATCCACATGGTCAGCCTGCCCGTGGACGACGTGCTGAACGAGGTGGCCGAGAGCCGCGCCCATATCGGCCTGGCCTACAACCCACCGCCGCACCCGCGCGTGGAATACCGCGCCAGCGTGGCCCAGCCGGTGGTGCTGCTGGTGCGGCGCGATCACCCGCTGGCGCTGCGTGGCGGCCCGGCGAGCATCGCCGACATGCAGGCCTACCCGCTGGCGCTGATGCCGCCGTCGTTCGGCATCGGCCATGCGGCCAAGATGCTGGAGTTCGCCGAGAACATCTCGATCCACGCCACGCTGACCACCAACTCGCTGCCGGCGCTCAAGCAGATCGTGGCGTACGAGAACTTCATGACGCTGATCGGCGAGTTCGCGGCCTACCGGGAGATCGCGGCCGGGCAACTGGCCGTGGTGCCCATCGACCATCCGCTGTTCCGGGGCACGCAGGCCCGGGTGCTGGTCAAGGCCGGCCGGCCGCTGCCGGGCGCGGCGCTGGCGCTACTGGCGCAGATCACGGATGGGATGTCGATGTTCCGGGGACATGCGTCGCATGACGCATAAGCCACACGGGATCTCAAAAACGTTCAGATCGGATCCGGCGGCCGGCGGCATATAGTGGTGAGGCCACTCCCGGCATGACCGGACAAGGAGTCTCGCATGGCCAAATTTTCCGTCCCCGCTACGCTGCGCCGCGCCGCGTGGCTGACCCTTCCCGCGTGCTGCGTCGCGCTCTCCGCCCTCTCGGGCGTGGCCCACGCGCAGCTCGGCGACATGATGAAGTCGGCCCCCACCGGGGCGATCGGCGACATCAGCGGGATGTCGATGTCATCGCTCACCGCCGGCAGCGCCGGCAACGCCGCCGGGGTGATCGAATATTGCATGAAGAACAACTACCTCAACGCCGACTCGGCAACTTCGGCGGTGAAGGACAAGCTGCTGGGCTCCGTGCCGGGCGGCACCAAGGACGCCGGCTACAGCGACGGCTCGCGCGGCGTGCTTTCCACCAGCAACGGCCGGCAACTCGACCTCAGCAACACGGCCGCCATGAAGGCCGAGGTCAAGAAGCAGGTCTGCGACAAGATCCTCGCGCAGGGCAAGTCGATGCTGTGAGGCGGAGCGGGCCCGCCCGGTCTTACTTCAGTTGCTGGATGCGGATCATGTTGCCGGCCGGGTCGCGCACGCCCAGGTCGCGCACGCCGTAGGGCTGGTCGGTCGGCTCCTGGACGATCTCGGCGTCCCAGTCCTGCAGGCGCTGGAAGGCGGCGTCGAGGTCCGTCGCGCCAAGCAGCAGCATGGCGTAGGTGCCCTTGGCCATCATTTCGGCGATGGTGCGCTTTTCGTCGTCGGTGACGCCCGGCGTGGCGTTGGGCGGAAACAGGACGATGGAGGTCTCGGGTTTGCCCTTCGGGCCGACCGTGATCCAGCGGTTGCCGCCGAAGGCGACGTCCTTGCGGATTTCGAAGTCGAGCGCGTCCCGGTAGAAGGCCAGCGAGGTTTCCGGGTCGGTGTGGGGCAGGAAGGCCGAGTGAATGCTGAGGTCCATGAGGGGTTTCCGTTTCCGTGTTGGGGTCCAGGCAGTCTAGGCCGGCTGCTTTTTCGGCGCTTCTCGATTCCTGATCGGTCGCGTGACCTGCCGGGCGACGCAGGGCGGCATGCCCTCGGTCTCGCCGGCGGCCTCGCGCCGGTAGCGGCTCGGCGAGACCCCGACCAGTTCGGTGAACCGGGTGCTGAAGGTGCCCAGCGATGAACATCCCACCTCGAAGCAGACCTCGGTGACGCTGAGGTCGCCCCGGCGCAGCAGCGCCATCGCGCGTTCGATGCGCCGCGTCATCAGGTAGGCATAGACGGATTCGCCATAGGCCAGCCGGAACTGGCGGCTGAGGTGGCCCGCCGACATGTGGACACCCTGCGCGAGCGCCTCGACGTCCAGCGGCTGGGCATACTCGCGGTCGATGCGGTCGCGTACGCGGCGCAGGCGGGCGAGGTCCCGGAGAGTGGTATCGGAGGGAATATTGGCGGCGACGGGCATCGGGCCATGCTGCCATGCCCGCCGGGGGGATTCAACCCGGCATCACTTGCCGTCCCCGCGGATGGCCGCCTCGATCTTGGCGATGTCGATCTTCTTCATCGTCATCATCGCGTTAAACGCCCGTTTGGCCAGCGCCTTGTCCGGGCTGGTGACGGCCTCGACCAGCACGCGCGGCGAGATCTGCCACGACAGGCCCCATTTGTCCTTGCACCAGCCACAGGCGCTCTCCTGCCCGCCATTGCCGACGATGGCGTTCCACAGGCGGTCGGTTTCGGCCTGGTCGTCCGTGGCGATCTGGAAGGAGAAGGACTCGTTGTGCTGGAAGTGCGGGCCGCCGTTCAGGCCGACGCAGGGAATGCCGGCGACGGTGAACTCGACGGTGAGCACATCGCCCTCCTTGCCGTCCGGATAGTCGCCCGGCGAGCGGTGGACGGCGCCCACCGCGCTGTCGGGGAAGGTCTTGGCATAGAAATTGGCGGCATCGAGCGCGTCGCGGTTGTACCACAGGCAAATGGTGTTCTTACTGCTCATGCGGGTCTCCTTTGGGGTTCGACCAACACCTCGGTGCGCGCCGCAGCACGGGCGCCGTTGGCCTCGCTCCATTGTATGACCGCATCCCCCTCAGGCAAAAACCTCCGCCTCCCGCAGCGCCTTGCCGCCCGCGTCCTTCGCCGCGAGCAGTGGCTCGCCCTGGAGCGGCCAGTCGATGTGGAGCGTGCTGTCGCGCCAGAGCAGGGAGCGCTCGTGCTCGGGGTACCAGGTGTCCGTGGTCTTGTAGAGGAACTCGGCATAGTCCGAGGTGACCACGAAGCCGTGCGCGAAGCCTTCGGGCACCCAGAGCTGGCGCTTGTTGGTGGCCGAGAGCGTCACGCCCACCCACTTGCCGAAGGTGGGCGAGCTGCGGCGCAGGTCCACCGCCACATCGAATACCTCCCCCATCACCACGCGTACCAGCTTGCCCTGCGGATGGCGCACCTGGTAGTGCAGCCCCCGCAGGACGTTGCGTGCCGAGCGCGAATGGTTGTCCTGGACGAAGTTGGTCTTCACCCCGGTCAGGGCCTCGAACTCGGGGCCGTTGAAGCTCTCGTAGAAGAAACCGCGATCGTCGCCGAACACTTTTGGTTCGATGACCAGCACGTCGGGAATATCGGTTCGGGTCACGTTCATGGTCATGGGGGGCTCCAGGCTGACAGGCGGAAAGGCTCACAGGCGGAAAGGCTTACGGGCGCAGTTGGTCCAGCAGCAGGTGCAGCCCCTCCTGCCAGTCGGGCAGGTGGATGCCGAACGTGCGGCGCAGCTTGCTGGTATCGAGGCGCGAATTTGCCGGGCGCGGCGCCGGCAGCGGATAGTCGGTGGCGGGAATGGGGGCGATGCGTGCCGGGTCCGCCTTCAGCGGGAAGCCATGCGCGGCGGCGTAGCGGATCACTTCCGTGGCGTAGCCGTGCCAGCTGGTTTCCCCGGCGGCGGCCAGATGGTAGATGCCGGCCGGGAACGCCGCACGGTTGCCGGCCAGCCAGTGGCGGGCCACGACCTGCGCGGTGACATCGGCGACGAGCGCGGCGGTGGTCGGGGCGCCGAACTGGTCCGCCACCACGCGCAGGCTGTCGCGCTCGGCGCCGAGCCGCAGCATGGTGCGGGCGAAATTGGCGCCATGCGCACCGGCCACCCAGCAGGTCCGCAGGATCAGCGCCGGCGCGTCCACGGCAGCGATGGCCTGCTCCCCGGCGAGCTTGCTCCGGCCGTAGACCGACAGCGGGCCGGTCGGGTCGCTCTCTATATAGTAAGCACCGGCTTTTGCCCCATCGAACACATAGTCGGTCGAGTAGTGCACCAGCAGGCTGCCGTGCGCGCGGGCCGCTTCCGCCAGCACGCCGACGGCCTTGCCGTTGATCAGGAAGGCGGTGTCGCGCTCGGTCTCCGCCTCCGCCCGGTCCACGGCGGTGTAGGCGGCAGCGTTGACGATCACGTCGGGGCGGACTTCGCGCACCACGCGCCGGAGTTGGTCGAGGTCCGACAGGTCGCAGCCGGCGCGGTCCAGCGCCACCACGCGGCCCAGCGGCGCCAGGCTGCGGCGCAGCTCGAAGCCGACCTGGCCGTTGCTGCCGGTGACCAGCAGGGTGGGGATCTCCCGATCATTGGGGGCGTCAGGCGGCATATTGCCTCGCCATCCAGTTGCGGTACTCGCCCGAGGTCACGTCCTTGACCCAGCCGGGGTTGTCCAGATACCACTGCACGGTCTTGCGCAGGCCGGTTTCGAAGGTCTCGGCGGGCCGCCAGCCCAGTTCGCGCTCCAGCTTGCGGGCGTCGATGGCGTAGCGGCGGTCGTGGCCGGGGCGGTCGCCGATAAAGCTGATCTGCTGGCGGTAGGAGCCGCTCGCCTTCGGGCGCAGCGCGTCGAGCAGGTCGCAGAGCGTGTGCACCACGTCCAGGTTGGTCTTCTCGTTCCAGCCGCCGATGTTGTAGGTCTCGCCGACCTTGCCGCGCGCCAGCACCGTGCGGATGGCGGTGCAGTGGTCACCCACGTAGAGCCAGTCGCGCACGTTGAGGCCGTCGCCGTAGACCGGCAGCGCCTTGCCGGACAGCGCGTTGGTGATCATCAGCGGGATCAGCTTCTCGGGGAAGTGGTAGGGGCCGTAGTTGTTCGAGCAGTTCGTGGTCAGCACCGGCAGCCCGTAGGTGTGGTGGTAGGACCGGACGAGGTGGTCCGACGCCGCCTTGGAGGCCGAGTAGGGGCTATTGGGCTGGTAGGCCGTGGTCTCCGAGAACGGCGGGTCGTCGGCGCCCAGCGAGCCGAATACCTCGTCGGTGGAGACGTGCAGGAAGCGGAAGTGGTCGGCATCGGCCGCATTCATCCGTCCCCAATAGGCCCGGGCGGCTTCCAGCAGCGTGAAGGTGCCGACCACATTGGTCTGGATGAAGGCGCCCGGGTCGGCGATGGAGCGGTCCACGTGGCTCTCCGCCGCGAAGTGCACCACGGCCTGGGGCCGGTGGGTGGCCAGCAGCGCGTCCAGCGCGGCCCGGTCGCAGATATCGGTCTGGGAGAAGACGTGGCGGGACTGGCCCCCCTCGACGTCAACGGCGGCCAGGCTGCGCCGGTTGCCCGCGTAGGTCAGCTTGTCGACGTTGACGATGCGGTCGGCGCCATGCCGGCGCAGCCAGTCGAGCACGAAGTTGCTGCCGATGAAGCCGGCGCCGCCGGTAACGAGGAGGGTTGCCATCGTAGTTCGCCTGTCTGCTATCGCCCGACGATCCGCTTGGCCAGCGCCTTGGCGTACGGGGGCGTCATGCCATGCAGGATGTCTCGCGCGGTGATGGTGAAGCGCTCGCCCGGCCGGGCGTGGAAGCGCGTGGTGTGTTCCTCGGAGGCCTGGTCCGGGCGGCCGTTGGTGTAGTAATAGAGCGCGATCGAGCGCCGCGTGACCCCGGGCGGGCAGGCCAGCGGCACCGGGTGGCCGTGCCACGAGCACTCGTTGGTGCTGAAGACCACCAGCCGGTTGCCGATGGGCGAGATGTTCTGCACGCAGTGCTGGACTTCCTCGTCCCATAGCTGGAGATGGCCGGCCCAGTTGTCGTCCCACTCGTCATTCAGGTACAGCAGCACGTTGAGGCGCCGGTCCAGCTTCCATTCGAGGTGGTAGTTGTAGTCGATATGGAGCCCGAGGCGGCCGCCCGGCAGCGTCTGGTGCAGCCCGCCGCCGTGCAGGTGGGGGTCCGGCACCAGCCCCTGGATGCCCGAAAGCTGCTCCAGGAAGCGGATGAAGCCGGGACTGTTGAACTCGACGATCAGGGACCGCAGCGCGGGCGGAATCGCGTAGAAGTCCTGGATCTGGAGCTTCAGGTTCTCGGCGGCGGAGCGGAAGGTGAACCACACCTTCTCGTCGGCGCTGGGGAAGGCGGCGCTGGCCTCGCGGTAGATGCCGTCGTCCAGGAAGTTATCGATACAGACATGCGGAAACGGCGCGGCGGCACTGTACGACTCAGAAAGCTCGCGCGAGATCCAGTCCAGCTTTGCAACATCCAGCAGATCTTGGTGCATGACTCTTGCCTCCTCCTGTGGCTAGGCTGCGTCTGGCAGCGCGGTCTTGTCGAGATTGCGGTACGCGGTGGGGGACAGCTCGAAGCGCTTTCGGAAGATCTTGGCCAGGCGGTCGCCGTTGCCCATGCCGCAGCGGCGGGCGATCTTGTCCACCGGCAGGTCGGTTTCCTTGAGCAGCCGGCAGATCATCTCCAGCCGGGCGCGGATCAGGTATTCGGAGGGGGTCATGCCCAGCGCGCACTTGAAGCGGCGCAGGTAGTTGCGCTCGCTCATGGCGGCGATGCGGGCGGCGTCGGCCACGGAGATCTCTTCCGCGTAGTGCGCGGTGATCCAGCGGGCCGAGGCGCGCACTTTCTCCAGCGCTTCGGAGGAGGCGGCGATGTCGGGGACGTCGTCGGGTTCGGGGGTTTCCTGGCGGGCCAGGGGGGTGTCGCGCTGCGGGGCCAGGCGGCGGGCCACTTCGGTCGCCATCACGAAACCGAGGTCGAACTCGATCTGTGCCAGCGCCATGTCGGCGGCCGAGGGCATCACGTCCGGCGCGGAGACGGCGCCATCGCGGCACCAGAACACGGACGACGTGACGTGGCTGATCCCGGCTACCTCGTCCACCTCGACAATCTTCTGGGGAATGGCGCGCGATACGCGGGGCTGGGCGGGCTGGGTGCGCTGGCCGCTCCGTGGGCTGCGCTCCAGTACGGAGGCGCTCACCTCGATCATGGCGTTCATCAGGCGGGCATCGCGCTCGCCGGACGGCTCGCGCTCGCTGCAGCCGATGAAGATGGCGTTGAAGCCACGCTGGCCCAGCACGTCCAGCCCCTGCGTCCAGACCCGCACCGAGGATGAGCAGGCGACGATGCCGCCCCGGTGGGACAGCAGGGACAACTGGTAGGCGGGTCGGCCGGTGCGCTGCAGGGCGATTTCGTTCGCCATGCGGAACGCCTCGGCAATGATGCCGGCGGTCAGCAGGGAGCAGCCATCGAACAGCATCAGGCCGATGCGCAGGATCTCGCGCTGGCCGGTCATCGGGATCGGGCCGATGGTGCGCATCGGCGTTGGCGACTCGACAAGGTATTCCATAGCCACTTGCTCCCCTGATGTCGAATAAGAAAACCGCATCTGCTGCGTTGCATCATAACGAATATAACCTGGCGGGAAAATCCGGCTGGCCGATAACTGCGCGATGTTGGCGGAACATGACGTGTACGCCGTCGCATAAAGGAGAATAAGCGGCGCCGCCGCCATCCGATGTTTCCAAGGTGAATCACTATTTTCATTTGAATGCGCGGAAACGCACGAAGCGCTGTCGCCGAATAGCCGCAATCCCTTGTGTGCACGGGCTTAGGGCATTGCGATGAACTAAATACATGCATCGCCGCATATTGGTGCGGGATATTGTAAATATGCCGTGCCGATTCATCATTTTGATATTCGGCCAGTGTTTTGTCTGATCAAAGTGGAGGCTTAATTACTTTCAAAAGTGTTACGCCTTCATTATTCGGACAAAGATTCTGCATTTTCCGCCGCGCGGTCAAATCTGCTTTTTCGGGCATCTATGCTTCGCTGCAACAAACGGCCTTTCGCCAGTTGCAGCCCCCCGGACAGGAGCAGACATGCGTACTACGGACACCACGATCGAATCCACGGACCTCATCACGGACACCGCGGATATCGCGATAGCGGCGCCCGCCGTACGCACGCGGCTCGCCGCAGTGGTGCTCGCCGGCGGCTCGGGCACCCGGCTCTGGCCCCTCTCGCGCAAGCACTTTCCCAAGCAACTGATCGACGTCCTTGGCGGTGACACGCTGCTCCAGACCACTGCGCGCCGGCTGGCCGGGCTGGTGGAGGGGGGCGGTGCGATGGGTGAGATGGCGCCGATCATCGTCTGTGGCGAAGCGCACCGCTTCATGACCGCCCAGCAGCTGACCGAAGCCGGCGTGGTGGCGCGCATCGTGGTGGAGCCGACCGGGCGCAACACCGCTCCGGCCCTGACCCTGGCCGCGCTGCTTGCCTGCGCGGAGGGCGACGACTGCATTCTCGTGGCCATGCCGGCCGACCATGTGATCGCGGACAACGCCGCCTTCCAGCAGGCCGTGCTGCGCGCAGCGGGGTTTGCCGAGCAGGGCGCGATGGTCACGCTCGGCGTGCCGCCGACGCGCGCCGATACCGGGTTTGGCTACATCCGACTGGGCGCGTCGCTCGACGATGCCGCGCGCCGGATCGACGCCTTCGTGGAAAAGCCCGCCGCCGAACTGGCGGCGCAGTACGTGGCCTCGGGCGAGTACTGGTGGAACAGCGGCATCTTCGTGGTGCGCGCCAGCACCTGGCTGCGCACGCTGCAACAGCTCCAGCCGGCCATGCACGCGGCCTGCGCGGACGCCTTCGCCACCGGCCGCAGCGACGGCGCGGTGTTCCATCCCCATGCAGCGGCGTTCGCGGCGGTGCCGTCGGACTCCATCGACTACGCGGTGATGGAGCAACTCGCGCGCGCCGATGGCGTGCCGGGCGTGGTCGTGCCGCTGGACGCCGGCTGGTCCGACCTCGGCTCCTGGGACGCCGTGTGGGACGCCATCGACAAGGATGGCGAAGGCAACGCCGCCCGGGGCCGCGTGCTGTTCGAGGGCGCCACCTCCTGCTACGCCCATTCCGAGGGCCGCTTGGTCGCGTGCGTGGGCACCACCAACGTGATCGTGGTGGAGACCGCCGACGCCGTGCTCGTGGTGGACCGCTCCCATGTGCAGGGCGTGAAGGGGCTGGTCGAGCGGATCGCGCGCCAGCAGGGCACCGAGGCGGACTCCCACCGCAAGGTGCAGCGGCCCTGGGGCTGCTACGACTCGCTCGACACCGGCGAGCGCTTCCAGGTGAAGCACATCGTGGTCCGGCCGGGCGCCAAGCTCTCGCTGCAGCTGCACCACCATCGCGCCGAACACTGGACCGTGGTGCGCGGCACCGCGCTCGTCACCCGTGGCGAAGAGCAGTTCCTGCTCAGCGAAAACGAATCCACCTACATCCCGATCGGCACCACGCATCGGCTCGAGAACCCCGGAAAGCTGCCGCTCGAGATCATCGAAGTGCAGTCCGGCGCCTATCTCGGCGAAGACGACATCGTGCGCATCGAGGACACCTACGGGCGCTGCGCCTAGACCCCCTGACCACCTGAAAACAGTCGCCGCGCGGCCGCCCAGCCGGCCGACGCGCGCCTCCTGGAGACATCGATCGCACGTTAACCCTGGCCACGGGAGAGTCGCCATGTTCCAAGCTTTCAAATCGCTGTTCACCGAGTCCGGCGTCGCCACCCGCCGCCTGACGCCCCCCGTGCCCGGCGGCGCGGGCAGTGCCGGGAGGACGGGCGAGTTGCCCGGCGCCATGGCGACCTTTGTGCCGCCTGCGCTCGATGGCCCGGCGGACATGTCGATGCGGCTGCCGCCCGCGCTGGGGCTGGGCGTCAAGCGCGCCTTCGACGCGGCGGCCGCGCTCACCCTGTTGCTGCTGCTCTCGCCGCTGATGCTGACGGTGGCGCTGATCGTGATGAAGGATGGCGGCCCCTGCCTGTTCGGCCATACGCGCATCGGCGCCAACGGCCGCAAGTTCAAGTGCCTGAAGTTCCGTTCGATGGTGATGAACGCCGACGCGGTGCTGAAGGAGCTGCTGGCCTCGGACCCCGTGGCGCGTGCCGAGTGGGAGCGCGATTTCAAGCTGCGAGACGACGTGCGCATTACCCGGCTGGGCCGCTTTATCCGCCGCACCAGCATCGACGAACTGCCGCAGCTATGGAACGTGGTGCGCGGGGACATGAGCCTGGTCGGCCCGCGCCCCGTGGTGGAGAAGGAGCTGGAGCGCTACGGCGACGCAGCGGCCTACTACCTGCGCGTGCTGCCCGGCATCACCGGCCCGTGGCAGGTCAGCGGTCGCAACGAGACCGACTACGGCACGCGCATTTCGCTCGACGTGGCCTACGTGCGCAACTGGACGTTCGTGGGGGACATCGTGATTCTGTTCAAGACCGTCGGAGTCGTCCTGCATGGCCGTGGCGCGTACTGACATACACAAAAACGACCCTCGCCCGCGCGGGCGGGGGCGATACGGGAGAACGGCATGAATTCGCCTCAGATCTTTCACGCAGGCCACGACATGCCGGGGCGGCACTTTGCCCGCTCGATGAACATCCGCACGACGATCCTGGCCTCGCGCTGGCTGATCGCCGGCACCACCGCGCTGTGCCTGCTCGGGGGCGTGGCCTACGCGCTGTTTACCCGGCCGGTGTACCGCTCGGACCTGTTGATCCAGGTGGAGCCGAGCGCCTCCGAGTCGCGCTCCCCCTCCGGCGACGTGCGGCCGATGCAGGAGCTGAAGCCGGACACCACCTCGGAAATCCAGGTGCTGAACTCGCGCATGGTCGTGTCGCGGGCGGTGGAGACGCTGAAGCTGTATATCGATGCCGCGCCGCGCTACGTGCCGGTGATCGGCTGGTGGCTGGCCGCGCGCACGGACGGGCTGTCCCAGCCGCTGCCGGGTGGCTACGTGCATGGCGCGGAGCGCATCGACGTGGCCCGCTTCGATGTGCCGGCCGGCTGGCAGGGCAAGACCTTCGTGATGACGCTGGGGAGGAACGGGTCCTACGTGCTCACGCTGTCGCAGATGTGGGGCGAGCCGCTGCTGACGCTGCGCGGCAAGGTCGGCGTGCCGCTGCACGCGGACACCGCGCGCGGGCCGGTGGACCTGCTGGTGAAGACCGCCGACGGGGAGCCCGGCGCCACCTTCACGATCAAGCGCTACTCGGAGATCGCCACCACGGAATGGCTGCAACGCTCGCTGTCGATCTCGGAGCGCGGCAAGCAGTCGAGCATCATCGGCGTGGCGCTCGATAGCGTCGATCCGGTGCGCGCCAGCCAGATCCTGAACGTGGTGGGTACCGAGTATGTCGAGCAGAACGTGCGGCGGCGCTCCGAAGAGGCGGACAAGTCGATCCGTTTCCTGGACGAGCAGCTGCCGCAGCTCAAGCAGCAGGTGGAGGAATCGGAGAGCGCCTACAACGCCTATCGGGCCAAGGAAGGTGCCGTGGATACCAGCGAGGAGGCGCGCACGCTGCTGGAGCAGGCCGTCACCATGGAAACCCGCCAGCTCGACCTGAAGGAGAAGCGCCGGGAACTGATCACGCGCTATACGGACGAGCACCGCTACGTGCGCGCGCTGGACGCCCAGCTGCAGGAGGGTGCCGCCGCGCTGGCGATCAACCAGGCGCGCACGCGCAACCTGCCGCTGATCGAGCAGACGCTGTTGCAGCGCCAGCGCAAGATGAAGGTGGACACCGAGTTGTACACCAATCGCCTGAACGCCCGTCAGCAACTGGCGCTGGTGCGCGCCGGCAAGGTGGCGAACGTGCGGCTGATCGACCCCGCCACGCCGCCCGAGACGCCGTTCATGCCGCGCCGGGGCGTGGCCGTGGGTGGCTCGCTGCTGGCGGGCCTGTTCGCCGGGCTGGTGCTGGCCACGTTCCGGCGCCGCATGGCCGGCGCCGTGCAAGACCGCGAGGAGATCGAGATCGCCACGGGCCTGCCCGTGTACGCCACCGTGCCGCGCAGCCGGCTGACCAGCGAGACCAAGCCCGCCCGGGCCAACTGGCCGCTCCGGCTGGCCAGCCCGGCGGAGCGCGCCGTGCTGCCCGATGCCGCCATCGAAAGCCTGCGCACCATCCGCACCACGCTGCACTTCGCCCTGAGCGAGGCGCCCAACCGCGTGGTGCTGATTACCGGGCCGACCGCCGGCATAGGCAAGTCCTTCGTCGCCGCCAACCTGGCGACGCTGGCGGGGGCCTCCAAGCGCCGCGTGCTGCTGATCGACGCGGACCTGCGCAACGGCGCGCTGCACCGGCGCTTTCACGTCGACCGGGGGCCCGGCCTGTCCGAGGTGGTGGCCGGCACGCACCGGCTGGAGGACGTGGTGCGCCGCGATGTCTCGTATGGGCTGGACCTGCTGTCCACCGGCCTGCACATGGCGGGGCCGAGCGAGCTGCTGCTCCAGCCGGAGCTGGCCGCGCTGATCGAGCGCGTGGCGGCCCAGTACGACATGGTGGTGCTTGACGGCCCGCCGCTGCTGCCCGTGGCGGACGCGCTGGTGCTGGGCCGCTTGGCCGGCACCGTGCTGATGGTGGCGCGCCACCGCGTGACCACGGTCGACCAGATCGACGAAAGCACGCGCCGGCTGGCCCAGGCCAATGTCGCCGTGCAGGGCGTGATCTTCAACGACTTCACCGGCACCCTGCATCGCTACAGCTATGCCTATGGCACCAACGCAGAGCCCCAAGCGCCCCGCCCGGCCACGCCGGGCTCCTCCCCAAGCGAGCCGTCATGACTTTCTCCCACAACAAGCGCATCACACTGGTCACTGTCACCTACGGGGACCGGCTCCACTACTGCGTGGAACTGCTGCGCCGCGCCTTCGACGAAGAGGGCGTGCGGCACGCCGTGGTGGTCAGCAACAACTCGGCATCGGACCTGAGCCTGCTCGAAGCGCGCTGGGGGCGCCGCATCACCGTGGTGCACCTGCCGACCAACACCGGCTCGGCCAATGGCTACGCGGTCGGCATCGAGACCGCGCTGCGCGGCGATACCGACTACCTCTGGCTGATGGATGACGACAACGCGCCGTGCCCCGGCGCGCTGGGCGTGCTCTGCCATCAGCTGGACGTGCTGACCCGCGAAACCGGCCGGGGCCGCGCGGCGGTGCTCGGCTTCCGGCCCGACCATCAGGGCGACATCGCCATGGGCGTGCCGGGCGCGCTGGCCTCGCCGCCGCGTTCGAGCTACTTCGGCTTCCACGTCGCCCGCATCCCCTACAAGATCTGGCGCCGCACGCCGTGGGGAAAACCGCGTCCGCGCGCGCTGCCTGCGGTGGTGTCGATGCCGTTCGCGCCGTATGGCGGCTTCCTGGCTCACCGGGACGTCTACACCGACCTCGGCCTGCCGGACCCGAATCTGGTGCTCTACGCGGACGACATCGAATACACCTGGCGGCTGACCGCCCGGGGCGGGCGCATCGCGCTGGTCACCGGCGCGCAGCTGGAGGATCTGGAGGGCTCCTGGAACGTCAAGCGCAACTGGAAGAACCACTTCGAGTGCCTGCTGCTGAGCGGCTCGGACTTCCGCGCGTACTACAGCAGCCGCAACCAGGCGTGGTTCGACAAGAACTACTGGTCCACGTCCGGTTTCACCTATCGGCTGAACCGGCTGGTGTTCCTGATCCTGCTGCGGTTCTACGGCAAGCGCCGCAGCGCGGCGGCGCGCCTCAGCCTGCTCGAACGCGCCATTGCCGATGGCGAGGCGAACCGCCTGGGCTTTCATGCCGATTATTCCCTGTAGTCGCTCCCCCACCGAGACCCCCATGCCGTCCCACCCGGAATCCGCGAGCCTGACCATCGTCATCTGCAACTACAACTACGCGCGGTTTCTGAGGGGGGCGATCGACTCGGCGCTGGCCCAGACCCAGACCGCGCCGGCGGTGAAGGTCATGGTCATCGACGATGGCTCGACGGACGGCTCGCGCGAGATCCTGCACGGCTACGGCGACCGCATCGAGGCCATCTGCCAGGCGAACGGCGGACAGGTTTCGGCCTACAACCACGCGCTGCGCCGCGTGACCACGCCCTACGTGATCTTTCTCGACGCCGACGATCTGCTGGAGCCGGACGCCGCCGCGACGGTGCTGGCCGCCTTCGCCGCCGGCGACTACGCCAAGGTGCAGTTCCGGCTGGAAGTGATGACCGGCGATGGCACGCTGACCGGCGTGCAGGTGCCGCAATCGAACGCCGTGGCCGACTGTGGCGCGCTGCTGCGGCAGGGCTGGCTCTACCCGTCGCCGCCGGGTTCCGGCAACGCCTATCGCGTGGAAGCTCTGCGCCGCATCTTTCCTGTGCCGGTGACCGCCGACAACATCCACGGCGCCGATTTCTATGCGATCTATGGCACCGCGCTGGTCGGCGACGTGTTCGCCATCGATCGGCCGCTTGGCCGCTACCGGGTGCACCGGCAGGACAACGGCGGGCTGTCGCTGGCCAATGCGGAAGACGCGCTGGCGGGCGCCCGGCAGTCCACCCGGCGCTGGGTGCTGCTGCGCGAGATTGCGCGCCAGCGGCTCGGCATCACGCTGCCGGCCGCGCCGCTCGACTTCGCGCTGGAGAAGGCGCTGTTCGCCACCGCGCTGTACGGGGCGCCGCTCGGGCAGCGCTGGCGCTGGTTCCTGCGCGAGTCCGGCCGCTACTTCCATACCGTCACCGCGAACCCGTACTGGAGCCTGCGCAAGAAGGTGGCGGTGTCCGGCCTGACGGCGCTCGCGCTGGTGCCGGTGAGGGCGGTCGGCGACCGTGCGATCCGCTATATCGCCAATCCGCTCGCGCGCAGCGGGGCGCCGGTGCGGCCGGTGGCGCCAGCGGGCGGTGACCCGACCATCGTGTCGATCAATGGCCGCTATCTGGGCCGGCGCCCGACCGGGGTGGACCGCTTTGCGAACGAGGTGATCCGCAGCATCGACGAACTGGTCGCCACGCAGGCACCCGCCGTGGCGGGGCTGTCGTTCGAGCTGCTGATCCCGCCGTCGGTGCAGGTCGAGCCGGAACGCTTTCCCAACCTCCGCATCCGCACCGTGCCGGGCGGCAACGGCCAGTACTGGGAGCAGGTCTGCCTGCCGCTGGCGGCGCGCGGCACCTTGCTGCTGAACCTGTGCAACGCCGGACCGCTGCTCTATCGGAATCAGGTGACGGTCATGCACGACGCCGCGCCGATGCGCGTGCCGCAGGCGTACACGCGGGCCTTCCGGGCCTGGTATCGGATGATGGCGCCGTGGATCGGCCGCATCGCCCGGCGCGTGCTGACGGTGTCCGAGTTCTCGCGCGGCGAGCTGATCCAGGCGTATCACATCCCGGGCCGCAAGATCGGCGTGCTGCCGATGAGCGGCGACCACATGCTGCGGCTGCCGGAGGAGGCGGACGTCCGCGAGAAGTTCCACCTGTCTGGCCGGCCGTACATCCTCGCCGTCAGCAGTGCCAGCCATCACAAGAATTTCCGGCTCGTGGTGGAGGCCATCGAGCTGCTCAAGGCCACCGACTACGACGTGGTGATCGTCGGCGGCGGCATGCCGATGCTGAAGGCGGTGCAACAGGTGTCGCCAGACTTCGTGAAACGGGTGGGCTATGTCGACGATGGCGATCTCAAGGCCCTGTTCCGCCAGGCCGCCTGCTTCGTGTTTCCGTCGCTGTACGAGGGCTTCGGGCTGCCGCCGGTGGAGGCGATGACGCTGGGCTGCCCGGTCATCGCGTCCAACCTGCCCTCGGTGCGCGAGGCCTGCGGCGATGCGGCGATCTACTTCCGCCCGACCAGTGCGGCGGAGTGCGGCGAAGCCATGATGCACGTGATGCACGACAGCGCCCTGCGTGACCGCCTGCGCACGCAGGGCTTCGCCAACGTGCAGCGCCGCTCGTGGCGCCTGACCGCCGACCGGCTTCTCACCGAGATTTCCCCATGGCTGCCCCAGCGATGACCCCCGCCCCGAATTTCGCCCCGAATTTCGCCCCGACTCCCTTTCCCGGCGAGTTCGGCAGGGTGGCCGTGGTGCACGACTGGCTCACCACCTATGCCGGCTCCGAGCGCGTGCTGGAGCAGATTCTCAAGATCTGGCCCGACGCCGACCTGTTCAGCGTGGTCGATTTTTTCCCGGACGACCAGCGCCACGTGCTGCAGGGCAAGCACGCCAAGACGTCGTTCATCCAGCGCCTGCCGCGCGCCCGGAAGTCGTTCCGCAACTACCTGCCGCTGATGCCGCTGGCAGTGGAACAGTTCGACCTCTCCGACTACGACCTCGTGATCTCGTCCAGCCATGCCGTGGCGAAGGGGGTCATCACCGGGCCGGAGCAACTCCACGTCAGCTACATCCATTCGCCGATCCGCTACGCCTGGGACCTCCAGCACCAGTACCTCGACGAATCGCGCCTGACGCGCGGGCTCAAGAGCTGGATCGCGCGGGCCATCCTCCATTACATGCGGATCTGGGACCATCGCACCGCCCATGGCGTGGACCTGCTCGTGGCCAACTCGGCCTACGTGGCGCGGCGCATCCGCAAGGTCTACGGCTGCCCGGCCACGGTGGTGTTCCCGCCGGTCGATGTCGAACGCTTCGGCCTCGGCCAGTGCCGCGAGGACTTCTACCTGACCGCTTCCCGGTTGGTGCCGTACAAGAAGGTCGCGCTGATCGTGGAAGCCTTCGCGGCCATGCCGGACAAGCGGCTGGTCGTGATTGGCGATGGGCCGGACTTCGCGCGCATCCAGGCCATGTTGCCCCCCAACGTGAAGATGCTGGGCTACCAGTCGACCGAGATACTGATCGACCACATGCAGCGCGCACGCGCCTTCGTGTTCGCCGCCGAGGAGGATTTCGGCATTGTGGCCGTGGAGGCGCAGGCTTGCGGCACGCCGGTGATCGCGCTGGGGC
The DNA here is from genome assembly GCF_056395265.1 of Cupriavidus sp. 10L43_2. NCBI lineage: Bacteria > Pseudomonadati > Pseudomonadota > Betaproteobacteria > Burkholderiales > Burkholderiaceae > Cupriavidus > Cupriavidus sp. 10L43_2. The sequence continues at coordinate 291,576 of NZ_JBFTJE010000001.1, forward strand.
GGGGCGGTGCCAGCGAGACGGTGGTCGACGCCGGCAACGCCGGCACCCGTACCGGCGTGTTCTTCCCGCGCCAGACCGTGGAGGACATCGTGCGCGCGGTCTGCCGCTTCGAGGACAGCGGCTGGTTCGACCCGGCCGTCTGCCGTGAGAACGCGCTGCGCTTCACGCCGGAGCGTTTCCGCAGCGAGTTCCTGGCCGTGGTGCGGCAGGCCATGGCCGGGCAGGGCGGCCGGCCCCGCACCGCGTCGCCCGAGCCGGAACCCCCGGCGCCCACGGAACCGTTCCACACCGATGACCTCGCGGTCGTCCCCAGATAGATGCCGATGCCCCATCCGACCCCGCCCCGCGACTTCCATGACGGCTACTGGTGGGAAGACCCCACCCGGCTGCTGCTGTATTTCATCCTGCCGCTCTATGTGCTGATCTCGGTGTCGCTGCTGGGCGACCAGAAGGCCATCGAGCGGGTCTATTTCACCAGCTTCTACGCGCTGGCCGGCGGGCTGTTCCTGGTGGTGCTGACGGTGGCGTCCTACGCGGGCGATTCGCTGTCCCCGCTGGCGCCCCGGCCGCGCGCCGAGATGCCCGTGCACATCCTCGACGCGCTGTTCTGGCTCGCCCTGATCGGCTATCTGGTGATGATGGGCGGCGTGATCGCCCGGCCCGCCGTGCTGATCTCCTTCCTGACCGGCTCCGCCAGCACCTACGACGTCCTCGAACTGAAGGGCCGCATCGCCGGCATCAGCACGCTCACGCAGGCCGGCGTGGCCTATGTGCCGCTCTACTTCTACATCTTCCGCCAGCCGGTGCGCGGCCTGAACCGCTACAAGGTCTTCCTGGCCGTGCTGCTGGTGCTGACGGTGCTGCGCAGCTTCATCTTCGCCGAGCGGCTGGCGCTGGTGGAACTGGTGCTGCCGTGGGTGCTGATGGTGATGCGGTTCCGCAACGTGCCCCGGCGCAACTGGCTGCTGCGGCTCGGGCCGTTCGCGGCCATCGGCCCGCTGATCGGCTTCTTTATCGCCAACGAGTACAACCGGTCTTGGGAGACGCACTACGTCAATCTCTACGACAACATCTTCGAGTTCGCGCTGGAACGGCTCGGCATGTACTACTCCACCTCGCTGAACAACGGCGCCGGGCTGCTGGCGATCATGGGCTGGGGCGCCGGCGACGCGGTGTTCACCTTCGACTGGCTGGTCAAGTTCCCGGTGGTGGGCGAGTTCATGCGCCCGCTGGTCGGCAATGGCGACAGCTACACGATGTTCCTGAGCGACTTCGGCGACCCGGAGTTCAACAATCCGTCCGGTATCTACGTGCACTTCCACGAGTGGGGATGGTTCGCGCTGCTGCTGGCGGCGGGCATGGGCTGGCTGCTGTCCCGCAGCTACGCGGGCTGGCGCGCGGGCGATGGCTTCTGGTGCTGCGCGCACGCTGTGCTGCTGGTGTCGCTGCTGGAGATCCTGCGCGTGCCCAACCTGTTCAGCGGGCGCAACTTCGTGCCGCTGGCGCTGCTGTGGCTGATCTTCCAGATGGCCGGCCAGCCGGTGCGACGACGGTTGCCGCCGGTGCCGCGTGGTGTGATCCGTCCCGGTCCCCGCTGACGCTACGCCGCCATGCCGACCTCCATCCGCGCCACCGCGACCTATCTCCTGCTGATACAGGCCGGCAACTACCTGTTCCCGCTGCTCCTGCTGCCGCTGCTCGGAAGGGTGCTCGGGGTGAAGGAGTTCGGCGTGCTGGCCTACTGCCAGGCGCTGGCGCAGTACCTGATCCTGCTGACCGACTACGGCCACAATCTCACCGCCACGCGGCTGGTGTCGTTGGGGCGGGACGACCGCACGGTGGTCGACCGCGTGTTCTCGGCCACGATGGCCGCCAAGCTGACCCTGACGCTGGCCGCCGCGCTGCTGATGGCCGGCACGCTCGGGCTGGTGCCGAGCCTGCGCGAGCACTGGACCATCCTCGCGGCGGCCTTCGTCGGCGTGGTGGCCAACGCCTTCACGCCGATCTGGCTGTACCAGGGGCTGGAGCGCATGAAGGTGCTGGTGGTGCCGAATTGCATCGCCCGCGCGGTCAGCCTGGGGTGCGTGCTGATGTGGGTGCGCGGGCCGGGGGACGCCGCACTGGCGGCACTGGGCATTAGCGTTGGCACGGTGCTGCTGGCGGTGGCGGCGCTGTGGGGCATCCACCGGCAGCGGCTGGCGTCGCTGGTGGCCGTGTCGGTGCGCGAGGTGGCCATCTCGTTCCGCGAAGGCTTCCCGGTGTTTCTCTCGCTGGTGCTGGTGAGCTTCTACGTCACCTTCAACGCCATCCTGCTCAACTACTTCCACGGGCCGGTGGCGGTGGGGCAGTTCTCCATGGCGGACAAGATCCGCGTGGCGGCCCAGACCATCTTCACGGTGGTGGGCACGGCCTTCTTCCCGCGCATCAGCCAGTACAACGTCACGGACCCGGAGGCGGCGCGCGCCCTGCTGCGCAAGGCGACGCTGGCGGTGTTTGCCTGCGCCGGCGCGCTGGCCATCGGCATCGAGCTGTTTGCCGATGTCGGCATCCGCATGTGGCTGGGCGAGCCGTTCCACGACGCCATCCTGCTGCTGCGCCTGGAGGGCGTGCTGCTGCCGGTGACCAGCGTGGCCTTCGTCTTCGGCAACCTGGGCCTGCTGGCGCTGGGCCGCCACCGGCTGGTGCAGAACATCTACGCCGCCGTGACCGTGCTCCACCTGCTCTACGTGGTGCCGCTGGTGATGCTGATGGGCGCCCGGGGCACGGTGATCTCGATCATCCTGACCGAGGTGTTCGGCGCGCTGGCCTTCTTCATCTGCTACCGGCGCGAGGCGACTGCCCGCGCCACGGCCCGGGGCGTGGACCCTGTGGCGCCCATTCCCGCACCGCTTGAAAGAGCGACCTGAACAGACTTCACCACCATCGACCTGGGAGATTCAGACATGAACCGCAAAGGCATCATCCTGGCCGGTGGGTCCGGCACGCGGCTGTACCCGATCACGCAGTGCGTGTCCAAGCAACTGCTGCCGGTCTATGACAAGCCGATGATCTACTACCCGCTCTCCACGCTGATGACGGCGGGCATCCGCGAGATCCTGGTCATCTCCACGCCGCAGGACCTGCCGCGCTTCGCCACCATGCTGGGCGACGGCAGCCAGTGGGGGCTGGACATCCAGTACGCGGAGCAGCCCTCGCCGGACGGGCTGGCGCAGGCCTTCATCATTGGCCGGGACTTCGTCGGCAAGCACCCTTCGGCGCTGATCCTCGGGGACAACATCTTCCACGGCAACGACCTCGCCCGGCTGCTGGCGCGCACCAACCGGCGCGAGGAAGGCGCCACCGTGTTCGCCTATCACGTGGACGACCCGGAGCGCTACGGCGTGGTGGAGTTCGACGAGGACTTCCGCGCGCTGTCGATCGAGGAAAAGCCGGCCGTCCCGCGCTCCAGCTACGCAGTGACCGGGCTGTACTTCTATGACAACGCGGTGTGCGACATCGCGGCGGACATCCGGCCCTCGGCGCGCGGCGAGCTGGAGATCACCGATGTCAACTCGCGCTACCTGGAAGCCGGGAAGCTCGCCGTGGACATCATGGGGCGCGGCTACGCGTGGCTGGACACCGGCACGCACGACTCGCTGGTGGAGGCGGCGCTGCTGGTCTCGACGCTTCAGAAGCGGCAGGGCCTGATGGTGGCCTGCCCGGAGGAAATCGCCTACCGGCGGCGCTGGATCGATGCCGAGCAGCTCGGCCGGCTGGCCAAGCCGCTGGGCAAGAGCCACTATGGCAAGTACCTCCAACGGCTGATCGCCGAGACGCCGCGCGTGCGGTGAGTCCGCTACGTCCGAGGAGGGCTCATTGCTGCCGCAGGGCCGTGCGCACCTGCGGCATCCGGGTCCGGTCCGCGCCCGACACCTGCGGCGCGCCGGTCCCGTTGCAGCCGGTCAGGGCGATGCCAGTGCCGTCCAGCGTGTTGCCGTCGCAGGTCCAGGCGTCCGTCGGGCAGTTGCGCACCTGGAGGGACAGCGCCGCGCCGCCAATCGTCACGAACCGGTTGCGCGAGACCCGCACGTTGCAGACATTGCCGACCGCCCGGAAGCCATCGTAAGTGGCGCGCGTGACCTGGTTGCCCGCCACCAGCACCCGCGCGACGCTGCCCGTCCCCGTATTGATGTCGATGGCCGCGTGGCCCGCCGCCAGCCGGTTGTTGCCCGGCTGCGTGGCGTTCTCGATATCCGAGATCATGTTGTCCGTCACCTGCACATTGGTCACGCCTGCCGTGCGGTAGCCGTCCTCCTGCGCGATGAGCACCGCCGCCGCCTTCTGCACCCCTTCGATCCAGTTGTTGGCCAGGGTCACGTCGGTGCCGCCGACGATGGACGCACCGCGCCCCCAGGCGTTGCCGGCCAGGTAGTTGGCGCTGACGAGGATGTTCTGGTTGATCGTGCCGTCGCGCTGGTAGCTGACGATGCCGATCATGTCGTCGCCGGTGGCGGTGACGGAGTTGTCCTGCACGAGCACGTCGCGCGAGCCGCCGGTGATGTGGATGCCATCGGCCAGCGTGCCGTTGACCTTGTTGCCGACCAGCGCGATGCTGTTGCCGCGCGAGACGAAGATGCCGGCGCTCGCCCCGCCACGGATGGTGACGTCGAGCACCTGGATGCCGTAGCCGTCCACGGAGACCTTGGCGGAGGTGGACGATTCGAGCCGCTGCGTGCCGGTGCCGACCAGCGTGACGCCGACCAGCGTGGCGTTGCGGCCGGTGATCTCCACCGCCTGCGCGTCCGGGCTGGTGGCGGTGAGCGTGGCGCCGTAGCCGGACACCACGACCTGCTCGCCACGGATGGCCAGCACGTTCCCCACGCGATAGTTGCCCGGCGCCAGCACGAGGCGCTGGCCCGGCTGCAGGCTATCCAGGGCCGCTTGCAGGGCAGCGGCCTGGTCGGCCCCGCCGGCTATCGGCTGGACCGCCACATCGGTTGTGGCGCCGACCGCGTCGATCGAGCCGCCCGGCGCCTTGCGGCTGCCAAGCCACAGCACGAGCGCCGCCAGCGCCACCGCTGTCAGTACGCTGGCCGCAGCGCCCTTGCGCTGGCGCCCCGTCATGTCGCCCGGCCTGCCGGGGCATCAGGCGAGACCTCCAACTCGATTGCGATAGTGCCCATGGCTTTGGTTCTCCGTCCACTCTCCGTCCAGACCGCTGGTTCGCCGTTGCATCATAGGCGCTGCGCTGGCCCGGGCCGGCCGCTTTGTCCGCCAGGACCGGGAACTTGGCGGATTTGGACGGAGAATCTGTTGCGTGGGCGTTGGGTGTGCGCTATCCGGCTGCCGTTGCCGCCGTCGCCATGGCCCGCTCCAGCACCCGCGCCACGTGCAGCGCCTCCCGGCCTGCACCATCGTGGATCTGATGTCGGCAACTCGTCCCATCGGCCACCACGAGAGTGTCGCCATCGGCCTTGCGCACCGCCGGCAGCAGCGACAGCTCCGCCATCTTCATCGAGGCTTCGTGATGCTCGGCCTCGTAGCCGAAGCTGCCGGCCATGCCGCAGCACGACGACTCCACCAGCTCGGTCTTCAGGCCCGGAATCCAGCCGAGCACCTGCTCCACGGGGCGTACGGCATCGAACGCCTTCTGGTGGCAGTGGCCGTGCAGCAGCGCCCGGGCCGTGCCGATGGGCTGGAGCGATGGGGCGAAGCGGCCGGCGGCGTGCTCGCGGACCAGGAATTCCTCGAACAGGAACGCGTTGTCCGCCAGTTGGCGCGCGGCGTCACCGTAGCCGTACTGGAGGAATTCGTCGCGCATCGACAGTAAGCAAGACGGTTCGAGCCCCACCACGGCCACGCCGCGCGCGACGAAGGGCAGCAGCGCGTCGAGCGCGCGGCGGGCCTCGGCCTTGGCTTCATCGACCCGACCTGCCGCCAGGAAGGTCCGGCCACAGCACAGCGGGCGCTCGCCCGGCACCGCCGACAGGTGCACGGTGTAGCCGGCCCCTTCGAGCACGCGCTGGGCCGCGCGGGCGTTCTCGGGCTCCATATGGTTGTTGAAGGTATCGACGAACAGCACCACCTCCTTGCCGCCCGCCGCCTTCGGCGTGTAGTCGCCCCCAAGGAAAGCCGCCTGCCAGCGCGGCAGCGAGCGCCGGGCGGACAGGCCGAACAGGCGCTCGCTCAGCGCCGGCAGTCCCGGCACGCGGTCACGCAGGTTGAACAGCCACGGCAGGCGGCTGGCCAGCCCGGCGTAGCGCGGCAGGAAGGCGACCATGCGGTCGCGCGCGCGCAGCTTGCCGGCCTTGGCGTGGGCGGCGCGGACTTCGATCTTCATCTTGGCCATGTCGATGCCGGTGGGGCAGTCGCGCTTGCAGCCCTTGCAGGAGACGCACAGGTCGAGGGCCTCCTTGACCGCTGGCTCCAGCAGCCCCTCCGGGCCGAGCTGGCCAGACAGCGCCAGCCGCAGCGTGTTGGCGCGGCCACGGGTCAGGTGCTGCTCGTCTCGCGTGACGCGGTAGCTCGGGCACATGGTGCCGGCGTCGAACTTGCGGCAGTGGCCGTTGTTGTTGCACATCTCCACGGCCGCCGCCAGCCCGCGCGCGGGGTCCAGGCCGGTGCCGGGCGTGCTCTCGGCCTCGGTCACCGGGTCGCGCGTGACGTTCCAGGCCGACCAGTCGAGCGCCGGCGTGATCGGCTTGACCGTATAGCTGGGCGGGAAGCGGAACAGCGCGGTGTCGTCCATCTTCGGCGTGCCGACGATCTTGCCGGGGTTGCAGCGGCTTTGGGGGTCGAACAGCGCCTTGACCTCGGCGAAGGCCTGGTTCAGCGCGGGGCCGAACTGCCACGCCACCCATTCGCCCCGGCAGATGCCGTCGCCATGCTCGCCCGAATAGGCGCCCTTGTATTCGCGGACCATCGCGGCGGCTTCCTCGGCAATCGCCCGCATCTTGGTGGCGCCGTCGCGGCGCATGTCGAGGATGGGGCGCACATGCAGCGTGCCGACGCTGGCGTGGGCGTACCACGTGCCGCGCGTGCCGTGCTTGTGGAAGACCTCGGTCAGCCGGGAGGTGTACGCGGCCAGATGCTCCAGCGGCACTGCGCAGTCCTCGATGAAGGACACCGGCTTGCCGTCGCCCTTCATGCTCATCATGATGTTCAGGCCGGCCTTGCGCACTTCCCACAGCGCCTTTTGCGGGCCGGCATCCGGCATCTCCACCACCGAGCCGGGCAGCCCCAGGTCGGCCATCAGCTCCACCAGCCGGGCCAGGCCGCGCACCGTGGTCTCGCGGTCTTCGCCAGCGAATTCCACCAGCAGGATGGCCTCGGGCTCGCCCACCAGCGCGCGCTCGATCACCGGGCGGAAGGCCGGGTTGTGGCGCGCGAGGTCGATCATGGTCCGGTCGACCAGCTCCACCGCCGCCGGCTGCAGGCCGACGATATGGCGGGTGAGGTCCATCGACTGGTAGAAGGTCGGGAAATTCACCACGCCGAGCGTCTTGTGCGTGGGCAGCGGCGCCAGTTGCAGCGTCAGGTGCCGGAAATAGGCCAGCGTGCCCTCCGAGCCGACCAGCAGGTGGGCGAGGTTGACGCTGCCGTCGGCAGTGTAGGGGCGTTCGTTCTGGGGATGGAACAGGTCGAGGTTGTAGCCGCCCACGCGCCGCAGTACGTGCGGGTACATCTCGGCGATGGCGTCGCGCTCCCGCTCGGCGATGCGCCGCACGCCATCGGCGATGGCGCGGTGCGGGGCGCCGTCCGCCGGCCAGCCGGCGTCGAAGCGCACGTCCTCGCCGCCGGCCAGGATCGCCTGGATGCCCAGCACGTTGTGCACCATGTTGCCGTACTGGATCGAGCGCGACCCGCACGAGTTGTTGCCGGCCATGCCGCCGATCGTGCACTGCGCCGCCGTGGAGACGTCCACCGGGAACCAGAGCCCGTGCGGCTTGAGCCAGGCGTTGAGGTGGTCGAGCACGATGCCGGGCTGCACAGTCACCGTGCGCGCCACCGGGTCGAAGTCGATCACCTGGTTCAGGAACTTGCTGTTGTCGATGACCAGCGCCTCGCCCACGGTTTGGCCGCACTGGCTGGTGCCGCCGCCACGCGGCAGCAGGGGCGCCTTGAAGTCGCGGGCGATGTCCAGCGCCAGCCGGGCGTCGGCTTCGTCGCGCGGCACGACTACGCCAATCGGCATGACCTGATAGATCGAGGCGTCTGTGGCGTAGCGGCCACGGCTGGCGGTGTCGAACAGCACGTCGCCGCGCAGCTCGGCGGCGAGCCGCCGGTACAGCGGCGACTGCGTGGCGGGTGACGATGCGGCGCCGGGCATGAAGCGCAGCGGCTGCACGCCGGGCGGCGTGGGGGTGGTAGGCAGGGCCATGAGCGGGGATGTCTCCGTGTGCATGCACTGGAGACGCCGTCGCCCTGGCCCGTGGCGCGCCGGCCTGCCGTCCGGAGACGGCGCGGCGCGCGCGGGGGTCAGGCGGCGGCGTCCTGTGCGCGTTCTAGTTCGGCGATCAGCGCGTCGTGCTTGTGTTGCAGGTGCGCGCGCAGGATGTCTCGCAGGGCGGCGCCGTCGCGCTTCGCCAGGGCATCGAGCATGGCGCCGTGCTCGCGCACGGCCAGATCCCATTTGTCCTGGTCGAAGTTGGAGCGGAAGCGCAGCGCCTGGATACGCAGGTTGATGCGTCGATAAGTCTCCTCGAGGATCGGATTGCGCGCCGCGGCGTTGATGGCGTCGTGGATGCGCCGGTTCAGCGCGTAGTAATTAGGGAGGTCCCGGCGCGCGTGGCACGCCAGCATCTCGTAGTGCATGGCACGGATCTCCACCAGCTCGGCGTCTGTGATGCGCTGGCAGGCCAGCTCGCCGCTGGTGGCTTCCAGCGCGCCCATCATCTCGAACAGGTGGTCGATCGCTTCCTTGGACAGCACCACCACCTCGGCACCCCGGTTCGGCAGCAGCGTGACCAGTCCGTCACTCGCGAGCACCTTGAAGGCTTCCCGCAGCGGGGTGCGCGAGACCTGGAGCAGGTCGCACAGCACGCGCTCGTTGAGCCGGGTGCCGGGCGCCAGATCGCCTTCCATGATCATGGTGCGCAGGCGCTGGGCCACCGCCACATGCAGGATCTGGCGGTCTACGGCTTGCGAGGGAGTGGTCGGATTGGCGGTCATCAGGGATCGTGTGGCTTGACAGTATTGTATTCAAAACCTACTCTGGGGCAAGCACGAACTGCATTCCGGTGTCGTTGGCCACGCCCGGAACAGCGCGACGAACGGTCTGAAATCCTGATAAGTACTGATTTATAAGGACTTTTTGCGGAATGCGAGGCGCTTGCGCCGGGCAACATTATCCCGCATGCCGGACGCGTAGTGCATCCCCGATTTTTGAATACAAAATTCAAACCGAAGAACACGAGGCGACATGATCCGACTGAACTCCCATCCCAGCGGCCGGCACTTCCTGCAGATCCCGGGTCCGACCAACGTGCCCGACCGCGTGCTGCGCGCAATGGACTACCCGACCATCGACCACCGCGGCCCCGAGTTCCAGCAACTCGGCAAGAAGGTGCTGGCGGACATCCGCAAGATCTTCCAGACCGCCCAGCCGGTTGTGATCTATCCGGCATCCGGTACGGGCGCATGGGAAGCGGCGCTGGTGAATACGCTCTCCGCCGGCGACCGCGTGCTGATGTTCGAGACCGGCCACTTCGCCTCGCTGTGGAAGAAGATGGCCGACAAGCTCGGCCTGAATCCGGAATTCCTGGTGGGCGACTGGCGCCACGGCGTGGACGCCGCCGCCATCGGCGCGCGGCTGGCCGAGGACCGCAGCCACGAGATCAAGGCGGTCTGCGTGGTCCATAACGAGACCTCCACCGGCGTGACCTCCGACATCGCCGCCGTGCGCCGTGCGATCGATGCGGCCGGCCACCCCGCGCTGCTGCTGGTGGACACCATCTCCTCGCTGGGCTCGATCGACTATCGCCACGACGAGTGGGGCGTGGACGTGACCGTCTCCGGCTCGCAGAAGGGGCTGATGCTGCCGCCGGGCCTGTCGTTCAACGCGGTCAGCGCCAAGGCCGTGGCGGCGTCGGCCAGGTCCAAGCTGCCGAAGGCGTTCTGGGGCTGGGAAGAGATCATCGAAGCCAACAAGAATGGCTTCTGGCCGTACACCCCGGCCACGAACCTGCTCTACGGGCTGTCCGAGGCGTGCGACATGCTCCAGGAAGAGGGCCTGCAGAACGTGTTCGCGCGCCATCGCCGCCATGCCGAGGCCACGCGCGCCTGCGTGAACGCCTGGGGGCTGGAGATCCTGTGCCAGAACCCGGCCGAGTACAGCCCGGCGCTGACCGCCGTGGTCATGCCGGACGGCCACAACGCCGACGCGCTGCGCAAGGTGGTGCTGGAGAACTTCAATATGTCGCTGGGGCAGGGGCTGTCCAAGCTCTCCGGCAAGGTCTTCCGCATCGGCCATCTGGGCGATTTCAACGACCTGACGCTGATGGGCACCCTCGCCGGCGTGGAGATGGGTCTGGCGCTGGCCGGCGTGCCGCACCATGCGGGCGGCGTGCTGGCGGCGATGGAAAGCCTGCGCGCGGCCGCGCTGAAGCCGGCGCTGCGCGCCGCTTGATCCGGTCACCAACGACGTAGAAGAAAAAGACGGGCCGCCCGGGATTCCCGGGACGGCCCGGCCGTACCGCCGATGCGCCAGCAGAGCGCACGGATCACACCAAAGGAGACAGACCATGACGTTGCGTTCCCCCGCACGCGCCGCCGCGCGTGCTTCGCTGCTCGGTATTGCCCTCAGTGTTTCATTTGCCGCTCCCGCGTTTGCCTGGGAGCCCACCAAGCCCGTCGAGATCGTGGTCCCGTTCAGTGCCGGCGGCGCCTCCGACCAGATGGCGCGCTCGATCCAGGGCATCATCGCCAAGCACAAGCTGATGGGCCAGCCGGTCATCGTGGTGAACAAGGCTGGCGCCAGCGGCGCCGAGGGCCTGATGGACACCAAGGCGTCCAAGGGCGACCCGCACAAGCTGCTGGTGACCTCGTCCGCGCTCTATACCGTGCCGATGGTCAGCCAGTTGCCGTTCAACTGGCGCGACCTGACCCCGGTGGCCATGGTGGCGATGGACGAATTCGTGCTGTGGACCAACGCCGAAGCGCCCTACAAGACCCCGACCGACTACATCGCCGAAGCCAAGAAGCAGCCCGGCAAGCTCAAGATGGGCGGCACCAGTTCCAAGCGCGAGGACCAGATCATCACCGCGCAGATGGAGCGCAAGGCCGGCGTGCGCTTCATCTACATCCCGTACAAGGGCGGCGGCGAGGCCGCTACGCAGCTTTCGGGCAAGCACATCGACTCCAACGTGAACAACCCGTCCGAATCGATCGGCCAGTGGCGCGCCGGCGAGCACCGCGCGCTGTGCGTGTTCGCGCCGTCGCGCATGCAGTACACGGGCAAGGTCACGGCCACGCAGAGCTGGGGCGATATCCCCACGTGCAAGGAAGCCGGGCTGGACGTGCAATACCAGATGCTGCGCGTGTTCATGCTGCCGGGCGGCGTCACGCCGGACCAGCAGAAGTACTACGTGGATCTGATGCAGAAGGTGGCCGCCACGCCCGAGTGGAAGGAGTACCTCGAAAAGAACGCGCTCAAGAACGAGTTCCTGACCGGCACCAAGCTGACCGAGTTCCTCCAGGCGGACGAGACCCGCCACAAGGACATCATCAAGGAAGCGGGCTTCGTGGCAGCACGGTGATGGTTTGCTCCCCTCTCCCGCGAGAAAGTGCGGTTCGGGGGGGCGGGTTGCTCCCCTCTCCCGCTTGCGGGAGAGGGGCCGGGGGAGAGGGGCGGCGCTGGCCGGAGCTGTAGCGCTGGAGCGCGCCGACGGCTTCATCGATTGTGGCTCGGTGCTAGACCACCCCTCTCCCCGGCCCTCTCCCCCTGAGGGGAGAGGGAGAAACCGCGGCACGGAATGATCCACTTGGGCGTCGCTGGTGGCGTCGCCCTTTCAATTGGGAGGTTCTAATGAGCGAGCATACCGACGCCACGGCCGCGCCGGCGGCCATCACGGTGCGCACGGCGGAGATCGCCGTGGCGCTGCTGATCGCCGCCGGCGCGGTCGTAGTCATGGTCAGCAATTACCAGATCGGCGCGGGCTGGGCGCCGGACGGCCCGCAGGCCGGCTACTTCCCGCTGCGCATCGGGGCCATCATCTTCGTGGCCTGCCTGGCCGTGTTGTGGCAGGCGTGGCGCACCGCGTCCGACGCCACCTTCGTCACCTGGCCGCAGCTGCGCCAGGTGGCGGTGATCCTGGTGCCGTTGACGATCTACATCGCGCTGATCAAGTTCCTCGGCATCTATGTGGCCAGCGCCATCTTCATCGCCGGCTTCATGCGGGTCATCGGCAAGTTTGCCTGGTGGCGTGCCGTGCTGACCGGCGTTGCCATCAACGCCGCGCTGTTCTGGATCTTCGAGATGCAGTTCCGCGTGCCACTGCCGAAGGGCCCGCTCGAAGCGGCGTTCGGTTTCTGAGGGGGCGGGCGTGGAAGAACTCAATTCACTGATGGGCGGCTTCGCGGTCGCCATGTCGTGGCACAACGTCGGGCTGATGCTGGTCGGCATCCTGCTCGGCATCGTCGTGGGCGTGCTGCCCGGGCTGGGCGGCCCCAACGGCGTGGCCATCCTGCTGCCGCTGACGTTTTCGATGGAGCCGACCTCGGCCATCATCATGCTGTCCTGCATCTACTGGGGCGCGCTGTTCGGCGGGGCGATCACCTCGATCCTGTTCAACATCCCCGGCGAAGCCTGGTCCGTGGCGACCACCTTCGACGGCTACCCGATGGCCCAGCAGGGCGAGGCCGGGCGAGCGCTGACCTCGGCCTTCACGGGCTCGTTCCTCGGCGCGCTGGCGGGTGTGCTGTTGATCACATTCCTGGCGCCGCTGGTGGCCAAGTTCGCGCTGCGCTTCGGGCCGCCGGAATTCTTCGCGGTGTACTTCCTCACGTTCTGCAGCTTCGTCGGCATGGGCAAGGAAGCCAAGGCCAAGATCGTGATCGCGATGTGCATGGGCTTTGCGCTGGCGGCGGTGGGCATGGATACCGTCTCGGGCACGCTGCGCATGACCTTCGGCTCCACCGAGCTGCTGCGCGGGTTCGACTTCCTCGTCGCCGTGATCGGCCTGTTCGGCATCAGCGAGATCCTGATCACGATGGAGGAGGGCGTGGCCTTCCGCGGCAAGCGCGCCAGCATCGACCTCAAGGTGGTGCTCAAGACCTGGGCCGAGCTGCCGCGTTACTGGATGACGCTGATCCGCTCGTCGGTGATTGGCTGCTGGCTGGGCGTGACGCCGGGCGGCGCCACGGCGGCGTCATTCATGGGCTACGGCGTGGCCAAGCGCTTCTCGCGCAACCGCGAGAGCTTCGGGCGCGGCAATGTGGAAGGGGTGATCGCGCCGGAATGCGCGGCGCACGCGGCCGGCACCAGCGCACTGCTGCCGATGCTGGCGCTGGGCATTCCCGGCTCCGCCACGGCCGCCGTGCTGCTGGGCGGCCTGATGATCTGGGGCCTGCAGCCGGGGCCGCTGCTGTTCACCGAGCAGAAGACCTTCGTCTGGGGGCTGATCGCCAGCATGTACCTGGGCAACATCGCCGGGCTGATCGTGGTGCTTTCCACGGTGCCGCTGTTCGCCGCCATCCTGCGCATTCCGTTCGCGATCATCGCGCCGCTGATCCTCGTGGTGTGCGCCATCGGCGCCTTCACGGTGCACAACGCCATGTTCGACGTCTGGCTGATGCTGATTTTCGGCGTGATTGGCTACGTGCTGAAGAAGCTCGACTACCCGCTGGCGCCGCTGGTGCTGGCGCTGGTACTGGGCGACCGCGCCGAGGATTCGTTCCGGCAGACCATGCTGATGTCCCAGGGCCAGATGGACGTGTTCTGGTCCAACGGCCTGGTCGGCACGATCATGGCGCTGGCCGTGGCGGTGCTGGTGTGGCCGGTGATCGGCGGGCTGGTGGAAAAGGGCCGGCGCCGGAAGGTGCAGCCGACTTGATCGGCCAACATCGTCAGCCGACGTAGTAGAGGATGCTGACGAACTGGCAGAAGCTGCCCGCCAGGACGAAAAGGTGCCAGATGCCGTGGAAGTGGCGCACGCGTTCGTCGAACAGGAAGAAGCCGATGCCGGCGGTATAGGTGGCGCCGCCGGCCACCAGCCAGTACAGGCCGGCGCGCGGCAGGGCGGCGGTGAGCGGGTCGAACGCGAAGACTACCAGCCAGCCCATGATCACGTAGATCGACAGGGACAGGATGCGCGTGCGGTGGCCGATCCACAGTTCCTGGATGATGCCGATGACCGCGAGGCCCCAGTTGACGCCGAACAGCGTCCAGCCCCAGGGGCCGCGCAGCGTGACCAGCGCGAACGGTGTGTAGCTGCCGGCGATGAGCAGGTAGATGGCGCAGTAGTCGAGCCGGCGGAAGATGTCCTTCGCCGGGCCGCGGATGCTGTGGTAGACCGTGGAGATGGTGTAGAGCAGGACCAGCGTGGTGCCGTAGACCACCGAGCTGACCACCTTCCAGGCATCGTGGTGCAGGGCCGAGGAAGTGACGAGCACTGCCATGCCGGCGGCCGCCAGGACCGCCCCCGCGAGGTGGCTGTAGCCGTTGAACCGTTCGCCGCGATACATCCCCGAAGCTCCGTTTCCGCGTTGGACCAGCCGGCATTTTGGCATGGATCAAGCGGGGGGATGTTGCGTCGCCGCAAATCGGACTAGTACGAAACGCCCTTTTTTCTCCCCGCTCCGGCTGGCGGCTGCGGGGAGAAACCCATCCCGTTACTTCATCGCCTGGAAGAATTTCAGCGTCCGGGCGTTGGCCTCCTGTGCTGCATCCGCCACGTAGTGCACGCCGTCATTGCGGGCGAAGGCATGCTGGCAGCCCGGGTAGGTGTGGATCTCCACGTGCGGGCTGTCTTCCAGCGTCTCGATGATCTTGGCGCGGGCCTCGGCCGGCACGAATTCGTCTTCCTCGGCGATATGCATCAGCAGCGGCTTGGCGATGCGGGGCGCCTCGTCCAGGTGCTTGTCGATGCCGACGCCGTAGTACGACACCGCCGCATCGGCCCCGGTGCGCGCGGCCGTCAGGTAGGCCAGCAGCCCGCCCAGGCAGAAGCCGACCGTGCCCACGCCGCCGGTCACGCCCGGCTGCTGGCGCACGGCCTGGATGGCCGCGTCGATGTCCGCCACGCCCTTGTCCACGTTGAAGCCGTTGTACAACTCCAGCGCGCGCTTCCACTCGGCCTCGGTCTTGTCGGTCAGCTCGACATTGGGTTCCTGGCGCCAGTACAGGTCGGGGCAGATCGCCACGAAGCCTTCGCGCGCGAAGTTGTCGCAGGTCTCGCGCATGTCGGCGTTGATGCCGAAGATTTCCTGGATGACCACGATGGCCGTGCCGCGCGCGTTGGCGGCGTCCGGCGTGGCGAGGTAGGCGGCGAAACTGCCGTCCGGTACGGAAAGGGTGATGCGCTGGCCCATGGTTGTCTCCGGTGGTCGTGGGGGGATAGGTCCGCGAAGCTTAGCAAACGCTCATCGTTCATGTGGCGTGAAATGTTGTGAAGCGCGCGTCCCACGGCTTGCGTTTGCCGCCGCCATCGCCTTTGATGAAACGTTCCCGCCTGGCAGTTCACGCTCACCCCCCCTGTCCCACCCCCTTCAAGGAGCACGCATCATGGCTTTCGCAATCGCGCAGGACGGCACGGAGATCTATTACAAGGACTGGGGGCACGGCCGCCCCATCGTGTTCTCGCACGGCTGGCCGCTCTGCGGCGACGCCTGGGACGCCCAGATGCTGTTCTTCGTGCAGCAGGGCTTCCGCGTGATCGCCCATGACCGCCGGGGCCATGGCCGCTCCGGGCAGCCGTCCGGTGGCAACGACATGGACACCTATGCCGACGACCTGGCGGCCGTGCTGGAGAAGGCCGATGTCGGACAGGCCACGCTGGTCGGCCATTCCACGGGCGGCGGCGAGGTGGCGCACTACATCGGCCGCCACGGCACGCGGCGCGTGGCGCAGGCGGTGCTGATCGGGGCGGTGCCGCCGATCATGCTGAAGACCGCCGCCAACCCGGGCGGGCTGCCCATCGACGTGTTCGACGGCATCCGCAAGGGCGTGGCCGATAACCGCTCGCAGTTCTACAAGGACCTGGCGGTGCCGTTCCACGGGTACAACCGGGAGGGCGCCAAGCCGTCGCAGGGCACCATCGACAGTTTCTGGGCGCAGGGCATGGCGGGCGGCATCAAGGGCCAGTACGAGTGCATCAAGCAGTTCTCGGAGGTGGACTACACCGAGGACCTGAAGAAGTTCGACGTGCCCACGCTGATCCTGCACGGCGAGGACGACCAGATCGTGCCGATCGACGCCGCCGGGCGGCTGTCGGCCAAGATCGTCAAGGGGGCGGTGCTGAAGACGTATCCCGGCTTCTCGCACGGCATGTGCGTGGTCAATGCCGATGTGATCAACGCCGACCTGCTGGCCTTCGTCAAACAGTCGACCTGACCGCAGGCCCGGGGGGCAGACCGGTCGAACCATAAGAATTTTTGCGTTCATCGGTCTGAAAAGCGCTTTTTTCTGCTTTCGACAGCCGCCAGACTGTCGGCAGCAGCGCGTCCCCCGCCGTATTGCCCGAGGCCTCGCCCCTCCGCGCTGTCCCCTACCTATATAAGAAGACACCGGAGACAACATGACCCCCACCTACCGCGCCGTCCGGCGCCGCCTGCTGCTGGCCGGCCTTGCCGCGCCGCTGGCCGTCTCGATGCGCAGCGCGCTGGCCGCGTGGCCGGACAAGCCGATCCGCCTGGTGGTGCCCTATCCGCCGGGTGGGGCGACCGATGTGATCGGCCGCATCATCGCCAGCAAGCTCACCGAGGCGCTGGGCCAGCAGGTGGTGGTGGACAACCGGGGCGGGGCAGGCGGCAATATCGGCGCCGAGGCCGTCGCCAAGGCCGCGCCCGATGGCTACACCCTGCTGATGGGCGCGCTGACCTCGCACTCGACCATGGCCACGCTCGAAAAGGGCCGGCTGCGCTACGATCTCGTGAAGGATTTCGCACCGGTGATGGTGGTGGGCTCGGTGCCGCTGGTGGTGGTGGTGAACCCCAAGCTGCCGGTGCACACGCTGCAGGAACTGATCCAGTACGGCAAGGCGCATCCGGGCAAGCTGAACTATGCGTCGTCGGGCGCCGGCGCGCCGCAGCGCATGGCCGCCGAGATCTTCCGCAAGGAGGCCGGGATCGACATGGTGCACGTGCCGTATAAGGGCAGCGGCCCGGCGATGACCGACCTCGTGGCGGGGCAGGTGAACATGATGGTGGAAACCGCGCCGGCCTCGCTGCCGTTCATCAAGTCCGGACAATTGCGCGCACTGGCCGTGGCCGCGCCGGCTCGCATCTCCATGCTGCCGGACGTGCCCTCGGCCACCGAGGCCGGCATGCCCGCGCTGGACGTCAGTTCCACGTTCGGCGTGCTGGCGCCCACCGGCACCCCGCCGGCCGTGATCGATCGGCTCAACGCCGCGCTGGCCAAGATGCTCGAGGCACCGGACGTCAAGGAGCAGTTCCTGAAACAGGGCGTCTACGCGCTGGCGCCGACCTCCCCGGACAAGGCCGCCGACCGCCTGCGCACCGAGGTATCGCGCTGGGAGAAGGTGATTACCGATGCCCAGATCAAATCCGATGGTTGACCGCCATCGCCGATTTCCGAATTCTTTTTGATTGTTGTTCGCACACGCCGCATCCATGACTCAGAAACCCAAGGACTCCTCCTCCCCCGAATCGACGGAATCGACCCCATCGACGGATTCGACCCAGGGCCAGCCCGGCGCCACCGGCTTGCGCAAGGGCCTGACCAACTATGGCGACCAGGGCTTCTCGCTGTTCCTGCGCAAGGCGTTTATC
The DNA here is from genome assembly GCF_056395265.1 of Cupriavidus sp. 10L43_2. NCBI lineage: Bacteria > Pseudomonadati > Pseudomonadota > Betaproteobacteria > Burkholderiales > Burkholderiaceae > Cupriavidus > Cupriavidus sp. 10L43_2. The sequence goes on from NZ_JBFTJE010000001.1 coordinate 309,501, forward strand.
AAGGGCTCGGGCTATACGGACAGCGCGCTTGATCGACCGGTCATCGGCATTGCCGACACCGGGAGCGCGTACAACCCGTGCCACGGCAACATGCCGCAGCTGCTGGAGGCCGTGAAGCGCGGGATCATGCTCGCGGGCGGGCTGCCGATGGCCTTCCCGACCATCTCCGTGCACGAGAGCTTTGCCGCGCCGACCAGCATGTACCTGCGCAACCTGATGTCGATGGACACCGAGGAGATGATCCGCGCCCAGCCGATGGACGCGGTGGTGCTGATCGGCGGCTGCGACAAGACCGTGCCGGCCCAGCTGATGGGCGCCGCCTCGGCCGGCGTGCCGGCCATCCAGCTAGTGACCGGGGCGATGCTGACCGGCTCGCACCGCAGCGAGCGCGTGGGCGCGTGCACGGACTGCCGCCGCTACTGGGGCAAGTTCCGCGCGGGCGAGATCGACGCCGAGGAGACCGCCGACGTCAACAACCAGTTGGTGGCCAGCGTCGGCACCTGCTCGGTGATGGGCACGGCCAGCACCATGGCCTGCCTGACCGAGGCGATGGGCATGAGCCTGCCCGGCGCGGCCACGCCGCCCGCCGTGACGGCAGACCGCATCCGCATTGCCGAGCTGACCGGCGCGCGCGCGGTGCAGATGGCGCGCGAGCGGCTGACCATCGACCGCATCCTGACCCCGGCGGCATTCGAGAACGCGATGCGGGTGCTGCTGGCCATCGGCGGGTCGACCAACGGCATCGTCCATCTGGCGGCCATCGCCGGGCGCGTGGGGCTGGACATCGACATGCAGGCGCTGGACCGCATGGGCCGCGAGACCCCGGTGCTGCTCGACCTGAAGCCGAGCGGCCAGCACTATATGGAGGACTTCCACAAGGCCGGCGGCATGGCCACGCTGCTGCGCGAGCTGAAGCCGCTGCTGCGGCTGGACGCGCTGACGGTGACTGGCCGCACGCTGGGCGAGGAGATCGAGGCGGCCGGCCCCGGCTTCGCCCAGGACGTGGTGCGCACGATGGCCGCGCCGATCTATCCACAGGGCGGCATCGCCGTGCTGGCCGGCAACCTGGCGCCGGGCGGCGCCATCATCAAGCAGTCGGCCGCCGATGCCCGCCTGATGGAGCACGAGGGCCGTGTGGTCGTGTTCCAGGACTCGCAGGACCTCGTCGAGCGGATCGATTCGGATGACCTCGACGTGACGGCCGACGACATCCTCGTCCTGCGCAATATCGGCCCGAAAGGCGCGCCCGGCATGCCCGAGGCCGGCTATATCCCGATTCCGCGCAAGCTGGCCCGCGCCGGCGTGAAGGACATGGTGCGGATTTCGGACGGCCGCATGAGCGGCACCGCGTTCGGCACGGTGGTGCTCCATGTGACGCCCGAGGCTGCCGTGGGCGGCCCGCTGGCGCTGGTGCGCACCGGCGATCGTATCCGCCTGAGCGTGAGCCGGCGTGAGCTGAGCCTGCTGGTATCGGACGAGGAACTGGCGCAGCGGCGCGCGGCATCGGACTGGATCGAACCGAGCGCGCCGCGCGGCTACCTGAAGCTGTTCCTGCAGACGGTGACGCAGGCCGACCAGGGGGTGGATTTCGACTTCCTGCGCGCGGCGGAGACCCGTGGCAAGACGCCGGAGTAGGGGGGTGTCCGGGGGGTGTCAGGTCCGGGTGGTCCGGAACAGCGCGCGGGCCTCGTCGAGCAGGGCTTCGGCCAGCGAGGCGCGGGGCCCGTGCGTGGCCCATATCAGGCCCACGCGGCGCACCGGCGCGCGGTCCGGCAGCGGCAGGCGGGCGATCTTGAGCGGGCCGTCCCACATCGGCGCCCAGTCCGGCACCAGCGCCACGCCGAGCCCTTCGCTCACCAGCGCGGCGATGACCATCAGGCCATCGACCTCGAGCCGCTGGTGCGGCCGGATATCGTGGTCGCGCAGGTAGCGGTCCGCGAGCTGCCCGCCCAGTACGGAGCGGTCGTAGCGGATGAACGGCTGCGTGGCCAGCAGCGCGTGCGGGTCCTGCCCGGCCAGCGCGGCGGGCGCCACCACCACCAGCGGTTCGGCGATGAATTCGGCCCACTGGTAGCCCTTGGCCACCGCGAACTGCGGCTCCACCACGATGGCGGCATCGAGTTCGCCGCGCACGAGGCTTTCGCACAATTCGATCGACCGGCCCGGCTTGACGAACAGGTTGACGTCCGGATGCCGCCGGTAGAGCTGGCCCAGCAGCGGCGGCACGATGCTGCCCATCGCCGTCACGAACGAGCCGAGCCGGAATTCGCCGAGCGAGGCGTCGCCGCTGGCCACGGTGCTCATGTCGCGCACATCGCGGATCACCTGCCGCGCCCGCTCCAGAATGCGGATGCCGGCCTCGGTCGGCACCACCGAGCGGCCAGCGCGCCGCACCAGGGGGACGCCAATCTCCTCCTCGAGCGCATGCAGCCGGGCCGCGATGGCGGCCGGCGTCAGGTCGAGCCGGCGCGCCGCTTCCGCGAGCGAGCCGACATCCACCACCGTCACGAAGCTTTGGAGAAATCTGACATCCATGCCGTGATGCTAACAAATCCCATGACCTTGAAGGGGGCGCCGCTTGGGGCTACCCTGACGCTCGCTTTCCCTGACTACCCCCCCAGGAGCCACCATGCCTTCCCCCGCTTTCACCGCGCTGACCGCCGACGCACGCGGCGTCTTCCCCATCGCCCCGACGCCGTTCTTCGACGATGGCACGATCGACATCGCCTCGATCGACCGCCTGACCGACTTCTACCTGGCCTGCGGCGCCACCGGCATCACCGTGCTGGGCCAGCTGGGCGAGGCGCCCAAGCTGGAGCACGCGGAATCCGTGGAGGTGGCCGCGCAGATGATCCGCCGGGCGGGCCGGCTGCCGGTGGTGGTGGGGGTGTCGGCGCCCGGGTTTGCCGCCATGCGCGCGCTGACCCGCGAGGTGATGGAGCGCGGCGCGGCCGGCGTGATGATCGCCCCGCCCAACACGCTGCGCACCGATGACCAGATCGTCGGCTATTACCGCCAGGCCGTGGAGGCCATCGGCGCCGACGTGCCGTTCGTGATCCAGGACTACCCGCTGACCTTCTCGGTGCAGATGACGCCCGGCGTGATCCGCCGCATCGTGCAGGAACTGCCTTCGTGCGTGATGCTCAAGCACGAGGACTGGCCCGGGCTGGAGAAGATCTCGACGCTGCGCGGCTTCGAGAAAGACGGTTCGATGCGCCATATCTCCATCCTCTGCGGCAACAACGGCCTGTTCCTCGACTACGAGATGGAGCGGGGCGCCGACGGCGCCAACACGGGCTACTGCTTCCCGGACATGCTCTGCGACGTGGTGCGCCTCTCCGCCGCCGGCCAGCGCGAGGCCGCGCACGACCTGTTCGATGCCCACCTGCCGCTGCTGCGCTACGAGCAGCAGCCCGGCGCGGGGCTGGCGGTGCGCAAGTACGTGATGATGCGGCGCGGCTTGCTGACCTCGGCCGCCCAGCGCAAGCCGGCGGCGGCGATGACGCCTACCGCCAGGTCGGAGGTCGACCATCTGCTGGTGCGTCTGGCACGGCACGACGCGCGCGCGGCTGCGGCGCTCGGCTGAAGCAGGCTTTCCCCAAGGATTCTCGGACTCGTCCTATATCGCTAAGCCGCATTGGTTGGTAATGTGACGCGATACGTGCCTGCCAGGCATGCCATTCGCATTTGCTCGTCGCAATCAATATGAAGCAGGATGGATTTACTTTGGGGATTCGGCAATGGGAGACAGGGCTAACCTGATGCGCACGCTCGTATCGTTCGCACTCCTGCGTGAGGCAGAGCGCAAGGTCTTCATCTCGCAGATGAACGAATTCCTGCTGGCCTCCCCGAAGATCCGGCAGCGCATCGTGGAAGAATGGCGCGAGCATGCCGAGGGCCACAGGAAGCCCACCGCCGGCCCAGCGGGGGATTGCAATACATCAGGCCTGTTATGAGTCGCTACGGTATCCGGGTCATCTTTGCCGATGACCATCCTGTGCTCACGCTTGCAAACCGCCATGTCGTCGCCGCCGTTCCCACCATTGCCTGTGTGGGCGACGCGCGCAATTCGACCGAACTCGTCGATCTGCTACAGCGTACGCCCTGCGACGTGCTGGTCACGGACTACGCCATGCCCGGCGGCGAATACGGCGACGGGCGAACGCTGATCTCGTTCCTCACGCGCCGCTATCCAGCGCTCAAGCTCGTGGTCATGACCATGATGGACAACCCGATGGTGCTGCGCTCGCTGTTCAGCCAGCGCATCCACTGCGTCGTCAGCAAGTCCGACGACCCGGGCCACGTGGTGCCGGCCATCCATGCCGCATTCCGTGGGGATCGCTATGCCTCGCCGCGCGTGGAATCGCTGCTGGAGGCCTGGCCGGTCACCGAAGGCAGCGGCGACGACGCACGGCTGCGGGCACTCAGCCAGCGGGAACTCGAGGTGGTGCGCCTGTTCGTCTCCGGCATGACCGTCTCCGAGATCGCGGCCGTCCTGCGGCGGACCAAGCAGACCATCAGCACGCAAAAGCTCAACGCGATGCGCAAGCTCGGCATCGACCGTGACGGCGACCTGTACCGATACGCGAACGAGGTCGGGCTGGTGGCGAGCGTGTCGGGCGCGGCCTAGTGGCTAACGTCGTCAAGCAACGCGAGCGAGGCGGCACAGCGGATCAACTCCATGTCGTTCCGGAGCCCCAGTTTCTGCATGGCGCGGTTCTTCTGGGTGCTCACCGTCTGCTTCGCCTTGTGCGTCCTGGCGGCGATCTCGCTGATCGTCATCCCGGACACATAGAGCCGCATCACCTCCATCTCCCGCGCCGATAGCCCGCCGCCCGGCGCAGCGAGCAACCGGCCGATGGCTGGCGAAAGGTACGCCACACCGCGCCGGGCTTCGCGTATCGCCGTGACGATATGCCCCACTTCGTCGAACTTGCTGACGATGCCCGTCATGCCGCGCGCAAGAATGGCGCGGACTAGCACCGGGTTCTCCTGCGCCAGCAGCACGACGGCGGCAATGCTCGGATACGTGCGCCGCAGGTATCGCAATAACGCCATGCCATCCATGTCATCCCGGCCGCGCATCGAGTAATCGACGAGCACCACGTCGCATTCGAATGCACGCGACGACCGTTCGAACTCCTCGGCAGTCGCGTGAATGCCCACGAGTTCCAGCTGCGGAGACGTGCTGGTGATGTGCTCCACGCCGAGTCTGGCCAAGGGCCGGTCGCCCGCAAACACGACCCGGATGCGCTGACCTGACGCGAAGTTCAGTTGATGCATGGCGATGTGTGCCCGATATGGAAGGTCTGAAACGGCCGGATTGTAGAGGGCCGCGACGCGCTCGCACATCGGAATTCTCCGAGAAATGCGACCACTTCTCCTGATACGCCCCATGCGTCACTGGCGTGGCGTCGAAAGGCGCGCGAACGCATTGGAAAAATCGGACTAGTTCAATAGATTGCCCGGCGCCGGCTTGCTAGTCTTCGTTCTCTGGAAAACTCTTTCCAGCCTCGAACGGCGCCATGAACGAAACAGATGCAGCACGCGAGGAGGGCGCAGTGTCCATGTCCTCCGATTACAGCGACTTGGTCGCGTTGGCCATGGGCGGCGCGCAGGATGTGCCGTCGCTGCCGGATACCGCGCTGGTACGGCACGCTTCCGACGCCAGCCTGCCACTCGCCGACCTCGACGCCTCCGACGTGCTCGGGCAGCTTGCTGTCGAGTACCGCGAGGCGCTGATGTCCGTTGGGCAGGTGCCGAAGCGGCTCAAGCGCCTGGGAGCCGGGTGCGCGTCCGGTCCGCTTCCCCCCGATCCGCTTCGTCTGAATACGAAGGCGACCTCCGCCGTCTGCCYGTTCGACGATCTGCTTGGGCCGCGCCGCATCGACCGCGTGCTGGACAGCCTCGACAGCTTCGGCGCGCAGCAACTGTTTTCGCCGCCGCCCCGGCACGAGATCCTGAGACTCTTCGCTGCCCGCCATCAACAGACACGCCGCACAGGCCAGTTCGCGCTGCTGGCACGCCAGGAGCACCATGCATCGAGCATGGATAGCTGCCTCGCCATGCCGGATATCGCGGCCGACACGTCCGACGACACGGGAGAACGCCATGCCACCACGTGACGGCGGGTTCCGCAACGCGTACCTCCCCTCCCTGCTGGATCGCCTGCAGGACGATGCCCCGCAGCAACGCAGCGAGCCGGCCGAGGCCTACGCCCCGGACGAGCGCGGCATGCGTCGCATCATCCAGCGCGATCTGGGCCTGTTGCTGAATACCACCAACCTGAACGAGGAACTCGACGCTGAGGCCTACCCCGAGGTGGCGAACTCGGTCGTCAACTACGGCATTCCGCCGCTCTCCGGCGGGTTCGCCACGGAAATGACCTGGGAGCGGCTTGAGGAGCGGGTGCGTACCGCGATCGCCCGCTTCGAGCCCCGGCTGATTCCGGACACGGTACGGCTACGCCCGCTGCGCGACACTTCCGCACGGCGCTACAACAAGATGATGTTTGAAATCGAGGCGCTGATGCAGTGGACGCCCTATCCGCTCGAATTCCGCATCCAGAGCGTGTTCGACCTGGAACTGAGCAAGGTCTCGCTCCAGTCGGGCCATACCCCGGGATCGGCAGGCTGACATGGATCCGAAGTTTCTCGAGTACTACAACCGCGAGCTGACCTACCTGCGCGAATCGGCAGGCGAGTTCGCCGCACAGCATCCGAAGATTGCGCGCCGGCTGGGCATGGAGGGCATCGAAGTCGCCGACCCCTATGTCGAGCGGATGATCGAGGCGTTCTGCTTCATGTCCGCCCGCACGCACCTGAAACTGGATGCGGAATTCCCGCGCTTCACCCAGCGGCTGCTTGAAGTCGTCTACCCGAACTACGTGGCGCCCACGCCTTCGATGGCGGTGGCGCGGCTGCATCCGAGCCTGCGCGAGGGCGAGTTCAGCCAGGGATTCAAGGTGGCACGCCATAGCGTCATGCGCTCCGCAGTCCCGCCCGGCGAGCAGACTGCGTGCGAGTTCCGCACCGGGCAGGACGTCACGCTCTGGCCGATCGAGATCGTCGATGCGCGGCTGACCGCCGTACCGCCAGATCTCCCGGAAACGGGGCATCTGCTCCGGCACCGCCAGTTGCGCGGCGCGCTGCGACTGCGGTTGCGTACGGTTGGCGACATTCGATTCAACGAGATCAAGGGGCTGGATCGGCTTCCGCTCTATATCGACGGCGACGAACGCATTGCTTCGCACTTGTTCGAGCTGATCCATGCGGGCGCGGTCGCGTCCGTGGTGCGGCCGGAGGGCGCCACCGATCATGTGCGATGCCATGTCGTGTCCAGGGCACCGGTCGCGTTCGAAGGCTTCGAGCCGGACCAGAGCCTGCTGCCGCTGCGCTGGAACAAGTTCAGCGGGCATAACCTGCTCCAGGAATACTTCTCTTGCCGGCAACGCTTCTACTTCTTCGTGCTGACGGATCTGGCGAAGGGCCTGTCGCGCGTGGACGGCAAGGAAGCGGAGATCGTGCTGCTGCTGGACCGTATGCCGGACGAACTGGGCGTGCATGTCGATGGCAGCCGCTTCCTGCTGTTCTGTACGCCAATCGTCAATTTGTTCCCCCGACGCACGGACCGTGTGGAGGTCAACCGCAGCCTGACGGATTTCCATCTAGTGGTCGATCGCGCACGTCCGCGTGACTACGAGGTCTACTCGGTCTCGCGCGTGTTTGGGCAGAGGGCGGAGACCTCGACGGAGATCCAGTTCAATCCGCTGTACCAGACCCTCCACAGCGACCTTGGCAACTATGGCCGGTACTTCTCGGTGCGGCGAGAGCAGCGCATGCTGTCCGGCGATGCCCGCAAGTACGGCACGCGCACGGCCTATATCGGCACGGAGGTGTTCCTGTCGCTGGTGGACCAGGCCGAAGCGCCATATGCCGACGATATCCGCTACCTGTCCGTGGAGGCGTGGGTGACTAACCGCGACCTGCCGCGCCTGATGCCGCGCGGCGTGGGCGGCCATCTGACCATGCCTGATGCGGTGCCGCTCGAGGCCGTCAGCCTCGTCCATGCGCCGAGCGCTCCGCGCGCACCCTACGCGAGCGACGAAGCCGCGTGGCGGCTGATCCGCCAGCTCAGCTTCAACTACATGCCGCTGTCGGAACTCGATCATGGCGAAGGCGCGCAGGCGCTGCGCAACATGTTGCGCCTCTTCGTGACCAGCAGCGAGCGCGAGCAGATCGCGCAAGTCGAGAGTCTGGTCGGCGCGAAGACCCAACCCGTGGTGAGCCGCCTGCCGGGCCATGGCCTGCTGGTGTACGGGCGCGGCGTACGCTGCGAGCTGACGGTGGACGAGAACGGCTTCTCCGGCGCCAGCCCGTACCTGTTCGGCCTGATCCTGGAGCACTATCTCGCGCGCCACGTGGCGATCAACGTCTTTTCGGAAACCGAACTGCACTCGATGCAGCGGGGCCTGATCACGCGCTGGGCGCCCCGGATGGGAGGTCGCGGTGCGGTATAGGGCCGTGGAAGCGTCCCCGAATGCGGCGTTGCAGCCGGATGCCCTGCGCGCATGGTTCGACCACGGCCGTCCGTGGAAGTCGGGCTTCATGAGCCTGATGCGCGCGATTGCCGCGCGCGACCGGAACCGTCCTGCGCCGGGGTCTGCCGACCTGCCGTCTCAGGAGACCTACCGCATCGGCCAGCGCCCGGTGCTCGCCTTCCCGCCACGGGAAGTCGCGTCGCTCGACACGCGGCACGGACGGCTCGACATCCGCCTATTCGGCCTGGGCATCTGGGGCCCGCAGGGTCCGCTGCCGCTGCATGTCACCGAGTTGGCGTATCACCGGTCCGTCGCGCTCCAGGACCGGACTCTCGAGCACTTCGCCGACCTGTTCCACCATCGCGCACTGTCGCTGTTCTATCGCGCCTGGGCTGCGGGCCAGTCCACCGCCGCACTCGACCGGCCTGACGAGGAGCGGTTCTCGTTCTACGTCGCCAGCCTGATGGGAACGGATCAGGACGAAGCGCGCCAGAGCTGCCTGCCTACCCACGCCCGTTACGGCGCGTCGGCGCACATTGTGCGCGAGGCCCGGAACCCTGAGGGCATCGCGGCCACGCTGTCGCAGTACTTCGATGTGCCGATTGCGGTCGAGGAGTACGTGCCGCACTGGATTCGCGTCGACGCGTCCGGCCATTGCCGGTTGGGGCTCCCGGGCGCTTCGTCCTTCATGGGCGAGGCGGCGATGCTCGGCGAGCAGATTGCTGACCGGCAGCACAAGTTCCGGCTTGTGATCGGCCCGCTCGACTTCCTCCACTACCAGCGGCTTGCGCCGCGTGGCGAAGACTTGCGCACACTGGTCGAATGGGTGCGTGCCTTCATCGGCTACGAGTACGACTGGGAGATCCAGTTGCTGATCAAGCCAGAAGAGGTGCCAGCGCCGCACGTGGACGGGCGTCAGCGGCTTGGGCACTCGATCTGGCTGGGCGAGTGCGACCCGGCGCAACCCGTGTCCGGCATGGTCTTCGAGCCGGAGGCCTACGCGGCATGACCGAGAACCTCCCCATGACAATGCAGAACCTGGCACCCGCCGCGACGTCGCGCTACGATGACCTGCTCGAACCGGTTTCGGACGCAGCCGCCTGTGGTGATGACCTGGAATACGATCCGGCCTTCATCATGCTACAGGCCGCTGTGGCGCCGTCGGCGCCCGTGCAATACGGTGACTTCGTCGAGACGCCAGCGTCGGTCAACTGGGCCGAGGCCGAGCGCGAGTGCGAAGCGCTGCTGGCCCGAACCAAGGATCTCCGCGTGGCCATCATCCTGCTGCGCGCCGCCGTGCGGCTGCGCGGCGCGGCAGGTCTGCGCGATGGGATGGTCTTCCTCCAGGCCCTGCTGGAACGATATGGCAGCCGTCTGCATCCGTTACCGTACTTCGACGGCGAGTGGGATCCCGTCACGTTCGCCAATGCGCTCGCCGCGCTGGCGGACGCGGAAGGTGCGCTGGCCGATGTGCGGGAGATTCCGCTACCCAAGGCGGCCGGCGCGCAGTTGCAGCTGCGCGATATCGAGAAAGCACTGGCGATGCCGCGCCAGAAGGACGCACTGGCGCCCGAAAGCGTGACGCGCATGCTCAAGGAGCTGGCCGCACGCGGCGAAGCGGTCGTGCTGGCGCTTGGCGAAGCCCACGGCCGGTTGGCGCAGATTGCTGCATGGGCCACGAGCGGACTGAAGGCCGACGCGCCCAACCTCGCCCCGCTTTCCCGACTGCTGCAGCCATTCAGCGAGATCGATCGGCTGGTCGAGCCCGCGCCAGCGGCACAGCCGCCGGCACCCGTGGCTGAGATGCAGGCTGGGCGAGCGAGCGCGCCCGACCTTCCCAACCCCGTTCCGCGTGCCACGACGCCGCCGCCACACGCCGCACCCACCGCCACCACCGCCCCGGCAATGGACCGATGGACCGCACTCGCCACCATACGGCAAGTGCGGGAGTGGTTCGAAGACAACGAGCCAAGCAGCCCCGTGACCGTGATGCTGCGCGAGGCGGAGCGCATGGTCGGCAAGCGGTTCTCCGAACTCGCTCAAAGCATTCCCCTCGACCTGCTGTCGAAGTGGGACGCCGTGGACAACTGAAATGGCCCCAACGGGCACTCCCATTAACGCATCGGACGACAAGCCGGTCAGCCGGCGGTGTCGCCCGCAATCTCGACAGGTACTGTGATGAAAGGCTATACCAAGGGCTTCGCCGCGTTGCTGGGGCTTGGGCTCCTGCTGCCGGCAGGTGGCGCAATGGCGGCATGTAGTCAGGTGACACAGGCGGACATCGATGAGTGGACCGCAAAGGGACTGCCGAACATCGATGTCATCCAGAGGGAAGTCAGCTTCCATGTGACGTTTCCCTCGGCGATTGAGGTCAGGCCAGATCTTGCAGTTGGCGAGACGTTCGGCAGCGGGGCGTCCGAGAGCTTGGGACGCAGCACGGCGCTATTGAATTGCGATTGGCGCTCGGGCGGACAGGTTCGCTATGCATTCGTGAGCGCGAAGCAGCCAACCGCCTTTCCGGGGGTGGTGGAATCCGGTCTCAAGGGGATCGGCATTCGCCTCAGCTACGTCCGAAGCTCGGGGACAGTCAGCACCTTTCCCTTCATCGTGAACTTTGGGCCGGCGGAACCCAATCAGCCGTATTTCCCGGGCTTCCGTTCAGGGCTGCGGATGGTGGTCGATTTTGTGAAGACAGGAGAGATGGACGCCTCGTCGACGTTTAGCGCCGCGAACATCGCCACGGTCGCCGGCGATGGTTCGGGCGGGCCGGTTATCCGGGTATCCAACGGTAGTACGCGGATCAACGTGTTGCCCAGTTGCAGCCCAAGTACACCCAGCCGAAATGTCGATTTCGGTACATTTGGTGCCAACAGTGTCTCGCAGATAACGGGGCCCACGCGACCGATCAACTTTGAAGTGACATGCATCGGCCCCGCGTCGCCCAGATCGATCACGGCAAAGCTCACCGGCACCCCGGACACGGAAAATCATTCGCTGCTCAGGAATACCGGCGCGCAGCACCTCGGCATCCGGATCAAGGATCGCGATAGCGATACCGTGCTCAGGCCCAACGACAACGCCAGCGTTATCAACAAGCCAGGTAACACGAAGCTCTTCACATACAACCTCGATGCCACCGTGCTGCGAACCGGGACGCAGACGCCAACCGCTGGTCTGATCAATGCCACTGCCGTGTTCACCATGGCGGTCAACTGAAGGCGACGGTGAGGGCGGCAACGTGATGGAGGAGAGCATTTTCGTGCAGGTGGCGAGCTATCGGGATCCGCAACTGATCCCGACCTTGCACAGCCTGATCAGGCAGGCGTCGCGGCCGGATCGCCTGCGCGTGGTGGTGTGCTGGCAGCACGGCCTCGACGAGATGATCGGCAAGTTCTTCGCGCATGGCTTCTCGCATTGGCAAGTGGTGATGCATGAAGGGCTCACCGTGCATCGGCTTGTGCTGGCGGAGGCGACGGTTGAACTGATCGATGTGCCCGCCATGGAAAGCCAGGGCGCCTGCTGGGCGCGGAACCTGATCCAGCAGCAGTACGCCGGCGAAGCCTATGCCTTGCAGATCGACTCTCACCATCGTTTCGTCCAGGGATGGGACAGGATGGCCATCGACATGCTCGAGTCGCTGCGCGATGAAAGCGAGAAACCGGTGCTGACGGCCTATCTGCCAGCTTTCGAGCCGGCGGACGATGACCCGTCGCGCCGCGGCCAGCATCCCACCTCCCTCATTTTCGACCGCTTCGTCGCGGCCGGGGCGCTGCTTGTGGCGTCGCGCCGGATGCCGGACTGGCAGGCGCAGACCAAACCGCTCAAGGCTCGCTTCTATAGCGCGCACTTTGCCTTTGCCGACGGGAATTTCTCGACGACTGTCCAGCATGATCCCGAGTACTTTTTTCACGGCGAGGAGATCTCGATTGCCGCGCGGGCCTTCACCCATGGGTATGACCTGTATCACCCGCATCGTGTGCTCGCCTGGCATGAGTACACGCGCGACTATCGCGCCAAGATGTGGGATGACCACACGCCCGAGAACCAGGCGCTTGGGCTGGTGAAGACTGCGTGGTTCGAGCGTGACAGACTCTCACAGGCGCGCAATCGCGCCCTGCTCGGCGTGGACGGCGCGAGCGCTGAGGGCACCGATTTCGGTCCGTATGGATTCGGACAAGTACGAACACTGGCTGAGTACGAGGCCTATGTGGGCGTCAGCTTCGATCGGCGCGCCGCCACGCCGGAAGCGTTGCGTGGCGATCCTCCCTCGCCCGGTGCGGCACATCCTGAAACTGACCTCGCACTCCTGCGCTGCTCCCATGACGTGGCCGTCGAACTCTATCTCGGCGACCTCGACAGCCTGTCTGGCTTGAAGCACATCGCGTTCACGGTGCTCGCGGCGGATGGCGGAACGCTCCACGACGACCTCCAGCCCGCCACGGGATTACCGCAGCTCCTCGCCGAGCACAACGGCTGGCTGTCCCGGCGACTCCTCTTCCAGTCCGGCGCCGACGGCACCCCGGTCCGCTACATCGCCAGATTCGTCAATGCAGACGACGTCACCGTGCACGAGCTGGCGCGCGACGTGCCGCCCTACGGCGCCCCCGCCTCGACCTGAACACCGCCCATCGGCGGACCCATTCCCTTCCCGGCATCTGCCGTTAGACCATGACCCCATCCAGAAAGACCCTGTTCGGCAAGCTCGGCGAAACGATGTTTCGCGGCATCGAGTCGGCCACAACGTTTTGCAAGCTCCGCGGCAACCCTTACGTCGAACTGGCGCATTGGCTGCACCAGATCCTCGCGCTGCCGGACAGTGACATGCACCGCATCTGCCGCCACGGCGGCGTGGACCGCGAGAAGCTCGACGCGGATCTGGTCCGAACACTCGCCGGCTTGCCTTCCGGCGCCAGCTCGATCAGCGATTTCTCGAACCATATCGACATCGCCATCGAGCGCGCGTGGGTGGTTGCGACACTCGAGTTCCGTGACCTGCGCGTGCGCGGCGCCTGGCTCATGGCGGCGCTACTGAAGTCGCCGGAGTTGCGGCGCGTACTGCTGTCGATTTCCCCCGAGTTCGCGAAGATCGGTGTGACCGATCTGAATGCCATGCTGCCGGCCTGGATCATCGACTCGCCAGAGGAAGGGGACTCGGCCTACGAAAGCTCCGACTTCCCGGCGGCGATGCCTGGCGTCGCGTCCGGCGCCATCGGAGACGCCTCGGTGGCCGGCTCCCCCCTGGAGCAGTACTGCGTGGACCTGACTGCCCGCGCGTGCGCCGGGGAGGTGGATCCGGTGATCGGGCGGGAACTGGAGATCCGCACGATGATCGACGTGTTGGTCCGCCGCCGGCAGAACAATCCCCTGTTGACGGGTGAGGCCGGTGTCGGCAAGACCGCTGTCGTGGAGGGGCTGGCGCTGGCCATCGTTAGGGCTGATGTGCCGTCGAAGCTGGCCGACGCGCGGGTCCTGAGCCTGGATGTGGGCGCACTGCTGGCTGGCGCGAGCATGAAGGGCGAGTTCGAGGCACGCCTCAAAGGCGTACTGGCCGCGGCGGAGACGAGTGCCGGGACCGTGATCCTGTTTGTGGACGAGATCCACACGCTGATCGGCGCGGGCGGGCAGGCTGGCACTGGCGATGCCGCGAACTTGCTCAAGCCGGCACTCGCGCGCGGCACGATCCGGACGATTGGGGCGACGACGTGGGCCGAGTACAAGCGCCATATCGAGAAAGACCCAGCGCTGACGCGGCGTTTCCAGGTGCTGCAGGTCCACGAGCCGCAGGAGCCGGCGGCCATCGACATGGTGCGCGGGCTGGTGAAGACGTTCTCGCGGCACCACGGCGTGGTGGTACTCGATGCCGCGATCCGCGCCGCGGTGGCATTGTCGCACCGCTACATTCCGTCCCGCCAACTGCCCGACAAGGCCATCAGCCTGCTCGACACGGCGTGTGCGCGGGTTGGTCTTTCCCAACAAACGCGACCACGGGAGTTGCAGGACGTGCAGCAGCAGTTGCTGGCTGCGCGCGCCGAACTTGACCTGCTGGAGAGCGAAGCGCGCATCGGGCTCGAAGTCGACGGGAATCTGGACGACGTACGGACTCGCATTGGCGGATTGGAAACCGAGGAAGCCGCCATTACTGCAAGGTGGGATGCACAGCGGGAGGCCGCGCAGGCGTTGCTGTCCGCGCGCGAACGGATCGAACGCGGTGCGGAAGCGGAGGCAGGCACCGATGGCGAGTGGGAGCCGCTGCCTTCGATGGAGGTGCTGCGCGAACGCGAAGCAACCATGGCAGCACTCCAGGGCGAGGCGCCACTCGTGTTTGCCGAGGTCAACGAGGCGATTGTCGCCGAGGTCGTCTCCGACTGGACCGGCATCCCCGCCGGACGCATGGTGACTAACCAGGTCGCCGCCGTACAGGCCCTCCCGACCACACTCGCCAATCGGGTGATGGGGCAGGAGAGCGCATTGCATCGGATCAGCGAACGGGTGCAGACCGCACGCGCCGGGCTGACCGACCCCGGCAAGCCGCTCGGCGTGTTCCTGCTGGTGGGCCCGTCCGGCGTCGGCAAGACCGAAACGGCGCTGGCGCTGGCGGAAGCGCTCTACGGCGGCGAGCAAAACCTGATCACGATCAATATGAGCGAGTACCAGGAGGCGCACACCGTCTCCGGGCTCAAGGGTGCGCCGCCTGGATATGTCGGCTATGGCGAGGGTGGCGTGCTGACCGAGGCGGTGCGGCGGCGGCCTTACGCGGTGGTCCTGCTTGATGAAGTGGAGAAGGCGCATCGCGACGTCCACGAAATGTTCTTCCAGGTTTTCGACAAGGGATACATGGAGGATGGCGATGGCCGCTACATCGACTTCAAGAACACGGCGATCCTGCTGACAAGCAATGTCGGCGCCGAACTGATCTCGCATCTTCATGCCGATGCCTCTGACGTGCCCGAACCCGATGCGCTGCGCGACGCGCTGATGCCGGCGCTGCTGAGCGCCTTCCCGGCCGCCTTCCTGGGCCGCGTGACCGTGGTGCCGTATCGCCCGCTGGCGCATGCGTCGCTGTCGAACATCGTCCGCCTGCATCTCGACCGCGTCGTGCAGCGCATGCAGGACCATCACGACATCGCGGTGCACTACAGCCAGGCGGTGGTCGACTACGTGATCGGGCGTTGCCTTGTGCAGGAGACGGGCGCGCGTGCGCTGATCAGTTTCATCGACCAGCACATCCTGCCGAGATTGTCGGCGCTCTGGCTGGAATCGGTCGCATCGCGATCCGTGCTGACGCATATCGAGGTCGATATTGGCGATGCCGAGCTGGCTCCTGCGGCGGCGCTCTGCCTGCACGCGCGTCAAGCGGAAGTCATGTCGCAGAACTGACAGGAACTTTCGTACGAGTCATATATGCGCCGGAAATGCCGGCTTGTACGATGCGTTCGTCGTGAAGTGAGGCGGGATCCGAGGTTGGTCAACGCCGTTTTGCAGCAACAGCGGAAGGACTGAATCCGCATCTCAATTGGAAGGACGTTTCATGAATAAGCAAGTACTCCAGGTTGCCGTCGCAGCATTGCTCGCGATGGGCGCCGCATCGAGCGCTGTCGCGCAGGCCATTGTCGCGCAGGGTCAGGTGAATTTCGCTGGCCGGCTGACGGGGCAGACCTGCTCGATCACTGCCGGTGATCGCAACAAGACCGTGACGTTGCCAGCCATCTCGATTGCCAGCTTGACTACAAAGGGTCATACCGCCGGCTCGAGGCCGTTCAGCATCAATGTCGAGAACTGCCCGGTCGGGGTGAACAGCGTATCGGCGCACTGGGAGATCACGAACCTCAATCCTGAAACCGGGAACGCCCGCAATCTCGCCACCGCCACGCCCGCAGGCAACGTTGAAGTGCAGTTGCTCGATCACGACGGCGCGGTGCTGCGTCTGGGCGACAGCGGCAAGCCCATTCAGGTAGCGCGGACGGCCGCAGACGCCGTCGGTACCGCAACGCTGCACTACGGCGGCCGCTACTACGCGACCGGTGCAACGTCTGCGGGCATGGTTTCGACCACTGCGAACTTTACCCTGGCTTACAACTAAGGCATGCGGCAGATTGGCTGGCCCGCTCGCGGGCCAGCCGCTCAAGCGCGTGGAGATCAATGATGCATGTCTGGCGATGGCTCTCCTTCCTGATTGCGGCCACAGTGGGACTGGTGTCGATACCGGCCCAAGCCGCGATTGTCATTACCGGTACCCGGGTGATCTACCCGGAAAAGAGTCGCCAAGTCTCCGTGCGGCTCAACAATGTCGAGGACACGCCGGTACTGGTGCAGGCATGGATCGACGATGGCGACACGTCCGTTCCAGTTGAGAAGCTCGACGTACCGTTCATCATCACGCCGCCGGTATTCCGTGCAGAAGGCGGCAAGGGCCAGACGCTGCGGGTGAAGTTCACCGGCAAGGCGATGCCCGCGGACCGTGAGACGGTCTACTGGCTCAACATCCTCGAAATTCCGCCCAAGCCGGTGGATGCCGATAGCAGGAACATGCTCCAGCTTGCGTTTGGCACGCGCATCAAGCTCTTCTATCGACCTGCCGCGTTGCGCGACGACCCATCCGCCGGGCGTGCTGGGTTGACCTGGACGGCCGCGCGCAATGCCGAAGGCAAGCAGGTGCTGCGGGTTGGGAATCCAACCGGCTACCACGTGTCACTCGACAGCGTGTCGGCCAAAGCCGGCACCGCCGACATCAGCTACCAGCCCCAGATGGTCCCTCCATTTGGCAGTGTCGAGCTTTCACAAGTCGGGGACCGCAATGTCTCCCCACCAAGCGGTACGGCAATCGCCTATTCCCTAATCAACGACTTCGGCGCGACGGTCGGAGACGTCGCCACAGTCCAGTAACGCCGGCAGGCAACGCAGGGCGCTTCTCGTAGTCGCCGTCAGCCGCTGATGCTGCCGCTGAGTAGGCGTGATCACATCAAAGCAAGGCGAAATGTTTCTATGAGCACCAGGCATCGTTTGGCTGTGCGTCCGTTGGCACGGACGATGATGGTCCTTGGCGCATTTGTGTGCTACGGGCTGGATGCAGAAGCAGTGCAATCGAAGCCAGGTGGCGTACCGATCGAGGAAATTGAAACGCTCAAGACGGGGCCGCGGGAGCGAAGCAAGCGGCGTCATCGGCCCAAGCTCGCCTCGGTGCAGTTCAATCCAGCGTTCCTGAACGGCCAGGTCGTGAGCATTTCCCGCTTCACGAATGGCAACCCCGTGCCGCCCGGCGTATACGACGTGGATCTGTCGCTCAATGGAAAATCGCAGGGGCAGCGCGAAGTCCAGTTTGTCGCCGTGGCAGACAGTGACGTGGCGGAGCCTTGCTTCACCATCGCGGCGCTGCGCGGTCTTGGCGTCGATGTTGACAAGGCGCTTCGATCCAGCGCGGACGACGCCGGCGCCCAATCCCGTCACGCAGCAGAAGACGCTGCCTTCAGCGAAGCGGACCAATGCATTCGACTGACGGACCTTGTGCCTGACGCACAGGTCGAACTCGACATCGCGGAACTGCAACTCGGTATCACCGTGCCCCAGGCGAGCATGGTGCAGATGCCATATGGGTACGTGAGCCCCGCCCTGTGGGACGCCGGCATCAAGGCGGGGCTTCTCCAGTACAACTTCAGTACATACAGCGCCAATCAATCTGGCGCCGACATGAGCAGTGCGTATCTTGGCCTGCAACTGGGCTTGAATCTGGGCCAATGGCGCTTTCGCCAGCGCTCCACGCTTGACTGGAACAGCAGCCAGGGCGGCATGCGCTGGAATAACCTGGCGACCTACGTCGAGCGAGACATCACGTCCTGGCGCAGCCGCCTGACGCTCGGCGACAGCTTCACGACCGGTGAAGTTTTCGATTCGTTCAGTGTGCGGGGCGTTCAGGTATCCAGTGAAGACCGGATGCTGCCCGACTCGATGCGTGCCTACGCGCCCATCGTACGTGGCGTGGCGGAAAGCAATGCGCGCGTGATCGTCCGCCAGAACAACGACATTCTCTACGAGACGAGCGTCCCGCCAGGGCCGTTCGAACTCGCCGACCTACCGGCGATCGGCTACGGCGGAGATCTGCGCGTTACGGTGGAAGAAGCGGATGGGCGGCGACAGACCTTTCTGGTGCCCTTTGCCGCCGTCCCTAACCTGCTGCGCCCCGGTTTCACGAAGTTCAACGTGTCCGCAGGCCAGTACCGCGACCAGCTCGTTCAGGATGAGCCATGGGTGGTGCAAGCAACCATCCAGCGCGGCCTGAACAATATGCTGACCGGCTATACGGGTGTCCTGGGCTCCGAGGGTTACAACTCAGGCTTGCTCGGCCTCGCCGTCAACACGCCGATCGGGGCAGTCTCAGCGGATGTGACGATGGCGCGTACGGAACTACCGAGCAGTTCGCATACGGGCAGCAGCTGGCGCGTCAGCTACAGCAAACGCATTCCCGGCATTGATACGAATGTCTTGCTAGGTGCCTATCGATATTCGACAAATGGCTTCTACAGCCTGCGCGACGCCATCTACGCGCGGAACGTGCGGAATCCCGCCGGCAACCTGATGAGCTATCGCACGCGCAACCGCTTGCAGCTCAGCATCAATCAGCCGCTCGGCACGATGGGCTCCGTGTATCTCTCAGGCAGCACGCAGGACTACTGGGATGGCCGTCGCGGACGAGATACCCAGTATCAGGCTGGGTTCAGCGGCGGACGCGGCCGGGTTGGATACACGATCTACGCGCAGCAGTCGTTCGACCAAAACCGCGCCAGACATACCCTGTTCGGCGTGAACCTGACGATCTCCCTCGGCCGCAACTCCGCGGTGGATCGCGGTCCGTTCGATTCCGTGTCGACGAATTTGACAGTGGACACCAACGGCGACAGCGCCTTCCAGGCCAGCCTCAATGGGTCCACTGCAGGGGAAGCGCCCATTTCGTACGGCATCAACGCCCAACGGACATCGAGCGCTGGCGACAAAACGAATCTGCTCGGTGGCAACGCCACCTATCGCTCGCGCTATGGCACATACGCCGCGAACGCCTCCATCGGGAACCAGGGCCGCCAGTTCGGCCTGAACGCGGACGGCAGCGTGGTCGCGCACGCTGGCGGCGTCACATTGGGGCCGCCGCTTGGCCAGGCTGCCGCACTGGTCGAAGCCAAGGGCGCGGAAGGCGGGCGGATTGTCAACGGTCAAGGCGCGCGCATAGACGGCAATGGCTATGCCTTGCTGCCGTCCTTGACGCCCTACCGCGTGAACCGGGTGGCGATCGACCCGACTGACCTGCCGGATGACGTGGAACTGGAGACTTCCAGTGACGAGGTCGTACCGCGCCTCAACGCCCTTGTGCTCGTGAAGATGCCAACCGTCACAGGCAAAGCGGCGCTGGTGGCCATGCATGACGCGGCCGGCAAGGCCCTGCCGCTGGGCACCGCCTTGTTCGCCGCCGACGGAAAGTCGATGGGGATCGTGGGTCAGGGTGGTTTGGCGTTCCTGCGCGGTCTGGCGGGCAGGGGCGCACTGCGTGCGCGGTGGGGCGAATTGACGAACGAGTCATGCGACCTCCCGTACGAGATGCCTGCTGGCGCGGGTGCGGGCGGGGGCGGTGACTCGGCCACGCGCCTGACACTGCGCTGCGTGGCAGCGGCGAGCTGAAGCGGAATCGATGTGAGTGGAGATCCCCGAGAATGAAGATGCACGCGAAGTTGCCCGTCACACAGCAGACGCTGAGGTGCTCACCACGGAAGCTGCGGACGTCGCTGGCTGCGAGCCTGACCGTGCTGTGTTTCCCTGCCTTCGCGGATGGCACAAAACCATCGGTCGCGTTGAATTTCACGGGGAAGTACGTTACGCAAACCTGCCGCCACACAGGGGCAGTGCGGCAAAGCGTCACGCTGCCAAGCATCCCCACCGCTGCTTTAAAAAAAGCCGGAGACACAGCGGGCGACACCGCGTTCACGATCAACCTGGTATGCGAGGGCGGCCAAGAGCCCGTGGCAGTCTCGTTCGTCACCTTTAGGAAGATCGATGGGCGACTGATATCCAGTGGCACCGCGCAGAACGTCCAGGTGCAACTGCTCAAGGCGGACGGGACGCCGATCGCGGTAGGCGATGACTCCACGACTCAGATGTTTCCGATGTCCTCGACAGGGTTGATGTCGCTCTCATTCATTGCGCGGTACTACGCGACGGCAGCCACAACTCCGGGGTCGGTGACGGCCGGCACCTGGTACTTCATTGAGGTGCGCTGACGCTAGCTCAGAAACTTCTGACAAGACTCGGAACTTTCGAACGTTTCCTATATCCCGCGCCTGCCCCGAGACCTAACATGCTTCTCGCAGGCCCTGTGGCCGGAAAGGGGGCCGCGGTTCTCACGGCAAGTCCCACATCATCACGCATTCGACGGAGTATTCCATGTCAGCATCCAACAGTTCACAGAAGTTCATTGCGAGGAACCGCGCGCCGCGCGTGCAGATCGAGTACGACGTCGAGATCTACGGCTCGGAAAAGAAGATCGAGTTGCCATTCGTGATGGGCGTGCTTGCCGATTTGTCCGGCACGCAGGTGGATCCACTGCCGCCAGTGGCGGACCGCAAGTTCTTCAACATCGATGTCGACAACTTCGACGAGCGCATGAAGGCGATGAAGCCGCGTGTGGCCTTCCCGGTGGCGAACACGCTGTCGGATCAGGGCCAGTTGATGGTGGACATGACCTTCGAGAGCATCGATGACTTCTCGCCTGCTGCCATCGCCCGCAAGGTCGATGTCCTGGCCAAGCTGCTCGAGGCTCGCACGCAGCTTGCCAACCTCCAGACCTACATGGACGGCAAGTCCGGCGCCGAGGGCCTGGTTGCACAGGTTCTCAAGGATCCCGCGCTGCTGAACGCGCTGGCCAAGGCACCGCGCCCCGAAGCGGCGAACGAGGCCGACGACAAGGCCCAGGCGCAGTAAGGACCGCAACCGCAACCGAGTACAAGACATGGCAACACGTGACACGCAATACAAGGCCGCGACGGCGCAGACGCTCGACCGGCAATCCGACTTCAATGCGCTGCTGACGAAGGAATTCAAGCCGAAGACCGAGCAGGCGCGCGAGGCCGTCGAGAACGCGGTCAAGACCCTTGCGGAGCAGGCGCTGGCCAATGCCGTGACGATGTCTGACGATGCTTACAAGAGCATTGAGGCCATCATCGGCGAGATTGACCGCAAGCTGTCCGAGCAGATCAACCTCATCCTGCACCACGAGGACTTCCAGAAGCTGGAAAGCGCCTGGCGCGGGCTCCACCACCTGGTTACCAATACCGAGACCGACGAGAAGCTCCGCATCCGCTTCATGGATATCTCGAAGGAAGAGCTGCGCCGCACGATGAAGCGGTTCAAGGGCGTGGCGTGGGATCAGAGCTCCCTGTTCAAGCAGATTTACGAGGAAGAGTACGGGCAGCTCGGCGGCGAGCCTTACGGCTGCCTGGTGGCTGACTACTACTTCGACCACACGCCAGCCGACGTCGACCTGCTCGGCTCGATGGCAAAGGTGGCTGCGGCCGCGCATGCGCCGTTCATCAGCGGTGCCTCGCCGTCAGTGCTCCAAATGGATTCGTGGCAGGAACTCGCCAACCCGCGCGACCTGACCAAGATCTTCACGCAAAACCTCGAATATGCACCGTGGAATTCGCTGCGGTCCTCGGAGGATTCGCGCTACATCGGCCTGGCCATGCCGCGCTTCCTGTCCCGTCTGCCGTACGGTGTGCGCACCAATCCGGTAGATGAATTCAATTTCGAGGAAGAAACCGACGGTTCCGATCACCAGAAGTACGCGTGGTCGAACGCCGCCTACGCGATGGCAGTGAATATCAACCGCTCGTTCAAGCGCTACGGTTGGTGCACCCTGATTCGCGGCGTGGAAAGCGGTGGCGTGGTCGAGAACCTGCCCTGCCATACCTTCCCGACCGACGATGGCGGCGTGGACATGAAGTGCCCGACCGAGATCGCTATTTCGGATCGCCGCGAAGCCGAGTTGTCGAAGAACGGCTTCATGCCGCTGATTCACCGCAAGAATACCGATTACGCGGCGTTCATCGGCGCGCAGTCGCTGCAGAAGCCTGCCGAGTACTACGACCCGGACGCCACGGCCAACGCCAACCTGTCGGCGCGCCTGCCCTACCTGTTCGCTTGCTCGCGCTTTGCCCATTACCTCAAGTGCATCGTGCGCGACAAGGTCGGCTCGTTCAAGGAGCGCGAGGAAATGGAGCAATGGCTCAACGAATGGATCATGAACTACGTTGACGCCGACCCGACAAATTCGAGCCAGGAAACCAAGGCGCGCCGTCCGCTGGCCGCTGCGGAGGTGGTGGTCGAGGATGTCGAGGGCAATCCCGGTTACTACCAGGCCAAGTTCTTCCTGCGTCCGCATTTCCAGCTTGAGGGCCTGACGGTATCGCTGCGACTCGTCGCGAAACTGCCGCTGGTGAAGGCTGCCGCCTGAGCATCGTGGCGCGGCGTACGTCGCGCCTGCGAACGCTACTCCGAGTCAGGGCGGGGGCTCGTCAAACAAGCCCGCCATGGGTAAGTCATATCTACTGAACAAGGAAATTCTCACTATGGCACAAGACATCTTCCTGAAGATCAACGGCATCGATGGCGAGTCCGAGGATAGCGTCCACAAGAGCGAGATCGAGGTGTTGAGCTGGTCGTGGAGCGTCAGCCAGCAATCGAACATGCACGCCGGCTCTGGCGGCGGCGCTGGCAAGGCCACTGTCGATGATCTGCAGTTCGAGCACTATATCGACCGTGCCAGCCCGAATCTCGTGCAGTACTGCCTGCTGGGCAAGCATATCGACGAGGCTCGTCTGGTGGTGCGCAAGGCCGGCGGCAGCCCGCTCGAGTACATCAAGTTCACGATGAACGACCTGCTGGTGACGCAGGTGAGCCCTTCTGGCCTTAGCTCCGACGAAGCTCGTCCGCGCGAGATCGTGCGTCTGTCGTTCTCCCGCCTGAAGCAGGAATACGTGGTGCAGAACGCGCAGGGCGGCAGCGGCGGCGTGATCACCGCAACGTTCGACGTCAAGAAGAACACGGCCTGACCCTCCTGGTTGTCGTGCAATCCGGTTGCGATTCGGCGGCCGGATTGCACTGCGTGCAGCCAAACCGAATCGAACATGTCCATGCGCTTTGATCTGACTCCCACCGGATTGGCCGGCACCCGCGCCACTCGGTGGATGGCGATCGGGTGGTTGTTGCTGATGGTATGCCTGGTCTTGCAAGGATGCAGCACTGCACCGACGCGGAAAGAGCCGTTGCAGTTGAAGCTCCTGATCGAGACGAGCGGGAACCTGAATAGCGATGAACAAGGCCGCGCTGCGCCGGTGATGGTGCGCGTCTACGAACTGAGGTCCGCTGCGGCGTTCGATAGCGCCGACTTCTTTACGCTTCAGAACGAAGACAAGAAGGTGCTTGCCGCCGACCTGCTTGCTGTCGACGAGTTCATCATGCGGCCCGGCACCGACGAGCGTATCGAACGCAAATCCAATCCGGCCACAACAGCGATCGGCGTGCTGGTTGGTTACCGCGAACTAGGCAAGTCCGTATGGCGCGCCACGTGGCGCCTGCCCGAGGCACCCGATGCAGCCTGGTACCGCGCGGTGGTGCCCGACAGGACTGTCGCCCTGAAGATCGAGGCACGCGATCAAGCTGTTTCGATTACTGAGGTCAACTGATTGCCATGAGCTATCACAATAAGATCGTCTGGAGTGAAGGACTATTCCTGCGCCCTCAGCTGTTTCAGCAGCAAGAGCGCTATCTCGAGTATGTCGCACAGCGGTGTGTGACAACGCTTAGTCCGTTCTCATGGGGATTCAGCCAGTATGAGATCGATCAGAGTGCATTGTCCTTCGGCAAGCTGGCGATCAAACGCGGATCGGGAATCTTTCCCGATGGCACACCGTTCGACACGCCAACGGAGGCGCCACCGCCACCGCCGCTGACGATCACTCCCGAGCATCTCGGCCAGTTGATCTACCTCGCCGTGCCGCTACGCCTTGCCAACACCGAGGAGACGATCTTCGAGGAGCAGGCGGGGTCGCTGGCGCGGTATCTTGCCTTTGACGAAGCGCTACGCGATGCAAATGCGATCGGCCAAGGTCCGAAGCCGGTCCAGATGGCTAACCTGCGGCTGCGGCTGTTGCCTGAGAAGGAACTGAGCCAGTCCTGGATCGGCATCGCCGTAGCGCGCATCCAGAGCTTGCAGCCCGACGGTTCTGTCGTTCTCCATGAGCGCGACCATATCCCGCCCGTTGTGCACTTTGGCGCCAACGCCTTGTTGCGGGAATGGGTGACGCAGCTGCATGGCCTGGCGAAGCTACGCGCCGATGCGTTGGCGAACCGGCTGTCAGGCAGCCATGGGCGCACGGGTGCCGTAGCCGAAGTCGCCGACTATCTGCTGTTGCAGGTGCTCAACCGCCATGAGCCGTTGCTCGAACACATCGGGCAGATCGGCGAGACCTCGCCCGTCGAGCTCTACCGCGCGCTGCTCTTGCTGTCCGGCGACCTCGCGACCTTTGTGCGTCCGCAGACGCGGCGGCCCGAGCTTGCGCCGGGCTACGACCATGCGCGACTCTTTGAGAGCCTGTATCCGCTAGTAACCGAGGTCCATCACCTGCTGAACCAGGTGCTGATACGTGGCGCGCAACCGATTCCGCTCGTGGAGCAGCCGCATGGCATTCGCCTTGCGACAATGCTGCCCGCTGAGTTGGCCAGTTTCGAGACGCTTGTGCTTGCCGTGGGTGCGCAGATGTCGCCAGACGTCCTGCAACAACAGTTCGCCGCACAGGCCAAGATCAGCCAGCCTCAGCGCCTGCCGGAACTGATCCGTTCGCACCTGCCGGGGCTCCAGATGCTGGCGCTTCCCGTGCCGCCGCGCCAGATTCCGTTCAATGCGAATTACGTCTACTTCGAGCTGTCCCGGACCGGCGTGTTCTGGGACCAGATCGCTCAGCAGGGTGCCCTGGCGATGCATATCGCCGGCAGTTTCCCCGAGCTGAAGCTGGAACTGTGGGGAGTGCGTCATAAGTGAGCGCCGGAAATCTTGAATCGTCGGACGACTTCGCGTTTCTCACGGAGGGTGGCGTGACTGACGTGCAGACGRCATCGGGCGCAAAAGTGGCGGTGCCGCGCGATGGTACGTCGCCGGTGGAGGCCGAAGTGCTGTTCGCGTTCGATCCGCCGGTGGACGCCGAACGGCGGCTCGAGACGGTGCAGCTAGCCAGGAATCCGCTCATGGAAGCGGCGAGCCCGTTACTGCGGTTGCTGGCCGACATGCCAGCGACGATGGCATCGCAGGAAGAGATCCGCGCGCTGCGCCTGCTGCTCGCGCGCGAAGTGGACCATTTCCAGACCCTCTGTGAGCGTGCCAACCTCCACTGGACGCATATGGCGGCGGTGCGCTACTGCCTGTGCACGGCGCTCGACGAAGCCGCAAACCGTACACGATGGGGCGGCGGCGGTGCCTGGGCGCGTAACAGCCTGCTGATTGCGTTCGAAGGCGAGAACGACGGTGGTGAGAAGGTATTCCTGCTGATCGGCCGGATGGCTGCTGATCCGCAAACCTACATCGACGTGCTGGAGATCCTGTACCGCATCCTTGGCCTGGGTTTCGAGGGCCGGTATAGCGTGATCGAGGATGGCCGGCGTCATCTGGAGCAGGTGCGGCATCGCCTTGCTGCGCTGGTCGCCGGCGCCCGCGACGCAGTGCCGGTCGAACTCTCCCCACGCTGGAAGCCCGCCGAGGCGGGGCGCCTGCGCGCATTGCGCGGCGTGCCGCCATGGAGCCTGGCCGCAGTGGCCGCGGTGATCGTGTTCGGCTTGTTCGCCTGGTACAAATATCAGTTGCTCACGGCCGGCAGCGCGCTAAATGCGCGCATCCATAGCATTCCGCGTGGATCAGTGCAGGCTCCGGCGCGGCTCCGCCTCTCGATCCTGCTCAAGGACGAGGTCACGCGCGGCCTCGTGAGCGTGGATGAGGACGAGCGACGCAGCCTGGTCATCTTCAAGGGCGATTCGATGTTTGCCTCCGGCAAGAACGAAGTTCGTGCAGACATGTACCCGACCCTCGAGAAGGTGGCGAAAGAGGTGGCCCGCGTGGGCGGCCAGGTCGTCGTCACCGGCCATACCGACAGCCTGCCGATCCGTTCGCGGGACTTTGCGAGCAACGAGCAGTTGTCCGAGAAGCGCGCGGCCTTTGTCGCGAAGATTCTGGAGTCGGGCGGTACGCCCGCGAATCGTATCGCGGTGCATGGCCGTGGCGATGCGCAACCCGTGGCTAGCAATGGCACGGCGGAAGGACGTTCCCGCAACCGGCGCGTGGAAGTCATGGTGACGCAGTAGCGCGGAAGCAGCATGCATAACTTGAAGACCTTCTTCTCTCCCCTGTTCTCGAAGGCGATGCTGGCATTCCTCGCCATCGTGGCGCTGGGGCTCGCCGTCTGGTTCCTCGGCCCCTGGCTCGCCTTCGGTGCCCATCATCCTCTTGGCGATCTGTCATTACGGGTGACGGCCATCGTAATGCTGGTCGCGCTGTACGTATGCTGGCTGCGTAGCTGGCCGTATAGCCCGCTCGCCGTGGCCGCCCTGTGCGTGCTGCTGTGGCATCTCGGCCCGCTCCTCGCATTCGGCGAGGTTCGTCCACTGGCCTCCTACGGCACGCGCACAATCTGCATCGTGCTGATCGTCATTGCCTATGGGGTTTACGGCGCCTGGCGTCTGTGGGGCGCATTGCGCAACAACGAGGCCCTAGTCAAGCGCATCTTCGGCTCGTCCGATGACGCGGCCGCGCGGCCGCGCGATGAACTGCACGTGCTTGGCGCCATTGTCGGCAAGGCTGTCCAGCATATCCGGCGTATTCACGGGCACGGGCTTGGCCTGAAGCGGTACTTCGAAAGTGACCGCCAGCTCTACGACCTGCCGTGGTTCATGATGCTGGGCACGCCGGAGGCGGGCAAGACCATTGCCGCCCTGAATTCCGGGCTCGAGTTCCCGGAGGCGGACCAGATGAATGCCGTCTCACTGAAGGCGCCGGAGGGGACGACCTACTGCGACTGGTGGTTTACCAATGAGGCGGTTCTGATTGATACGGCCGGCCGGTATGCCGATCATCGCGCCGGTGAGACGGAGGACCCCGAGCGCAACAAGACGGAGTGGATGGGCTTCCTGGGCCTGCTGCGCAAGCACCGGCCGCGCGCGCCCGTCAATGGCGTGGTGCTGGCACTCAGCGCCTCGGAGTTGTTGGGTAAGTCGGCCGATGAGCGGATCGCTCTCGCGGCCACGCTGCGCACCCGGCTGACCGAGCTACGCAAGGAACTCGGGATTCGCTTCCCGGTGTATGTGCTCGTGACCAAGGTCGATGTGCTGCCAGGCTTCAGCGAGTACTTCCAGTCACTGACGGCGGAAGGGCGTGCCCAGGTATGGGGCATCGCGGTCTCCGCTCCGGAAGACGGTGCGGCACGTCGTGTCAATGATCTGCGCGAACGGTGCGTCGAGGAAGTCGGGGTGCTTGTCGACCGCCTGGAAGCGGGCGTCAACAATCGGCTGATCGAGGAGTACGAGACCGAACGTCGCAAGCGTCTCTACGCGCTGCCGGCGGAATTCGGCTGCCTGGCCGGTGTGGTGCTCGATGTGGTGTCGCTCGTATTCATGGACTCACGCTACGACAGCACGCAGATCGACAGTGCCCTGCGCGGCGTGTACTTCTCGAGCGCAATGCAGTCGGACGTAACGATTGCCGCCGACAAGACCACGCTGCTCCAGCGGCTGCGCGGCGGCGGGGTCCGCTCGGTGCCCAGTGAAACCGGAGCGGAGGCGGAGGCCTCGCGTGCCGCGGGCGCCGAGTTGTCCGGCTATCGCAGCTACTTCCTGCACAACCTGTTCCAGCAGGTGATCGTGCCGGAAGCACACCTGGTTCGGCCGAACCAGCGCTGGGAACTCCGCTTCCGGGCGATGCGCGCAGCGAGCTATCTGGCGTCAGTCGTGGTGTGTGGCTGGCTGGTCTATGCGCTCGCCACGAGTTTTGAGAACAATCACGCTTATCTGACAGCCATCGAGGCGAAGGTGACCGCGCTTGACGAACGGGTCAAGAGCTATCGCAAGCGGCGCGAGCCGACGGCCTTGCCCGGCATGCTGAATGCGTCGGCAGATTTGCCGCACCTCGGGCAGCTCGATCTCGCCAATCCTGGCTTCGACTATCGGTACGGGCTCTACGCCGCACCCCCCGTCATGGATGCCTCGGGGAGCACCTACGCCATCCTGTTGCGCCAGATGCTGCTGCCGCATGTCGTACGGCGTCTGGAGGATTCGCTCGATGCGCGAATGGAGGCTGGTGACCCCGATGGCGTCTATAGCGCCCTGACGGCCTACCTGATGCTGTACGACAGGAAGCACTTCGACGCCGCAGTGTTCAAGGCGTGGGTGCTCAAGGACTGGGAGCAGTCGGACAGCAGCGCGGCGTTCGGCGAGCCCCATCGGATGCGCCAGCACCTTCAAGCGCTGTTCGATGGCGACGACCTGTCGCCGAGCACGCCACAAAACGCGTTGCTCGTGGACCGCGCGCGTCGCTACCTGAGCAGCAACCCGGCGCCGCGACGGCTCTATGAACGAGCCATGGCGGAGATGGCCAAGGAGGCGCCCGAGCCGATCACCCTGGCGCGCGCTGCGGGGTTGCAGGCCGGTTCGGTGCTGACGCTCGCGGACAGCGCGCTGCTCGAGCAGGGCGTGCCCGGCCTCTACACATACGATGGTTACCACAAGGTATTCGCGCGGCGGCTGGCGCACTTCCTTGTCAAGGCTCAGCCTGCGGATGCCTGGATCATGGGGCGTACGGAGTTGCAGGCGAAGGCTGGCTACGGCCAGGACGTCGCCACGCTGATGGCCAGTTCGCCGCTGGCGGAGGACATCCGCCGTCAATACCTGATCGACTACGCCAACTACTGGCAGCGTTTCCTGGAAAGCGTGCGGCCCGCGATGCCGGACGCGGCGGAGCAGGGTGGTTCAACTGTGCTCGATCTTCAGATCCTGCGCATTCTGTCTTCAGCGGATTCCCCGTTGGCACGACTGGCCCGTACGGCAATACGCGAGACATCGCTGTCGGTCGCGGATGACGAGGATGATGGCGTCAATACCGCGCAGAAGGTCGTCACGGCCTCTGGCATGTCCGCGCGCCTCCATACGGTGACACGGGCTGCCAGTGCTGCGTCCGCGCTTGGCGGCACGAACCGGCTGCGCCGCGTGGAGCGCGATCTGGTCGACAACCGTTTTGCAGCGCTGCGCGAAGTGGTGACCGGGCACGCCGATTCGGGTGCCGGCATGACACCCGCCAGCGCGCCGGTGGCGGCGGCCGGTTCCGGGGGCAATGCGCTCCAGCTGGGCGGCATCATGGCGCTGCTGGGTGAGCAGTACACCCGGCTTTCCGTGGCGGGCGCCGCGCTTGCGGCGAACAGTATGCCGCCGGCGGTCGACATCGGCACGATGCTGCAACTGGAAGCCGAGAAGCTCCCCGCGCCATTCCGCGCCGTGCTGGCCGGCATATCGGTCCAGGTGACGCAGAAGGTCAACGCGGGCGTTGGCACGCTGCTGGCATCCCAACTCGAATCATCGGTCGGTGCGGCGTGCCGCCGGGCGATCGCGGGCAAGTATCCGTTCGTGGCAGGGGCGAGCCAGGATGTGGACATTGAAGACTTCCACCACATCTTCGCGGCCGATGGCCTGCTGGATGCCTTCTTCACCCGGACGCTCGCGCCGAACGTGGATACCAGTTCGCGGCCCTGGCGCTACAAGGCGCTCAGCCCGGGCATGCCGCCCGTCCACGGGCCGAGCCTGGAGCCGTTCGAACGGGCTGCGGCCATCCGCGAGACGTTCTTCCGCGAATCGGGCGGGAAGCGCATGGCGTGGAAGGTCGACGCCCGGGTGGCCAATCTCGACCCCGAGATTCTGGAACTCTCGCTCGACATCGACGGCCAGCAGATTCGCTATGCACATGGCCCGGTCGTGACATTCCAGCTCGGATGGCCGGGCCCACGCGGCGGGGCGGTGGCCGGCATGTCGGCCAGCCCGAAGATCCGGCCCGACACGTCGACGATCGTGACATCGGGTCCGTGGGCGCTGTTCCGGCTGATCGACCGAGGGCGGCCAGTTGGCACGGCCTCGGCCAGCCGCATGGTCGTGGATTTTACATTCGACGATCGCCATGCCGCACTGGAACTCGTGACGGGCGGGCACGCGAATGCGTTGTCCGGCCAGCTTCTCAGGGGTTTCGCCTGCCCGAAAGGCGCGTAGCGCCGGCCGTGCCGACGACGATGGAAACAGACTGGTGATTGCAATAGGGAAGAAATGGCTACTGAATTCTTGAACGGCGTTGCCTCGCAGAATCGTACCGTGGCGATCCGCAGCGCCGCCATGCCCAAGGTGGCCGGCTTGCCGGCCCTCGAGTTCCTGCAGGTCCATGGCACGGAGCGGCTTGGCCGATTGTTTGAGTACGAGGTGCAGTTGCGCACGCCGGACGACTACCAGCTGCCGCTGGCGGCGAGCGCGAACCTTGACCTGAAGGCGTTGGTCGGCAAGGAGATGACGCTCTCGATTCAGATCGACGGAAGCGGGAAGGCGCCCAGCGAGCAGGTGGGGCGCGGCACGCGCGAGATCAGCGGGCTTGTGGTCTCTGCCGGCTACCTGCACCAGGAGGGGCGGTACAACGTTTATCGCGTGGTGTTGCGGCCCTGGCTGTGGCTGGCCACGCTGACCAACGACTTCAAGATCTACCAGGACAAGACCGTACTCGAGATCATCGACGACGTTCTGGCTGACTATCCCTACCCGGTGGAGAAGCGGCTCGACGTGGGCAAGTACGCGCTGACGAGCGAATCCGAGCGCAACGACCCGCGCAAGTTCCAGGTCCAGTATGGCGAGACGGACTTCAACTTCATCCAGCGGCTGATGGAGGAATGGGGCATCTACTGGTTCTTCGAGCATTCGGACGGCAAACACCGGCTCGTGCTGTGCGACCACATCGGTGCGCACCGCCGCGTGCGCAGCGAGTCTTATCACCAGATCGAATACCACCCGAACGACGACAAGATCGACATCGAACACATCGCGGCGTTCTCCGTGCATGAGGCGCTGCGTACCGGCCGCGTGGAAGTGGACGACTACGACTTCACACGCTCGCGGGCGAGGCTGCTGCAAGCCAATCAGCAGCCTCGCCGCACGACATGGGCCGACCGGGACGTGTTCGAATGGCCGAGTGACTTTACTGACGCGCGTCATGGCGACATGATCAGTCGTGTCCGCATGGAAGAGGCCCGCGCGGAAGGTGTGCGCGCGTTCGGCCATGGGAACGTCCGTGGCGTGGCTTGTGGCGAGACCTTCGTGCTCGCCCGTCATGCGCACCGTGGGGCGAACCGCGAGTATCTCGTGGTGGAATCGACACTGATGCTGACGGAGGTTGCCGACGAATCGGGCGCCGGTTATCAGTACCAATGCCGGAACGAGCTTGAGGTGCAGCCCACCAGCGAGGTGTTCCGCATGCCCCGCACGACGGCCAAACCCAATACCCACGGTCCGCAATCGGCCATCGTGGTCGGCCCGCCGGGCTCCACGGTCTGGACTGACGAATTCGGCCGCATCAAGGTGCGTTTCCTTTGGGACCGCTACGCGCGCAACGACGAGTCGGACTCATGCTGGGTGCGCGTGGTGCAGGCCTGGGCCGGCGCCAAGTTCGGCAGCATCTATATCCCGCGCGTCGGCCATGAGGTGATTATCAACTTCATGAATGGCGACCCGGATCGGCCGCTGGTCACTGGCAGTCTCTATAACAATGCGACGCAGCCGCCCTGGGACCTGCCCGCCAGCGCCACCAAGAGCGGCTTCAAAAGCCAGACGCCAGGTGGCGGGCCGGACAACTACAACGGCGTCCGGTTCGAGGACAAGGCCGGCATGGAGGAGTTCTACCAGCAGGCCGAGCGCGACATGGTCAGCCTGACGAAGCGGAACGAGACGAAAACCGTCGGTATGGACCTGGCGATGGGCGTGGGTGCCAACTTCAACCTTGGCGTTGGCGCACTGTATGCCACCAACGTGGCGGGCGGATCGGTCCATACCGTCGGCGCTGCCTATTCCATGAGCATCGGTGGCATATCGGCGGTCAACGTGGCCTTGGCATCGACCTATTCGGTGGGCGGCGCCTATCTGGTGAGCATCGGCAAGGCGATGGCCGTCAGTGCCGGTTCGGCCTTGTCGCTGACCTGCGGGGAATCGTCGCTGTCGATGGCCAGCGACGGAACGATCAAGCTCGTGGGCAACAAGATTGTCATCCAGGGCACGCAACTGGACTTGAACCCGGGCGACGGCAAGAAGAAGAGCGGCGGCGGAGGCGGTGGCGGTGGCTTCTTCGCGATCGGCCTGGCCGCACCGTCGGTACCGATTGTGGTGCCCATGCTCGGCCTCGGCTCCCGCGCCAATGCCAAGCAGATACCGGGACCGCCGGGGCCGAGTGGCGCAACGGGGGGAACTGGCGCAACCGGCGTAACTGGGGCAACCGGCGTAACCGGGGCAACAGGGCCAACAGGGCCAACCGGGCCAACCGGGCCAACCGGGCCAACCGGGCCAACCGGGCCAACCGGGCCAACCGGGCCAACCGGGCCAACCGGGCCAACCGGGCCAACCGGGCCAACCGGGCCAACCGGGCCAACGGGGCCAACGGGGTCGACAGGGCCAACCGGGTCGACAGGGCCAACCGGGTCGACAGGGCCAACCGGGCCGACTGGGCCAACCGGACCGACGCCACCGTCGCCGACGCCCACCCCGCCCCCACCGACGCCGACGCCGCCGATTCCGACGCCGACGCCAACGACGCCAGAGCCATAACGGCGGAAGGCGAGAACCTGCTCGCCCCGGTGACATCCGTCACCGGGCCATCACTCGATTCTGAAAGGAAGCACATATGGGAACGCCAGCTGCGCGATTGGGTGACGCGATCGGCCACGGAGGGTCGATCACGTCGGGATCCGGCAATGTCTTTATCAACGGGGTGCCCGCCGCTATCGCGTGCGGGAGCAGTTGTTCGTGCTCGCTGCACGGAGGCGGATCATTGGCGAAAGGCTCGTCCACGGTATTCATCAATAACATGCCGGCCTCCATGGTCGGCGGCGTGTCCGGCTGCGGCGCGCCAGTCGCGAATGGCTCCCCTAACGTATTCGTCGGGGGTTGAGGGCGGACATGTCGGCCATCAGTGAACTGGGCAGCCTGCTCGACCTGTTCCGGGCGAAGGAACTCGATGCCGTGGCAACGCGTCCTTTTGCCGGGCGATTCCATGGTCACGAAGCGGAGATGGCGGCGCGGTACGGTGTTCGTCGCGCGCTGTCCGGCCTGCTGTGGGGCGAGATCGATGTCCTGTCTGGCGACAAGATCTGCCTCCCGGCGCACGAGACGGATTTCACGCTGCCGGCGCGCCTGCCGCTGCGCTGGTCGCGCTTCTATTCCGGCGCACTGGCCGCGGAAGGGGCGCTGGGCGTCGGCTGGCGCGTGCGTTGGGAGGTGACGCTGCACCGGCAGGGCGATCGGCTGATCTACGCCGATGAGCACGGGCGCACGATCGACGTGCCCGATCCGCAGCCTGGCACGCGCGTGACAGTGCTGTCCGAACGGCTGCACCTGGCGTGCCTGTCGGACGGCACGATGGTCGTGGCCGATTTCACGCCGTGCTATCGCGTCTTCGAGAAGTTCGACGCGCAAGGCATCGCGCGGCTGAAGTACATCGAGGACTATGCCGGCGAACGCATCGGCTGCATCCGGGATGCCTCGGGACGCTTGGACCGGCTTGGCAGCACGTGCGGTGACGTCTTGCAGATGCACTATGCCGGCGACAGCCGGCGCCTGTCCGCCATTGAGCGTGTAGGGACAGGGCCTGCCGGCATGCTCGTGCACTATCACTACGATGATGACGAACGGCTCGCGCGGGTCGAGGACCGCACGGGTGCCACGACCCGGCGTTACGGCTACCGCGGCGGGCGCATGGTCGAGCAAGTCGGCGCTCTCGGCGGCGTGACACGCTACGTATGGGAGGCCGATGGAGACCGCGCGCGTGTGGTCGAGCGCAGCACCGATGCCGGGGCACGCGAACAGTTCACATACGACACTGCATCGCGCACCTGCGACGTCACCGATGTGTTCGGGCACACGGCGCGCTGGCGCTACGACGCGCGCGGTTGCGTGGTCGGCTTCCGTGACTTCGATCGCCGGCAGTATGCGTTCCAGTACAGCCGCTCGCACTGGCCAGTCGCGCTGGAACTGCCGGGTGAGCGTCGGATCGTGCTCACACTGGACAACCTCTCGCGCGTGGTCAAGGAGACCGATTCCGCCGGCCGATGGCGCCAGACCCACTACACCTTCAGCACGCTCGAGCCACTGATGGTGAAAGATTCCGCCGGCCAGAACTGGTCGTGGATTCGCGATGACAGCCTCCAGCCGACGCAGCACAATACGCCGGAAGGCAAAGTGGCCACGGTGTACGACGCGCACGGCTGGATCATCCGTCGCACCGGCGCCGACGGTGCAACGGTTCAATTCGAGCGGGACGCCGCCGGTCGGGTGATCCGGCAGACCGATGCGGAGGGCCGTACCTTCGACCTGACCTATGGCGCGGACAACCAAGTCACCGCGCTGTGCGACGCGGCGGGCGGCATCACACGCTTCGCATGCAACGGCCACGGTTGGCCGCTCCAGCTGACGCGCGCCGATGGCAGCGATGAGCGTCATGACTGGAATGCGCTCGGTCAGCGCACCCAGTATGTCGGCGCCGACGGCCAGGGCCGGGCGTGGGAGCGCGATGGGCGCGGTCGTGTCCTGCGCGAGATCAACGAAGAGGGGCACGCAATCGCGCATGCCTACGACGCGCACGGCCGGCGCGTGCGCACCACGAGCGGCAATGGGGCGGTCCAGACGTTCGAATGGGATGCTGTGGGCCGTCCGAGCCGGTCGACCGACGAGAACGGCGTAACGCAGGACTTCACCTACACGGACAGCGGCGCGCTCGCCACGCTGACAGCGAGTGCCGGCGGGCAGGTGCGGCGCGAGGTGTACTCGTACGATCCCCTTGGCCGTCTCGTGGGGCGCGACACCACGCACAGTCGGTATCGGTTCGACTATGCCGCCGATGGTCATCTCCAGGCCGTGTCGCGCACGCCCACCGCTGAGGGCGAGGCGCTGGGGATCGTCGAGACAGCCGTCCGCTACACGCATGACGAGATGGGCAAGCCCTTGTCCGAGGAAGGCCCGCACAGCAAGCTCCGCTTTGGCTACGATGACGCCGGTCGCCTGATTGGGGTGCTGCTGCCCCAACAGCAGACCGTGCAGATCACGCGCGACGACACGGGGATGGTGACGTTGATCGGGATCGACGGCCAGCACGTCGCGGAGTTTGCTTTCGACCCCATGCAGCGCGAAGTGGTTCGCATGCAGGGCGACCTGCTGACCTATACGGGCTACGACGCCATCGGCGCGCCGCTGTGGTGGCGCGCGGTGCTGCACAGCGAGACCGCCGAGCGCGAGATCGTGCCGGAAGATCTTCGGCTCTGGCGCGCGGTCAGTTACGGCGCTGGCGGCAAGGTAGTACAGACCGTCGATCACCGATATGGCACCACCCACCTCGACTATGACCGCAGCGGCAACCTGCTGCGGCGCGTGACCGACGATCTCGGCATTGAACGCTTCAGCTGGGACGGCGCGGGCACGCAGTTAGACCCATCGCGGAGCCTGGTGGGTCCGGTGCGGCGTGACAATCACCGGCTGACCGAATTTGCGGGCTGGCGGTATGAGTACGACGCGTGGGGGCAGGTCATAGCGAAGTCAGGCAATCGCGACGCAATGGCACTGGAATGGGACGCCGAAGGCCACCTGATTGCCGTGCGCGTGCGCGACCGGCTCGTGCGCTACCAGTACGACGCGCTGGGCCGTTGCATCGAGCGGACTGTGACGGTCCGGCAGGCGCCGGGCCGCGCGTTGCCAGCCACGCCGCCGCGCATCACGCGCTTCGTCTGGCACGACGACACCTTGCGGCAGATACTCGAGGCAGACCGCGTACGGACCTATCTCTATGTGCCGGCGGGGCAAGGCTCTGGCGGCGACGTGCCCTTGACCTGCATCGACCAGCCGCTCGATGCTGCCGGCCAGCCCGGGGCCATGCGGTTCCTGCATTACCAGACCGACGTCGCCGGCACCGCCGTGGCGTTGACCGACGAGGCGGGCGCGGAGGTCTGGTCTGGCCGCTACACGGCGCTGGGCCGGCTGCTGGCCCAAGATGGCCCGGCAGTCGCCGGCGGGCAGCCGCTGCGGCTCGCGGGCCAGTTCGCCGATGACGAAACCGGGCTGCATTGGCACGGCCGGCGTGTCTATGACCCCGACATCGGCCGCTACCTGAGCCCGGACCGTCGCGGCGGCGATGGCGTCAACCCCTATGCGTACCGGGCACCCACGGCGAAGCCGGCGCCATCGCCGCACGCGCAAGGGCCGGCCATGGCGGACGACTACTGGACCGTGGCGGATACCGCGCGGCGGCACGCCATGATCGCCTCCGGCGCAGAGAAGGACTGGGGATGACCCACTATTGGGGAGGCAATCTCCTGCTCCATCTCGCCCAGCCGCTGTTTCGCATCCTCGATGAACTGTCGCCGGAGCTGAAGTCGATGGCGCGGATGGAATGGCTCAAGCGCGAATCCCGCAAACAGCTCGTCCACCTGCGGCGGGCGGGCAACGCGGTGAACCTGCCGGTCGACGCCGTGCAGGCGGTGCACTACTGCTTCTGCACCGCGCTGGATCAGGCGGGCAGTCGTGTGCAGGGCGCGTCGGGCAGTTGCCGGG
Organism: Cupriavidus sp. 10L43_2; assembly: GCF_056395265.1. NCBI lineage: Bacteria > Pseudomonadati > Pseudomonadota > Betaproteobacteria > Burkholderiales > Burkholderiaceae > Cupriavidus > Cupriavidus sp. 10L43_2. The sequence goes on from NZ_JBFTJE010000001.1 coordinate 346,936, forward strand.
GCGTATGGCTGCAGGACAGCCTGCTGCGCGAGTACTACGGCAGCGCCGATACCGGGCAGCAATGCCGGACGTGGATCCTGCGCTTGCGTGAAGCGCCGGACATGGGCACGCACGCACTGGCGGTGATCGCGGCGCTGGTCGCCCGGGGGCTGCGGGACGAGCACGGCGCGCCATTGCCAGACACCGCGCCGCGCGTCCGGCCGGCGCTCGTACCGGCAGAGGCGGAGGAGACGATGCCAGCTTCGGTCGCTAACCCGGAGCGGCGCCGCCGCACGATGCCATGGCGAGGAATTGCCGTGGTGCTGGTTGCGCTGGCGCTGTCGCTCTCGCTCGCGTACTTCATCGTCGGGCTGTTCGTGGTCGGATGATGCCTCGGGTACACTGCCGGCTGGCCTCGCGCGCGCTGCCGGCGCCAATTTCCAAACACACTGACACGACAGATTCCCATGAAGACTCTTTCCCTGATTCTTGCCGCCGTCACGCTCGCTGGCGCAGGCGTTGCCCAGGCCGCCGCACCGGCTTCCGAGACGCTGCCGTCCGGCGTGGTGATCCAGCACGTGACCAAGGGCACGGGCGCCTCGCCCAAGGCTTCCGATACCGTCAAGGTGCACTACCGTGGCACGCTGACCGATGGCACGGAGTTCGATAGTTCGTACAAGCGCGGCCAGCCGATCTCGTTCCCGCTGAATCGCGTGATTCCGTGCTGGACCGAGGGCGTGCAGAAGATGCAAGTGGGCGGCAAGGCCAAGCTGACCTGCCCGTCGGCCAGCGCCTACGGTGCACGCGGCGTGCCGGGTACGATCCCGCCGAACGCCACGCTGAACTTCGAAGTGGAACTGCTCGGCATCGGCGGCTGATCAGGTCGCCTGATCAGGTCACCGAAGCCGGCTTCAGCGCCGCGAGCTTCTTGTAGAACGCGGCGCGGCTGATGCCGATCCGCGTGGCGGCGTCGGCCACCCGGCCGCCGCAGGCGTCCAGCGCCTGTTGCAGGAAGGCGGCCTCGAAGCCGGCCATCGCCGCCGCGTAGGTTTGCGGCGGGGGTTCGGGTGCCGTCGGCACAACCGTCGTCACCTTCGCCGGCGCGACGGGGGCTTCCAGGCTCGCTGGTACGCTTGACGGCAGGGTCGCCGGCAAGCGGCGGTCCAGCAGCGGGGCGAGAGTGGTCGCGTCGATCGAATCCTCGTCGCACAGCATCACGACACGCTCCAGCACGTTGTGCAACTCGCGCACGTTGCCGGGCCAGTCATATTCCCCAAGCAGTTGCAACGCGTCCTGGCGCAGCCCGGGCGGGTTGCGATCGGCCTTGATGCACAGTTCCTCGATGATCGCGTTGGCCAGCAGCAGCAGGTCGGCCCGCCGCTCGCGTAGTGGCGGCAGTTCGATCGTCAGGACGTTGAGCCGGTAGTAGAGATCGGCGCGGAACTTGCCCGCCGCGACCAGCGCCGGCAGGTCGGCCGACGTGGCCGCGATGATCCGCACATCGGCGCGCACGATGCGGTTGGAGCCGAGGGGCTCGAATTCCTTGTCCTGCAACGCCCGGAGCAGCTTGCTCTGGAGCATCAGCGGCATGTCCCCCACCTCGTCGAGCAGCAGCGTGCCGCCGTCCGCCAGTTCGAACTTGCCGATGCGGCCCTTGCGGTCCACGCCCGTGTAGGCGCCCGGCGCCGCGCCGAAGAACTCGACCTCCAGCAGCGTCTCGGGAATGGCCGCCACGTTCACGGTGACAAGAGGCTGCTCGGCGCGCGTAGAGCCGGCGTGGATACCATGCGCGAGCAACTCCTTGCCAGTGCCCGTCTCGCCAAGCAGCAGCACCGGCGACTCCACGCGCGCCGCGCGCCGGGCCTGGCGCTTGACCTCCTGCGCCGCCGGGCTGGTGCCGATGAAGCTGGCGAAGGTGTACTTCGCGCGGCGGGCCTGGTCGAGCGAGCGGCGCGCTGCGGCCAGCTCGGCCTGTACGCGCGAGTAGTGCGCGAACAGCGGCGTCAGCGACTTCAGTTCGTCGAACAGCGCGAAGCCCACCGCGCCGATCGTGCGCCCATCGTCGTCCTTGATCGGCAGGCGCGTGACGATCATCGTGTCGCTGTCCGTCTCCAGGATGTCGAGCAGGATCGGCTTGCCGGTGGTCACCACCTCGCGCATCAGGCTGTTGGGAATCACCTGCTCGCAGTCGCGGCCGATGGCCTCCTGCGGGTTCGAAAACCCGAAGCGCGCCGCGTAGCGCTTGTTGATCCAGACCACGCGCGCGTGGTCGTCCACGACGAACGTGCCTTCGCTGAAATTCTCGAACGTGCGGAACAGCGAGGCCATGGCGCGACGCGCCACGTAGTCGTAGTCCAGCAGCAGGGCACCGCCCGGCTCCGCTATTTTCTGCATGCTGCCGATCTCGTTGTCTCGATGGGGAGACGGCGAGTGTCTCACAAGCGAGATTTGCATGCGTCGATAGCAGGTTTGAATCCATGAATCGAGACAAAAACGTCAATAAGTGATGCATTCGCCTCGTATGGCGTATGGCACACATCCTGCGAACTCAAGCCGCCCCCGATGCCTGACAAGCCAGGGGCAATCCGCGCGCGACGGCTCTTCCATGGCCGCTCAGCAGCGTCGGTTCAAGAACAAATTCTGGAGACCTCATGTCTTTTGTCGTGGTGATCGCCGCCCTGGCGTTCCTGATGTTTGCCGCCTATCGCGGCTACAGCGTCATCCTGTTTGCACCCCTGGCGGCGCTTGGCGCCGTACTGTTGACCGATCCGTCCGCCGTGGCGCCGGTGTTCACGGGCATCTTCATGGAGAAGATGGTCGGGTTCGTGAAGCTCTATTTCCCGGTGTTCCTGCTCGGCGCGGTGTTCGGCAAGGTGATCGAACTGTCCGGCTTTTCCGAGTCCATCGTCGCCGCGGCCATCCGCTATATCGGGCGCTCGCGGGCCAATGCAGTGATCGTGGCGGTCTGCGCGTTGCTGACCTATGGCGGCGTGTCGCTGTTCGTGGTGGTCTTCGCCGTCTACCCGTTCGCGGCCGAACTCTATCGCCAGAGCAACATCCCCAAGCGGCTGATGCCGGGGGCGATCGCGCTGGGCGCGTTCTCGTTCACGATGGATTCGCTGCCGGGCACGCCGCAGATCCAGAACATCATCCCGTCGAACTTCTTCAACACCACGGCGTGGGCCGCCCCGATCCTCGGCGTGATCGGCTCGCTGTTCATCATCGCGGTGGGCCTGAGCTACCTCGAGTGGCGCCGCCGTTCGGCTGCTGCGCGGGGGGAGGGCTACGGCACCAACCTGCTCAACGAGCCGCAGCGCGTGGAAGGCGGCAAGCTGCCGCCGCCGCTGCTGGCCATCCTGCCGCTGCTCGTGGTGGGTGTGTCGAATTTCTGGCTGACGCGGATGATCCCGCTCTGGTATGGGCCGGCCAACAGCGTGTCGCTGCCGGGCCTGGCCAAGCCGATCGAGACCAAGGTGGCGAGCGTCACGGCCATCTGGGCGGTCGAGGGCGCGCTGCTGCTGGGCATCGTGGTGGTGCTCGTCACCGCGTTCGGCGCCGTGCGGGAGCGTTTTGCCGAAGGCACCAAGGGCGCCGTCGGGGGCGCGCTGCTGGCATCGATGAACACGGCATCGGAGTACGGCTTCGGCGGTGTGATCGCCGCGCTGCCGGGTTTCCTCGTGGTTAGCGATGCGCTGCGCAGCATTCCCAACCCGCTGGTCAACGCGGCCATCTCGGTCAGCACACTGGCCGGTATCACCGGCTCGGCCTCGGGCGGCATGAGCATCGCGCTGGCTGCAATGTCCGACGCCTTCATCCATGGTGCGCAGGCCGCCCAGATTCCGCTGGAAGTGCTGCACCGCGTGGTGTCGATGGCCAGCGGCGGCATGGACACGCTGCCGCACAACGGCGCCGTGATCACGCTGCTGGCGGTTACGGGCCTCACGCACCGCGAGTCGTACCGCGATATCTTCGCCATCACCGTGATCAAGACGCTGGCGGTGTTCTTCGTCATCGCGGTGTACTACATGACCGGCCTGGTCTGAGCGAGGCGCGATCATGAACAATCTGACCCATTTGCAAGGCAAGACCGCCCTGGTGACCGGCTCGACGAGCGGCATCGGGCTGGGCATTGCACAGGCGCTGGCCGAGGCTGGCGCCAATATCGTCCTGAACGGTTTCGGCGATGTGGACGCCGCGCTGGCCAGCCTCGCGGCAACCGGCGTGCAGGCCATCCACCATCCGGCCGACATGCGCAAGCCCGACGAGATCGCGGCGATGGTGGCCGCGGCGCAGGCGCGCTTTGGCGGCGTGGATGTGCTGGTGAACAACGCTGGCATCCAGCACGTGGCACCAGTGGAGGCGTTCCCGGCGGAGAAGTGGGACGACATCCTCGCCATCAACCTGACCTCCAGCTTCCATACGATCCGCCACGCGCTGCCCGGCATGCGTGCACGGAACTGGGGTCGCATCGTCAATATCGCGTCCGTGCACGGGCTGGTGGGCTCGGCGGGCAAGTCGGCCTACGTGGCGGCCAAGCACGGGCTGGTGGGCCTGACCAAGGTCACCGCGCTCGAGACGGCCGGTACCGGCGTCACGTGCAATGCGATCTGCCCGGGCTTCGTGCTGACGCCGCTGGTGGCGCAGCAGATCGCGGACATCGCGGCGCGGGATGGCATCTCGGCCGAGGCGGCGCAGGCCCGGCTGCTGGCGGACAAGCAGCCGTCCGGGCAGTTCGTCACGCCGCGCCAGTTGGGCGGGATCGTGGCGATGCTGTGCTCGCCGCTGGGCGACGAAGTGCGTGGCGCCGCCTGGGCGGCGGACGGCGGCTGGACTGCCCAATAAGGGGGCAAAAAAGCGGTCAAAAAGCGGGCGGCGGTGGCCGTGAGGGCGCTCGCGCCCTTGCTGCGCCGCGCCAGTGCTTTACAACAATTCACGTGCGAATGCCATGGCGCTTTGGCGCCCATCGGGATAGGCTTAACCTTGGCACGTGCGTCCTGGACGCGCGATCTTCCACATTCCGTCAGGAGGCATCGATGAAGTCGATCACCATGGTATTGGCCATTGCAACGTTGGTTCCGGGCGTCGTGCTCGCGGCAGGTCCGGCGAATCCCGCCGATCGCTACGACTACAATATGCGGACCACGAACAAGGACGGCTATGTGCCGGATCCGGCTCGTGCCACCAACAAGGATGGCTACGTACCTGATACCGCGCGCGCTGGCGACAAGTTCGATCCGTACACCCAGGGTGCCAAGAGCACGGGGTCGGCGCTGACCGACACCAAGAGCACCACGAAGAAGTCCACCAAGGCGCCCAAGAAGGCGCCGGCCGAAGCCGCGAAGTAACGGCTTGCACGTCAGATGAAAACGGCCCGCCGAGTGCGGGCCGTTTGTTTTTTGGCGGGACGTCGACCCTCAGGCCAGACGAGCCTCGATGCGCGAGACCAGCCCTTCCATCCAGCCCCGCAGCGCAGTATCGATCATCACGCACGGAAGACTGCCCGCCAGCACCTGGTAGACCTTGCCGCGCGGGACTTTGGAGACGCGCGCCGGATCGAGCCAGGCGTCGTTGTCCACCAGCAACAGCAGCGTTTCCAGCCCGATCAGGATCGGCCAGATGCAGGCCAGCCGCAGCCGCACGGCCGTGCGCGGGATGGCCAGCGTGTAGGCGATGGCTTCGCGGAAATGGTCGAGCGCCACGCGCACGCCCTCCGCCAGCATCGGCCGGGCACGGCGGCTGTTGGCCGGGTCCAGCAGATCCGCCGACGACAGCCCGTGCCGGTCCAGCAACTCAGTCGGCAGGTAGCAGCGCCCGATGCGCAGGTCCTTGCCGCAGTCGCGCAGCACGTTGACCATCTGCAGCGCCTTGCCGAAGCGCACGCCCCGGCGCAGCATCAGTTCGGCCGGCGCCTGCAGCGTGCCCGGCTGATGCCGGTAGGTCATCGTGGTCCAGAACTCGCCCACGCAGCCGGCCACCAGATAGGTATACCGGTCGAGATCGGTCATGGTGGCCAGTGCCGCGACCTGCCCGGAGCCTTCGTCCGGGAAGGTGCGCAGGTCGAATTCCATGCCTTCGGTCAGCGTGGTCACGATGCCGCGCACGGCGGTGCGGTCGGCCTCGGGCAACTGGTCGAGCACGTCTAGCGCCGGGCCGATCGACTCCAGCAGCACCTTTTCGTCCGACAGGCTTTGCTGGCTGGCGACCTCGGCGGCCAGCCGGCGGACCAGTTCGCCCCCGTCATCGGCACCGTTCACGCGGGCGCGCAGCCCCAGCAGCAGGTCCAGCCGCTGCGGCGGGGGAATCAGCGCGGTATCGGCGATGGTGTCCGCCGCGCGGGCCAGCAGGTAGGCGAGCCCCACGGGGTCGCGCATGCCGGCGGGCAGGATGCGCAGCGTCAGGTAGAACGAGCGGGACACTCCCTTCAGCAGCGGGCCGAGCAGGAAAACCCGGTCAGGAATTGGCATAAAACGGCATAAAGCGGTGGAGGCGGGATGAGCGGGCCGAATGGGCCCGGATGCGGCGCAGGCGCATTGTAGCCGCCCGGGCCACACCAGGATGGCGTCGGCGTGGCGCGCGCACCACGTCAACACGGCGCCACACCACCCGCAAAGCCAGCGCCGGCGCGGCAGTCCCCACCAATGGGGCGTGCACCATACATGTGCGCGTGGCTGTCATCACGTGGTCATGGCAATGTCACGCCGATCCGCGCATAATTTTCGGCATCTGGGCTCTAGGAACTGCGTTGATGCAAGTCACGATTCGAACCACGACGATTCCCGGATCGCCCGACAGGGCGGCGGTGCACCGGGCGGCCGTCTACCCTAACACCGAGGAAGACGCCTCGCCGCTGATGGTCAGCGCCTGGACACAACGTGAGCCGGAAGCCTTTCTGGCCGCGCAACGCTGGGCGATCAGCCAGGCGTACCACATCTCCAATCCGCGCACGGGAACGTTCTACGGCGGCCGCTCGGCCCGCTGATGTCCAGGGCGCCGAGGCCTTAGGCTGCTCTCCAGGTTTCGCCAGGCGGAATGGCGTGCCGTAGTTCGCACGATTTATTGCATTCCTGCGAATACCGAGCGAACCGCGCGCGTAAAATGGCCGGCTGCCCCCCGACAGCCACGAGTCATCGCGTTGCATCGCCCTCATATTTCGACTTTCCCCGAGGAAAGCCCCAGCACGACCCCCGACGCCACGACCCGGCGCGGCATCACGTTTCTCACGTTCGCCTTCATCCTGAGCCAGTTCTATCGCAGCTGCCTCGCGGTGATCGCGCCTGAACTCCAGCACGACTTCCAACTGTCGCCCGCGGGCTACGGGGCCCTGTCGTCGTGCTTTTTCCTGGCTTTCGCGGTGGCGCAGATTCCGGTCGGGCTGGCGTTCGACCGTTTCGGCGTGGGCCGCCCCACGGCGTGGCTGCTCGGCGTGGGCGCGTTGTCCGGCGTCGCGTTCGCGGCGGCGCCCAACGCCACGGTCGCCATGCTCGCCCAGATGGGCCTCGGTCTGGCCTGCGCGCCGGTCTTCATGGGGTTGCTCCACTACGCGTCCGAGCAACTCTCGGAAAAACAGTACATGCGCGTGGTCAGCCGATCCAACGCGCTGGGGATGGTTGGCGCGCTGTGCGCCACGGCCCCGCTGGGCTGGGCCTCGCAGCATGTGGGCTGGCGGCCGGCGATGGGGCTCTCGGCCATTTGCATGGCGGCCGTCTGCTACGGCGTCTGGCGCGTGGTGCGCGACGAAGGCCACGCCGAGGCACGCAATGTGCCGATGGGCGCGATGCTGACCGATAGCGCGCGGCTGCTCGGCATGGGCTCGCTGTGGCTGCTGATTCCGATGTGCGTGGCGATGGCCGCCGGCACGGCGTTCCGGAATGCCTGGAGCGGGCCGTATCTGGCCGATGTCTACCATCTCAACGCGGGCACGCGCGGCGTGGCGCTGACGCTGTTGAGCCTGGCGGGCTTCCTGACCGCCTTCCTGCTGCCGGTGCTGGTGCGCGGCACGTCCCTGAAGGCGACCATCTTCGGCTGGGGCGCCCTGTCGATGGTGGGCGGGCTGCTGCTGTGGGCCTGGCCGGACAGCGGGATCGTGTCCGGCGTGGGCCTGATGGCGCTGGTGTCGACCATCGGCATGTTGCATCCGCTGGTCATGGCCCAGGGCCGCGCGCTGATTCCGGCGCCGTCGCGCGGGCGCGGGCTGGGCGTGCTCAATACCTTTGTCTTCCTTGGTTCCGCGCTGACCTCTTGGGGCTTCGGGCTGATCGCCAATGTCGGCCACACGCGCCAATGGGCGGAAGGCGATACCTACGGCGCGATTTTTCTCACGGCGGCCGTACTGGTAGCGCTGGCGCTGGTGCCGTACGCCTTCAGCCGGACCTCGGTCGCGGCCCAGCCGCGCTAGATCCCGACAGGACCGCGCTGCGTTCCGCGATGTGGGATGTCCTCTGCCCACGGGCGGGCAACGTCCGCAATGCGCGTTTTCCCTGAGAAATTTCTCAAGCTTCTGCTACCCGATGCCGTTAAGCCATCCAATGTCCGGTCGTGCGTTCATTCGCGCGACGGGGCACCGGAGAGAGAGCGGCCGGGCGCCATGCGGGCGCGCACGGTCACCCACCAGTGTGCAATCAGGTAGAAGAAATGAAGAATCTTGGTATTGGTGTTCGCCTTGGCATTGGCTTTGGCGTGGTCTTGATGCTATCCACACTCATGACCGTGGTGGGCGTGCTGCGCCTCCAGGAAGTGGCCGGCCGCACGCACGAAATGATGCAGCAGCCGCTGGCCAAGGAACGGCTGGTCAGTGACTGGTACCGGCTGATGTACGCGAGCGTGCGCCGCACGACCGCCGTGGCGCGTAGCGCCGACCCCTCGCTCGGCACCTTCTTCGCGGCCGAGACCAAGTATTCGGTCGAGGCGATCGCCAAGCTGCGCGAGAAGCTCGACCCGGTCATGACGTCCGAGGCCGAGAAGGCGGCGTTCCAGCGCATTCTTGTTGTGCGCAACCCGTACAACGACTCGCGCGACAAGATCACCAAGCTCAAGAAGGACGGGCAGACCGACGAGGCGAACAAGGTCCTCGAGACCGAATTCGTGCCGGCCGGCGATGCCTACCTGGGTGAGATTCAGAAGTTGCTGGACATCCAGCGCGCGGCCATCGACAGCACGGCCGAGGAAATCAACGGCATCTACCGCAGCGCGCGTAACGGCCTGATCACGCTGGGCGTGGTGGCGCTGGGTATTGGCGTGGCGTTTGCGTGGTGGCTGACCATCGGCATCACGCGCCCGCTGCACCGTGCGGTGGGCTTTGCGCGCACCGTGGCGGCAGGCGACCTGACCAGCCAGATCGAGGTGGATAGCCACGACGAGACCGGCCAGCTGCTCGAAGCGCTGCGCGAGATGAACGACAACATCCTCGGCATCGTCACCGAAGTGCGCTACGGCACCGAGGCGATTGCCACGGGCACGAGCCAGATCGCGGCCGGCAACACGGACCTCTCGCAGCGTACCGAAGAGCAGGCGTCGTCGCTGCAGGAAACGGCCTCCAGCATGGAGGAGCTGACCAGCATCGTCCGCCAGAACGCCGACAGCGCCAAGCAGGCCAGCGCGCTGGCCGTGAATGCGTCGGAAGTGGCGACGCAGGGTGGCGACGTGGTGGGGCAGGTGGTCCACACGATGGACGAGATCAACGTGTCCTCGCGCAAGGTGGTGGACATCATCTCGGTCATCGAGGGCATCGCCTTCCAGACCAACATCCTGGCGCTGAACGCGGCCGTGGAAGCGGCCCGTGCCGGCGAGCAGGGCCGTGGCTTCGCGGTGGTGGCGGGCGAGGTGCGCAGCCTGGCGCAGCGTTCGGCCACGGCGGCCAAGGAAATCAAGTCGTTGATCGGGGATTCGGCGGATCGTGTGGAGCGCGGCTCGCAACTGGTGGCGCGCGCCGGCGAGACCATGGAGCAGATCGTCAGCGCCGTGAAGCGTGTGACGGACATCATGGGGGAAATCAGCGCGGCCTCGGCCGAGCAGAGCGCCGGTATCGAGCAGGTGAACCTGGCGGTCACGCAGATGGACACCGTGACGCAGCAGAACGCGGCGCTGGTGGAGCAGGCCGCTGCGGCGGCGGGCTCGCTCGAAGAGCAGGCCCAGCGCCTGAAGGAAGCCGTGTCTACCTTCCGCCTGGCCGCCTAAGTGGACTCCTGAGCGGCAGCAGGAGTATCAGAAGTATCAAGGGGCCTTGGGCGGCGTGATGCCGCCCGGGCCCGGCAGCTTCTCCGAATGCTGCATCGACGGCATCATATTGCTGTTCAGGTGGAACATCACCCAGAGCGAGCCGGTGAGCGTGATGACCACGAGCACCAGCGTGAAGATCAGGGACAGCATGTTCCAGCCGCCTTCCGAGTGCGCGTTCATGTGCAGGAAGAAAATCATGTGGACGACGATCTGCACTGCGCCGAGCAGCAGGATCACCACGGCCGTGGTCGAAGTCTTGTCGAACACATCGCCCATCACCAGCCAGAACGGAATCGCGGTCAGGAAGACCGACAGCACGAAGCCGGTCAGGTAGCCGCCCAGCGTGGCGTGCGGCCCGATCTCTTCTTCGTGACCATGACCATGCGCGTCCGCGTGGTCGCCGAGGGTGTTGTCGTGCACGCTCATTGCAGCGTTCCCATCAGGTAGACGAAGGTAAAGACGCCGATCCACACGACGTCCAGAAAGTGCCAGAACATCGACAGGCACATCAGCCGACGCTTGTTGGCGGTGATCAGCCCGTGCCGGCTGACCTGGAACATCAGCACGACCAGCCAGATGATGCCGAACGTCACGTGCAGCCCGTGCGTGCCGACCAGTGCGAAGAACGACGTCAGGAAAGCGCTGCGCTGCGGCCCCGCGCCTTCATGGATCAGGTGTGCGAACTCGTACAGCTCCACGAACAGGAAGGCCAGGCCGAACACGCCCGTGATGGCCAGCCAGATCAGCGTGCCGGCCTTGCGCCGCACCTGCATCTGCAGCATGGCGAAGCCGTAGGTGATCGACGACAGCAGCAGGAAGGTGGTGTTCAGGGCCACCAGCGGCAGCTCGAACAGCTCCGCCCCGGTGGGGCCGCCCGCGTATTCCCGCCCGAGCACGCCGTAGCAGGCGAACAGGCACGCGAAGACCAGGCAGTCGCTCATCAGGTAGAGCCAGAACCCGAGCAGCGTGCCGTTCTCCGCGTGGACCTCTTCCTTGACGTAGAACTGGTAGTTGTGGTCGAGCGGCGCGGCCGGGTGGGTGCCCGGGCCGCCGTGCGAGAGGGGCATCGTCGATTCAACCATGGGTCGCGAGCAGTTGGGTGCGCGTCGCTTCGGTCCGGACCACGTCATCGGCCGGAATGTAGTAATCGCGCTTGTAGTTGAAGGTATGGACGATGGCGGAGATGATCGTCGCCGCGAAGGACACCACCACGAGCCACCAGATGTGCCAGATCAGGGCGAAGCCGCACAGGGTGCTCAGGCCCGCCAGCACGATCCCGGCGGCGGTGTTCTTCGGCATGTGAATGGGGATGAAGCCCTGGTCGGGGCGCTGGTAGCCCAGCTGCTTCATCTGCCACCAGGCGTCGGCGTCGTGGACCATCGGCGTGAACGCGAAGTTGTACTGCGGCGGCGGCGACGAAGTGGACCATTCGAGCGTGCGGCCGTTCCACGGGTCGCCCGTGGTGTCGCGCAGCTGCTCGCGGCGCATGAAGCTGACCACCAGCTGGATGATGAAGCAGCCGATGCCGAGCGCGATCAGCAGCGCACCCAGCGCGGCGATCTGGAACCACGGCTGCAGCGACGGATCGTCGAAATGGTTCATGCGGCGCGTCACGCCGAGGAAGCCCAGCCAGTACAGCGGCATGAACGCCACGTAGAACCCGACCAGCCAGAACCAGAACGAGCACTTGCCCCAGAACGGGTCGAGCTTGTAGCCAAAGGCCTTCGGGAACCAGTAGGTGATGCCGGCCATCAGCCCGAACAGCACGCCGCCGATGATCACGTTGTGGAAGTGGGCAATCAGGAACAGGCTGTTGTGGAGCAGGAAGTCAGCGGGCGGCACCGCCAGCAGCACGCCGGTCATGCCGCCGATCACGAAGGTGACCATGAAGCCGACGGTCCACAGCATCGGCACCTCGAACTTGATGCGCCCGTGGTACATCGTGAACAGCCAGTTGAAGATCTTGGCGCCGGTTGGGATCGAGATGATCATCGTCGTGATCCCGAAGAACGAATTGACGCTGGCGCCCGATCCCATCGTGAAGAAGTGRTGCAGCCASACCAGGTAGGASAGCACCGTGATCACCACCGTGGCGTACACCATCGACGCATAGCCGAACAGCCGCTTGCGCGCGAAGGTGGCTACCACCTCGGAATACACGCCGAACACGGGCAGGACCAGGATGTAGACCTCGGGGTGGCCCCAGATCCAGATCAGGTTCACGTACATCATGGCGCTGCCGCCCTGGTCCGCCGTGAAGAAGTTCGTGCCGACGTAGCGGTCCAGCGCCAGCATGGTGATGGCGGCGGTCAGCACGGGGAACGCGGCGATGATCAGCACGTTGGTGCACAGCGAGGTCCAGGTGAAGATCGGCATGCGCATCAGCGTCATGCCCGGCGCGCGCATCTTGACGATGGTGACGAGCAGGTTGATCCCCGATAACAATGTGCCGACCCCGGCCACCTCCAGGGACCATATGTAGTAGTCCACGCCCACGTCCGGACTGTGCAGGATGCCGGACAGCGGTGGATAGGCCAGCCAGCCGGTGCGCGCGAACTCGCCCACGAACAGCGACATCATCACCAGTATCGCGCCGCCCACGGTCATCCAGAAGCTGAAGTTGTTCAGGAACGGGAACGCCACGTCGCGCGCGCCGATCTGCAGCGGCACGACGAAGTTCATCAGCCCGGTGACCAGTGGCATCGCCACGAAGAAGATCATGATCACGCCGTGCGCGGTGAAGATCTGGTCGTAGTGGTGCGGGGGCAGGTAGCCGAGGTTGTCGCCGAACGCGACGGCCTGCTGGATGCGCATCATGATCGCGTCGGCAAAGCCGCGCAGCAGCATCACGATGCCCAGGATCACGTACATGATGCCGATCTTCTTGTGGTCGATGCTGGTGAACCACTCGCGCCACAGGTAGCCCCAGACCCGGTAGTAGGTCAGCGCGCCGACGAGGGCGAGGCCCCCGAGCGCCACCACGGCGAACGTCGCCAGCAGGATCGGTTCATGGAGCGGAATGGCCTCCCAGGAGAGGCGGCCAAAGATCGGCGAAGCGAGATCGGAACGCTCGGGCATGTTGTGTCACCTGGGCCAGCAGGCCGCTGAGTATTGGCGAAAGATTACGAGTCCGGCGGCGCTTCGTCTACCGCAGCAAGCGCCTGCCGTCGTTCAGCGCGGGTTCCGAGGCGAACATGGACGCCTCGCCCGCCGCGCCGCCAGCCGTATTGCCGGCCGTGCAGACATAGGTGGACGGGTCGAACTTGCCGCGGCTGCGGTCCAGCGCCATCGTGTCCGCCATGCAGGTTCCCCCTAGCACGCAGCGGTTCAGAATCTGCTTGTACAAATCGGGCTCGACGCTGGCATAGCGCTGCACCGGCACGCGCTCGCTCGGCTCGGCCAGCTTCACGTACGCATCCTTGGAGAGCGCGGTGCCGCCCGACTTCACCTGCTGCACCCATTTGTCGAAATCGCCGTCTGACAGCCCGTGGAACTTGAAGCGCATGTGCGAGAACCCTTCGCCGCTGTAGTTGCCCGAGAGTCCATCATAGACGCCGGCCTTGTTGATGACGGCGTGCAGCTTGGTTTCCATGCCGGGCATCGCATAGACCATGCCCGCCAGCGAGGGCACGAAGAACGTGTTCATCACCGAGGTGGCCGTGATCTTGAACGCGATGGGCCGGTCCACCGGCGCGGCCATCTCGTTGACCGTGGCGATGCCCTGCTCGGGGTAGAGGAACAGCCATTTCCAGTCCATCGCCACCACTTCCACGACCAGCGGCTTGGTGTCAGGCGTGACGGCGCGTTTGCCGTCGATGAAGGTGAGGGGGCGGTAGGGATCGAGCTGGTGGGTACTCACCCAGGTCACGGCGCCCAGCGCGATGATGATCAGCAGCGGCGCGGCCCAGATGGCCAGCTCCAGCACGGTGGAGTGGTCCCAGTCAGGGTTGTAGTGGGGATTGTTGGCGTTCTCCCGGTACCGCCAGGCGAACAGCAGCGTCAGGATGATCACCGGAACGATGATCAGCAGCATCAGCAGGGTGGCGATGATGATGAGGTCGCGCTGGCGCACGGCCAACTCGCCAGATGGCGAAAAAAGCACTGCGTTGCAACCGGCGAGCGCGGCCAGCAGGCCGAACGCACCAACACGCAAAAGCAGTCTTCCCGTCACTTTGAGCGGCCGAGCCGCAGAATCGAAGGGTCGCATGGTTGCGGAAGTGGCGTTTGAGGAACGTCGAGCGCCGCTCGACGCAATCATCTTTTCGATTTCCTATGGCAGTTTAGGCGCTATTCTTGTCAGTGGATGACTTTGAGTGCAGTTTGACATGCCTCTCGCTCGCGAAGGAGATCTCAAGGATGGCCAGCCTGACCCATCAGCACCGCGCGTCGCCGACTGCACCTCCGGCGGAAGGTCACCATCAGGTGGCGCCCGCCGAAATCGCCACCGGCGTCGTGATCGGCCGCGCGTCGGAGTACTTCGACTTCTTTGTCTACGGCATCGCCTCGGTGCTGGTCTTCCCATCGGTCTACTTCCCCTTCGCCAGTGAGCTGGCCGGGCTGCTCTACAGCTTCACGATCTTTTCCTTCGCGTTCATCGGGCGGCCGTTCGGCACGGCGCTGTTCATGCGCATTCAGCGCCGATGGGGGCGCGGCGTCAAGCTGACGGCCTCGCTGTTCCTGCTCGGCACGGCAACGGTGGGCATCGCCTTCCTGCCGTCCTATGCCACGCTCGGCAGCGCCGCCATCTACCTGCTCGCGTTTTTCCGCTTCCTGCAGGGCATTGCCTTCGGCGGCTCGTGGGATGGCCTGCCGTCGCTGCTGGCCATCAACTCGCCCCCGCACAAGCGCGGCTGGTACGCGATGGTGGGGCAACTGGGCGCGCCCACGGGCTTCATCATCGCCGGCGCGCTGTTCCTGTTCCTCTACGCGAGCCTGACACCGGCTGAATTCATCGACTGGGGCTGGCGCTATCCGTTCTTCGTGGCCTTCGCCATCAACGTGGTGGCGCTGTTCGCGCGGCTGCGGCTGGTGGTGACGCACGAGTACACGCAACTGCTCGACGAAGGCGAGCTGGAGCCGATCAGCACGTTGCAGATGGTGAACGCGCAAGGCTTCAACATCTTCCTCGGCGCCTTCGCGGCGTTGGCGAGCTACGCGCTGTTCCACCTGGTGACGGTGTTCCCGCTGTCCTGGGTGCTCCTGCACAAGGCGCAGGGCGTGACGGACATGCTGGCGATCCAGATCGTGGGCGGCTTCATCGCCTTCATCGGCACGCTGCTGTCAGGCTGGATCGCGGACCGCATCGGCCGCCGCACCACGCTGGCGGTGATGGCGGTGCTGATCGGCATCTTCAGCCTGTTCGCCCCATGGCTGCTCGACGGCGGGCAGACCGGGCAGGACGTGTTCATCCTGGTCGGCTTTGCGCTGCTGGGGCTGTCCTACGGGCAGGCGGCGGGCGTGGTGACGTCGAATTTCGACCGCCGCTACCGCTACACGGGCGCCGCACTGACCACGGACTTCGGCTGGCTGTTCGGCGCGGCCTTCGCGCCGCTGGTGGCGCTGGGCCTGTCGTCCCTGTTCGGGCTGGCGGCAGTGAGCCTGTACCTGCTGTCCGGTGCCGTCGGCACGCTCGTGGCGCTGCGGATCAACAAGGCGCTGGGCACGCACGACGAGGTGTAGCACCGATGGGGCACGACCTGCCCCATCGCCACCCGTTGCGCCACGCCGACACCCCACTAACCACTGAGGCGTGGCGGCCGGCGCGCTGATACCCTTCGGCTCGCGATCCATCCTCAGTCTCGTTCCATGTCTTCCAAGTCCCTGTGCGCAGTGTCCCTGGGCGCGCTGCTGTGCGCGCCTGCCCTGGCCGCCAACACTCAAGTCCTGCTGGAAACCCCCGTTACCTATGCGCCCGGCGCCGGCGTGGTCGACAAGGTCCGCGAGGAATGCCAGATCGAGTCGATGCTGGCCACGCGTGTGTCGGACGTCCTGCGCCGCCGCAACAAGGGCGGTGACGGCAAGCTGGCCGCCGGCGCGGAGGCCGGCGAGGCCCAGGTGATGCGGCTCCAGATCACGCACGTCCTGGGCGTGGGCGGCGGGGCCTGGACCGGCCCGAAGGCCATCACGGTGAATGCCGAGCTGATCGAAGGCGGCAAGGTGGCGCGCCACGTCAAGCTGAACCGCTGGTCCATCGGCGGATTCTGGGGCGGGTTCAAGGGCACCTGTTCGATCCTGAACCGCAGCGCGGTGGCGCTGGCCAAGGACCTGAACCGCTGGGCGCGCGATCCGTCCTACGTGCCGAAGGATGAGGTCGAGCCGCCGGCGCAGGCCGCCGAGGGACCGGCAGAAGGGCAGGCTGAGCCGGCAGCAGAAGTCCCGGCCGATGCCGCGGACGCGCCGCAGGCCAAGGGCACGGCGCTCGAATAGCGCGAGGCGGGCGGCGTATCATGGTGGCGTCATCGACCCCCTGACCCTCCCGTCGCCCCCGCCGCCATGCCCCTGCGCATCAGTGAAGAGATCACGTTCCGTAAGCTCGAGGCCCTGCTGGCCTTCATGGAGACCGGCAACCTGGCCAAGGCCGCGGAGGCGCTCGATATCAGCCCGGTAAGCGTGCACCGGGCGCTCCATTCGCTCGAGGACGGCATGCGCTGCGCGCTGTTCCGCCACGAGGGCCGCAACCTGTTGCCGACCGAGGCCGCGCACGTGCTGGCCGATGTGGCGCGAGATGTCCTCAAGACGATGTCCGACGGCATCCGCGTCACGCGCGAGGCCGCCGGCTACTCCGCCGACCAGCTCAAGATCGGCTCGCTCTATTCGCTGACCATCAAGACCGTGCCGCAGGTGGTCATCGGCATCAAGATGCGCCGCCCGGAGCTGCAGACCGAACTCGTGCTCGGCTCCAACGCCGACCTGCTCCAGAAGCTGCGCCAGGGCTCCATCGACGCCACGCTGATGGCCCTGCCCGAGCCCGACGCCGAAATCGAGTCGATTCCGATGTTCGAGGACGACATCTTCTTCGCCGCCCCGGCCGATTCCCACTACGCCACGCTGCCCGAGATCGACCTGCGGGTCTGCCGGGACGAGCCGTTCGTGTCGCTGGGCGAGGGCTTTGTGACATCGAGCGGCTTCATGGAGGCGTTCCGCATCGCAGATTTCACGCCCAACGTGGTGATGAAGGTCGGGGACATCTTCTCGCTGATGAACCTCGTGGGCGGCGGCATCGGTTATTCCCTGCTGCCCGGGCGCGTGCGGGACGTGTTCGCGAAGAACGTCGCCTTTGTCCCCCTGACCGCCGAATACGACATGAAGCAGTCCATCGGCCTGAGTTTCCTGCGCCGCCGGGAGCGCGATCCGAACCTGCTCGGCCTGGCCGCCGTGTGYCGGATGCTAATGAAAGCCTAGGGTTTCCGGGAGGCAATACCCCTTGTGAGGGGGCCGCACCGCCGTCAATAAATACGGGAGAATGCCGTTGTACTGGCGTGTCAATCCCTTGGTGCCCATGGAAATCATGCTGTCTGCGCGACGAATCGCCGTAATGGCGCCATTGGTGCTGGGGATCTGGCACGCGCAGGCCGCCGCCCAGGCCCGCGCCGCGCCGCCTGCAGCGCCCACCCAGGCGCAGACCACCATCGTCCTGTACTCGGAGGCCGGCCAGCGACCCCAGTCCTACGAGGAAAACGGGATTCCCAAGGGCGCCTATATCGACAACATCAATCGCGTCCTGAAGCGGATTCCCGAATTCAAGGTGCAGGTCCGCTTTGCCCCCTGGGCGCGGGTGGTGGAGGAGGCCCGGAACGGCAACAGCGCCGGCGTGCTCGGCGTCTATTACCGGCCCAGGGAGCGGCCGTTCCTGAATCACTCCAAGCCGTTCTATAGCGAGGAAGTGGCGGTGCACTGCAACCGCGATTCGATCGAGGGCCGCACCTTCCATCGCTATCCGGACGACTTCGCCGGGCTGAAGTTCGGCAACCAGCGCGGCTACCTCGCCCCCGGCCCGCGCTTTTTCCAGCTGGCGCGTGAGGGCAAGATCCAGCTCGTGGAGGGGCATGAGTTCCACGACCTGGTCAAGAAGATGCTGGTGCAGGAGATCGACTGCGTGGTGAATCCCACCGTGGTCATCAACGAGGCGCTGGTCACGCTGGAAGCGCAGGGCATTCCGGAGCGCATGCGCTACAAGTCCCGGCGGGCGATGACCATCAAGACCGAGACCGTGCACGTCGGATTCAGCAAGAAGTACGAGGAATCGCACCCGGAACTCGCCAGGTTCCGGCAATTGTTCGACCAGGCGGCGGACCAATAGCCCGCGCCGCGACCCCTCAGGATTGCGCATTCCATGCCACTGCTGCCACCGGTTCGTTCGATCCGGAACAGGATGATCGTGCTGTTCATCGTTGCCACCACGACAACGCTGGGCGCGTTCGCCATGCATCGGCAATGGCTGCTGCACCAGGACCTGGAGCAGCGCTTCGAGCGGACCCGTGGCGAGGTGTTGGACGGCCTCAAGCAGAGCCTGGCCGCGCCCACCTGGGCGCTGAACGTGGGGACCCTGCGCACGCAGCTGGAATCCACGCTGATCCATCCCGAGGTCACCGAGGCCTGCGTCTTCTCCCCGGACCGGGAGGAGGTGTACGCGGCGGTGCAGCGCACGGCCACCGCCGCCCCGGCCGGGCCATTCTGCGCGGCCAGCGGGCATGACGTGCTGGCGGAAGTCACGCTCTATCCCCCGGATGACATCGACGCCGAGCGGCGCAGCCAGGCCATCGGCACGGCCGTGGTCCGCTTCACGCGCGACACCATGCAGAAGACCCAGCGCGCGGCCATGATCCAGGGGATCACCGAGGTCGCCGTGATCGACGTAGCGCTGGTCATCCTGCTGACCTTCGGCCTGCGGATGGTGTTCCAGCCGCTCGAGCATCTGCGGGAGGCGCTGTTCGAACTGTCCTCCAGCCATGGCGACCATCTCGACGAACTTGCCCGGCTGGGTCGCACCGAGTTCGATAGCGTGATCGACGGCTTCAACTCGGTCCTGCGCCGCCTCCGGCTGATCATTGCCCTGCGCACGGAGGCGGAACTGGAATTGATGGAGAAAAACCGCCTGCTTGAGGCGCTCTCCAAGACCGACCAGCTCACCGGGGTGTTCAACCGGCGGCATCTCGACGATGCACTGGCCGGCGCGCTGGCGCGCAGCCGTGTCGAAGGCAAGCCGTTCTCGATCCTGCTGATCGACGTGGACCGCTTCAAGTCGGTCAACGACACCTACGGCCATCAGGTGGGTGACCGCGTGCTGGTGGAGATCGCCGACCTGATCATGGCGGTCAAGCGGCCGACGGACACCCTCGGGCGCTGGGGCGGCGAAGAATTCCTGCTGATCTGCGCCGATACTGCCCTGCAGGACGCCGTCCAGTTCGCGCACCGCCTGCGCAATGCCGTGGCCGAGCAGGACTTTGCCGTGACGGGCCGGATGACCGCCAGCCTGGGCGTGGCCTGCGTGCAGCCGGGCGACACCATCCACGGCATGATCGCCCGCGCCGACACGGCCCTGTACCGCAGCAAGGAGCGCGGCCGGAATCGGGTCGAGTTCGCCGACGATGGCGTGACCACGCCGTAACAGCGGAAAGCCGCCGCCGGGCCGGTCAGGGCGGTAACAGACCGGTCCGGGCGGCGGCCATCACTTCCCGGCTCAGGCCGTCGATCAAGGCCGATGCCGCGCGGGCGTAGTGCCAGTGCAGGGGCACGTCCAGCGGGGTGTCCGGCACCAGTTCGACCAGCGTGCCGTCTGCGAGATGCCCGGCGATCAGGCTCTGCGGATGCAGGCCCCAGCCCATGCCGGCCACGGCCGCCGTGACAAACGCCTGCGACGACGGCAGCGTGTGCCGGGGCAGTTCCACATGCCGATGGCACAGGCGCCGCACCCAGGTCGCCTGCAACGCATCCTTGTTGTTGAACACCAGACTCGGCGCCGCCGCCAGACTGCCGGCACCCACGCCGGCGGCGAAATGGCGTTGCACGAAGGCCGGGCTGGCAGCCGCCAGATAGCGCATGGCGCCCAGCGGACGGCTTTCGCAGCCAGCGGCAGGGCGGGCGGCGGCGGTCACGGCAGCCAGCACGGCGCCGCTGCGCAGCCATTCGGTGGTGTGGTCCTGATCGTCCACCGCCACCTCCATCAGGACGGGATGTTGCGCGGCAAACGTCGCAATCGCCGGCGCGGCCCACGTCGCCAGACTGTCGGCATTGATCGCGACGGGCAGCGCCACCCGCGCCAGCCCCTCCGCCGCAAGTGACGGCAACGTCCCCTGCAATTCATGTTCGAGCATCCGCACGCGGTCCACGTGCTGGCACAGGCGGCGCCCGGTTTCCGTGGCCCGGCAGGGCTGGTCGCGGATCACCAGCGCGCAGCCCACGCGCTCCTCCAGCAGGCGAATGCGTTGGGAAATGGCCGATGGGGTCACGTGCAGCGCGCGGGCCGCACGCTCGAAGCTGCCTTCGCGCACCACGGCGGCCAAGGCGGACAGGGCGGCGTAATCGAGCATGAGATTAGCGAAACTACATCGAATGAAGAAAAGATAGTTTGTCTACATTTTCCAGAGCAGGCAAGCTGCGCGCATGATTTCCGCACTGCCCACTCCTTCGCTCCCTTTATCCGTCGCCCTGCAGGGCCTGGCCCTGAGCTTCGGCCTGATCGTCGCCATCGGCGCGCAGAACGCGTTCGTGCTGCGTCAGGGCCTGCGCCGGGAGCATGTGGGCAGCGTGGTCCTGCTCTGCGCGGTGGCGGATGCCTTGCTGATTGCCGCCGGCGTCATGGGCATGGCCCAGGCGCTGGGCGAGCGCCCGGGCCTTGCGCGCTTACTGGCGCTGGCCGGCGCGATCTTTCTGGCCGTCTATGGCTGGCGGGCGCTGCGGCGCGCGGGGCAGGCGCACCGGCTGCAGGCGTCGGAGGGGGAGAAGGGTGCGAAGAGTCTTAGCCGAGGCGCGATATTGGCGCAGGCGGCGGCCTTCACGCTGCTCAATCCACACGTCTATCTGGACACCGTGCTGCTGGTGGGCAGCATCGGCGCCCAGCAGCCGGCCGCGCTACGTGGCTGGTTCGTGGCGGGCGCCAGTTCCGCCAGCCTGTGCTGGTTCGGGCTGCTCGGGTTTGGCGCGCGCTTTCTCGCCCCGTGGTTCGCCCGGCCGAAGGCCTGGCGCGTGCTCGACGGGCTGGTCGGCATCACCATGTTCCTTCTGTCGGCGCTGCTGGTGCGCCATGCCTGGGCGGGCTGAGCCCGCCCGCCATGACAGCGCCCCTGACTACACCGGCACGTTCAGCACCGCCTTGGTCTCCAGGAACGCTTCCAGCCCATAGACGCCGTACTCGCGCCCAATGCCCGACTGCTTCAGGCCGCCGAACGGCGCCGCCGGGTCGTGGGCGAGCGTGTTGACGAGGACCCGCCCGGCCTCGATGCGCGATGCCACCGCGTGCGCCCGCTGGACATCCGCCGACAGCACGTAGGCCTGCAAGCCGTAGCTGGTGTCGTTGGCGATGGCGATGGCCTCCTCCTCGTCCCGGTAGGTAATGATCGACAGTACCGGTCCGAAGATCTCCTCGCGCGCAATCGTCATGTCGTTGGTCACATCGCTGAAGACGGTCGGGCGCACGAACCATCCTGCGTCGAGCCCTTCCGGCCGGCCTTCGCCGCCCGCCACCAGCCGCGCGCCTTCGTCAATGCCGATGCGGATATAGCGCTGCACGCGCTCCCACTGCTTCTGGCTGACCATCGGCCCGACCGTCGTCTGCGGATCGCGCGGATCGCCGGCTTGCGTGGCCGCCACGATGTCGCGCACGTGCGCCTCGAACTCGGCAAGCCGGTGTTCCGGCACCAGAATCCGCGTGCCGGCGATGCACGCCTGCCCGCTGTTCATAAAGCCGGCGTCCATGGCCATCGGCACGGCTTCGTCGAAGTTCGCATCGTCGAGCACGACCACGGGCGACTTGCCACCCAACTCCAGCGTCACCCGCTTCAGCGTGTCCGCCGCCACACGCAGGATGGTCTTGCCGACCGCCGTGGAGCCCGTGAACRACACCTTGGTCACATCGGGATGCGTGCTGATCTCGGCGCCGACCACATCGCCGCGCCCTGTGACGATATTGAACACGCCGGGCGGCACGTCCGCCGCGTGCAGCGCCTCGGTGACGATGCGGGTCTGCATCGCGCTCATCTCGCTCGGCTTGATGACGGCGGTGCAGCCGGCGGCCACGGCGGCAGCCAGCTTGCCGCAGATAAAGCCCGCGTCGCTGTTCCACGGCGTGATCAGCCCGGCCACGCCCATCGGCTGCATCACCACCTCGGCGCCGCCCACGCGGCGCGTGAACGTGTACTGCTCGAGCACATTGGCCGCGTCGATCAGCACGTTGCTCGCATGCCGGGCCATCCAGCGGCCCCGGGACACCGGCGCGCCGTACTCCTCGGTGATTGCCTCGTACAGTTCGTCTTCCTTCGCCAGCACGGCGGCGTGCATGCGCTTCAGCAGGTCCACGCGCGCGCGCTGGCTGGTGCGGGAGAAGGCCGGGAACGCCCGTTTGGCGGCGGCGATGGCGTCCCGGGCGTCCTGCGCGTCGGCCAGGCGCACCTGGCCGATCACCTGTTCGGTGGCCGGGTTGAACAGGTCGAACATCTCGTCGCCGTGCGGGGTGACGAAGGCACCGTCGATATAAATCTTGTCGATGATCTGCATGGTGGGTCTCCGGGGTAGCGGAAAAGCATCTTAAGCAAAGCGCGAAAAACGCGGGCTGAAGCACAAGATAGCCCTGCGCCATTGTGTTGACTAGCCATACAATGCGGGATGTGATGATGAAGAAATCAGGATAATGAAATCCTCTGGCCTCGGTGAACTGGAGGCGGTGCTGGCGGTGGCGCGGCATCGCAGCTTTCGGGCGGCAGCGGCGGAGCTGGGCGTCTCCACGTCCGCGCTCAGCCACGCGGTGGCGGCGCTGGAGTCGCGCATCGGCGTGCGGCTGTTCCATCGCACCACCCGCAGCGTGTCGCTGACGGCGGCCGGCGCGCAGTTCGTGGACAGCATCGCGCCGGCGCTGTCCACGATCCGGGGCGCGATCGAGCAGGCGGGGAGCCTGCGCGACACCGTGTCGGGCCAGTTGCGCATCAACACCTCGGCGGGCGCCGCGCGGCAGGTGATGCCGCTGTTCATCGCCTTCCTGCAGCGCTATCCGGCCATGACGCTCGATATCGTCACGGAAGGGCGGCTGATCGACATCGTCGCCGACGGCTTCGATGCCGGCATCCGCCTCGCCGAAACCCTGCCGCAGGACATGATCGCCGTGCCCTTCGGCGATACCCAGCGCTTCGCCGTGGTCGGCAGCCCGGACTACTTCGCCCGGCACAAGCCGCCGCGCACGCCCGCCGACCTGCACGCGCACGCCTGCATCCGCACGCGCATGCCGAGCGGGGCGATCTACCAGTGGGAATTCGCGCGGCATGGCGAGGCGGTGCGCGTCGACGTCAAAGGCGCGCTGACCCTCGACGAGCCCGGCCTGACGCAGCAGGCCGCCCGCGCCGGGCTGGGGCTGGCCTACCTGAGCGAGTGGAACGTGGCCGCCGACCTGCAGGCCAGCACGCTGGTGCGCGTGCTGGAAGGCTGGACGCCGCCGCTCGATGGCCTGTGCCTGTACTACCCGGGCCGCCGCCACGTGCCGGCCGGCCTGCGCGCGCTCATCGACCTGATCCGCGAGTAGGCAGACGCGCGGCGCTGAGGGGCGTATCAGGCACCGCCCGCCGCCGGGTTTCCAACGTAAAATTCTGCTGCCGGCGCGAGGCGTCGGTGCAATGTCTTTACATTCTGGATGTACGTCGACCTCCTCACCCTTTATCTCCTCGCCATCGGGACGCTTCTGGCCAGTGCCGGCATGACGTTCTGGGAGCATCGGACCAATCCCCGCCGCAGCCGCACGCTGCGGATTCTCGCGGCCGGTTTCACGACGCTCGCCATCGGCTGCGCGCTGGTGCTGGTCCGGCGCAGCGTGCCCGGGGCGATGGGCTCCGCCGTCAGCAATCTCGTCATCCTTACCGGGTACCTGCTGGTCCTCGGCGGCATCGCTTCGCTGAGCGGGCGGCAGTATCGCGCGGCGTCGGTGGGGATACTGATCGTGGACGCGCTGGTGTGGGCCGGCTGGGGCGCGCAGCGGCTGGACCTCATGTGGAACTACGTCAGCGCCCTGCCGATCGCGCTGATCAGCGCCATGACAGCGCGCGAGATGCTGCGTTGCGAGGCGATGAAGGCGCTCCGTTCGCGCCACATCATCGTGGTCGTGGCGGGCATCCATGCCGTGGTCTATTTCGCGCGGGCCCTGATCCTGCCGTGGCTGGTTTCTGCCTACGGGCCGGCGATGCAGGCCGCCGCCAGCAAGCTCACGGTCTACGAAGGGGTGCTGTACTCGGTCCTCCTGCCGATGGCGCTGCTCAAGCTGATCCGTGACGAGGCCCACGGCCAGCTCCTGCAGGAAGCCCAGACCGACTACCTGACCCGGCTGGGCAACCGCCGCTGGTTCTTCGAGCAGGGCGCCCGCCTCTTCGGTGGCGAAGGGAGCCGGCCGGTGGCCGTGCTGGCGTTCGACCTCGACCGCTTCAAGGCCGTCAACGACGTGTACGGTCACCAGACTGGCGACCAGGTGCTGAAGTCGTTCGCGGAAATCGCCCGGCGTGTGCTGGGGCCGCACGCGCTGCTCGGGCGCATCGGCGGCGAGGAGTTCGCCGCCCTGCTGACCGGCGACGACGCGCGCCGCGCCCGGGCGCTCGGCGAGGCCGTGGCCACGCGCTTCGCCGACACCATCCCGCACCAGATCCACGGCCTCGGTCTCGGCATTCCGGCCACGGTCAGCATCGGGCTGGCCCACTTCGAGACCGAGGTGCCGCCGCTGGCCGACGCGCTGGCCGCCGCCGACCAGGCGCTGTATCGCGCCAAATCGCTCGGCGGCAACCGGCTCGAAGTGGCGCGGACCGCCGAGGGCTCCGCCGTGCGCTGAGCCGGGCCCTAGAAGCTGGCCGCCAGCCCGAACGACAGGCCGTGCACGTTGTTGCCGAAGACGTAGCGGAACACGCCCCGGATGCGGGTGACGAATACTTCATGTGCGCTGGTGTCGAGTTCCAGCCCGGTGCCGACCGTGGTCAGCTGGCTGAAGCCCAGCGCGCCGGCCTGGTTGCCGAAGTAGTGCGAGTGGGACAGTTCGAGCACATAGCGCACCGGCCGGTCCAGCGCACGCAGGCCGGTGGGCGCGCGCCAGCGGGCGTAGAGGCTGGCGGTCTGGGCGGCGGCGGAGGCGTTCATGCCCCCCGTGGTGCCAAAGCTGCGCAGGTAGATGTTGGTGTAGCGCAGCTCCACATCGACATCGCGCTCGTTGCGGTGGCTTTCCCAGTCCAGCATCACCGACCCGCCCAGCCCGTAGGCGTTCATGGCGCCGTTGTCCAGGAAGGCGATCTCCTGGTCGGTCACATGTTCCACCGCGAACTTGGCGACGGAGAGGTCGCTGGCCACGCGGCCGATCGAGGCATTGAAGATCGGCCGGAATACCAGTTCCTTGCTGTCGATGAGCGGGAAATCCCAGCCGACGCCGACCGTGCCCGCGAAGGTATTCCACTTGGTCGGCAGCTTGCGGGTCTCCTGGCCGTTGGAGGCCACGAAGGTCGGGTCGTAGCGGTTGTAGGCAATCGACCCCTCCAGGTAGAGCGGGAACGACTGGCTCAAGGTGAAACCGCCGCCGAGCTGCCAGAGCGTCAGGGCGGGGTTGTCGGTGCTGGTGTTGCTGATGGAGAGCGAACTGGAGGCGAGGTCAGGCACCACGGCGAACGACATCAGCGTCAGCACCGCATTCGCCTGTTTCTGGACGTTGGCGCCCACGATGCCGAACGTGGGGCCGGTCTGGGCGTGGGCCGGCGCCGGGGCGAGGCCCACCATCCCCATCATCGCCAACATCACCAACATCACCACACATCGCGCGGAATTCAGGATGCCATGGGCGCGCATCGCCTACCTCTTCCTGGCCGGATTCAAGGACGCGGTCATGATCGCCGCAACGCCCAGTCGGCGGAAGTAAAACTTCTTGCGCGGCCATTAAGAAAGTTCGGTGCTTGATGTGGCGCAAACGGCGCGACGCTGCGCAACGTTCATTCCGGACAAATCCGACCGCCTGTTCAATGCCGCGCGGCGGATTGGCGTGACGATGGCGCCTGCACACTGGAGGACAAACCATGAAAAAAATCGTAGGGATGGCGCTGGCCGTGACGGCGTTGGCTGGCGCGGGCGTTGGGCTGGCGGAGACGGCGAAGGAAGCCGCCGGGAAAGACAGCATGCAGGCGGCCAAGCCGGTCGCCAAGATAGCCAATCAGGACCTCAGCAAGGTAGCCGTGCCGGACAAGATCCCGCCCGGCTACCGCGCGTGGACGCTGATCTCGGTGGCCCGCGAGGAAGGCGCCACCGACGACCTGCGCGCCATCCTCGGCAACGAGGCGGCGGTCGTGGCCCTGCGCAGCGGCAAGTACCCGCTGCCCGACGGCGCCATCATCGCCCGGCTGGCCTGGAGCTACGACGCGCTGGCGGAGAGCGCGGAAGCCTTCGGCAAGGCCCAGTCCCACGTGGCCGGGCACCCGAAGAACGGCCTCCAGTTCATGGTGCGGGATTCGACCAAGTACGCCGCCACCGGCGGCTGGGGCTACGTGCAGTTCGATGACGGCAAGCCCTCGGACGCCACCAAGCAACAGGCCTGCTTCGCCTGCCACACGGTCGTCAAGAACCGCGACTATGTGTTCAACCGCTTCGCCCCGGATCCGCCTAACAGCAACTAGCCGAGCCCGGACAGAGGGAAGTGGCGGCCCCGTCATTTCTCTCACCGTAACGATCCGCCGCCGGGTGTCATTGTTTGACCATGGCCCCCGGCGTATCGTGGCCCACATCGACAGTCATGCCGCATGTCCGGAGCCGCGATGCCAGATTCCCCCACTCCCCGCCAATGGGACACCCGCCGCGTTGAGAAGCGCCGCCGCCAGGGCCTTGGCGCCCGGCTGGCCGATGGCAAGGTGGTTGCCACCGACAACATCGTCCCCTTCCTCGAAGCCGTGACCGCCCCGGGCGACCGCGTGGTGCTCGAGGGCAACAACCAGAAGCAGGCGGACTTCCTGTCCCGTGCGCTGGCCGAGGTAGACCCGGCCACCGTGCACGACCTGCACATGATCATTCCGAGCGTCAGCCGCGTCGAACATCTGGACCTGTTCGAGCGCGGCATCGCGCGCAAGCTCGACTTCGCCTATGCCGGCACGCAGAGCGTGCGGATCTCGCAGTTCCTTGAGGATGGGCTGCTCGAAGTCGGCGCCATCCACACCTATATCGAGCTGTACGCCCGGCTGTATGTGGATCTGACACCACAGATCGTGCTGATTGCCGGCTACAAGGCCGACCGCGCCGGCAACCTCTACACCGGCGCCAGCACCGAGGACACGCCCGCGCTGGTGGAAGCCGCCGCGTTCCGCGACGGCCTGGTGATCGCCCAGGTCAACGAGATCGTGGACGACCCGGCCGACCTGCCGCGCGTGGACATCCCCGGCTCGTGGATCGATTACGTGGTGCAGGCCGACAAGCCGTTCTTCTGCGAGCCGCTGTTCACGCGCGACCCGCGCCTGATCAAGCCGGTGCACGTGCTGATGGCGATGATGGCCATCCGTGGCATCTACGAGCGGCACAAGGTGCAGTCGCTGAACCACGGCATCGGCTTCAACACGGCCGCCATCGAACTGATCCTGCCGACCTACGGCGAATCGCTCGGGCTCAAGGGCAAGATCTGCAAGCACTGGACGCTGAATCCGCACCCCACGCTGATCCCGGCGATCGAATCGGGCTGGGTCGAGAGCGTGCACAGCTTCGGCAGCGAACTGGGCATGGAGAACTACGTGTCGGCCCGGCCGGACGTCTTCTTCACCGGCGCGGACGGCGCGATGCGCTCCAACCGGGCCTTCTGCCAGCTCGCCGGCCAGTATGCGGTGGACCTGTTTATCGGCTCCACGCTCCAGATCGATGGCGACGGGCATTCGTCGACGGTCACGCGCGGCCGGCTTTCGGGCTTCGGTGGCGCGCCGAACATGGGCCACCAGCCGGGCGGACGTCGCCACGCCACCCCGGCCTGGCTCGACCTGATCGAGACTGACGACCCGCTCGCGCGGGGCCGCAAGCTGGTGGTGCAGATGGTCGAGACCTTCCAGGCGGGCGGCAAGCCGACCTTCGTGGAGTCCATGGACGCTGTGCAGGTGGCCAAGGATGCCGGCATGCCGCTGGCGCCGGTGATGATTTATGGCGATGACGTCACGCACGTGCTGACCGAGGAAGGTATCGCCTATTTATATAAGGCGACGTCGATCGAGCAGCGCCGCCGGATGATCGCGGCGGTGGCCGGCGTCACGCCGATTGGCATGCGCCACGATCCGGCCACCACGCGCCAGATGCGCAGCGACGGGTTGATCGCACTGCCGGAAGACCTCGGCGTGCATCGCGCCGATGCCACGCGCTCGCTGCTGGCGGCCAAGAGCATGGCCGATCTGGTCGAGTGGTCGGGCGGGCTGTACGAGCCGCCGGCACGTTTCCGGAGCTGGTAATGGCCGTCCCAATCCATGCGGTAGCGCTCACCGAAGACCGCGCCGGCGCCATCGGCGCACTGGCCGAAGCGGTGTTGATCGACGAGGCGATGTTGTCGCCCAAGCCCGGGCTGGTGGATGCGCGCGGCAGCGGCGCCCACCGCGACCTGACGCTGGCGCTGATGGTGGCGTCCGCGCGCAGCCTGCGCGGCGGCTTCGCCGCGATGGCGGAGGCGGGGCGGGAATCCTCCGGCGTCGATCGACCCCTGCGCGAACAACTCGGCGCGCTGGGCCGCGCGGCGGAGGCGACGATGCTGCGCGCCACCGGCGGCGTCAACACCCATCGCGGCGCGATCTGGTGCCTGGGCCTGCTGGCCGGCGCCGCCGGGCTGCTGCCGGAGGGTGCGGATGCCCACGCCGTGGCCGACGCGGCCGGGGCCATCGCCCGGCTGCCAGACCGGCATCGCCCCGCGCACACCGGCAACAAGGGCGAACTGGCGCGGCAGGCGTATCAGGTAGGTGGCGCGCGCGGGCAGGCCGAGGCCGGCTTCCCGCATGTCGTGCAACGGGGTTTGCCGACGCTGCGCGCCAGCCGCGCGCGCGGCGATGCGGAGCCCACCGCGCGCGTTAATGCGCTGCTGGCGATCATGGCCGGGCTCGACGATACCTGCGTGCTGGCCCGCGCCGGCCGCGAAGGGCTGGCCACGATGCAGGCCGGCGCCGCTGCCGTGCTGGCGGCGGGCGGCATCGGCACGCTGCCGGGCCGGCGGCTGCTGCATCGGCTCGAAGCCGGCATGCTGGCGCGCAACGCCTCCCCCGGCGGCGCCGCCGACCTGCTCGCCGCCACGTTATTTCTGGATCGCCTGCCCACCGGGCCGGCGCTCCCCCACGGAGACCGATGATGGAACAACTCCAGTTCGAATATCCCGCCGGCGCACCGGCCAGCCAGCGCGTGCTGGTGGGCGTGGTCGGTTCCGGCGACCTTGAAGTGATGATCGAACCCGGCGACGCCGGCAAGACCTCGATCCAGGTGACCACCTCGGTGGACGGCTACGGCCGCGTCTGGGACGCCCAACTCACGCGCGTCTTCAGCGCCGAGCCGCGCGCCGCCATGCGTATCCGCATCCACGACTTCGGCGCCACGCCGGGCGTGGTGGGCATGCGGCTGGCCGAGGCGTTCGAGGCATTGGATGACAGCAAGGGGCAGCCATGAGCCAGCCCGCACTGCTGTCGCGCGAGAGTTTTGTCGAACTGGGCGCCCGCGCGCGCGCCCATGCGCTGCTGGACCCCGGCACCTTCCGCGAACTGGCGGGGCCGTTCGACGGCCTGACTTCGACCTGGCTCGCGCGTCAGGGCGTGGTGCCGCAGGCCGATGACGGCGTGATCGTCGCCAAGGGCACCATCGACGGGCATCCCACCGTCGTGCTGGCCATCGAAGGCGCCTTTCAGGGCGGCAGCCTGGGCGAAGTGGGCGGCGCCAAGATTGCCGGCGCGCTGGAACTGGCCGCGCAGGACAACCGACAGGGCACCCCGACGCGCGCGGTGATCCTGTTCGAAACCGGCGGCGTGCGGCTGCAGGAGGCCAATCTGGGCCTCGCCGCCATCGCCGAGATTCACGCGGGCATCGTCGATCTGCGCCGCTACCAGCCGGTGATCGGCGTGATTGCGGGGCAGGTGGGGTGTTTCGGCGGGATGTCGATTGCGGCCGGGCTGTGCAGCACGCTGGTGGTCACGCGTGAGGCGCGGCTGGGCCTCAACGGGCCGGCCGTGATCGAGCAGGAGGCCGGCATTGCCGAGTACGACTCGCGCGACCGGCCGCTGATCTGGAGCCTGACCGGCGGCGAGCAGCGCATCGCTACCGGGCTGGCGGACCGCTATGTCGAGGATGACAGCGCGGCGATCCGCGCCACCGTGGCGGCCCTCGTCGCCGAGCCGCCCAATCAGCCACCCACCCCGCCGCGCAGTGCCGCGTATGCGTCCTATCTGCAGCGGCTGGCCGACTATGACCCCGCGCGGCAGGCCGATGCGGCCACCGTGCGCGCCGTGTTTGGAGAACCGTCATGACGACCGAATCGACTGAATCGAACTCCCGGGGCGCCATTTGGCTCGCCGCCTTGAGCCAGGGCGCATCGCGCCTGACCGACTATCCGGCCTCGATCCAGGTGGCCGATGGCGAACTGGCGGGCCGGCCCGTGCGCTGGATCGCGGTGGTGCCCGATGCCGCCAGCCCGTTCCCGCGCGCCCGCCATGGCGAGGTGGGGCTGCGCGAGGGCTGGACGCTCGCGCGCGCCGTCCATGACGCCGTGCAGGCGGACCGCGACGCGCCGGTCAAGCGCGCCATCGTCGCCGTGGTGGACACCCCGAGCCAGGCCTACGGCCGGCGCGAGGAAGCGTTCGGCATTCACCAGTCGCTGGCCAGCGCGGCGGATGCCTACGCCACCGCGCGCCTGCAGGGGCATCCGGTGATCGCGCTGCTGGTGGGCAAGGCCATGTCGGGCGCCTTCCTCGCGCACGGCTATCAGGCCAACCGCATCGTCGCGCTGGCGGACCCCGGCGTGCAGGTGCATGCGATGGGCAAGGAAGCGGCGGCGCGCATCACCATGCGCAGCGTGGAGGACCTCGAAGCCTTCGCGGCCACCGTACCGCCGATGGCCTACGACATCGACAACTACGCCACGCTGGGCCTGCTGTGGCGGCGCGTGCCGGTCGCCCGGGCCGAGGCGCCCGAAGCCGGTGACGTCGCCACGGTGCGCACGACGCTGGAAGCTGCGCTGGCCGATATCGACGCCGACCCCGAGCGCGACCTGCGCAGCCGGCTGGGCGGCGAGAATCGGCAGGCGTCGGCGCGCGTGCGCGAGGTGCTCGCCCGGCAGTGGCAGGGATGACACCGTGCCGGACGCTGCGCTCCCCCGCCCACTCCAGCCGCACGACCTGATCTGGCTGCGCGACGCCCCGGCGTTCGCGGCCAGCCAGCCGCTGCCGGCGTGGGTCGATGCCACGTGGCTGGCGGTGGCGCCCGTAGTGGTGCGGCGCGATCTGCTGCGCGATAGCTGCATCCCGGTGGGGCTGCGCGGCCGGCGGCGCGAGGAGCGCCACGCCACGTGGATCGATGCGTCCCAGTGCGATCGGGTGATGTCGCCGTTCGCCATCGCCGGGGCGGCGCGCTGGCAGGATCACCCGCGCCGACTGGCGCTCCCGGCGCTGCGCACGCTGGCGCGGATCGCCCCGCTGCTCGATGCGCGCGGCCTGCACTGGGGCGTGACCGGCGCGGCCGGGTTCACGCTCGCGTCCGGGCTCGATGTGCTCCATCCCGGCAGCGATGTGGACCTGCTGATCGACGCCGCCGCGCCGCTGGCTCAGGCCGACGAACAATGGCTGGCGGCGCTGATCGACGATTGCAAGGAGACGCGGCTCGATATCCAGATCGCCACGCCTCACGGCGGCTTTGCCCTGCTGGAGCGCCTGCGCACCGGCGGCCGCGTGCTGCTGAAGACCGCCACCGGCCCGGTGCGCTGCACGGACCCGTGGCAGACGGCATGAGCACGCTGCTGACCTTCCCCGGACAAGGCGCACAGCGCCCCGGCATGCTCCACAGCCTGCCCGACCATCGCGCCGTGCACGAGACGCTCGCCCAGACCAGCGACGCGCTGGGCCATGACGTGATGGCGCTCGACACCGCCGACAGCCTGGAATCCACCGTATCGGTCCAGCTCTGCCTGCTGGCGGCGGGCGTGGCCACGGCGCGCGCGCTGATGGCGGACGGCGCCCGGCCGGAGGCCGTGGCCGGGCTGTCGATCGGCGCCTACGCGGCGGCCGTGGTGGCCGGCGCGCTGGCCTATGACGACGCGGTGCGGCTGGTGGCGCTGCGGGGCCGGCTGATGGCGGACGCCTACCCGCAGGGCTTCGGCATGACCGCCATCCTCGGGCTCGAAGCCCCGGCGCTGGAAGCCATCGTGACGCGGGTCCGGGCGACCGGTCTGCCGGTCTACGTGGCCAATTTCAACGCGCCGACGCAGTTGGTCATCGCCGGGGCGGACGTGGCGATGGCCCGCGTGGCGGCGCTGGCGCAGGAGGCCGGTGCGCATGGCGCCAAGCGGGTGGCGATCGCCGTGCCGTCCCACTGCCCGCTGCTGGACGATGCCGCCGCGAGCCTCGCACAGGCGTTCGCGCCGGTCACGCTGCGCCGGCCCACGCTGCGGCTGTTCAGCGCCAGCGCTGCGCGCGAGCTACGCGACCCGGCACGCATCGCGGCGGATCTCGCCGCCAACATGGCGCTGCCGGTGCGCTGGCACGAGACCATGCTGCTGGCGCGCGCCTGCGGTGTGCGGCTGGCGGTGGAGATGCCGCCCGGCAACGTGCTGACGCGGCTCGCCGGCATGGTGCTGCCGGAGGCGGTGGCCTGTGCCGAGACGCGGGCGGACAGTGTGCGCGTGTTGATGGACCGGGCCAGCCGGGGCGAATAGAAGGTGCTCCCGACCTCGCAAAAAATTGAAACAATCGGTGTGCACGTGGGCGGCAAGCCTGCAGGCGGCGTACGATTTGGCCGTTAACACAGGCACGATCCCTAGCCGCCGGGACCCGCCCGGCGCGCGCTCAGGAACCGCCCATGCAGCCGCCCCCGATTCCGCCCGATGAAACCCTGCGTCTCGCCACGCTGAGATCGCTCAACATCCTCGACACCCCGGCCGAGGAACGGTTCGACCGCCTGACCCGGCTCGCCAAACGGCTGTTTGACGTGCCGATCGCGGTGGTCAGCCTGGTCGATGCCAACCGTCAGTGGTTCAAGGCCTGCGAGGGCCTGGACCAGACCGAGGCGCCGCGCAACACCTCGTTCTGCGGCCACGCGATTGCCGGCGACGGCATCCTGTTGATTCCCGACGCCCGCCTGGACCCGCGCTTCCACGACAACCCGCTGGTCACCGGCGATCCGCATATCCGCTTCTACGCCGGCTGCCCGCTGGTGGCGCACAACGGCACCAAGCTCGGCACGCTCTGCCTGATCGACCGCCAGCCGCGCACCTTCGACGACGACGACCGCGCGCTGCTGCACGACCTGGCCCGCATGGCCGAACAGGAGCTGGCCGCCGTGCACCTGGCCAGCATGGACGAGCTGACCGCGCTCTCCAACCGGCGCGGCTTCACGGTGCTGAGCCAGCATGCCATCGAGCTGTGCCGCCGGCTGGACCGGCCGGCCACGCTGGTGTTCTTCGACATGGACGGCTTCAAGCCGATCAACGACCAGTTCGGCCATGCCGAGGGCGACCGCGCGCTGACCGCGTTCGGTGCCGCGCTGCGGCAGGCGTTCCGGGATTCGGATGTGGTGGGGCGGCTCGGCGGCGACGAATTCGCCGCGCTGCTGACCAATACCGATGCTGCCGGCTGTGGCGAGGCGCTGGCGCGCCTGCATCGAAACGTGGATGCGTGGAATGCGCCGAACGCGCGTGGCTACCGCCTGCGTTTCAGCGTGGGGCTGACCGAGTTCGATCCGTCCCGCCACGCCACGGTGCATGAGCTGCTGGCGCAGGCCGATGCGGCGATGTACGCCGACAAGGCCCAGCGCAAGGCCACGCGGCACTGATTCAGGCTGGTTAGGGCTCCGCGCGCTGCGGCGCGGCGCGCAGCACGCCGGCGGCGATCTCGCGCATCAACTCGTCCACGGCATTGAGTTCGGGCTCGCCGAGTTCCCAGGCGCAGCGCGTGGCGCCCCAGTCGCCATAGATCAGCGCGATGCAGCGGTTGCGCATGCGCACCGGCGCCAGCAGGATCGACTTCGCGTCCGGCATGGCGTCGCGGTACCAGCGCGGAATCCGGTGGGCGATGCTCGGGTCGAACGCATCCTCGATCAGCAGCGGCTTGTCGGCCAGCCCGGCGAAGTGGAACACGTCGGGCACGAAGCCTTCCTCGAAGGACAGGGCCGTCAGCTTGTCACGCATGCCCTCGCCAAAGCCCAGCCGCGCGTGGAAGCGCTTGGTGGCCGGGTTCAGCATCATCAGGAAGCAGCGCGAGAAGTTCATCGCGCGCATCGTGGTTTCCAGCACCATCGGCGCCAGCTGGGACACCGACAGCCCGGCGCCCTCGCGCCGCACCTCGTCCAGCCCCTGGCGCAGCCGCCGCAGCATGTCTTCCGGATCGCTGCTGGCGCCGGCGGGCGCCGCCGCCTCGGCCGGGGCCTCGGCGCGGGTGATCGAGGTATTGAGCGAATCGGCCTGGCGCACGGCAATCGCCACGTCGCCGGTGGTCAGGCCCAGCATCTTGGCGTGGGCGGTGAGCAGGTCCTGCACCGACTCCTGCGTGCCGTCGCGCACCATGGCAGCGGCGGCCTGGGCCGAGACATGGGCGATGGCGGCCAGCCAGTCGGCATGGGTTTCCAGCACCGTGTCCGGCGACATCAGGCGCGGCTTCATGGCATGGGCGATGATCCCCGGCAGGCGCCACTTGCGCGCGGCGGCCTCGGCGATCTCCTCCATCGAGACGCCCAGCACCTCCTGGCAGGCCTCGTTCTCGGTCATCGGGTGCGTGGCGCACATCGCCTCCACGCGCTCCCACTCGTCCGGGAAGTAGAACACCACCAGCAGCCGGCTCATGTGGTGCATCAACGTGCAGACGACCGCTTCCTCGCCCTCGTTGATGCCGCGCGCATGCGACAGCGCCCGGGTGATCTCGCCCGCCACCAGCGCGCGCTGGAGCCCCTTGGTGGCTTGCGGGCGCTGCGACGCCACGCCGTGGAAGTAGTCGAGCAGCTGGATGCCCAGCGTCAGGTGGCTGATGGCCTCCACGCCGAGCACCAGGATGGCGCGGGACACCGTGGTGACCTCGCCGCCGAACGAGCGGTACATCGCCGAGTTGGCCAGCCGGATCACCTTCTGCGACAGGCTGAAGTCGGACAGCACGCTGGTGGCCATCTCGCCCACGGTGAGATCGCCGTTGAGCGTCTGGAAGATGTTGTCGACACAGTACTGCAGGGTCGGGAAGTCCCCCTGCTGCGCCATGCGGTTCCACAGCGACTCGAAGAATTGTTCCTTGGACAGCATGGTCATCCAGCCACCTGCCGCGAGAACACTTCGTCGCGGCCCAGCATCAGGCGGCCGTCCGCGAGGGCCTGCTCGAAGTCGAGCGGGCTCAGCGCGCGCGCGTAGCGCCAGCCTTGCACGAGGTTGCAGCCCTGGGCGGCCAGCAGCTCGCCCTGCGCGTCGGTTTCCACGCCCTCGGCGATGGCGACCAGACCCAGCTCGCGCGCCAGCGACAGCACCGCCGAGACGATGGTGCGCGCATGCGGGGAATCGACCATGTCCGCGACGAAGCTGCGGTCCACCTTGAGCGCGGACAGCGGGAAGCGGCGCAGGTAGGAGAGGCTGGAATAGCCGGTGCCGAAGTCATCCACGGCAAAGCGCAGGCCCAGCGCGCGCAGGGACATCAGCAGGTCCTCGGCGGCCTTGGGGTCGGTCATCAGCGCGCTTTCGGTGATCTCCAGCACCAGGCGGTCGGCGCTGATGCCGGCGTCCTGGATGGCGTTGCGCACGCTCTCGAAGAACCCCGGGTGCAGGAACTGCACGGCGGAGACGTTGACCGACATATGGCCGACCTGGAGCCCCTGGGCATCCCACGCGGCCAGCTGGGCGCAGGCGCAGCGCAGCGCCCAGGCGCCCAGATGCTTGATCAGGCCGTTCTTCTCGGCCACGGGAATGAAGACGTCGGGGCGGATGAACTCGCCCGCGTGGTCCCAGCGCATCAGCGCCTCCACGGCGCAGACCTCGCCCGTGGCCGGCCAGACGATGGGCTGGTAGTGGAGCAGGAATTCGCCGTTCTGCACCGCCTCGAACATGCTCTGCTCGATGCGGAACTGCTCGTCCAGCCGGCGGTCCAGCTCGGGCGAATAGACGCAATAGCGGTTCTTGCCCAGCGCCTTGGCCTCGTACATGGCCAGGTCGGCGCGGCGCAGCCAGTGCGACTCCGACTCCGGCTGGACGTTGCCGGACGCGGCCGACGAGAAGGCCAGCCCGATGCTGGTAGTGATCCGCACATGGCAGCCGCCCAGCAGGAAGGGCTGGCGGCAGACGTGGATCACGCGCTCGAGAATGCGGATGGCCTCGGCCTCGGACTCCAGGCCATCGAGCATCAGCACGAATTCATCGCCACCCAGGCGCGCCACGCTCTGCTGGGAGCGCACGGTGTCCTGCAGGCGGGCGCCGACTTCCTTGAGCAGCGCGTCGCCGAACTCGTGGCCGAGCGAATCGTTGATGTTCTTGAAGCCGTCCAGGTCCATCAGCGCCACGGCGAACGGCACGCGCGCGCTGGCGGCGCCGGCCATGTACTGCTCGATGCGCCGACGGATGAAGGCCCGGTTGCCGACGCCGGTCAGCGGGTCCAGGAAGGCGCGGGCGTTGAGCTGGCGCTCGTTCTCGACCCAGTCCGTGACGTCATGGCCGAACAGCAGCAGGCTCGCCGGGGTGTTGCCCTCGCCGGGCTGGTGCGCGATGCGCAGGTCCAGCCAGCCGCCGCCGATGCCGCCGGCAAAGCGCACGCGCTCGCGGCGGGCGGCGCGGTCGCGCGCGCAGGCCTGGAGCAGGGCGGCCACGCTGTCGCGCGATTCCGGGGCGATGACGTCGAGCACCGACGTGCGCAGCAGGTATTCGTGGGGGTATACGAGCAGGTCAGCCGTGGCTTCGGTGGCCTGGAGGATGCGACCCTGGACATCGACCCGCATGGCCAGCGCGCCGGAAGCTTCCAGCAGCGCCCAGGCCTCGCGCCCGGCAGGGCGGTCGCCGGCAGTCCCGCTTTCCGCGGGCTCCGGCGCCAGGGCAACATCATATGCAAACGAGGTCATGTCTTCCTCAGCCCGGAATCCCCTTGGACGCTGGCCTGATAACTGTTGAGTGGGTCTCGATGGGTAACGCGTGTTCTGGCAGGCAGATCGGAACCAGTCCGGGGCCTTCCCGCACCCGGAACATGACCACTGGTTCTGTTGCATGCCGAACGGATCGACACCGGCGATTCTAATACGAGCCGGCATCAGGCTGAACGCCGCGCGGGGCAAGGAATGCGCGGCGTCGGCGCCGCTACAACAGGCGCGCGGCGCCCGGGGGTGGGCGCCGGTGGGGGGATTGACATCGCAACGAAAATGGCGCTTTGTGCGCCGCGGGCTTTCAGCCCCGTTTGTCAGCCCTTCCGTGGCCGGCGCACGGCGCGCAGCTTGCCGCTCGTGCCGCCGCCGCAGAAGAACTGGTCGGCGCCATCGGACTCCAGCCCGGACACGCCCACGCCGGCCGGCATATCCAGCCGCTCCAGCACCTCGCCCGAGGCCGGATCGACGCGCCGCAGCTCGCTTTCCTCGCTTTCCCAG
Organism: Cupriavidus sp. 10L43_2; assembly: GCF_056395265.1. Classification (NCBI taxonomy): domain Bacteria; kingdom Pseudomonadati; phylum Pseudomonadota; class Betaproteobacteria; order Burkholderiales; family Burkholderiaceae; genus Cupriavidus; species Cupriavidus sp. 10L43_2. Next base: position 385,075 of record NZ_JBFTJE010000001.1, read on the forward strand.
GTGCCATGCCACAGCTCGCCGTCCACCCATGTCACGCCCGTGACAAAGCGGTTGGACTCGATGGTGCGCAGGACCTTGCCGGTCTCCGGGTCGATCTGGTGGATCTTGCGCGCCTGCCACTGGCCCACCCACAGCGTGCCTTCGGCCCAGGCCATGCCCGAGTCGTTGCCGTCGCCGGGGGCGGGGATGGTGGCGACAACCTCCCCGGTCTGCGGATCGATTTTCTGGATCTGGCGCTCGGCGATCTGGTACAGGTGCTTGCCGTCGAAGGCGGTGCCGGCATTGGCAGTCACGTCGAGGGTGCGCAGCGTCTGGCCCGTGGCCGGGTCGAGCACGTGGAGCGCGTCGCCTGAGGCGAACCAGACGCGCTTGCCGTCGTAGGTGACGCCGTGGACGGCCTCGACGCCGGGGAAGGGGCCGTATTCACGGAGGATTTCAGCGGGCTGTCGTTTCATGGGTGGATTCCCTCGTTGGTTGAAACATGCCTTCATCCTAGTGATTCGGCAGCGGGGTGGGGAGTAACAAGGTCGTCGTGAATCCGGGCACGGGGGTGCTCAGCCAGCGCCGGGCGCGGCCCCGGCCGAACGCCTCAACCTTGCCGTCGGCGGCCAGCGCGTCCAGCGCGCGCTGGGCGGTGCGCTGGCTGGCGCCCAGCGCCAGGGCGAGGGCGGAACTGGACCACGACTCGCCATCGCCCAGCAAGGCCAGCACGGCACCGTGCTTTTCCTCGACCGGCCGCGCCAGCACCACCACCTGCCGGGCGGGCGGTGGCTCCAGTGGCACCAGCGCGAAGCCGTCCGGGGTGGCCTCCACCCGCGCCAGCGCGCCCAGCATCGCGCGCAGCCGGCCGATTTCCACGCGCAGCCGCGCGCGGTGAGAGCCGTCGATATGGCGGGTACGGAAGGCCCGGGCGATCAGGGCGTCCCGGGGCACATCGGCCGGCCAGGCTTCGCCGAGCGCCCGCGCCAGCGTCAGCAGCACCGGCCGCCGCGCCAGCGAGATGGCCGTGCCGTCGGCCTGCACGACATGACGGCAGCCATCGATCACCAGCGCCTTGGAGGCTAGCAGCGCCTCCACCTCGTCGAGCCGCAGCGGCCAGTCGCCGTCCGGCGTGATCTGCCGCGCGGCGGGGGCGTCGAGCAGCCGGACGGCCTGCTCGACCTCGGCCGAGAGCCCGGGAATGGCGGCCTGGCGCGCCGCCTGACTGGCCCGGGCGAGGGCCTCGCGCGCGGTCTGGGTGCGCAGCCGGCGCAGGGCGATGCCGGCCACGATCAGTTCGTGCGCGGCGCGCGAGGCGGGTGGGAAGGGGGTGGGGTCGAGCGTGGCGAGCGCGGCCTCGGCGGCGTCGAGCCGGCCAATCAGCAGCAGATGGCGGATTTCGAGTTGCCGGGCGTGGGCGGCATTGGCGAGGTCGCCGTGCGCCGCCAGCGTGGCCTGCGCGGCGCCGAGCGATTTGGCTGGCCAGCCGAGATCGCGGGAAACCAGCGCGATCTCGGCTTCGGCCACCACGCAGCGCGCCCGGGCCACGGCCTCCTTCTGGCCGAAGGCGCGGGCGGCGCGGCGCACCAGCAGCCGGGCACGCGCGAGATCGCCAAGCTGGGCCATGGCGATGCCGCGCAACGCCAGCGCCGGCGCGTCCTCGCGCAGGGCCACGCGGTTCAGCGCGCCGAGCGGGTCACCCGCCGCCAGCGCCCGCGCGGCGGCGGTAATCAGTGCGTCCATCCAGTTCCGCCAGGAAATGGGTCATGGACGGCACACTATCACGCAAGTTACGCAAGCCGCTGGCGCAGGCGGGGGGCAGTCAAGCCAGCGCGCCATCCGTGTAGACGTCGAACTGGCGTGACGGCTCGGCGGACACCCCACGCCGGTCCATGCCCGACAGGAAGCGCGAGCTGTCCTGGTCGCGCGAGGGCGGTGTCACGTCGCGGGCGCCGTCGGTGTAGACGTCGAAGCGGCCACGGGCGCCGTCGCTGTAGACATCGCGCGAATCGACGCGGAAGTTGTAGCCGTATTTGTCGCCGGCGAACAGGCTGTCACGCGGGCTGGCGGCCTGGGCAAGCTGGGCGGCAAGGGCGGTGGCGATGGCGACGCCGATGAGGAAGGGAAGAAAGCGGTAGTACATGGGTCGAACTCCGATTGGGACAGGGTAGGAAGGGCAAGGAACGCAATCGCGCGTTCCTCCCTTCCTACGCAGGGGCCGTGCCAATCGAAAATCTCGCCCGAATGTGCCGTGGCTGGCGCAAAACCGCGCTATCGGGCGCCTGGCTGGCGGGTGCCAGCCAACAGGTGCGGCGCGTGCCGATGGCCGTGCGCCAACACCCGTTGGGGGTAGGTTCAGCGCGAGTGCGTCCGGAAGCCTTCGCCCTGCATGCCGGCCCGATCCACGGCGGCGATGCGGTTCCGGCCATTGTCCTTCGCGTGATACAACTGCGCGTCCACGAGGTTGATGAAGGCAGTGGGCTCCGCGCCCGGCACCGGCAGCGTGGTGCCCACGCCGAAGCTGGCCGTTACGCGCTGTTCGTAGGGGGAGCGCAGGTGGGGGATGGCCGCGTCGGCGATCATCGTGCGGCAGCGCTCGGCAATCGTCACGGCTGTGTCCGCGTCGGTGCCCGGCAGCACGGCCACGAACTCCTCGCCGCCAAAGCGGCCCACGAAGTGCTCGGCGCCCACCGCATCGGCCAGCAGCGCCGCCACCTTGCGCAGGCAGTCATCGCCCTGCAGGTGGCCGTAGTAGTCGTTGTAGGCCTTGAAGAAATCCACATCCATCAGGATCAGCGACAGCGGCTTGCCGGCGTCCTGCAGGGCGGCCCATTCGCGTTCGACCACGGTGTCGAACATGCGGCGGTTGCCCACGCCAGTCAGCCCGTCCGTGAACGAGAGCCGCTCCAGCTCCTTCTGCAACTGGGCGAGCTGTTCCTCGGTGCGCTTGCGTTCGCTGATGTCGAACATGAAGCCGATCAGCGACTCCACCTCGCCGCTGGGCTTGCGCACCACGTGGACCACATCCCGCAGCCAGACATAGCCGCCGTCGCGCGTGAGCGCCCGGTAGTCGGCCTCGTGGTCGGTGCCCGCCTGCGACTGCGCCACGCAGAAGTTCACCACGGCCTCGCGGTCGTCCGGGTGCATGCGGTCGGCCCAGTCGTTGACGGTCTTCCAGGACGACGGCGCCCAGCCGAGCAGCGCCTCGATCTGCGGGCCGATATAGGCGAATGCCATGGTCGCCCAGTCGATCTTCCACGGAATGGCCTTGGTGGACTCCAGCAGCGTGCGGTACACGGCGCTGTCGTCCTCGCCGACCATGCGCCCGGCCGGCGCCAGCGATTGTTCGTGCCGCAGGAAGGCGGCCTGGAGCGGGTGTTCGGGGTGATCGGGCTGGTCGGGCTGGCTCATGGAGAGGGAAAAAGGGCGGTGGCGGAAGCCGGGAATTATGTGGGGAATCGATTAAGGCCGATAGCAACTGGCGATAGCGTCAGGGCTGCCGGGGCGGCGCCACGCCCGCCCCTTCGATGCGGTGCCGTTGCAGCGCCGCCGCCACGAAGCCGCTGGCCTTCATCTCCTCGATATAGCTGCTCAGCCACGCCCGCGCGGCGGTGCGGCCCTTGGGCACGCCCATGGCCTGCTCGATGACCATGAAGCGGCCCGGCAGCAGCCGCACGCCGCCCACGCGCCGTGCGTCGGCTTCCAGCTGCTGCTTTACGCCGGCCGCCACGTCGAGCCGCTCGGCCAGGAACATGTCCGTCACGGCGGGGGAGGTCGGCGCGCGCACCAGCGTGGCCGCCTTGATCTCGCGCGTGAGGAACAGGTCGTAGGCGCTGCCCCGACCCACCACGATGCGCGTGCCGGGGCGGTCCACGTCCTCGTTGCGCTGCGGCGCGGCGTCGTTGCGCACGAGGTAGGCGCCTTCGATGATCACGTAGGGCGCGGTGTATTCCATGTCCGCCGCGCGCACCGGGTCGATGGCGACGAAGGCCAGATCGACCTGCCGCCCCTTCACCGCCTCCACCACGCTGCCTGCCGACTGGAACGCCACCAGTTCCAGCGGCAGGTTCAGCCGGCGCGCGGCCTCGCGGGCCAGGTCGACGGACACGCCCTGAAGGTCGCCGTTGGCCGCCCGGCCCGCCAGGATCGGGTTGCCGAGGTTGATGGCGGCGCGCAGCTTGCCGGTGCCGCCGAGTTCCGTGGCGGCGGCGCGTGCGTCCGGGTTGCCGGCGGCTGCCGGTCCGCCCGGCGTGGCACAGCCGGACAGCGCCAGCGCGATGGCTGCGGCGCCGGCGGTGCCGATCAGGCGTCGCGTCCGGTTCATCAGAAGTCCACCTTCTGGCCCGGTTCCGGCACGATCACCTGCGTGCCGGTGGCCCCCAGCGCGGCCGTGAACTGAGCCGGCGTGCCGGCCAGCTGCGGCGTGGTCAGGTAGTGCATCGGGATGGCGTACCTGGGCTTGATCATGTCGCGCACGGCCACGGCGGCCTCTTTCGGCCCCATCGTGAAGTGCCCGCCAATCGGAATCAGCACGAGGTCCGGCTTGATCATCTCGCCGATCATGCGCATGTCGCCGTACAGGCCGGTATCGCCCATGTGCCAGACCTTGAAGCCGTTCTCCATCTCGATGATGTACCCGACCGGTTCACCGCCGTAGTGCACTTCATCCTTGTTCGTGGCCGGGTTTTTCCAGACCAGTTCGGACGAGTGCTCGGCGTGGACGGCGGTGATTTTCGGCCCCTGCGGCCCGAACGGTGCCACCGTGCCGCTCTTGTTGAAGCGCTGCGACATCGCCGCCGGCACCATGCCCAGCGCGACCAGGGTCTGGCCCATGCCGCCGCCGTTCCAGATCGGCGCGTTATTGAGCTGCGACAGCGCCGCGGCGTCGCCGAGGTGGTCGCCGTGGGCGTGGGTGACCAGGATCAGGTCGATCTTGCCGAGCGCGCCCAGCTGCTTGAAGTTGGCCGGCGTCTTGGGATTTCCGGTCAGCCAGGGGTCGATCATGATGACCTTGCCGCCCGGCGTGGTGATGCGCATGGCGGCCTGACCGAGCCAGAGCACTTCGGTCTTGCCGGCGGTGATCTGCCCCGGCGCGGTGGGCTTGGGCGCGTCGGCGCCCGTGCCGGAGAGGGTCGATGCGCAACCGGCGAGTCCCGCCACCACGGCGGCACAGAGGAGCGTGCGGAGTCTTTTCATGGTTGTCCTTGCTTGGATTGTGTGACAGCGGTGAATGACATCTCGAACCCTGCCACCCATGAGCATGGACATGATCGGGGCGCGGGCTGGCGATGTGGAGTATTCGCAGGCCGCCGGCCCGTGTCAACTCAGGGCGCACCATGACGCTTCCGCATTGATGCACATCTTGCATCAATCGAGAGGAAATTTGCAATTCACAGACGCGCTGCGGGCGTCCATGATGCGTTCAGCCAAAGCCAGGGCCCCGCCGGCCCAGCCGGCCATCGGCCCCATCCCGAAAAAAAGGCACCCGGGACGCTTCCCGCGGTGTCATGCAAGTGGAGGAGACATGAATGCCACCCGCCGCAGCCTGCTCAAGGCTGGCGCGATGCTGCTCGCCATGCCCGGCTTTGCCGAGGCGCAAGACCCGTTTCCCAACAAGCCGCTGCGCTACGTGGTGCCGGTATCGGCCGGCGGCGGCTCGGACCTGATCGGCCGCACCGTGGCGGACCGCTGGGGCCGCGTGCTCGGCCAGTCCATCGTGGTCGAGAACCAGGCAGGCGGCGGCGGGGTGATTGCCTGCCAGATGACCGCCAAGGCCGCCCCGGACGGCTACAGCCTGATGCAGGGCTACGTCGCCACGCACGGCACCAATCCCGCCACCCGCAAGGTGCCCTACGACCCGCTCAAGGACTTCACCGCCATCGGCATGATCGGCGGCACGCCCAATGTGCTGGTGGTGAGCGCCGGCGTGCCGGCGTCCACGTTGGCCGAGTTCATCGCCTATGCGAAGAAGTCCGGCGCGGTGGCGTACGGCTCGTCCGGGCCGGGGTCGCTGACGCATCTGTCGATGGAGTTGTTCGCCCAGCAGGTCAACGTGAAGATGACCCACGCGGCGTACCGGGGCATTGCCCCGGCGTTCAACGACCTGATTGGCGGCCAGACGCAGGCGATGTTCCCGGGGCTTTCCGCCGCGCTGCCGCATATCCGCTCGGGCCGCGTGAGGCCGCTGGCCGTGACCGGCCACGCGCGCCACCCGCTGCTCAAGGACGTGCCGACGCTGGAGGAAGCCGGGCTCAAGGGCTTTGACGCCCAGCAGTGGTACGGCGTGGTCGGCCCGGCCGGCATGCCCGCCGATATCGTCGCCAAGCTCAACAGTTCGCTCAACACGGTGCTCAAGAGCCCGGACCTGGCTGACAAGCTGTCCTCCGAGGCGCTCCAGCCCACGCCGATGACGCCCGACCAGTTCCGCCGCTATATCGCCGACGAGGTGAACCGCTGGAGCAAGCTCGCCAAGGACCGCGGCATCCATCTCGATACCTGACCGGCTCGGCTGCCCCGACCGGGCGCCAGCCCCCGTTTTTCGATTCACTGAACAAGGACTGATATCCCATGGCACGCAATACCCATGTCGCCGCCGACCACAACGCCCCGCCGGTCACGCGCATCCTCGGAAAATTCGTGGCCACGCATCCGTCGCAAGGCTGGAGCCGCGAGGTGGACCACGAAGCCCATCGTACCTTCATGAACTGGCTGGGCTGCGCCGTGGGCGCCGCCGGGCATGAGTCCGCCGTGGCCGCGCTGGCCGCCGTGGCGGAACTGCAGCCGGCGCCGCAGGCCACGGTGCTGGGCCGCCGCGACAAGGTGGACATGGCCAGCGCCGCGCTGGTGAATGGCATTACCTCGCATACGTTCGATTTCGACGATACGCACCTGAAGACCATCATCCACCCGGCCGGCCCGGTGGCATCCGCCGTGCTGGCGCTGGCCGAGCACACTGGCGCCAGCGGCCGTGCCGTGACCGATGCCGTGGTGCTGGGCATCGACGTGGCCTGCCGCGTGGGCAACGCCATGTACCCGGACCACTACGACCGTGGCTGGCACATCACCGGCTCCACCGGCATGCTGGGCGCGGCGGCAGCCTGCTCGCGCCTGCTTGGGCTGGACGAGGACCGTACGACGATGGCGCTGGGCATCGCCGCTTCCCAGCCGGTGGGCCTGCGCGAGCAGTTCGGCACCATGACCAAGCCGTTCCACCCGGGCGGCGCGGCGCGCGCCGGGCTGATGTCGGCGCTGATGGCGCGGCACGGCTACACCTCGAGCGCGAAGGCGCTGGAGGCGCYGCGCGGCTTCATGCAGGTGATTTCGGCCAAGACCGACTGGAACGAGATTACCGACGAGCTGGGCAGCCGCTTCGAGATCTCGTTCAATACCTACAAGCCGTTTGCCTGCGGCATCGTGATCCACCCGAGCATCGACGCCTGCGTGCAGCTGCGCGAGCAGGGCGTGAAGGCCGAGGACGTGGAGCGCATCGAACTGCGCGTGCACCCGCTGGTGCTGGAGCTGACCGGCAAGAAGGAGCCGACCGATGGCCTGCTCGCCAAGTTCAGCGTCTACCACGGCTGCGCGGCGGGCCTGATCTTCGGTCGCGCCGCCGAGGAGGAGTTCTCGGACCACATCGTCACCCGTGAGGACGTGGTGGCGCTGCGCCGCAAGGTGGTGGCGACGGCCGACGCGAACGTCGACGAGGCCGCTTCCATCGTCAAGGCCGTGCTCAAGAACGGCCGCGAGATCGCGGTGACCGTGGAGCACGCCATCGGCTCGCTGCAACGCCCGATGACCGATGCCAACCTGGACGCCAAGTTCCACGCGCTGGCCGACCCGGTGCTCGGCGCGGCGCAGGTAGCCAAGCTGATCGATGCCTGCTGGAAGCTGGGCGAGACCGCCAACGTCGGCACCATTACCGCGCTGGCGCGTCCGTAACATGGCGCGCCCCCGGATTGCGGTACTGGGCGACTACGAGCGCGCCCTGACCCGGCTGGCGGACTGGTCGGCCATCCAGGCGCAGGCGGACGTGGCCTTCCACCACGCCCCGCTGCGCGGGGAGGCGCTGGCCGCCGTGCTGCGCGAGGTGGAAGTGCTGGTGCTGGTGCGGGACCGCACCCCGCTGGATGCCGCCACGCTGCGGATGGCAGAGCGGCTGCGCTACGTGGTCTTCACCGGCACGCGTAACACCACGCTCGACGTGGAGGCGCTGCGCGCGCGCGGCATCCCCGTCGCCAATACGGAATGGGGGCCGTCCAAGGAGTCCACCTGCGAGATGACGTGGGCGCTGATTTTGGCGGCCACGCGCCAGCTGGAAATGCAGATGGCGACGATGCGGCTCGGCGGCTGGCGGCCGGCGGAGGCGCTGCCGCTGCCCGGCGTGCTGCACGGCGAGCGGCTGGGCCTGATCGGCCTGGGCGAGATCGGCAAGCGCGTGGCGCGTGTCGGCAAGGCGCTCGGCATGGAAGTGGTGACGTGGAGCCCGCGCATGACGCCCGAGCGCGCGGCGGCAGAGGGGGTGACGGCGGTGAGCCTGGAGGCGCTGCTCTCCACCTCGCGCGTGGTCAGCCTGCATCTGGTGCCGACGGCGGAAACCACGCGGCTGATCAACGCCGAGCGGCTGGCGCTGATGCGGGCCGACGCGCTGCTGGTCAACACCTCCCGCTCGGCCCTGATCGACATGGATGCCCTGCCGCGCGCGCTGGACCGCCATCGCCCTGCCATGGCGGCGCTGGATGTCTTCGACGTGGAGCCGGTGCCCGCCGATCATCCGCTGCGCGGGCGTACGGATGTGGTTGTTACGCCACACACGGGGTTTGTCAGCGAGCCGGTGTTCACGATATTCGCCAAGGGCGTGGTCGGGACGCTGGCGTCGTGGCTGGAGGCGCAAGGCCGGTCGTAGGGCGGCGTCAAACGTCGGTCAGGCTGCCTTCGGCCGCTTGGGCTTGCTGTCTCCCTGCGCGGCCGCGCCACGCCGGCGTTCGTTGGCGTACTTGACCGCGAGGCGCTTCATTTCTGCTTCCGCAAAGCGGCGCAGCGCCTCGCGCATGAGCGGCTGGTAGCCCATGCCGTGCTCTTCGGCGAGGAACTTGAAATCGCTGATCAGCGATTTTTGCAGGCGGATCGACACTGCCTGCAGGCCAAGCGCCCGGTCCAGTGCCGCGGATTCGTCGGGTGCGACGACGGCGTGTGCCTCGTCCTCCCCGAGGTCACCCTGCTCCCACGCTTCGACGGTTCCCGGAATTTTCTTGGCGTTGCTCATGTGCTACTCCTGTTGCAAAGGTTGATTCATGACCGCCCGGCCAGGCACATGCGCCGGTAGAACGCCACGGTGGGCAGTGCCGGTTCATACGCGGTCTTGAGAAAAATAGTGTCGTCCCTTCTGACGTAGACGATCTTGAGCATGCGGCCAGTGTCCGTCTTCGCGCAGAACCAGTGCGTGGGCGGGTCCGAGGCGTGTTCCTCGCGGTCATCCACGAGGATCTGCCCCACCCGGTTTGCAAAGGCTTGCCGGATCTCCACATCGCGAATGCCGCCGTGCTTCGCCACAAGCTTCTTTGCGATGGCTGGTGAGATGACGATCTTCAAATGCTACCCCCTATTTGTATATACGGCAATACGCTTGTTGGGCGAGTTAGCCGTGTGGTCAGGGGGCGCGGCGTCGCGTTTTACGCGATTTCTTGGGAATGATCTGGTTTGAAGTGATGCTGTGTTGGCATCTTGTCGTATATACAGAATATGGGCAATGGCCACTATGCCCACTGTCGGCAACACCCCACGGTGTGTGTCCAAAACGTAAAAACCCCACGCTCTCTCAAGCGTGGGGTTTTTTGACGCAGACCTGAGGGAAGCCGTCCGGCTTCCCATCGACGGATCAGAAGTCTTCGGCGTCCACGTCGTAGTTGGCCGGCTCCCAGCGGATGGCCAGCAGGGCGACCAGGCCGGCCAGCGGGGCCAGGGCGATGACCCAGAACACCTTGGTGCTCAGCGCGGCGGCCAGCACCGGGAACAGGAACAGCGATGCCGTGGAGCTGGCGCGCATCAGCGTCTGGTTGAAGCCGACGCCCACGCCGCGCAGCGACGTCGGGTAGCTCAGCGAGGCGTAGGTCATGGTGTGCGCGCCCGGGCCGAAGCCCTGGCCCAGCAGGAACACGGCCAGGAAGGCGATGGCGGCGACCACTTCGGGGGCGCCGTGGGGCTTGCCGACCAGCGCCAGGCCGATCAGCGCGGCGAGCTGGAAGGCGTAGCCGGTCACGGTCAGCTTCCAGGCGCCGGTCTTCGGCACCAGGTGCACGCCGATCAGGCCGCCGACGAAGGCGAACAGCAGGTTCAGCGCCAGCGAGACCAGGATCGTGGTCAGCATCGACTGCGCCAGGAAGCTGGCGATGATCACCGGCAGGCCGAACGCCACGGCGTTATAGGCGAACGACGAGGCAATCGACATCACCGTGGCCAGCACCGTGCGCCGCGCGTACACGCCCTTGAGCAGCAGCCCGTAGTTGCGCCAGGAGGCGGGGCGCTTGGGCGGCTCGGCCACGGCGTCCGGGGCCACTACGGCGTCGATGCCGTAGGACTGGCGCAGGATCTTGGCGGCGCCTTCCAGGTCGCCCTGGTTGGCGGCCCACACCGGCGATTCGCTCATGTAGCGGCTGCGCACGGCGATGATGACCAGCGCCGGCACGGCGCCGAAGCCGAGGATGATGCGCCACAGCAGGTTGCTGTGCGATTCCGGCAGCACCGAGTAGCAGAGCAGCACTAACAGATAGGACACGCAGATGGCCGCGTACCAGGTCGGGCACCACATCGCCACCCGGGACGCCTTGTTGCCCTTGCCCTGGAGCTTGGAGAACTCGGCCAGGAAGGCCATGGCGACAGGGAGGTCGATGCCGACCCCCAGTCCCATGACGAAGCGCGCGCCGGCCAGCACGTATTCGTTGGGGGCAAACGCGCAGGCGATGGCGGCCACGACGAAGAACACCATGTCGGCCATGAACACGCGGTAGCGGCCGATGCGGTCGGTGAAATAGCCGCCCAGGAAGGCGCCGACGATGGCGCCGAACGTGATGGCCGATGCCACCATGCCGGTGCCGGCGGGCGACAGGTTGAATTCGCGGGTGACGTCCTTCAGGCCGAAGGCCAGGGCGCCGAGGTCATAGGCATCGAGGAAGATGCCGCCCAGCGCGATGGCCACGACGATGCGGGCATTGCTGACGGCGGCGCCGCCCTGGTTGACCAGCTTGGCCACATCGGCGGCGGAACGGATGGTCGCACGGGCGGGCGCGGCCGCCTGGGCGGCGGCCTGCGTCGCGGCGGGCGACAGGGCAAGATCGGCAGACATTGATTGGGGGCGATTGAAAGAAAATTGCGCGTGGACCGGGCGCAATCGGCCCTGTCCGCAAGAAAAGACTGCCGCATGCTACGGGAAGGCGCCCCGCCGGCCAAATGCTTTGTTGTTATATCTTTAGATCATCACGAAAATGCGACGCCGGGAATGGCTCCCAAGGCATTTTCAGGCGCGTCGGACTATCATCGGCAGCTACGAAAACAGGAGACAAGGCATGACGCAAGGAAGCAAAGTCGCACTGGTCACGGGCGCGGCCCGGGGTATTGGCAAGGCCGTGGCGCAGGCGCTGCTGGCCGACGGCTACCAGGTGGTGCTGGCCGGCCGGACCGCCGCCACACTCGAGGCGCTGGCGGCCGAAGCCGCCGCCGCTGGCCAGACCGCGCTGGCCGTGCAGTGCGATGTGAGCGACCCGGCCTCGGTCGACCAGCTCTACGCCCGGGTGCGCGAGCGCTTCGGCCGGCTGGACGTGCTGTTCAATAACGCCGGCATCAACGCCCCGGCCATTTCCATCGATGAACTGTCGGTCGAGCAGTGGAAGGCCGTGGTCGATACCAATCTGACCGGCGCCTTCCTGTGCGCGCGCGGCGCGTTCGCGCTGATGAAGTCGCAGGACCCGCGCGGCGGGCGGATCATCAATAACGGGTCGATTTCGGCCCACGCCCCGCGCCCGAACACGGTGCCCTACACGGCCACCAAGCATGCCATCACGGGGCTGACCAAGAGCCTGTCGCTCGATGGCCGCGCCTGGGACATCGCCTGTGGCCAGATCGACATCGGCAACGCCGGCACCGACATGGCCAACCGCATGGCGCGCGGCGTGCCGCAGGCCAATGGCGAGATTCGCCCGGAACCGCTGATGGATGTGGCGCACATCGCCAGTTCGGTCCTGCACATGGCGAACCTGCCGCTGGAGGCCAATGTGCAGTTCATGACCGTGATGGCCACCAAGATGCCGTTCGTCGGCCGTGGCTGAGCCAGATTGACCGATAAGACCTAGTGGTGCGGCCCGCCCAACTGGGTGGCCGCGCGGCCGGCGCCCATGACGGCGGCGGCATCGGCGGCGGAGAGGCCGCGGTGGTCGCGCGCGTCCGGATTGGCGCCATGCGCGATCAGCAGATCGACGATTTCGGTGCGATTGAACATCGCCGCCGTCATCAGCGCGGTGCGGCCGTCCGGCGAGGCTCCTTCCACATCGGCGCCATGCGCAAGTAGTGCTTCGATCACTTCCCTGAAACCCTTGAACGCAGCGCCTGCCAGCGGCGTCTGGCCGGCCGCATTGCGCAGGTCCGGCGAGGCGCCAGCCTCGAGCAGCGCCAGCACGGTGTCCACATGACCGTGGTAGGCGGCCAGCATCAGCAGGCTGTCGCCCTTTTCATTGCGCAGGTTGGCCGGCATGCCGCGCGCGATCAGCGCGGACAGCGCCGCTGCGTCGCCCTGGCGCGCGAGGTCGAATACTTCGCCCAGCGCGGCCACCATGCGGGATTCCTCTTCCGCCGTCATGGTGCCGGTGGGTGGGGTCGATGTCTGGTCCATGGCGTTGTCCTGTTGTCCTGTCCTGCGGTGTCCGGGCAGCCCGGGGCCGCAGCCCCGGAGTGCCCGATCGTCCGGTAGCCCGGTTAGCGCTTACTTCTGGCCTTCGATCCGCTCGATCGCAGCCGCCACGCCCTGGCCGTAGGCCGGGTCGGCCTTGGTGCAGTGCTCGATATGGCGCTGCTGGATATGGCGCGACACGCCCTTGATGGCGCGGGCCGTGTTATCGAACAGCACCTGCTGCTGGGCCGGCGTCATCAGTCGGAACAGGTCGCCCGGCTGCGAGAAGTAGTCGTCGTCCACGCGATGGTTCCAGTGGTCGGCGGTGCCTTCCAGCGTCAGCGGCGGCTCGCGGAAGTCCGGCTGCTCCACCCACTCGCCGCGCGTGTTCGGCTCGTAGGAGGTCTTGCCGCCCTGGTTGTCGTCGATGCGCATGCGGCCGTCGCGGTGATAGCTGTTCACGAACTTGGCGGCCTTCGGCGAGTTGACCGGGATCATCGAATGGTTCACGCCCAGGCGGTAGCGCTGGGTGTCGCCATACGAGAACAGGCGGCCCTGCAGCATCTTGTCCGGCGAGAAGCCGATGCCCGGCACGATGGTCGACGGCGCGAACGCGGCCTGCTCCACCTCGGCGAAATGGTTCTCGGGGTTGCGGTTCAGCTCCATCACGCCCACTTCGATCAGCGGGAAGTCCTTCTTCGACCAGATCTTGGTCAGGTCGAACGGGTTGACGCGGTACTTGCCCGCCTCGGCTTCCGTCATGATCTGGATGTACAGCTTCCAGCGCGGGAACTCGCCACGCTCGATGGATTCGTACAGGTCGCGCTGGTGGTGCTCGCGGTCGCGGCCAGTTACCTCGGCGGCTTCGGCGTCGGTCAGGTTCTGGATGCCCTGCTCCGTCCGGAAGTGGAACTTCACCCAGTGGCGCTCATAGTTGGCGTTGATGAAGCTGTAGGTATGGCTGCCGAAGCCATGCATGTGGCGCCACGAACTGGGGATGCCGCGATCGCTCATGACGATGGTGACCTGGTGCAGCGCCTCGGGCAGGCCGGTCCAGAAGTCCCAGTTGTTGTCGGCGCTGCGCAGGCCGGTGCGCGGGTCGCGCTTGACGGCGTGGTTCAGGTCGGGGAACTTCAGCGGGTCACGCAGGAAGAAGACCGGGGTGTTGTTGCCCACCAGATCCCAGTTGCCTTCCTCGGTATAGAACTTCATCGCGAAACCACGGATATCCCGCTCGGCATCGGCCGCGCCGCGCTCGCCAGCCACCGACGAGAAGCGCAGGAACAGCTCGGTTTTCTTGCCGATTTCGGAGAACAGCTTGGCGCGCGTGTACTGGGTGATGTCATGCGTGACCGTGAACGTGCCATAGGCGCCCGAGCCCTTGGCGTGCATGCGGCGCTCGGGGATGACCTCGCGGTCGAAGTGGGCCAGCTTTTCCAGGAACCATACGTCCTGCAACAGGGCCGGTCCGCGCGGACCAGCGGTCTGAATGTTCTGGTTATCGACGACGGGCGCGCCGAAAGCGGTCGTAAGCTTGTTCATGACAATTCCTTTGTGGGCAGGGGGTGTTGAAAGCACTATCGCAGAACGACTACGACAAGTCATATCGTATTGATCAATAAAGGCGATAGGTGTCAGTCTTTTCGATCCGCGATTTCAGCAAATTAGGAGAACGCCTATGGTGCAGAGAAAGGGTCGATACCCGCCATAACACCTTGGGATAGGCCGTCTGAACCCAAGGATCATGGGCGTCACATGGGCCGGCCATGTCCTATAGTTCAAGCCCGCAGTCCACCGGAGGCGAATCATGGCCACCTGGAAGCCCGACCCGAGCTTTTACCCGTCTCCGCGGCTGGCCGCCAAGGCGCCGCCCGAGACCCTGGCCTACGTGGCGATGTTCGACCCCGGGCGCCAGCAGCCGGACGGCATCGCCGTGGTGGACGTGGACCCCGACTCGGCCACGTACGCGCAGATCGTCGGGCAGGTGACCATGACCCATGCCGGCGACGAACTGCATCATTTCGGGTGGAATGCCTGCTCGTCCTGCCTGTGTCCCAACGCGCCGCATCCTCATATGGAACGGCGCTACCTCGTGGTGCCGGGCCTGCGTTCCTCTCGTATCTATATCCTCGATACCGGCCCGGACCCGCGCCAGCCCGTCATCAGCCGGGTGATCGAGCCCGAGGAACTGGCCGAGCGCACCGGCTACAGCCGCCCCCACACGGTGCATTGCGGCCCGGGCGGCATCTATGTGACGGCGCTGGGCAATGCCGAGGGCAAGGGGCCGGGCGGCATCGCCATGCTGGACGCCCAGAGCTTCGACCCGCTCGGCCAATGGGAGGTGGAGCGCGGTCCCCAGCATTTCGCCTATGACGGATGGTGGCACCTGGGCTATGACACGCTCGTGACAAGCGAGTGGGGCACGCCGGACATGATCGAGGACGGCCTGGTCGCCGACATCCTGCTCGGCGCGCGCTACGGCCGGAAGCTCCATTTCTGGGATTTCACGGGGCGCAAGCATCTTCAGGAGATCGATTTCGGCCCGGACTACCAGCTGGTCTTCGAACTGCGCCCCGCGCACGACCCGACCAAGGCGTACGGCTTCGTCAACTGCGTGCTGTGCCTGAAGGACCTGTCCTCGTCGATCTGGACCTGGTACCGCGATGGCGACAAATGGGCGGTGAAGAAGATCATCGACATCCCCGCCGAGCCGGCCGACCCGGACCAGCTTCCGCCGATGCTCAAGGGGTTTGGCGCGGTGCCGCCGCTGGTCACGGACATCGACCTGTCGATGGACGACCGTTTCCTCTACGTGTCCTGCTGGGGCACAGGGGATTTGCTCCAGTACGACGTCTCCGACCCCTTCGCCCCGAAGCTGACCGGCAAGGTGCGGATCGGCGGCATCGTCTCGCGGGCCGGGCATCCGGGCGCGCCGGGCCGCAGCCTGAACGGCGGCCCGCAGATGGTGGAGGTCAGCCGGGACGGCCGGCGCGTCTATTTCACCAATTCTCTCTATGGCGCGGTCGATCCGCAGTTCTACCCCGAGGGGCTGGACGGCTGGATGGTCAAGCTCGATGCCGCGCCCGACGGGGGCATCGCCTTCGATCCGCGCTTCTTCCTCGATTGGCCCAAGAGCCATCGTCCGCACCAGGTGCGCCTGCAGGGCGGCGACTGCTCCTCGGATTCCTACTGCTTTCCCTAGCCTTCGCGGGGGCCGCGCATGCTGACGTGGACGCCAACCTGGGCGGCGACATGGACTGCCTGGTGGCCCTGGCTGACGATTGCCGCGCTGGGCCTGTTCCACGGCCTGAACCCGGCCATGGGATGGCTGTTCGCCGTGGCGCTGGGCCTGCATCGGGGCCAGCGCCGCGTGGTGCTGTGGTCGCTGGTGCCGATTGCGCTCGGCCACGCGGCGGCGGTGGCGCTGGCCGTGGGCGTGGCACTCTGGCTGGGCAGCGTGCTGCCGCACACCGGCTTCGCGCGGGTGGCCGGGGCGGTGCTGCTGGGTTGGGCGATCTGGCACATGGTGCGCGGGCACCGCATGCGGCCGCGCGTGGGCATGCGGGCTGGCATGCTGGGGCTGGCGGCGTGGTCGTTCCTGATGGCCGGCATGCACGGGGCCGGGCTGATGCTGGTGCCGGCGCTGATGCCGATCTGCGCCACGCCGGGCGCCACCCAGTTCGACGCCGCCGACGCGCTCGGCCCGGCCATGCTGGCGCTGGGCCTGCACACGGCAACGATGCTCGCCGCCATCTGCGCCGTGGCGCTGCTGGTCTACGACCGCGTCGGCGTGGCCTTCCTGCGGACCGGCTGGGTCAATCTCGACTGGATCTGGACGGCGGCGCTGGGTATCTGCGGGGTGGTGCTGCTGGTGATGTGACTAATTCCGATTCCCGAAGCGCGCCAGGCAGTGCCAGACCTTCTTCAGCAACTGGGGATCGTGGCGGCCCGCGCGGGCGGCTGCGCCGATCCGGGCCGGGGTGAGCGGCTCACTCCCGGCCAGCGTCGTGGCCAGTTCGGCGATGTGGGCGCCGCGATAGTCGCGATAGTCGCGTTCGGCCCGCAAGTCATCGGCATTCGCCGAGAATCCCGCGTGCCATTCGACGGCGCAGGGCAGGGCGCGGGCCAGCGTCTCGGTCTCGGTGCCCCGGAACGACGGATCGAGCACGAGCGCCTCCACGTCGCGCGCCAGCACCAGCGGGCCGTGTACATGCGCTTCTATATAGTGGTCGAGCGGATCGTCCGGCGGCGCGGCGCGCAGCCGGTCTACCAGATCCAGCCGTCCGGCCACGCCGAAATGCACCGGATCGAACACGCTGTCCGGGTAACAGAAGGTGGTCCGCGCCAGCACGTCCGCCGCCAGCCGCAGGTGGCAGGCGCCGAAGCGCGGCGAGCCCCCTTCGGGCCGATGGCGATGGTTGAGCGCGCCGTACTTGGGGCGGTCGGCTGGCGGCGCCGCGTCGTAGGCCTGGCCGAACATCCGGCTTTCCCAGTGCCAGCGGTCCCCGCCGGGGTGGGCGGTCAGCCCGCCGTTGCTGGTGCCGGTCTCGAACTGGGAGCGATAGACGCCGTCGGCGGCCATGGCCGCGAGCAGCGGCACGCCGGCGTGGAGCCGGTCCGGGTGGAAATTGAGCGTGACGCGCCAGTCTGGGTGCAGCGGCGCGCCGTGGCTGCGCGCGGCCACATGGGCCAAGGCGTGGGCGGCGGGGTCGTCCGGGAACATTGGCGGATCCGGGGGTGCCGGCAAGGCGGCGATCGGCCGATTGTAGCGGCGCTGCGGTGCAGCAATTGTCGGCGCGACACCGACAGCCACGGCGCCCGTCGCAAGGTACGATAAGGCGCCCTGGCCGGCATCCATGCCGGCGGGGGGCCGGGACGCCTGCCGCCGCGCCCGCCCGCTTTCATCCCATCGATCCTGCCGGTATGCAACCGACTTCCCTGCAACGCTTCCTGTTTGGCACGATCCTGGTGCCCGTCTCGCTTGCCGTGGTCTTCGCGGCGGATGCGTTCACGCCCCTCGGCCTGGCCGCGTGGCTGTTCTATCTGATCCCGATTTGCCTGTCGATCTACGCGGACAACCCGCRCCTGCCGCTGATCGTGGCGGCGGTCAGTTCGCTGCTGCTGGCGGTGGGCTACGTGGTCTCGCCGCCCGGCGCCGCGCCCATCATCGCCATCACCAACCGGTCCATCGGCTTCCTGGTGAACTGGTTCCTGGCCGTGGTGATCTACCGCTACCTGGTGGGCCAGGGCGCCATCCAGCGGCTGATGTGGGTGCAGCAGGCCCAGGTGAAGATTCACCAGGAGGTGCGCTCGGCGCAATCGGCCGGCAATGTCGGCGATGCGCTGGTGCGTGCGCTGGCGTCGGCGCTCGACGCCCGCGTAGGCGTGGTCTATCAGTGCGACGACGGCCGCCTGCACCGGCTGGCCACCTGGGCATTGGCCGATGCTGACCGCGCGCCGGCCACCCTCGCCCCCGGCGAGACGCTGGCCGGCCAGGCCGTGACCGAGAACCGGGTGATCGCCGTGGGCGGGCTGCCGCCCGACTACCTGCCGGTGGCCTCCGCGCTGGGCCGCACGACTCCCACCGAGATCGTGGCCGCGCCGCTGACCGCCGAGGGCGAGGTCGTCGGGGTGATCGAACTGGGCTTTATCACGTCCCGGCGCGGGACTGCCGATGTGGTGGAACTGCTTGAGCGCATCGGTGAGCCAGTCGGCATGACGCTGCGCGCCGCGAGCTACCGGGGCCGGCTGGAGCACCTGCTCGGCGAAACCCAGCGCCAGAGCGAGGAATTGCAGGTCCAGCAGGAGGAGCTGCGCGTCTCCAACGAGGAACTGGAGGAGCGCGGCCGTGCGCTGATGGACTCCCAGGCGCGGCTGGAAACCCAGCAGGCGGAACTCGAACAGACCAACGTCCAGCTGGAGGAGCACACCCAGCGGCTGGAGACGCAGAAGCGCGAGATGCTCGCCTTCCAGGCCGAACTGGCCGCCAACGCCCGGGCGCTGGAGCGCTCGAACCAGTACAAGAGCGAGTTCCTGGCGAAYATGTCGCACGAGCTGCGCACGCCGCTGAACAGCGCGCTGATCCTGGCGAAGCTGCTGCAGGAGAACAAGGACGGCACGCTGACCGGCGAGCAGGTCCGCTACGCGGCCACCATCCACGCGGCCAATACCGACCTGCTGAACCTGATCAACGACATCCTCGACCTCTCCAAGATCGAGGCCGGCCACCTGACCATCGAGCCGGAGCCGGTGGAACTGGACGCCTTCACCGCCCGGATTTCGCAGATGTTCGACCATGTGGGCGAGCAGAAGGGCGTGGCCTTCCGCGTGGAGCGGATGCCGGGCCTGCCTGACGCCATCGTCACGGACAGCCAGCGCCTGCAGCAAATCCTCAAGAATCTGCTATCCAATGCCTTCAAGTTCACGGAGAAGGGCTCGGTCACGCTGGCGCTGGTCGCGCAGGGCGACGATGCGATCCGCTTCGAGGTGCGCGACACCGGCATCGGCATTCCGCGTGACAAGCAGCAGGTCATTTTCGAGGCCTTCCAGCAGGCCGACGGCACCACCAGCCGCCGCTACGGCGGTACCGGGCTGGGCTTGTCGATCTCGCGCGAGCTGGCGCGGCTGCTGGGCGGCGTGATCGCCGTGGCGAGCGAGCCGGGGCAGGGCAGCGTGTTCTCCCTGACCGTACCGCGCACGCTGGTGGCGGATGCCGCCACGCAGGCCGGGCTGGTCACGCCGCCGGCCGCCCCCGAGCAGGTCCAGGCCCCACCGTCGCAGGCCATGCCGCTGCCGCCCATGGCACGGCCCGCGCCGATTCCGGCCCCGGAGGCGTCCGAAGCCGGGCCAGGCCCATCGCCGTCCGGCTATCCGCAGCCGATTGCCGACGACCGCGACCACCGCACGCGCGGCAATCGCCTGATCCTGGTCGTGGAAGACGATATCGACTTCGCCGGCATCCTCTACGACCTGGCCCACGAGCTGGATTTCGACTGCATCCACGCCACCACGTCGAGCCACGGGCTGGAACTGGCGCGCCACCACCAGCCCTGCGGCATCCTGCTCGACGTGGCGCTGCCGGACCAGTCGGGCCTGACGCTGCTGGACTGGCTCAAGCACGACCCGGCCACGCGCCACATCCCCACGCACCTGATCTCGGTCAGCGACCATGCCGAGGCCGCGCTGCATCGCGGCGCCATCGGCTACACCTTCAAGCCGAGCGAGCGCAACAAGCTGGCCGAGGTGATGCGGGGGCTGGAGGCGCGCATGGCGCCGGGCCAGCGCCGCGTGCTGGTGATCGAGGATGACCCGGCGCTGCGCGAGAGCATTCGCGCGTTGCTGCAATCGGTCCAGGCCGAGATCGTCACCGCCGGCACCGTGGCCGGCGCGCGCGAGGCGCTGGCCGGCGCCGCGTTCGACTGCGTGGTGATGGACATGGTGCTGCCGGACGGCACCGGCCACGACCTGCTCGCCCACATGGCCAGCGATGGCGCCGCGCAGATGCCGCCGGTCATCGTCTACACCGGGCGGCAGCTATCGGCCGAGGACGAGCAGCGCCTGCGCCGCTATTCGAAGTCGATCATCATCAAGGGCGCGCGTTCGCCGGACCGGCTGCTGGACGAAGTGACGCTGTTCCTGCACAGCGTGGAGTCCCAGTTGCCACCCGAGCAGCAGCGCATRCTGCGCGCCGCGCGCAGCCGCGACGACGCCTTCGACGGCCGCAAGCTGCTGCTGGTGGAGGACGACGCGCGCAACATCTTCGCGCTGTCCAAGGTGATCGAGCCGCTCGGGGCCACCGTGGAGATCGCCCGCAGCGGGCGCGAGGCGCTGGACATGCTGGCGCGCCACAAGGACGTGGACCTCGTCCTGATGGACATCATGATGCCGGAGATGGACGGCATCACGGCCATGCGCCATATCCGCCAGATGCCCGAGTACGGGCGGCTGCCGATCATCGCGCTGACCGCCAAGGCGATGCCGTCCGACCGCGAGGCGTGCCTTCGCGCCGGGGCGAACGACTACATCGCCAAGCCGATTGATGTGGATCAACTGCTGTCCCTGTGCCGCGTATGGCTCCACGAAAGTTGAAGACCCCGGACACCGCGCCGCTGCCGCCGCTGTCGTTACCGCTGCCCGTGCCGGTGGTGGATCACGGCGAGACGGCGCTGCCCGACGCCAATTTCGAAATCGAACTGGAACTGCTGCTGGAGGCGATCTTCCGCAAGTACCAGCACGATTTCCGGCACTACGCGCGGGCCTCGGTGCGGCGGCGGTTGCAGCAGGCGCTGCACGATCTGGGCTTTGCGACGCTGTCGCAACTCCAGGACCGCATGCTGCGCGACCCGGCACTGTTTGCGCGCATGCTGCAGTACCTGACGGTGCAGGTCAGCGAGATGTTCCGGGACCCGTCCTACTTCCGCGCCATCCGCGAGCATGTGGTGCCGGTGCTCCAGACCTATCCGTCGATCAATGTCTGGGTGGCCGGGTGCAGCAGCGGCGAGGAATTGTGGTCGCTGGCCATCCTGTTCGAGGAGGAGGGGCTGGCCGAGCGCACGGTGTTCTACGCCACGGACATCAACCCCGACGCGCTGGCCATCGCCCGGGCGGGTGTGTACGATGCGGGGCGCCTGCGGGCGTTCGGCGCCAACTACCTGGCGGCGGGCGGGCGGCGCTCGCTCTCGGACTACTATCATGCAGCCTATGGGAAGGCCAAGTTCAGCGCCGGGCTGATCCGCCAGTCGGTGTTTGCCGACCACAGCCTGGCCACCGACAGCGTGTTCCAGGAGGCCCAGCTGATTTCGTGCCGCAATGTGCTGATCTATTTCGACCGCGCGCTGCAGGACCGCGCCATCGGCCTGTTCCACGACGCGCTGGCGCGGCGCGGCTTCCTGGGGCTGGGGAGCAAGGAGAGCCTGCACTTCAGCGCCCACGCCGGGGATTTCGAGCCACTGGTGCCGCGCGAGCGGCTGTACCGCAAGCTGTGAAGGAGGCGCGATGGCAGGGCTGATGGATACGCAAGGGTGCGACGCCGTGGTGATCGGCGCGTCGGCCGGTGGCGTCGAGGCGTTGTCCGTGCTGCTGCCGATGGTGCCGGCGGGCTTCCGGCCGGCGCTGCTGATCGTGATGCACCAGCATCCGAACCAGCCCAGCCTGCTGCCCGAGCTGTTCGGCGCGCGCTGCGCGCTGCCCGTGTGCGAGGCCGAGGACAAGATGCCGGTGCGGCCGGGCCACGTCTACCTGGCGCCGCCGGACTACCACCTGCTCGTGGAGCGGGTGCCGGAGGCGCCGGAGGACGTCGAACTGGCGCTCTCCGTAGAGCCGCCGGTGCGTTTCTCGCGGCCTTCCATCGACGTGCTGTTCGAGTCGGCGGCGGTGGCGTGGCGCGCCCGGGTGCTCGGCGTGCTGCTCTCGGGCGCCAACGACGATGGCGCGCGCGGCCTGGCGATGATCCGCGCGGCGGGTGGCCGGGCGTGGGTGCAGTCGCCCGGCAGTGCCGCCGTGGAAACCATGCCGCAGGAGGCCATCGACCGTGGCGCGGCAGACCGCGTGCTGACACTGGAACAAATCGGCCAACGCCTGGCCCAGTTTTCTGAATGACCCTGACCATGCAAGCTCCGATCAAGATCCTCGCCGTCGACGACATCGCCGCCAACCTCACGGCCCTCGATGCCGTGCTGGCCAAGCCCGATGTACAGATCGTCCACGCCAATTCCGGCGCGCAGGCGCTGGAACTGCTGCTCGAGCACGACTTCGGGCTGGCCATCCTCGACGTGCACATGCCCGAGATGGACGGCTTCGAGCTGGCCGAACTGATGCGCGGCAGCAAGCGCACCAGCCATATCCCCATCCTGTTCCTGACGGCGGCCGGGGAGGACAGCGCGCGGGCGTTCCGCGGCTACGCCACCGGCGCGGTCGACTTCCTGTTCAAGCCGATCGACGCGCGCGTGCTGGCGGCCAAGGTCGATGTATTCGTGCAATTGGCCCAGCAGAAGCAGCAACTGGCCGAGCAACTCGAAACCGCCCAGCAACTGCTCAAGACCAACGAGATGCTGATGGCGGTGCTCGCGCACGACCTGCGTACGCCGCTGTCGGCGATCATCGCGTCGGCGTCGTTCCTGGGGCGGTTCGGGGGCGAGGAGAAGCTCAAGCCGGCCACCGACCGCATCTCGCGCAGCAGCCAGCGCATGGCACGCATGGTGGACCAGCTGCTGCACGTGGCGCGGCTGCACGGCGGGCGCGTCAAGCTGGAGCCGCGCCAGGAAGACCTGCGCGCGATCTGCGCGGCCATCGTCGATGAATGCGAGGCGTCTCACGGCAAGGAGCGCGTGGTACTGGAAACCGTGGGAGATACGCTGGCGACCATCGATCCGGACCTGATCTCGCAGGTGCTGTCGAACCTCGTCAGCAACGCCCTGCATCATGGGGACCCGGCGGTGCCGGTGGTGGTGGCCGTGGACGGCACGGCCGCCGAGCGCCTGACGGTGACGGTGACCAATGGCGGCGTGATCGATGGGGCGACCCTGCCGCATGTCTTCGAAGCGTTCCGCTCGGGCGGCGGAGACAGCGCCGAGGGGCTGGGCCTGGGGCTCTATATCTCGCGGGAGCTGGCCGCGTTGCACGGCGGAAGCGTCGAGGCCGCCTCGTCGACGGCCTCGGGTAGCACGGTGTTCACTGTGACGCTGCCCCGCGCGTGCTGCGGGACGCAGGGAACCTTCCAGCCGGCCTAGCCAGCCACCTCCCTCGGATCATGGCCGTAGCTGTCGCGTGCGCGGATCTTGCCGTCGACGCCATGGATCAGCAACTCCACTTTCTGGCGCCGGGCCAGTCCGGTGCCGGCCTGGATGGCCTCATCCTGCGTGGCATGGTGCGACTCGGCGTAGCGGGCGCCCTCATGGATCACGTCCCAACCGGTGCCGTGCGGCACGACATGGAGGTTGGTCTGCATGATGGTTCTCCTGGATCGTATGATCCTTCCATTATGGATGCCATGGCGCAGGGCACAATCCGGCGCCGTCTGACACGCCACCTGAGAGGCGCCGGGAAGGCGCCGGGCACCCGCCGGGGGGCGGCGTCCGCATCGCTTATGTCCGGCGCGTGACGGTTTACCGTGCCTTTTCGGGACACGCCTATATATTCTTGTAGGGAAAACAACGCGCAGGAGAGACAGCCATGCAAGCGAGGTTTGCGCGCGGCATTGCGCAGATGCCACTGACGGTGGCGGCCCGGGAATCCCTGCTGGCGGAGAAGGCCGCCATGCCCGAGGTCGGCGACCTGGTGACGGTTTGCAGCCAGGATATGGAAACCGAGTTCAGCGTCCGCCTGACGGCGGTGGCCGGACCGGAGCTGTGGTACGGCGTGATTCATGCCATCACGCGCGGTGCCGAAATGCTGGTCGTGGCCGAAGGCCTGGAGCTGGACGACGTGGTCAGCGTGCGGCGCCAGGAGATCGCGTCAGTGGTCAAGTCCAGTCAGCACCATTGATCGTTCCCGGCGGGACCGGGTATGCTGCGGATGCACATCCATCCGTCGCCCCCGCTTTATGTCTTCCGCCTACACCACGTCCGCTTCCACCTCCCTATTCATTGCCGGCCCCGCCGGCCAGATCGAAACCCTGCTGGACACTCCCGCCGGCCCGCCCGTCGGCATTGCCGTGGTCGCGCACCCCCACCCGGGGCAGGGCGGCACCGCCGAGCACAAGATCCCCCAACTGCTGGCGCGCACGCTCCAGGCCCATGGTTTCGTGACGATGCGGCCGAACTACCGGGGCGTGGGGCGGAGCGAAGGGGCCTACGATGGCGGCCCCGGCGAGTCCACCGATGTGGAAGCCGTGCTGCGCCATCTGCAGGCCGAATATCCGGGCCTGCCAGTGGCGCTGGCCGGGTTCTCGTTCGGCGCTTTCGTGCAGACGCTGATGGTGGCGCGCCTGACCGAGGCGGGAGATTCGGCTGTGGAATCGATCCAGCATCTGATCCTGACCGGCATGCCGGCTGGCGCGCTGTCCGAGACGCTCCGCTACGACACCCCGCCCGTGCCGGCCCACACGCTGGTGGTGCATGGCGAGCGCGACGAGCGCGTGCCGCTGATCAATGTCTTCGACTGGGCCCGGCCGCAGGAACTGCCGGTGGTGGTCCTGCCGGCCGCCGGGCATTTCTTCACCGGCAAGCTGCCGGGCCTGCGCCGCGTGGTGGAGGGCTACCTGCGCCGGGCGGGCTGACTTCGTCTGACGCGCTGCCCCTCTCCCCCGGCCCCTCTCCCGCAGGCGGGAGAGGGGAGCAAACCCACGTATCCAGCAGGCGGGAGTGGGGAGCAAACCGAGGGTGTTCCTCCCCTCTCCCCCCGGGAGAGGGGCCGGGGGAGAGGGCAGGCGCCTCCCCTCGCTCAGAACTGATAAACCACCGAAATATCCCCGGTCAGGTTGGTCGTGCGCTGCACGATCGGGCTGTTCTTCGCATCGCCGACCAGCGCCGATACCCCGAAGTCCGCCGTGGCGAACCAGTGCTTGTTGATGAACCAGATGGCCGAGACGCCGCCGCCATAGGACTTGATCCCGCCGCTGGCACGGTATTCCGGGTGGCCGGAGCGTGCCGCCTGCTCGGGCGTCACGCCGAACCAGCGGCCCATGTAGGCCGAATCGGCCACGGTCATGGTCGGGCCGGCGAACCAGAAGAATTTCTCGGAGCTGCCCGGCAGCGGCATATAGGCGCCCAGGTCGCCAATCCAGCCGTTGGCGCCGCCGAACTGGCGCCGCGCGTTGGCCCGGATCACCAGCGGGAACGACTTCGACACCACGTAGTCGACAAACATCTTGGTCTCCGCCGCCATGCCGATATTGCCCATGCCGGCCAGGTTGTCGTGGTCCTTCTTCTCGCGGCGGCCCAGGTCGTAGGTCAGGGCGATGCCCGCGCGCCAGTGGTCATTGGAGACGATGTTCCAGCCCAGCCCTTCGCCGGTGGAGGCGAAAAACTTGTCGGCGTAGCGGATGTCGATGGTCGGCCCGCCGAAGACGTAGTAGTCGTGCGCGCCGTCGTAGCGCGGCCGCACGGTCATGGCCGCGCCGAGCCGGAATTTCCAGCCCTCGGGCTGGCCCTGGAACATTTCCACCAGCGGCACGCCCACCGAGTACTGCCATTCGGCCAGCGGCGCGGGCGTCTGCGCCCGGGCGGCCGGCGCGTGCAGCAGGGCCAGCGCGAGCAGCAGCGCGGCGAGCCACCAGGCCAGCGGTGGTGTGTGGGCTTCCGGATGTCTGGACACGTCAGGGTCCTCCCGTTGATTGTTGTGGTTCGCATGACGGCAAATCATCTTTTCACCGGCGCGCCGCCCGCGCAACTTCCTCGAATCCCACAAGCGTGTAGGAAGGACGCCGATTTCACCGGCGGCCCCCGTTGCCTACCATCCAGTCACCGTGGCCGCATCTTAGTCGCGGTCAGCCAGTTCGTCCGTACGCCAGTCGCGCCGCATCACCAGGAACGTAAAGGAGGTGGACCAGCCGATCAGCATCAGCCCCACCAGCGGCTGCACCGACGCCAGCAGCCGCAACTGGCCCATCGGGATGACGTCGCCGATACTCTGCGTGGTGAAGGTTTCCAGCGAGAAATAGACATAGGCCGCTGCCCCATGATCGTGCAGGCCCTTGAGTTCGCCGATACCGAACACGTCCGCCCCGAGCCAGTAGCCGGTGCTGAACAGCACGGCTTCCAGCACGTGGGCCAGGATGATGAGCAGGATCATCACGCCGATGTTGACCTTGCCGCTCCAGTGGCGCGGGTGCATGGCCGAGATCAGGCGCAGGGCTTCGTAGTGCACGGCCACGCAGATGATGGTCAGCGTGGCGGTGAGCAGGATGGCGATCAGGTATGGGGAGGCCGTGGCTTCCATAGTCGGCAAGGGTGGTTTTCTGACGCAGTGTTTCCCGGCAGACTATAGAAGCGCCCGCACGCTGACAATGCACCATGCGGCGCATGCCGAGAAAGTGAAGAAAAAGATACATGCCGGAATCCGGAGGTTCCATGAAGAACACGGTGGGCAATGTGCCGCCGCTGCATGCCGAGGGCATCGCCCCTGCCTTCCTCGCGGGTGGCGGGGAGATGGGCGCACTGATCCGCGACTTCGACTGGTCGCGCACGCCGCTGGGCACGCCCGAGACGTGGCCGCAAAGCCTGAAGACGGCCATCCGCATCATGCTGACGTCCCGCCAGCCGATCTGGGTGGGCTGGGGCGCCGATCTGCGCTTCTTCTATAACGACCCGTACAAGGCGATCATCGGCGGCAAGCATCCGGCGTCGCTGGGCGAGCCGACCGAGCGCGTCTGGAGCGAGATCTGGCACGAGATCGGGCCGATGCTGACCACGGCCATGGAGGGCAGCGAGGGCAGCTTCGTCGAGCAGAAGCTGCTCATCATGGAGCGCAACGGCTACCCGGAGGAGACCTACTACACCTTCTCCTACAGCCCTGTGCCCGACGACCACGGCGGCACGGGCGGCATCATCTGCGCCAACAGCGACGACACCGAGCGCGTGGTGGCCGAGCGCCAGCTGAAGCTGCTGCGCGAACTGGCCTCGTCGGCCACCAATGCCCGTTCCTGGGACGAAGCCTGCGCGCTGAGCCTGCGCGCGCTGGGCGCCAATCCCTATGACATTCCCTTCGCGCTGCTCTATCTGGGCGAGCGCGGCGCCGGCACGGCCACGCTGTGCGGCCACCATGGCATCGAGGTGGGCCACCCGGCCGCGCCGGCCGAGATCCGCACCGGCGGCGGCCCCTGGCCGTTTGCCGAGGTGCTGGCGCAGGGCGAGGTGATGCTGGTGGAAGACCTGTCCACGCGCTTCGGGGGGGCGACGCTGCCCGGCGGCGCCTGGCAGTTCACGCCGCGCCACGCGGCCGTGGTGCCGGTCACGCCTTCGGGCGAGACCACGCGCAGCGGCGTGCTGGTGGTGGGCCTGAACCCGTGCCGGCTGTTTGGCGACCGCTACCGCGCCTTCCTCGACCTCGTGGCGGGCCAGATCGGCCAGGCCATCAGCTACGCGCACGCCTACGAGGAAGAGCGCCGCCGCGCCGAGGCGCTGGCCGAGATCGACCGCGCCAAGACCACCTTCTTCTCGAATATCAGCCATGAGTTCCGCACGCCGCTGACGCTGATGCTCGGGCCGCTCGAGGAACTGCTGAACCGTGCGGACGAGACCGCCAGCCCTGACGACGCCGATCGCCAGTTGGTGGAGATCACCCACCGCAACGGCCTGCGGCTGCTGAAACTGGTCAATGCACTGCTCGATTTCTCGCGGATCGAGGCCGGCCGGGTGCAGAAGCATCCCCAGCCCACCGACCTGCCCGCGTTCACGGCCGAACTGGCCTCGCTGTTCCGCTCGGCCATCGAGGGCGCCGGCCTGCAGCTGGTGGTGGAATGCGCGCCGCTGGGCTTCCCGGTGGCGGTGGACCGCGACATGTGGGAGACCATCGTCCTGAACCTGCTCTCCAACGCGTTCAAGTTCACCTACACCGGGGCGATTGCGGTGGCGGTGCGCGAGGCGGAGGACGGCGGCGTGGAACTGAGCATCCGCGACACCGGCATCGGCATTGCGGGCGATGAGCTGCCCCGGCTGTTCGAGCGTTTCCACCGGGTGTCCGGCGCGGTGGGCCGGTCGATCGAGGGCAGCGGCATCGGCCTGGCGCTGGTACTGGAACTGGTGCGCCTGCACGACGGCGTGATCCGCGTGGAAAGCGAGCTGGGCGAAGGCACGCGCTTCGTGGTCACCCTGCCGCGCACGGCCCGGGCGGCCGCGCCGCAGCCCGCCGCGCCCGGGGCTGCGTCAAACCTGTCGACCCACGCCAGCCAGCAGGCGCTGGCCTACGTGGAAGCCGCGCGGCGCTGGACCCCCGAGGCGGAGGTGATGCCGGCTGCGGCGCTCGCCATGCTCACCCCCCCGCAGGAAGCGGTGCCCGGCGCGGTGCGCGGACATGTGATGATCGTCGATGACAACGCCGACCTGCGCGAATACATGCGCCGCATCCTGGGCGGGGCCGGCCACACGGTGGAGGTGGCCGCCGATGGCCAGGAGGCGCTGGACATGGCCCGCACGCGCGCGCCGGATCTGATCGTCTCGGACGTGATGATGCCGCGCCTGGACGGCTTCGGCCTGGTGCAGGCCGTGCGCGCCGACGCGGCGCTGCGCGAGACCCCCGTGGTGCTGCTCTCCGCCCGCGCGGGCGAGGAAGCGCGCGTCAGCGGCCTGGCCACCGGCGCGGACGACTACCTGACCAAGCCGTTCACCTCGCGCGAGTTGCTGGCGCGTGTGGCCAGCAATCTCCAGTTGTCGCACCTGCGCCGCACCACCGAACGCCGCCTGCGCGAGGAAATCGCCATGCGCACCCGGGCGCAGGAGGCGCTGCGCGAGCTGAACGACTCGCTCGAACGCCGCGTAGCGGAGACCGTGGCAGACCGGGACCGCCTCTGGGAACTGAGCGAAGACCTGTTGATGGTGGCCAGCTTCGACGGCGTGCTGGAGCGCTTCAGCCCGTCCTGGCGGCGCACGCTCGGCTATGCGGACAGCGCGCTGCTGGGCCGCTCGTGCATGGCTTTCGTCCACCCGGACGACCTCGTGGCCGTGACCGAGCAGATGATCGCGCTGCGCCACGATGGCACGGCGGTGCGCTACGAATGCCGCATGGCGCGGGCCGATGGCGGGCTGCGCTGGGTGGCGTGGACGCTCACGGTGGACCCCGCCACGGGCCGCATCCACGGCGTGGGCCGCGACGTCACCAGCGACAAGGAAGCGGCCGAGGCGCTGCGCCATGCCGACGAGGCGCTGCGCATGGCGCAGAAGATGGAAGCCATCGGCAAGCTGACCGGCGGCGTGGCGCACGACTTCAACAACCTGCTCCAGGTGATTGGCGGCAACCTGCAACTGCTGGCGCGCGATGTGTCCGGCAACGAGCGCCCCGAGGCACGCGTGCGCAACGCGCTGGCCGGGGTGGCGCGCGGGGCCAAGCTGGCGTCCCAACTGCTGGCCTTCGGCCGGCGCCAGCCGCTGGCGCCGAAGGTGGTGAACCTGGGCCGCTTTATCCGCGGGCTGGACGACATGCTGCGGCGGGCGCTCGGCGATGGCATCGAGATCGAGACCGTGGTGGCGGGCGGCCTGTGGAATACGCTGGTGGACCCGTTCCAGGTGGAAAACGCGCTGCTGAACCTGGCGATCAACGCGCGGGACGCGATGAGCGGCCACGGCCGGCTGACCATCGAGGCCGGCAACGCGGTGCTTGACGATGACTACGCGCGCCGCAATGCCGACGTGGCGCGCGGCCAGTATGTGATGGTGGCGGTGACCGATACCGGCACGGGCATGTCGCCCGAGATCCAGGCGCAGGTGTTCGAGCCGTTCTTCACCACCAAACCCGAGGGGCAGGGCACCGGGCTGGGCCTGAGCATGGTGTACGGCTTCGTCAGGCAGTCCGGCGGGCATGTGAAGATCTACAGCGAGTCGGGGCAGGGCACCACGGTGCGGCTTTACCTGCCGCGCGTGCGCGAGGAGGAAGACCTCGAGACCGATGTCGAGGCCGGCCCGGCGGGCGGCGGCACGGAGACCGTGCTGGTGGTGGAGGATGACGAGGACGTCCGCGCGACCGTGGTGGAGATGCTGGCCAGCCTGGGCTACCGCGTGCTGAAGGCGCGCGACGCGCTGAGCGCGCTGGCCATCGTCGAAAGCGGCGTGCCGGTGGACCTGCTGTTCAGCGACGTGGTCATGCCCGGCCCGCTGCGCAGCACGGAAATGGCGCGCAAGGTGCGCGAGCGGCTGCCCGGCATCGCGGTGCTGTTCACCTCGGGCTATACGGACAACGCCATCGTCCACAGCGGGCGGCTCGACGAGGGCATCGAACTGCTCAGCAAGCCGTACACGCGCGAAGCGCTCGCGCGCAAGGTGCGCCACGTGCTGGTGAGCGGCGGGGCCGAACTGGGGCCGGCGCCGGCGGAGGCACTGGCTTCGCCGGAACTGGCGATGCCGGAGATGCCACCCGTGGTGCAACTGGCACCGCAACGCATCCTCTTCGTCGAGGACGACGCGCTGGTGCGCGCCAGCACCGCGGAGCTGATGCGGACGTTCGGACTAAGTGTGGTGGAAGCGAGCACCGATGCCGAAGCGATGGCCGTGCTGCGCGAAGGGCCGGTCGATGTGCTGCTGACCGATGTGGGCCTGTCCGGCGCCTCGGGCGTGGACCTGGCGATGGATGCCTGCCGGCTGCAACCGGCGCTGCGGGTGATCTTCGTGAGCGGCTACGACGTGGTGCTCACGCCCGTGCAGCGTGCCGCCTTGCCAAACGCGGTCACGCTGCGCAAGCCCTACGCGCTGCCGGCATTTCTCGGCGTCTTGCAGGGCTGATGCCTTTTTCCCCTCTCCCAGAGGGAGAGGGGAGCAAATCACGCTGGCGCTCAGATCAGCGTCTGCGCGACCACGGCGGCGGCGGAACCGCTCGCCACGACGACGGCCACCCAGCCGCCTACGAGTACTGCACTGTTACGGAAAGTCATGATGGACTCCAGGAATGACAACCCGGAGCCCGCCTCGGGGAGCCCCGAGGCTACTGCTCCGTTTGTCTGACGTACTTCCAATCCGCCGTCATCGGGCGGGACTCAGGCGTTGGCGCCTTCGGTGAACGGGTCGAACTTGCCTTGGCGGGCGCCATCCAGGTACGGATCAGCGGTGCGGGCCGGGCTGGCCGAGACACCGGTACGATCCAGGCCGGCTACCGTGCGGGCGCCTTCGCTGAACGTGTCGAACTTGCCTTGGCGGGCGCCGTCCAGGTACGGGTCGGCGGTGCGGGCCGGGCTGGCCGAGACACCGGTACGATCCAGGCCGGCAACGGTGCGGGCACCGTCGGTGAACGGGTCAGCCTTGCCAACGCGGGCACCATCGACATACGGGTTGCGCGGTTCGTTCACGCCGCTGGCGCGGGCGCCATCGGTGAAGGCGTTGCGGGCGTCGTTCACGCGGTAGCTGTAACCGTAGACTTCGCCGGTCTTGTTGGCGGGAGCGGCTTGCGCAGCGCCAGTGACGAAGGCGGCGGCGAGGGCGGCGGCGGTAAGGATGGTCTTGGCGTTCATGGTGTGGCTCCTTGTCTTCGTTTGGGCCGGGCGATCTCGGTTGGAGGTGGATCGCGGGGCCGTCGGTACTGCGTTGTGGCGGGGTTTTTTCTTGGTTGCTATCTACTGGTAGGTAGATATTCAGCGCTAAAAAAAAGACCGCCTTCCGGTACTGATCGACTACTTGTACTGCGTGGACGGGGACTGCATCGCGGGGCTTGTTTCTGTTTGCCGGGTGATGCAGCGCTGTCCATGGCTCGAATATTATCTACTACTAGATAGACAAGCAAGGACTTTTTGCGCCGCGCCATCGTATTTCCTTCGAAAAGTGGGCGATTTGCCCCGGCAGGCTGGATGGTGTGACGATCTAAGTCATTGATTTTTATACATAACCATAAAGGTTCCGTCCTGCCACGTCGAGGATTAGAGTAAACGCTCTAGCCTCGTAGATCCTTTGCATTGCGCTGCGCAACGAGCGCTTCGAACAACGTTTGCGTCTGCTCGCGGATCACTTCCTGCACCCGGGCGGTCTCGGCTTCACCAAAGGACTCCCAGTGCAGCGCCTTGAGCACGTGGCGGCGCATGACCTTGAAGGCCGCCACCTGGCTGTCGATGGCGATGGTGCGGATGCGCGTCGCCTCGTCCGTGGCCGGCTGACCGGTCAGGCGCCCGATCACCTGCGACGTCACCGCGAAAATGCGGCGGTTGATGCCCGCGTCGATGCGCTCGAACGCGGCCGGCGGCCCGAGCCCGGCGCGCTCGCGCGCCATGAACTGGCGCCAGTGGTCGGTGTCCGGGCATTCATGCAGGAAGGTGGTGAAGCGCAGTTGCAGGCCCAGGTAGGCATCGATCAACTCGGCGTCGGTGGCGTCCGGACGGGCCACGACGGCCTCGGCGGCGATCACCACATCGGCCAGCAGGCCCCAGGCGCGGTCCACGAAGTAGTCGATGCACGCCAGGTACACGCCTTCCTTATTGTCGAAGTAGTACTGGAGCGCGGGCGCGTTGACCCCGGCCTCGCGGGCGATGTCGCGCGTGGAGGCCCCGTCGAAACCGTGCGCGCCAAAGAGCCGCAGCGCGGCGTCGATGATCCGCGCGCGCGTTTCCTCGCCGCGCTGGTAGCCGCCTTCGGTTGCGGGCTTGTGTCGGGCCATGTTGCGTTTTCCTCAGTCCGTGGGCAGGCAGAAATATATCAGTTGACACATTTATTCCAAGTGGAATAATTGCGCGATCGCCCTCAATAGTGCTGTCGAAGCCCCGCGCCCCCATGTCCGCCCCCCAATCTTCTGCCGCCGCCCATCCGGCTGCCGGCCTCCCTGCATCCACTGGATCTTCCACGCGCAAGCCGCGTGCCGTCTCCCGCCGCCGCACCGTGCTGCTCGCCCTGGGCGCGCTCGCGCTGCTGGCCGCCGTGGTGTTCGGTGTGCGCTGGTGGCTGGTAGGCCGCTTTATCGAAAGCACCGACGATGCCTACCTCCAGGCGGACAGCGTGACGGTGGCGCCGAAGGTGAGCGGCTACGTGGCCGAAGTCTTCGTGCGCGACAACCAGCAGGTCATCGCCGGCCAGGCGCTGGTGCGGCTGGACAATCGCCAGTACCAGGCTGCCTTCGATGAGGCGCAGGCCACCGTGGCCTCGCGCCAGGCGGACGTGGCGCGGGCCGAGGCCGACCTCGCCCAGCAGAAGGCCCGCATCGCCCAGGCCGGCGCCGAGGTGGAAGGCGCGCGCGCCAACGCCCGCTACGCCGCCTCGCAGGTGGAGCGCTACGCGCCGCTGGTGAAGTCCGGTGCCGAGACCGAGGAACGCACCGCCGAACTGCGCAACGCCCAGACCCGCGCCGGTACCACGCTGGCTGCCAACGAGGCCGCGCTGCGCGTGGAGCAGAGCCAGGTGGTGACGCTGCAGGCGCGGCTCCAGCAGGCGCAGGCGCAACTGGAGGTGGGACAGGCCAGCGCGCGGCAGGCCCGGCTCGACCTGGACGACACCGTGGTTCGCGCCACCAACGCCGGCCGCGTGGCCGACAAGGGCGTGCGCGTGGGCCAGTTCGCCCAGCCCGGCACGCGCCTGCTGACCGTGGTGCCGGTGCAGGACCTCTACCTGACCGCCAATTTCAAGGAAACGCAGGTCGGGCGCATGCGTCCCGGCCAGCGCGTGACGCTGCACGTGGATGCACTGCCCGGTGAAGACCTCCACGGCGTGGTGGACAGCCTCTCGCCCGGCACCGGCTCGCAGTTCGCGCTGCTGCCGGCGCAGAACGCCACCGGCAACTTCACCAAGATCGTCCAGCGCGTGCCGGTGCGGATTCATGTCGATGTGACGCCGGAGGCGCGCGCGGTGCTGATGCCGGGCCTCTCCGTGGTGGTGGATGTCGATACGCGCGACATGCATCCGGTGCAAGCCCGCGCCGGCGAGGCCCGCCATGGCTGAAGCGGCGCTCCCCGCCGGGGCTGCCCCCGCCACGCCACCGAACGACAAGCCCGCCAACGCCACCGCCGCCGACTGGATCGCCGTGGCCGCCGGCTCGCTCGGCGCGCTGCTGGCCACGCTCGACATCTCCATCACCAACTCGGCGCTGCCACAGATCCAGGGCCAGATCGGCGCGGCCGGCACCGAGGGCACGTGGGTCTCCACCGGCTACCTGATGGCCGAGATCGTCATCATCCCGCTCACCGCGTGGCTGACGCGGGTGTTCGGGCTGCGCCGCTTCCTGATGTGGAACGCGCTGCTGTTCACGGCGTTCTCGATGATGTGCGGCATGTCCCATTCGCTGCCGGAGATGGTCATCGGCCGGATCGGCCAGGGCTTTGCCGGCGGGGCGATGATCCCCACCGCGCAGACCATCGTCCGCACCCGGCTGCCGCGCCACCAGATGCCGATCGGCATGTCGATGTTCGGCCTGATCGTGCTGCTCGGGCCGCTGCTGGGCCCCGTGGTGGGCGGCTGGCTGGCCGAGAACGTGAACTGGCGCTGGTGTTTCTTCCTGAACCTGCCGGTGACCGCCGTGCTGGTGCCGCTGCTGTACTTCGGGCTCAAGCAGGAACGCGCGGACCTGTCGGCGTTCATCAAGGCGGACTGGCTCGGCATTATCGGGCTGGCCATCGGCCTCAGTTCGCTGACCGTGGTGCTTGAGGAGGGCCAGCGCGAGCAGTGGTTCGAGTCGGCGACTATCGTCTACCTCTCCGCGCTGTCGGCCATCGGGCTGGGGATGATGTTCGTCGCCCAGTTCACGGCCAAGACGCCCATCGTGCGGCTGCGCCTGCTGCTGAACAAGAATTACGCGAGCGTGATTCTGATCGTCTCGGTGGTCGGGGCGGGGCTGTACGGCGTGTCCTACCTGCTGCCGCAGTTCCTGGCGACGATTGCCGGCTACAACGCCGAGCAGGCCGGCGGGATCATGCTGCTGTCCGGGCTGCCGGCGTTCCTGATGATGCCGGTGCTGCCGCGCCTGCTCGGCAAGGTGGACAGCCGCTGGCTGGTCATCACCGGGCTGGTGTGCTTCTTCGGCAGCTGCATGCTCGACATCAGCCTGACGACGGACAGCGTGGGGCATGACTTCACGCTGTCGCAGATCCTGCGCGGCTTCGGGCAGATTTTGGCGATGATGCCGCTGAATCAGGCGTCGATGGCGGCCGTGGCCACCCATGAGGCTGGCGATGCCGCCGGGCTCTACAACATGGCCCGCAACCTGGGCGGCTCGATCGGGCTGGCGCTGCTCGGCACGCTGATCGACCGCCGCAACGCCTACCACGACGCGGTGATCCGCGAATCGGTCACGGCCAATAGTTCGATCGGGCAGGAGCATATGTCCGCCAGCATCGCCAGCTTCGTGGCGCAGGGCGGCGACTACGCCCACGCCAGCCTGCAGGCCGTGGCGCAGTTGTCCGGCGAGATCGCCCGGCAGGCTGCGGTGATGACGTTCTCGGAAACCTTCTACGCCCTCGGGCTGGCGCTGCTGTGCTGCGTGCCGCTGGCGCTGCTGCTGAAGGCGCCTCGTCCGGGCGCAGCCCCGGTCGAAGCCGGTCACTAAATCGATAAATAAAGCGGTACCTAATATGTACGCACCCCTTCGCGCCGCCCGGCCGGCGCTGATTCTCCTTGTTGCCGCCCTGGCCGCCGCCGGCTGCACCGTGGGCCCCGACTACCGCACCGCCCCGGAAGTGGCCGGCAATGCGGTGGCGGCCGGCACCTTCCCGCACGCACCGAAACTGGCCGAGGCTCGCCAGCCTGACGTGGCCGACTGGTGGCGCGCGCTGGGCGACCCGCTGCTGGCCAACCTGATCGAAACCGCGCTGCGTGACAGCCCGGACATCCGCGCCTCGCGCGCCCGCGTGCGGCAAGCCCGCGCCGGGCTGGCCGGCAATCGCGCCAACCTGATGCCGAAGGTGAACGCCAGCGCCGCCATGCTGCGCACGCGCGAGCCGGACCTCGCCTCGTTCGGCGGGGAAGGTGGGGGTGGCGGCGGCCGGGGGCCGCTGTCGCTCTATATTGCCGGGTTCGATGCCAGTTGGGAACTCGACCTGTTCGGCGGCACGCGCCGCGCCATCGAAGCGGCATCCGCCGAGGCCGAGGCCGCCGATGCCGATCTGGCCGACGCCCACGTGCAACTGGCCGCCGAAGTGGCGCAGGCCTACGTCACGCTGCGCGAGCAGCAGGCCAGCCTGGCCCATCTGCGCG
Organism: Cupriavidus sp. 10L43_2; assembly: GCF_056395265.1. NCBI lineage: Bacteria > Pseudomonadati > Pseudomonadota > Betaproteobacteria > Burkholderiales > Burkholderiaceae > Cupriavidus > Cupriavidus sp. 10L43_2. The sequence goes on from NZ_JBFTJE010000001.1 coordinate 421,666, forward strand.
CGTCGGAGACGCTGGAAGCCGACATGCTCGACCTGACCCGCCAGCGCCGCGCGCGCGGCGTGGCCTCCGAACTGGAAGTGGAACGGCTGCTGACGCAACTGGAGAACACGCGCGCCCGCATCGCGCCGGTGGAAGCGGGTTTGATCGAATCGTTCGATCAACTTGCACTGCTGACCGGCCGCCCGCCCGGCACGCTCGACACCGCGCTGGGTCCCTCGCGCGACCTGCCGGTGCTGCCGGAGACCGTGGCCGTGGGCGATCCCGCCACGCTGCTCAAGGCCCGGCCGGACATCCGCGTGGCCGAACGCCGGCTGGCCTCGCGCACGGCGCAGATCGGCGAGCGCAAGGCGGACTGGTTCCCGAAGGTATCGCTGCTGGGCTCGCTCGGCTTCAGTGCGATGGACCCCGGCCACCTCGTCCGCAAGGAGAACGGCACGTGGCTGACGCTGCCGCGCCTGCAATGGAACATCCTCGATTTTGGCCGGGTGGCGGCGAGTGTCGATAACGCCGAGGCCGGCCGGGACGAGGCCGAGGCCAGCTACGAAAGCGTGGTGCTCAAGGCGCTGCGCGACGCCGACGTGGCGCTCTCCCGCTACGGGCACCAGCGCGACAACGTGGTGGTGCTGCGCCGCGTGGAGGCGTCCGCCGAGCGCGCCTCCACGCTCCAGCAGCAGCGCTACCGGGCGGGCACCGCCAGCATGCTCGAATGGCTGGACGTGGAGCGCACCCGCGTGGTGGCCCAGCAGGACCGGATTTCGGGCGATGCCAACCTGCTCAAGGACTACGTCTCGCTGCAGAAGGCGCTCGGACTGGGCTGGCGCACCTAAGAAAACGCCTACACGCAAACCAGACGCCGACCCCTGTCGGCGCCATCGCGCGCCCGGCACAGTGGCGTGTGGATAGAATCCGGGTGGGCGGCATCGGCATCGGATTAGCTGGCGCCGCCCCCGCGCCGCGGTTTGCAACAATGTGTTACAGACCCCATCGGCGCGTGCCCCGGACGCCCCCATGCACTTCAACGCCAACGACAGTCTCCTGATCAACGTGGTTGCCAGCATGGTGGTGGTCCTGGCCGGCACGCTGGTGGTCAAGCTGATCAACCGCTTCTTCTCGGGGCGGCTGCAGGCGGACAACCGGGGCGCCTATCGCGCCTGGACCGTGGCGTCGCGCAACGTGGTGGCGGCGGTGATGTTCCTGCTGTTGCTCGGCATCTGGGTGTCGGAGCTGAAGAGCGTGGCCATTTCGCTGGCGGCGTTCGCGGCGGCCCTGATCCTGGTCGGCAAGGAACTGGTGATGTGTTTCCTGGGCGCGTTCATGCGAATGATCACGCGCCCCTACCAGCTGGGCGATCTGGTCGAGATCGGGCCGTTCGGCGGGGAGGTCATCGACATGGATGTCATGTCGACCACGCTGGTGGAGGTGGCGCCCACGCGCCAGTACACGGGTTTCACGGTGCAGGTGCCGAACAGCCTGCTGATGACCACGGCCGTGCGCAACCATTCGCAGGCCGGCAAGTACACGCTGGACATGGTGCGCATTCCGCTGGCGGTGGGCATGGACCCGGACGTGGTGGAGGCGCAGCTGCTGGCCGTGGCGCGCCAGGCGTGCGAGCCGTTCATGGAAGAGGCCGGCCGCACGCTGCGCCGCTACGGCGACATGCGCTTCGTGGACCTGTCGCAGTTCGAGCCGCGCGTGCTGTTCGATCCCGTGGACGCGGAGCGGGTGGACGCCATCGTACGGTTCCCGGTGCCCGTGAGCGCGCGCCTGCCGGTGGCCCAGCAGATCGTGCGCGGCTACTACCGCGCGTGCACCCTCCCGCAGGCGGAGGCGGCGGTATAAGGTGGAAGGAAGATGAAAAGGGATCGGACGCAGAGCCGATCCCGCAATGCAGCAAGATGGCCTGACGGGGATCTTCTAGGAGAGCGGACCATGGCGCCGATGCTGAGGCTCTGGATGGACGGGGTGGGCGGGCCGGACTGGACCGGCTGGCGGCGCGGCCGCTCGCTGGCGGCGCTGCTGCTGGCCTCGTTCTGCCTGGCCGTGCTGGCCGGCTGCGCCAGCCTGCCTGCCAATGCCGGCCGCACCCCCAGCTACGCGGCCAAGGACACCAGCGGCACGCTGCTGGCCCGCACCCTGGCGCCCCGGCTGGCGCAGAACCCCGGAAAGTCGGTCTTCTACCCGCTCGGCGCCGGGCCGGACGCGCTGGCCGCCCGCATGGCGCTGGCGCGAGCCGCCCAGAAGACGCTGGACATCCAGTACTACATCTTCGACATCGACCAAACCGGCAGCGTGCTGATGGGCGACCTGATCGACGCGGCCGACCGGGGCGTGCGCGTGCGCATCCTGATGGATGACATCCACACCGAGAAGCAGGACAAGACCTGGGCGGCGGTCGATTCCCATCCCAATATCGAAGTGCGCATCTTCAACCCGTTCGCCAGCCGCCGCGCGCGCTGGTTCGAACTGGCGTTTGATTTCGGCCGGCTTAACCGCCGCATGCACAACAAGCAGATGACGGTGGATAACCTCGTCACCATCGTCGGCGGGCGCAATATCGGCGACGCCTATTTCTCGGCCAAGCCGGACATGGATTTCAGCGATCTGGACGTGATGGTGGCCGGCCCCGCCGTGCCGGCCGCGAGCGCCGTGTTCGACGAATACTGGAACAGCGAGAGCGCCTACCCGGTGGCCACGCTGGTGCCCGAGGGCAAGGAGGCGCCGGACGAGTTGCGGGCCTTCCGCAAGGCCATCGAGGCGCGCGGAGACCAGGTGCGCGCCAGCGAGTTCGTGCAGGAGCTGCTTGACTCGGGGCTGGTGCGCGGCATCGAGCTGGGCCATCTGCCCGGCTACTGGGGCGGGGCGCGCGTCATCTCGGACAAGGCCGAAAAGGTGGAGGAAGACCCCGACGACCCCACCTCCCACGCCATTCCGCAGTTGCGCGCGATGATGGAAAAGGCGGAGCGCGAGCTGGTGCTGGTGTCGCCCTATTTCGTGCCCGACGACGAGAACATGGCCTGGCTGGCCGGCATCGCCAAGCGGGGGGTGAAGATCCGCGTGCTGACCAACTCGTTCGCCGCCACGGACGTGGCCGCCGTGCACGCCGGCTACGCGCCGCGGCGCAAGGCGCTGCTGCGGGCCGGCATCGACCTCTATGAACTGAAGCCCACCGCCAACGCCGAACTGGCGCGCAGCCAGGCGCGCAAGAGCCGGATGTTCGCCTCCAGCCGCGCCAGCCTGCACGCCAAGACCTATGTGGTGGACCGGCGGCTGCTGTTCATCGGCTCCCTGAACCTGGATCCGCGCTCGATCAAGCTCAATACGGAGATGGGCGTGGTGCTGGACAGCCCCGCGCTGGCCGAACGGCTGGTCAAGAGCATGGATGACGGGCTGCTCGACATCGCCTACAAGGTGGAACTGCGCAAGAGCGAGGGCGGCGGGGAGTCCATGACCTGGACCACGCGCGAGAAGGGGCAGCTCTCCACCGTGGACAGCGAGCCCGGCATGAGCGTGTGGCAGCACATGGGCATCGGCATCCTGCGCGTGCTGCCGGTGGAGGATCAGCTATAGGGCTAGGGTGGGATCGGCGCCGGGCGGGTCGGCGGACTGGAGCAGGTGCTCCTGCAGCCGCGACAGTTCCGGGGCGATGCCGCCCGGAAAGCCTTGCCGGCCCCCGCGCTTGTCGATCAGCAGGTCGGCCAGGAAGAGCGTGACCGGGGTGGGGTAGCCCTGCTGGCCAGCCAGCGCGGCAAGCTGGTTGGCGATGCGCGGATAGGTGTGGAACAGCTCGAAGGGGCGCACCTCGCGCGGTAGCTGCGCGAGCCACTTCAGCGCGGCGGGCGTCAGCGCCTGCGTGGCCGGGTCCGGCGGCTGGCGGGCGTCGCGCCAGTCCACGGTGCCGGTAGTCGGCACCTCGCCGTCGAGAATCTTCCTGGCTTCCTCGACGGTGACAAATTCGAACGAAATCGGGTCCATGGCAATCGGTGGCAAGACGGCGCGGAATGCGCGCCGACACCGCATTCTATCGGCATCTCCAGCCGGAAGTTGACAGCCGGTGCGCGAAAGTCAGCGTAAAAGTCGGCGCGAAAGTCATGCCAGCGCGCCGCAACCCTCATGGCACCGGCCCGGCCGGTCGGCGACGATAAAAGCGTTGCCGGAGCCCATGATGACCTACACCCTGATGATCGAGAATGAYTGCCTGCCCATGGCCTTGCGCGCCGGGGCCGAACTGGCCTGCGCCGGGGGCACGCTGTGGCTGACGCTGGAAGGCGCCCGGCCGCGGCGCTCGCCGGATATCGTGCTGACGGCTGGCCAGCGGCACCGCGTGACCGAGGACGCCACCTATTTCCTGACCGCGCTGGGCCATGGCGCCGTGACCGTGTGCCGGGTGACTGCCCCGCCGATGCAGCCGTTACGGCCCCGGTGGCGCTGGCACAGCCTGCCGCTGCGCTGAGGCGGGCGCCACCCGGGCCGCCTCGGCGCGAATCCAGGCGGCCACGCGCGCCACGTCTTCGCGTGGGTGGTCGGTGGCGTGGATCAGCCAGAAGGCGTTGGGGCTGGCCAGCGCGGCGCCGGGCATATCGACGACCGCCAGTTGCCCGCCCGCGATCAGCGGCTGGATCAGTTCCAGCCGCCCGAGAGCCACGCCCTGGCCGGCCAGCGCCGCGTGAATCATCTGGTCATATTGGTTGAATCGCAGGATGCCGCGCCGGCTGGCCTGCCGGTAGCCGTGCGCGCCGAGCCAGCTGCGCCAGTGCAGCCACGGGCGCGGGTCATCGAATTCCAGCAGGGGCAACTGGGCGAGGTCTTCCACGGCGGTCAGCCGGTGCGCGCCGAGCGAGGGATGGGCGACCGGGGCGATGGTCTCGTCGAACAGGCGGATCGCGTCCGCCGGGGCGTCGGCCTCGCGGCAATAGCGGATGGCGAGGTCGATGCCGTCCGCGCGCAGGTCGCTGATCTGGTTGCTGGCGGAGAGCCGCACGTCCAACTGCGGATGGGCGCGCTGCAGGCTGCCCAGGCGCGGCAGCAGCCACAGCCCCGCCACGCCGATGCTGGCCGTCACGGTCACCGGCTGGCGGCCATCGCGCTTGCGCAGTTCGCCGGCCACGTCCTGGAGTTGCTGCACGGCACCATCGGCGCTGCGGAACAGCCGCTCGCCTTCGAGCGTGAAGGCCACGCCGCGATGCTGGCGCACGAACAGCCGAACCTGGAGGTGGTCTTCCAGCGCGCGGATCTGCCGGCTGACGGCGGACTGCGTCAGGCACAGGTCGTCCGCTGCCTGGGTGATGCTCATGCGCCGGCCCACGGCCACGAAGCCCTTGAGCAGATCGAGCGGGAACAGCCGGGCGAGCGGGACGGACATGGCGGGATGGGTGGGGAAGGTGTTGGGATTAAAGCACGGCTCGGCCCCCGCTGCCATGACCACCACGCATGGCAGGAGGGCGGAAATGTCGCTTGAGCCTGCGCCCCCGATCGCCTGAAATAGAGCGATCTCCCAACCCGATCGTCCCATCCTCCCGACATGACCCAACGCCCCGCCTCCCATGCCGCCGGCGCATTGCCGACCGGTTCGCCACCCTGGTGGCGCACCGCCTGGTTCCTGCTGCTGGCCGGCGGGCTGGTGATGGGGCTGGCGCTCGGTGCGCGCCACGTGCAGGGCCTGTTCATGCTGCCGATCATCACGGACCGGGGCTGGACGCGCGAGACCTTCGCCTTCGCCATGGCCGTGCAGAACCTGACCTGGGGGCTGGCCCAGCCCTTCACGGGCATGGTGGCGGACCGCTTCGGCTCCGCCCGGGTGATGCTGGCCGGGCTGTCGCTGTACGCGGTCGGCCTGTTCCTGATGGCACAGGCGGCCACGCCGGCGGCCTTCGTCTGGTCGGCGGGGCTGTGCGTGGGCGTGGCGCTGTCCGGCACCACCTTCGGCGTGGTCTACGGCGCCTTGAGCCGGATGATCGCGCCGGCGCAGCGCAGCCGGGCGCTGGGGCTCGCCGGAGCGATGGGTGGCATCGGCCAGTTCCTGCTGGTGCCGGGCGCGCAGGTGATGATCCTCCAGGCCGGCTGGCGCGGCGCGCTGGTCATCCTGGCCGTGACCGCCGCCGCCATGCTCCCGCTGGCGCTGCCATTCCAGGATCGGACGCACCCCGCCAGCGGTGCCGGTGCCGGGGGCGCCCAGCCTCCGCTGCTCGGGGCGGTGCGCGAGGCCTTCCGCCATTCGGGCTTCTGGCTGCTCAACCTCGGCTTCCTCGCATGTGGCTTTCAGCTGGCTTTTATCGCCAATCACCTGCCGGCCTACCTGCGGGACAAGGGCATGCAGCCGTCCGAAGGCATGGCGGCGCTGGCGATCATCGCGCTGGCCAATATCGCCGGGACGTACTGGTTCGGCGTGCTGGGCGGGCGGCATTCGCGCAAGTATCTGCTGGCCGGTATCTATTTAGTACGAACGGCGGCGATGGCGCTGTTCGTGCTGCTGCCCCTCAGCGCCGCCACGCTTTACGGGTTTGCGGCGGTGATGGGCTTCCTCTGGCTCGGCACCGTGCCGCTGACCAGCGGCATCGTCTCGCAGGTCTTCGGCGTGCGCTACATCACCACGCTGTTCGGCTTCGTGTTCTTCGGCCATCAGCTTGGCTCGTTCCTCGGGGTCTGGCTGGGCGGGGTGGTGTTCGAGGCCACGCGCTCCTACGACCTGGTGTGGATGGGGGCGATGGCGCTCGGGGTGGTGGCCGCCGCGCTGCACTGGCCGATCGACGACCGGGAGATCGTCCGCGCGGGCTGGCCGCAGCCGCAACGCTGAGTTCGGCCGGCTGGGCTATGCTTGGCATGGACTCTGGAGACATGCCATGCCCAACCCGATTTCCGGGCGCGCCGTCCGCGTCGCCCTCCTTGCCGCCCTGGCCGCCGTGGTCCTCGGCGGCTGCGCCACGCTCCAGCCGGTGCAGACCGCCCAGTCGATGCTCGGCAGCCCGCAAAGCTCGGTACGCGAGACATTCGGCAACCCGACCGAGACCTACCAACTGGCCGACGGCACCCAGCGCTGGATCTATTCCAAGCAGCCCTACGGCTTCGAGGTCTACGCGGCCGACTTCGACGCCGCCGGCAAGCTGGCCGGCTTCCGCCAGACCCTGACCGAGAAGGAGATCTACGAGGCGCGCCCCGGGATCTGGACCAAGCGCGACATCGCCGAGCGCTTCGGCCTCCCGCGCGAGCCGGTGCAGTACTTCGCCCTGATGAAGCGCGAGGCATGGAGCTATCGGATGTACATGGCCGGCAACCTGCCGGCGCACTTCAGCGTCTATTTCGATGACGCCGGCGTGCTGGACCGCACCATGATCATCATGGACTCGCGCGGCGGGGACCGCAGCCGCTCCAAGTAAGTGAGGGCGATGGGGTGGCGCCCCGGCTAGCCCCTATAATGGGGCGCCTCCGCCATGTCGGGCGCGGCGGCTATTATCAGGTTCCCCGCCGTTCTCATGCCCTCGTACCCTCTTGTCCTTTGCCTGACCATAGCCGTGGTGTGCAGCGTGGGCATGGTTATCGCCACCTGGCCGCGCCGCGACGATCCCACGATCAAGGCTTTCCTCGTGCTGGCCGGCGGCGTGGCCATCTGGAGCGGCGGCCGGCTGCTCGAAGTCAGCTCGACCGATCTGGACGGGCGCATCTTCTGGGCCAAGGCCCAGTACGCGGGCATCGTGATGGTGCCCATCGGCTGGCTGGTGGCGATGATCCACCTGAGCCGGCCGCGCTACGTGGTGCCGTGGTCGCGCCTGTGGCTGCCGGTGCTGGCCGCCGTGGCGTCGGTGGTGCTGGTGCTGACCAACGAGCGGCATCACCTGATCTGGACGCGCATCGACATGATGCCGGCCGGCGTCTCGCCGGGCGCGATCTTCCACCATGGCCCCGGCTACGTGGTGGTGGCGGCGTGGACCTACTTCATGCTGCTGCTAAGCCTGGTTTTCCTGCTCACGGCCGAGGTGCCCAATGCGGCGCTGACCCGGCGGGGCCGGGCCATCGTGGCCAGCAGCCTCACCTTGCCGCTGCTCACCCACATGGCCTACCTGCAGCGCTGGACCAGCCCGCTCGGCGGCGACCTGACCCCGGCCACGTTTTCCCTGATGACGGTGGTGGTCTGGATCTGTGCGCTGCGTACCCATCTGGACGACATCGGCCACTACGCGCGGCTGCGCGTGTTCGACACGATTGGCGACGGCTGCGTGATCGTCGACGCGAAGGGGCGGCTCGTCGAGTTCAACCCGGCCGCCCTGCGGCTGGTGCCCGACCTGCGCCGGGGGCAGCCGATGCCGGCCGTATGGGACGAGGCGCTGCGCCAGCCGCGCGAGGCGGGGGCCGACGTCGGCGCCATCCCCTACATTCCCCAGGGCGCGCACTACGAGGTGACGGCGGAGCCGGTGATGCGGCTGGACGGCAAGCGCATCGGCACGCTGGTCTTCATGCGCGACATCAGCCGCTACCAGTCGCGCGAACTGGCGCTGACGGCCCAGCTCGGCCAGACCGAGGCGAAGCTCTCGCGCGTGGAGGCGGACCTCGACATCGACGCGCTGACCGGCATCCCCAACCGGCGTTTCTTCCAGCGCGAGTCGCTGCTGGCCGTGACCCGGGCCTACGAGGCGGGCGAGCCGATCGGGCTGCTGATTCTCGATGTGGACCTCTTCAAGCAATACAACGACCTGTACGGCCACCCCTGCGGCGACGATTGCCTGCGCCGGGTGGCGACCGCGCTGACCAGCGTGCTGGTGGGCGAGCAGTTCTGCGCGCGGCTGGGCGGCGAGGAATTCGCGGTGGTGCTGCCGGACGCCTCGCAGGACGAGACGCGCAACGTGGCGCGCCGCATGGTGGCGGCGGTGCGCGACCTGGAGATCCCGCACAACGGCACGCCAGTGCAGCCCTTCGTCACGATTAGCGTGGGCGCGGCCTGTACGGTGCCGGACGCGCCACGGCTGGAGCCGCTGTTGCACCGCGCGGACAGCGCGATGTACCAGGCCAAGCGCGCCGGGCGCAATCGCTTCGTCCAGGACGGGAAGATCTACATGGGCCTGCAGGCATAGTGGCACGCGCAGGGGCTTGCAAAATCCGCAAGCTCCTGTAGAATGCGCCGCTCACCTTGCCCAGGTGGCGGAATTGGTAGACGCACTAGGTTCAGGTCCTAGCGGTGGCAACACTGTGGAGGTTCGAGTCCTCTCCTGGGCACCAAGATTGAAGAAAAAGGCCCCGCGCAAGCGGGGCCTTTTTCGTTGGCGCGATGGTTGTCGCCCCTCTCCCTCAGGGAGAGGGGCGGGGGAGAGGGCTGGCGGTTCAGGCAGCGATATCGCGTCCGGTCACGCCGGCCCTCTCCCCCAACCCCTCTCCCGCAAGCGGGAGAGGGGAGAAAGCACGCGGTACCGCCGCCAGCCGGATGACATCGCCCACCATCTCGGCCGTCATCGCCGACAACGTCCACCCCAGATGCCCGTGCCCCGTGTTGTAGAACACGTTGGCCTGCCGGCCGCGCCCCACGCGCGGCATCATGTTCGGCATCATCGGCCGCAGCCCTGCCCACGGCACCACGCTGCGCGTGCTCACGCCGGGGAAGCAGGTGTTGACCCAGTCGATCAGCGGCCGGATGCGGTCCGCGCGGATGTCGCGGTCGATGCCGTTGAACTCGGCCGTGCCGGCCACGCGGAAACGGTCCACGCCGAGCCGGCTGGTCACGAGCTTGGTCTCGTCGTCGAGCAGGCTGACCGTGGGCGCCGCAGCCTGACTGGCGGCGTCGGGCAAGTTCACCGTGATCGAATAGCCCTTCACCGGGTAGATGTTCACGCGGTCGCCCAGTTGCGTGGCGAACTGCCGGCTGGCCACGCCGGCGCAGATCACTACGGCGTCGAAGGTTGTCGAACTTGTCTGATTACCGTCGCGGACGGCGATGGTGGCCGTGCGGCCGTCCGAGTTGACCGACTGCACGTCCTGGCTGTAGCGCGTGACCACGCCCAGCCGCTGGGCCGCCGCGGCCAGGCCGGAGGTGAACTTGTGGATGTCGCCGGTGGCGTCGCTCTCGGTGTAGTAACCGCCGTAGTACTGGCCGGCCAGCGTCGGCTCGATCGCACGCATTTCCTCGGGCGTGACCGCGCGGCGCGGCAGGCCGCCTTCGGCCAACAGCCTGGAGACCTCGCCGGCATGGTCGAAGCCGGCCTTGTCCCGGTAGATATGGAGGATGCCCTGCCGCTTGAGGTCGAAGTCGATGCCTTCCGCCTCGGCCCAGCCGAACAGGTGCGCGCGGGCGGCGATGGCCAGGCGGGCGGTCTCGATCGTGTTGGCCCGGTAGTGCGGCATGGCGGCGATGAACGCGGCGAACCAGCTCAGCTTGTGCCAGGTGGGGCGGGGGTTCACGAGCAGCGGCGCGTCGTTGCGGAGCATCCACTTGATGCCCTTGACCAGCGTGGAGCGGTGGGTCCAGACCTCGGCGTTCGACGCGGAGAGCTGGCCGCCATTGGCGAACGAGGTTTCCATGGCGGCGTAGCGATGGCGCTCGAGCAGTGTGACCGCGAAACCACGTTTGGCGAGGGCGTAAGCGGTCGTCACGCCGGTGATGCCACCGCCGATGACAGCGATTGTCTTCATGTTGTCAGGTCTTCCAGGACGTCGTGGATGGGGGGTACGTGGCGCACCATGCGCGACGCACGCCCCCTCTGTCCTTGACCTGAGAGATTCACGATGCGCGCGGGCGCATCGCTTGCTCCTTCGGTACCGTCGGCTGACGCGAGCCGGGGTTCTTCAGAGTGCAATGGCGTTACCGGTCCTTTGGCCTGAGAGTTTCCGGGGCGGTTGCTCCTTCGGCGCCGGCCTGCCGGGCGGCAGGCACAGTCTCTCCCGATAACGCGGGTAAAACGGGTATGGCGGGTGATGCGGTATGACGGGGCTACTATGCCACGGGCGGCGCCGGCGCGGCAACCCCCGGCTAGTCGAGGCTGCGCGGCTTGCGGCCGGTAATCATCGCGCCAATCAGGTTTTCCTTGCCGGCCACGCTGGTAACGATGGCCACCAGCGCGTGCACCACCACCAGCCCGAGCAGCGTGTTGGAGAGCCAGCGATGGATGTCGATGGGCCAGTCCTCGCCCCAGAACGGGTCGAGGCGGGAGAGCCAGCCGGTGACGGCGAGCAGCAGGATCAGGGTCCACATCGCCAGCATCATCACCGCGCCGAGCGGGGTGTGGCTGATGAAGCGCGGCGTGCGGCGCCGGGCCATGGCCCGGGCATGGGCCAGCACGCCGGCGGGGCGCGGCAGCCAGGCGCGGAAGCGCGCGTGTTCGCTGCCGATGAAGCCCCAGAGAATGCGAAACAGCACAAGTCCGGCGGCCACGTAGCCCAGCACGCGGTGCATCTGGTCGCCGGAATCGTCGATGAGGTCGTAGCAGACGATGGCCGCCACGCTCCAGTGCGTGAGCCGCACCACCACGTCCCAGACGCGGAGCGTGGTGGTATGGCGCAGCTGGCCGGCCGGCACCGACATGCTTACTTCTCGATCTCGGACTTCACGATGTCGAGCGTCTTCGTGTCGAAGTAGATCTCGGCCTTCTTGCCGTCCTTGGTGGTGCCATAGATCTCGTAGCAGTTGCCGTCCACCTTGAACTTCTTGATGTTGTAGCCCTGGGCCGCGATCTTGGCCTTGGCGTCGGCCTCGGGCATCCATTCGGACTTCGGATGCTTGTCGCACTTGGCGCCCGCGAAGGCCCCCGTGGAAAACGCACCGGCGATGAGAAGTACGGCCACTTTCAGCATTGCAGCTCCCGCAAGAAGCCCCATCCGGGGCGGATGCCGGAATCGTACGCGGTAACAAGAACAATTCCCAATCAATGTTTTCCCGCACGATGACCTGCATCAAATGCCGTGCGCGCCGCCCGGCGCGGCGGCTATCGGCGTGAACGTCGGCAGCGGGATTGTCCGGGCTGTGGGACAATTCCGCCTCGCCCACACGGCGTGGGTGACGAAGGTGTCTGCATGAAATCGATCGACTGGAAAGACTGGGAAATCTTCTGCCGCGTGGTGGAAGGGGGCGGCTTCACGCAGGGCGCCGAACTGGCGGAAGTGCCCAAGTCATCGGCCAGCGCGGCGGTTGCCCGGCTGGAAACCCAGCTTGGTGTGCGCCTGTTCGAGCGGACCACGCGGCGCGTGCGCGTGACCCAGCGCGGCCAGCAGCTCTATGACCGCGTGGCGCCCCTGTTTGGCGAGTTGCGCGAGATCAGCGCCGAGGCCGCCTCGGTGAGTGCCGAGGTCAGCGGCACGCTGCGCATCGCCACGCCTTACGAGGTGGGTTCGCAGCACCTGTCCGCCTCGCTCTCCAGGTTACTTAAGCTGCACCCGTCGCTGCATGTGGAACTGGACATGAGCTGGGACCAGCCCGACCTGATTCGCCACGGCTATGACCTCGCCTTCGTCATGACCGACACCAACCTCCACGACAGCTCGTTCGCGAGCAAGCGCGTGGTGCTGATCGAGCGTGCGTTCTATGCGGCGCCCGCGCTGATCCGCGAGCACGGCCTGCCGCGCGCGCCGCAGGACCTGAAGGGCTGGCCGACGCTCGGCAACCTCGACGATGTGCAATGGGAATTCCTGCGCGATGGGGTGGAAACCTTCGCCATGGACGTCTCGCCGCGCATCTCCACGCATAACGCTGAAGTCCGGCTCAAGGCCGCGCTGGATGGGCTGGGCGTGGCGCGCATGTCGCCCCGCTTCGTGCACGAGCATCTGGTGCACGGCCAACTGGTGCGCGTGCTGCCCGGCTATACGTCGTCGCCGCTGAAGGTGTACGTGCTGATGCCCGCGCGCAAGCTGATGCCGCCGAGCGTGCGGGCCTTCCTCACTGTGCTCGAGGAAACGCTGGGCGTGCCGGAGACCCGGCGCCCGGCACCGCGCGCCAAGGCGCTGGGGGGCACGGATGGATCGGACAGCGCCGACATCGCCGATACCCCGGACGGTGACGGCGGCGCGGTGGTGATCGGGCTCGACTGAGTTTCCAGGCGAGCCGGTCGGTCAGTAGGGCTGGTCGCCGGGACGGATGTCGAAGCCGAGCGTGTCGGCGATCTCGAGTATCTCTTCGTCGTCTTCGCTGCGCGTGATCCAGCCGCCGTAGGCGTCGCCGCCGGTATCCCAGTTCCAGAGCGTGTAGCCGGCCATGCGTAGCTGCGTGGCGACGATCTCCATCAGCTCGGGCACGCTCGTGCCCTCCAGGAAGTCTTCGTCCTCGGTGTCCTCGGTGCCCCAGTCCACCTCGAGGTCGATCCGCTCGCAAAGCTGGTTCAGGCAGCCGATAAAGGACTCGGCGTCTTTCCAGTCGACATAAAAGCCGGATTCCCAATCGATGATGTCCTTGACCTGCCACAGCAGGCCGGCGGCATCGATCTCGTCTTCCTCGGCGTCTTCCAGCGCTTCCTCGAACAGCGAAAACTGCCGGCTGGTCTGGGCGCTGTCGCCGAGGTTAATCAGCGCGAATAGCCGGCTGATGGCGTCTTGCGCGTCGTCGTCCAGTTCAATTGCCATCTGCTCCTCCTCTGGCTTCGGTATTCATATCCGTCAGGCTGCCACGTTCACGATTTCGCGCTGGCCGCGAGGCGTCACGCGCAGGGCGCGCGACGTGTCCGTACGCTCAATCCACCCGCGTGCCAGCAGGCTGTCGAGCAGCGCCGCGCCGAGCGCCCCGCCCAGATGGGGCTTGCGTTCGCTCCAGTCCGGGCAGGTGCAGGCGAACTGCCGGCGCTTGCGGCGGGTGGCGCCCAGGTCGATGCCAAGCTGCCCCATCGCCTCCGCGCCGGGGGCGCTGAGGTCGACGGCGCTGCCCGACACGATCAGCCAGCCCGCATCGGACATTCGTTCGAAAAGACCCACCGCAAGTTCCCCAGCCAGATGGTCATAACAGGTGCGAGCCTGCCGCAGCGCCGGCGGCGCCGTGCGGGAGACCGGCACGACACGCACGCGCGGCGGCTGGCTGGCCAGCGACGCCGACGCAAGCGCCTCGATGGCCACACCAATTTCCGGCGTGGCCAGCCGGTAATAGCGATTGCGCCCACGCGTCTCCACGGCGAGCAGGCCGCCTTCGGACATGCGGGCGAGATGGCCGCTGGTGGACGAGGCCGACAGCCCGGCAATCATCGCCAGTTCGCCGGCCGGCCGCGCGCTGCCATCCATCAACGCCCACAACATGGCCGCACGGCCGGGGTCGGCCAGCAGCCCAGCAAGCTGGCTGATGCCAGGAGCGTATTCCATAGTTCAGTGCGGAGTGAAACGACGGATGAAGTATAGAGCGAGATGCGTACAACCATATAGTGGACAAACTCAACGATATAAAATACTATGTCCACAAATATCCAGGCAGTTCTAATAAAGGAGGCATGATGTTGCGCCTGATGATGTACTCGCTGTGGACGGCTGCCCTGTTGACGGTCAGCCCTGCGCAGGCGGCCTATCCGGACCGGCCGATCGTTCTGGTGGTGCCGTTCGCGGCCGGCGGGCCGGCTGACGTGATGGCGCGCACGCTCGCCAAGTCCATGACCACGCGGATCGGGCAGACGATCGTCGTGGAGAACCGGCCCGGCGCCGGGGGGCTCGTGGGTATCTCGGGCGTGACGCGTGCCACGGCAGACGGCTATACGCTGGGCATGGCCGGTACGGGCGCGATGGTCTACGCACCGTTCATTTCTCCCAAGATGCCATTCGACCCGCTCAAGGACGTGGCCTACCTGAGCACGATGGTCTCCACCCCGAACCTGCTGGTGGTCAATGCCAGCTCTCCCTTCAAATCGGTCGCGGATCTGCAGGCAGCGGCCAAGCGCGAGCCGGAGAAGTTCACCGTTGCGTCTGCGGGCGTGGGTAGCAGCACGCACGTGGTTGGCGCGCTATTCCAGCGCGAAGCGGGCATCCGCCTGCGCCACGTGCCATACAAGGGCGGCGCGCCCGCCGTGCAGGACCTGATGGGCGGACAGGTGGACATGTTCATCGCCGAAGTCCCGGCGGTCGCGCACCTGATCAAGGGCGGCAAGCTTCGCGCGCTGATGGTGACGGACACCAAGCGGCTCGCGGCGCTTCCCGATGTGCCCACGGCGGCCGAAGCCGGCTTGCCGAAGGTGCTTGCCGCAGGGGCGTACGGCATCGTCGCGCCACGTGGCCTGCCCGACGATGTGTCCCGCAAGATCGTCGATGCCGTCACCGCCGCATTGCGTACCCCCGACCTCATCGAGAAGTTTGCCGAGCAGGGCGGTATCGCACAGTCCAGCACCCCCGACGCCTACCGCGCGGTGATCAAGTCCGAGCAGGGGCGATGGGGGCCGGTGATCAAGGCAGCAGGCATCACCGCGGAGTAACCGCTTTTGCAGAGGAATCAACAGATGAGCATCAAGACGCGAATCACCGAATTGCTTGGGATCCGCTACCCCATCGTCCAGGCGGGCATGAGCTGGGCGTCGTCGAGTTCTCCGCTCGTCGGGGCGGTGTCGAAGGCCGGCGGCCTGGGCGTGATCGCGGCTGGCCCGATGCGGCCCGACGACCTGCGCCGTGCGATTCGCGAAGTGCGCGAGATCACCGATGCGCCGTTCGCGGTCAACGTCGCCCTGTACAACAAACGGGCGGCCGARCATCTGCAGATCGTGCTGGACGAAGGCGTGCCGATCCTCATCGCGTCACAAGGCAGTCCGCGCGAACACATCGACCGCTTCAAGGCCGCCGGGGTCAAGTGGCTACACGTGGTGGCGCATCCCGACCATGCGCGCAAGGCGGCGTCCGCCGGCGTCGATGGGCTGGTCGTGGTGGGCGGCGAGGCGGGTGGACATCCGCCGCCCAGCGGTACGAGCACGCTGGTGCTGGTGCGATTGATTGCGCGTGCCGTTGACTTGCCGATCGTGGCCGGCGGCGGGATTGCCGATGGCGCGGGCGTTGCGGCCATGCTTTGCCTCGGCGCGGATGCCGTGCAGATGGGCACCCGCTTCCTCCTGACCCCCGAGGCCTCGCTGCACGACGCCTACAAGGAGAAGGTGCTGGCGGCCGGGGTGGGCGATACCACGCTCGTGGGCTGGCGGGGCCTGCCGATTCGCGCGGTGCGCAATGCGTTCACCGACGAATACGAGGCGGCGGAGCGGGCAGGTCAGCCGCGCGAGGCGCTGGAGGCGCTGTTCGGCAGCCGGTCGCTCAAGATGGCCGCCCTGGATGGCGATGTCGAGCAGGGCAAGGTCGAGGCGGGCCAGAGCGCCGCGCTGATCGATGGGCTAGTGCCCGCCGGCGTGTTGGTCGAACGCATTGCGGCAGAGACGCGCGAAGCGATGGCGCGTATGGCAAATCAATGGAAGTAGAGAGGTGGGGACATGAGCGAACTGCAGATTGAGGATGTCGGCCAGGTGCGCGTGCTGCGCATGAACCGCCCGGAAAAGCGCAACGCGCTGAACAATGCCCTGACGCGTGGGCTGGTGGAGGCGTTGGCGGCGGCCGAAGCCGATGATGCCGTGCACGTCGTCGTGCTCACGGGCAATGGCTCGGCCTTCTGCGCCGGTGCCGACATCGGCGAGTTCAAGGACCTGACCTCGGACCAGATGTCGCGCGTGGAAGAGCGCGCCGCGCTGACGATGCAGTTGCATCTCAGCGTCTCGCGGATGAGCAAGCCGGTGATTGCCGCCATCAACGGCTTCGCGATGGGCGGTGGTGCAGGGCTGGCCATTGCATGCGATCTGGCCCTCGCCGCGCGCTCGGCCCGCATCGGCTATCCGGAAGTGAAGCATGGCATCGTGGCCGCGATCGTCCTGCCCAATCTGACGCGGCAGATTGGCCGCAAGGCGGCATTTCACCTCGTGGCCACCGGCGAATCGATCGATGCGGAGCGCGCTGTCGCGCTGGGCATGGTCAACGCCGTGCATGACGACCACCTGCTGATGGAGGAGACCATGGCGCTGGCCAGTCGTCTGGCAGAGGTCAGTCGTGCGGCCATGGCCACCACCAAGCAGACGTTCCACCGCGTGGTGGACCTGCCGCTGGAAGCGGGTCTGGAGGTCGGGCGCGAAGCCAACAAGCGCATGCGCAGCTTTGTGCGGACGGAGCGGTAGCGCGCCATGAACAAGCCACTCGAACACATCACGATTCTCGACCTCTCGCGGGTGCTGGCCTGCCCGTTCGCCTCGATGATCCTTGCGGAACTCGGTGCCACGGTGATCAAGGTCGAGCAGCCCGGCGCCGGTGACGAGACCCGCAGTTTCGAACCGCAGGTGGAGGCCGGGGGGGGGAGCGAAAGCGCCTACTTCATGGCGTTCAATCGGAGCAAGCAGTCGATCACGATCAACCTGCGCAATGAGGCGGGGCAACAGATCGTGCGGGATCTGGCGGCCAAGGTCGATGTGGTGATCGAGAACTTCCCGGTCGGCACGCTCAAGCGCTATGGACTCGGCCCCGAGACGCTGCGCGAGATCAATCCGAAGCTGGTCTATCTTTCCTGTACCGGGTTCGGGCAGACCGGCCCCTACGCCGCGCGCAAGGGCTACGACACCGTGTTCCAGGCGATGGGCGGGCTGATGAGCCTGACCGGCGAGCGCGGCGGTGGGCCCGTGAAGCCCGGCTTGCCGATGGCAGACCTGACGTCCGGCCTGTGGGCCGCCATCGCCGTGCTCTCGGCGCTGCAAGGCCGCAGTGCGTCAGGGCAGGGCTGTCACATCGATCTTTCGATGTTCGACGCACAGGTCAGCCTGCTCACGCTGGCGGCGGCGCGTTGGTTCACGCTGCACGAAGTGCCGCCGCGCATGGGCACGGAGCACCCCGGCCGCGTGCCATCGGCGAGTTTCCAGGCTGCGTGCGGCCGCTGGCTCCATATTACGGCGAGCGACCAGCACTGGGTGCCGCTCTGCCAGGTGCTGAAACTCGAGACATGGGGCGCCGATCCGGAACTCCAGACGAACGCGGGCCGCGTGCGCCGGCGCGATGAAGTGATGCAGCGGCTGACCGAGGCCATCGCGGCGTGTGAGGGTGCCGCGCTGTGCGAGGCCATGGACAACGCGGGTGTGCCCGCCGGCCCGATCAAGTCGGTGGATGAAGTCCTGTCCGATCCCCATGTGCAAGCGCGGGGCATGGTGGCGGAATTCGATCATCCTGTCATCGGCACGTTTCAGGCGCTGCCAGTGCCGCTGCGCTTCGACGGCTGGGACAACCCCGAGGTGGGACGGCCCCCGCTGCTTGGCGAGCATACGGGCGACGTGCTGCGCGACTGGCTGGGCATGGACGCCCAACGCGTGAAGGCCCTGCGCGAAGCCAAGGCCATCTAAGGCGTAGCCAAACCGAGGCGTATCGAGATAACCATGACTGAATCGAACGAAACGGGCACAGCCCCCGCCGTGCTCTACGCGGTGGAAGGCGGCGTTGCCACCATCACGCTGAACCGGCCGGATAGCCGCAATGCGCTGAACCTGGCCATGTGCGAGGGGTTGCAGGCTGCCGCCACGGCGGCTGCCGCCGATCCGGACGTGCGCGTGGTGCTGGTGCGCGCTGCCGGTCCGGCGTTCTGCGCCGGCGCCGACCTCAAGGAGCGCAAGACGATGGATGAAGCGCAGGTGCTGGCCCGCCGCATGCGTGGATTCTTTGCCTACGACGCGTTGGAACGCCTGCCGATGCCAGCGATCGCGGTGGTAGCCGGCTCGGCGGCCGGTTCTGGCGTGGAGATTGCTGCCGCCTGCGACCTGGCTGTGGCCACGCCCGACGCTACCTTCTGGACGCCTGAGGCGCAGTGGGGCACCGTGGGTGCAACCCAGCGACTGGCGCGCATCGTCGGCAAGCGGCTGGCCAAGGACATGATGTTCACCGGACGACGACTGACGGCGGCGGAAGCGCAGGACGTCGGCCTCGTCACGCGCGTTGTCGCGCCTGAGAGCCTGGACGCCGAAGTGGCCGCCATGGCGGCAAGCATCGCCAAGGCACCGCCGCTGGGCATGCGCCTGGCCAAACGCTGCATCGATCGCGGCATCGAGCTGGGCCCGCGCGGTGCGCTGGCGGAAGAACTTCTGGCAATCGAAGAGAACCTGGCCCGCTCCGACTGGCGGGCGGGAATTGGTGGATTTGGAGGTAGAGCATGACGTGGGAACCTCGCACATTGGCAGCAGTGTTGGCGCAGCAGGCCAGCTTGGGTGGGGCGCGGCGCGCGTTGGTCACGCCTGACGGGGCCGCCACGTGGCGCGACCTCGAAGGGCAATCGCGCCGCGTTGCCAAGGCGCTGCTGGCGCGCGGCGTGAAGCGCGGAGAATTCGTCGGCCTGCTGTGCGGTAACGATGTGAATTGGGTGGCGAGCTTCTACGGCGCAGCGCTGATCGGTGCCGTGACCGTGCCGGTCAACACCCGCTTCAAGGCTGCGGAAATCGAGTACTGCCTGCGCCAGTCCGATGTGCGGCTGCTGATCCTGGCGGACCGCTTCCTGAAGATCGATTTCATGGGTTTCCTCCGCGAGGTGGAACCCGCTGTCGACCATGAACTGCCGGGGCAGGCGCTGCCACTGCTCGGCGACGTGGTGGTGGTCGGCAACGATGTGCCGCACGCTGGGATCGGCTGGGAGGCATTTCTCGCCGCCGGCGATGCCCTGAGCGATGAAGCGCTCGCGGATGCCATGCGCGCCGTGACGCCGGATGACCTGCTGCTGATCCAGTTCACGTCGGGCACCACGGCGTACCCGAAGGGCGTGATGCTCACGCACGACAATATGCTGCGCAACGCCTCGGCTGTCGGGCAGCGGCTTGGCATCGAAGCATCGGATTGCTATTTCAACTGTCGGCCGTTCTTTCATGTGGCCGGCTCCACGCTGTCGCTCCTTTGCGCGCTGTGCGCGGGCGCGAGCATCGCCACCCTGCCGACGTTCGATGCCGGCGCCGCGCTGGCGATGATGGAGCGGGAGCGCTGCACGTTCATCTCGGGCAATGAGACGTTGTTCCAGATGCTGATCTCCCACCCGTCGTTCGACCGCTCGCGTTTGCATCTGCGCGGTGGATGGGCCGCGGCAGGCGCCGACACGATGCAGCGCATCATCGACGAGATGGGCATCGAGACGATTTGCTGGGCGTATGGGCTGTCGGAGGCGTCGCCCAACGTCGTGATCAATGACTGGCGCGACGATGCAGCGCTTCGCGTGGGTGGGTTCGCGCTCCCGCATGAAGGCGTGGCGGTGCGGATCATCGATGAGGCGTCGGGCGTCGTCTGTGGCGTCGACGAGGTGGGCGAGATCCAGGTCAAGGGCTGGGGCGTCATGCGGGGCTACTACAACCAGCCCGAGGCGAACGCCAAGGTATTCACCGCGGACGGCTGGCTGCGCACCGGTGATCTTGGGGCGTTGCGCACCGATGGACGCCTGCGGCTGGTCGGCCGGCTCAAGGACGTGTTCCGTGTCGGCGGTGAGAACGTGGCGCCTGCCGAAGTGGAACAGGCCCTGCTGTCCCATCCCGCCGTGGCTTCAGCCCAGGTGGTGGGGGTGCCCGACGCGAGGCTGGGCGAAGTGCCGGCCGCGTTCGTCACGCTCAAGGCCGGCGCGACGCTGGATGCCGAGACGTTGCTGGCATGGGCCAGGCCGCGCATGGCAAATTTCCGTACCCCGCGCTACGCCGCCATCGTGACGGACTTCGAGCGCATCGGCATGACCGCCAGCGGCAAGGTGCAGAAGAACAAGCTGCGCGAGCACGCCATCGCGTTGTTTCACCCGTCGAACCCATGAATCCCGCGCCGGAGACATCCATGACTGCCGAAGTCGTCCTCTGTGAGTGCTTTGCCCGCGATGGGTTGCAGCATGAGCCCGATTTTGTGTCCACCGAAACCAAGGTGGCCCTCGTCGATCGATTTGCGGCCATCGGCTTTCCCCGCGTGGAGGCCACCTCGTACTCGAATCCGAAGGTCGTGCCGCAGTTTGCGGATGCTACCGAGCTACTGCGTACGCTGCCACGCCGAGAAGGCGTGATGTACAAGGCGACATGCGCTAACGGCCACGCGGTGCAACGCGCGCTCGCGGACCTGGAGGCCGGTTTCGGGGCCACCGAGGTGAGCCTGCTGGTGTCGGCCTCGTCGTCGCACTCGGAGCGCAACCTCAAGCGCAGCCGGGACGATCAGTGGTTGAACATTCGCGCGATGGCAGATGCGGCGCGCGGGCGCTTCCGCATGATCGGCACGATCTCGGTCGCGTTCGGCTGCCCGTTCGAGGGCCATGTCGATCCGCAGGAAGTCCTGCGCGATGTGGGGCGGTTTCGCGATGCCGGTGTCAGGTTCGTGACGCTCGGCGACACGACCGGCATGGCGACGCCCCTAACCGTGCGTGCGTTGTTCCGCGCCATGCGGAAGGCCTTCCCGGACGTTACCCCGATTGCGCATTTCCATGACACACGTGGCACTGGCCTGGTCAACTATGTTGCCGCGCTGGAAGCCGGGGTGACTCACTTCGATTGCGCGATGGGCGGCGTGGGCGGTCATCCCGCCAAGGTACAGTACGGGGGCGGACATACCGGAAACGTGTGCACCGAGGACTGGGTGGCGCTGCTTGACGCGATGGGCGTCCGAACCGGCATCGATCTGGACGGCATGCTGGCGGTTGCGAAGCAATGCGAAGCCGTGCTCGGTCGACCGTTGCACAGCCGGGTGTTGCGTAGCGGCCTGAACCCGCTACGCGCCGTATTACACGCCGCCTGAGCCACCCACGAGCCGGTTGAGGCGCGATACCAGCGAGCGGATTTCGGCGAGATCGAGGTCGGCGCCGCCACCCTGTTCCGTGGCGGCGTCAGCCGCCGGCGCCGGGGTCTCCGCTTCGTCGATGGCCTCTCCCGCAGCGGCCCGCCGCTCTTCATCCAGCACGTCGCGCGCGCTGGTGGTGAGCATCGACAGCATTTCCATCAACTGTTTGCGCTGCTCGGCGCTGAGCGGACTCAGCAGCCGCTCGTTACGCGCGTTGGCGTCAACGATCACCTTTCGGTAGAGCGCATCGCCGGCCTTGGTCAGGCTCAGCAGCACCGCGCGGGCATCGGTATCGCTACGCTCGCTGACGATCAGTCCGCGCTCGATTAGACCCGATACGGTGCGGCTGGCATAGCTCTTGTCCAATGCGGCGCGTCGTGCGAGCTCCTTCAAGGAAAGCGGTGCGTGCGCGCCGAGCATGCCAATCGATCGCCATTCCAGCAGTGTCAGCCCGAACTTGCGCTGCACGCGCAACGATGCGCTCGCGGCGGAGAGGCCTGCCAGGTTGTGCAGACGTGAGGAAAGCAGGTCGGTAATGATCCGCGGCGCGGCACCGGCGTTGCGTTTCGTTGCGCTCATTGGCGAAGGCTCCCGTTAGTTGAATCTGTCAACGATTCTAACTGCATTGTCCACGGCAAGCGACAGATTGCCACGCCCATATAGTTGACGATGTCCATCATGTAATTTACATTGGAAACCAATTCAAGGGCGGTAAAACAAGAGGAGGAGACGGAATGGACGGCAAGGGAGCCATGACAAAGGCCAGCACGACGGGTGGGCTGACGTCATGAAGAAGATTTCCACATTTGGCATCATGCTGACGGTTGCGGGCGCCGCGCATGCTCAGACATCGGTCACGCTATACGGACTGATCGATACGGCGATTGCCTATCAATCGCATCAGGTGGCTGCGACGAACGCGGCGGGGCGCGCCACGGGCAGTGGCGGCGCTGTGGGCGTCGTGCCGGGCTTCTTCAACGGATCGCGTTGGGGGATTCTGGGCAGCGAGGACCTTGGGGGCGGTACTTCTGCGGTCTTCAGGCTGGAGTCGGGGTTTAGCCCGGACGCCGGGGTGTCGCTGCAGGGCGGGCGGTTGTTCGGCCGTCAGGCCTGGGTCGGGCTCAATGCAGACTACGGGCAGATCACGCTCGGCCGCCAGTACAGCGTGCCGTTCGATATCCTGCTCCCGTTCGACACCATTGGCTGGGGCAATACCGGCGCGAGTGATGTCTGGGTGCAGTTGCTGGAAGGCTCGCGGCTCGACAACTCGCTCAAATATCAGCAGGTCGTGGGACCGCTGAAGGTGGAGGCGGCCTACTCGGCTGGCGAACTTGCAGGCGGTGCATCGGCGGGTTCGACCTATGCGGCGGGCGTGGGCTATACCCGCGGGCCGCTCGGTCTGGGTCTGGTGGGCCAGCAGGCGCGAGATCCCGCCAGGAACAAGCAGACCAACGCCGGCGTTGGCGCGTCATACGTGATGGGTCCCGTTACGCTCCACAGCTACTACCTTTACACGCGGCGGGATGCAGCGTTCGCCCCATCCGCCAGCCAGGACTTCGCGCCGACCTACGGCACCAATGCGCAGTTCTACGCCAACCCGGGTATCACCAACATCGGCACTGGCACGGCCGCAAGAACGGACCACGTGTTCCAGTTCGGCACCACGTACCAGGTCACGCAAGCCGTGGTCGTGAAGGCGGCCGCAATCTACGATGCCGCCAACAACGTCAACGCGGCGGGAGGGAGCGGCCACAAGCTGTCCGCATTCCTCGTTGGCGACTACTTCTTCTCCAAACGGACCGACACCTACCTCGCGGCGACCTACAACAAGGTCAGCGCGAGCATGAACGGCCCGTACGGCGGACATGACGACAGCGTTGGGGTGTTTCTCGGCATGCGTCATCGGTTCTGATCCGATAATCGCAGAACCATGCAGTACTCACGGCGCCATCGATTGGCGCCGTTTTTTATCCCGTCAAGCCGAGAAGAGCAGGAGGCATGCAGGCGTAAGAACTGGGATCGAAGCAGCAGGGAACAGGCATCCTGCATCGCCCGGCAACTGTCAGGACATTGCTTCGGTTTCCTCGGTCACCGTGCTTTCGGCGATCGCGTTATCGGCTTCGGCGCCCATGTCGCCCAGGCCGATGACGATCGTGATATTGGGCATCCAGTCCTTGCGGTCGGTGCTGGCGTCCGCAAACGTGGTAACCATTGCGGTGTAGCCCTGTGCCCGGAGGTCGTCGGCCAGCCGTTGCGCGCGTGGTTCCACCACTGCCTGCGGATTGTCTTCGTTGATATCGAGTACCAGAGTGGTCTCGAATTCTTCCTTGCCCTTCTGGATCGCTGCCTGCATAGCCTTGAGCTGCTTGTTCGCGAGCGCGACGAGCTTGCTGTACCTGGATTCTTCCTGGCTGGCGCGCAGTGTCTTGGCGGCGTTGATGATTTCGGTGCGGTCCACGAACATGATTGCCTTTCGATGTGGGGGGAAAGCGGAGACGACGCTCGGGCTGGGCTTGGGCGGCCAGTTTTCCGGGGTGTCGTGACTACTGTATAAATATACAGTGTCAGATGGCTCGCCCGCAAGTGGTAGACGCGCATCATCTCGTTTTCAGCCGTGCGAGAATTCGCGCATGCATTCCCACGTCAATCGACTGATGAAGACAACCCATCTATCCCTCGCCGCATTGCTGATCGCCATCGTGTCCGTGGCAGGATGCTCGGACCGCAACGCGTCTTCACAGAAGACGGCAGACACGCCAGCTACGGCCAGCGCACCGCGCACCGATGAATGGCTCGGCAAGTGGACCGGCCCCGAAGGCACGTTACTCGAGCTTGCCGGCGGCCATGGCAAGTACGACGTCACCGTGCAGAACCTCGATGGCCCGCGCCAGTTCGAGGGCCGGTATGCCGACGGCGCGATCGAATTCGAGCGCGACGGGACCAAAGAGATCATTCGCGCCA
This sequence comes from Cupriavidus sp. 10L43_2, assembly GCF_056395265.1. Taxonomy (NCBI): domain Bacteria; kingdom Pseudomonadati; phylum Pseudomonadota; class Betaproteobacteria; order Burkholderiales; family Burkholderiaceae; genus Cupriavidus; species Cupriavidus sp. 10L43_2. The sequence continues at coordinate 446,326 of NZ_JBFTJE010000001.1, forward strand.
CCAACGGCGCCGGGACTGGCATGAAATGGCTCGCCGGGAAGAAGAACTGTCTGACGGTTCGCCAGGGCGAAGGCTACTGCAGGGATTGACCGGACGGCCGCTCGTAGTGTTACCTGCGCCGTTCATCACGATGAACGGATCCAAGCCTGGGCGCGGCCACGGCAGTGCCGTGTTCATTCGAGTTTGATGCCGGCTTGCGAGACGATCTCCTTCGCTTTCGTACTGTCGTTCCGCACCAACGCGCCGAATGCCGCGCGGGTTTCCGTTCGCGGTTCCTGGCCCTGGACCACAATGGTGTTGCGCACGTCCGGGTCCTGCAGCACCCTGTTGATCTCCTTGTTGAGGCGTTCCGCAATCGCCGGCGGCAGGTTTGGTGGCGCGAACACGCCGTACCACTCGACCTGATGGAAATTCGGGTAGCCGAGTTCGGCCAGCGCCGGCACGTTTGGCAGGACCTGGCTGCGTTTCTGCGATGTCACGGCGAGCGCGCGCACCTTGCCGGACTGGACAAGGCTGATGGCCGATGCCACCGACGTTCCCGCGAGGTCGACATGCCCGCCCATCAGGTCGGCAATGGCGGGTGACGAGCCCTTGTACGGCACGTGCTGAAGCTTGATGCCCGCCGTGTTCTGCAACATCACCCCGGCCACGTGCGCTACGCTGCCGGTGCCGGATGTCGCGAAGGAAACTGGCTTGCCGCTTGCTTTCGCGGCAGCCGCAAGCTCGGCCCAGGTCTTGTACGGCGACGAAGCGTTGACGAGCAGCACCATCGGCGCTTCCACGGCAAAGGCGATCGGCGTCAGGTCTTTTACCGGGTCGAACGTCAGCTTCATCAACCAGGGCGCCAGCGCGACGTTGGCGGTCTGGCCAATGACCAGCTCATATCCGTCCGGCTGCGCGCGCGCGGCCTCGGCCAACCCAAGGGTGCCGGCCGCGCCCGGGCGGTTTTCGGGCACCACCCGCCACCCAGGGACTTCGGATAGCCTGGCGCTGAGGGTGCGTCCGATAAAGTCTGTGCCACCGCCGGGGGTGGACGGAATCACCATCCGGATGGGCTTCGTGGGTTGCCACTCCTGGGCCGCAACGCCGGGAGCAAAGTTGACGAGCATCGCGCCCGCGAGCACGGCTGGCATCAGGGCATTCTTCATACATTGTCTCCTCGGTCGATGGGGCTTTAGCCCTCGGTGTAGCGAGCTTCTTGCGCGATTGCCTCGTGCAAGCCAACAAAATCGTTGTATTCCTCGAATGGCGTGAGCATGTGGGCGATGGCGCTCACGTCGCCGCCGCTGCGCAGGAACGTTTCCATCATGTCCTTCACGGCCTTGTGCATCGCCAGCAGCGGCTCGACGGGACACAGTGCGAACCCGAAGCCGAGTTCCCCAATCTGTTTCAGCGTGAGACGAGGGCTCTTGCCCGACGTGACCATGTTGAACAACAGCGGCTTGCCAAGCGGCTTGAGCTGGCGGCTGATCTCCCGCATCTGCTCCGTGCTTTCGACCGCATCGGCATAGAGTCCGTCTGCCCCGGCCTCCGCATAGGCGATCAGGCGCGCGATGGCGTCATCCAGGCCATTGACCGCGATGGCGTCGGTCCGCCCGACGATGAAGAAATCGGGATCCTGCCGTGCATCGACCATGGCGCGCAGCTTCTGCACCATCTCGTGACGGCTGATGAGCTGTTTGCCCGCGAAGTGGCCACATTTCTTCGGGAGCGACTGGTCTTCCAGGTGCAGGCAAGAGGCGCCGGCCTCCTCCCAGAGCCGGATGGTGCGCTGCACATCGAGCATGCCGCCATAACCGGTGTCGGCGTCGGCAAAGACGGGGAGGGTGGTGGCACGGCAAACACGGCGGATGTGCTCGAACATGTCGCGCTGGGACAGCGCCCCCATATCCGGTTCGCCAGCCTCGACGCCACACGCGACGAAGCCGCTGACAAACAACGCCTTGGCGCCGGCCGCTTCGGCCAGTTTCGCGGTAACCGCGTCGTAGGCACCCATGCAGACAAAGGGGTCGCCGGCCTGGAACAAGGCTCGGAAGCGCTGGTTGCGACTCATGGAAAGCTCCGGTGTATAGGGAATGGTAGCGCTATCATAGGAAGAGTTGGTAGCGCTACCATATAAGTGATTTCCCGATAAACCTTGCTGCTACACTGCGAAAGCCGCAAGCGGTCTAACGTCCACTATCTCAATGTCTGCCCCAGTTGACCCAACGCAGCCCCAGCCGACGGGGCAACTCTCCATGAAGGAGGTGGCACGCCTGGCCGGCGTCTCGCCGATGACCGTCTCGCGTGTCCTCAGCGCGCCGCACCTCGTGAAGCCCGAGACCCTCGAGCAGGTGCAGTCCGTCATCCGCGCGGTGCGTTATGTACCCAATCGCGTGGCCGGCAGCCTGGCTTCGCGGCGCACCAGCCTGGTCGGGTTGATCGTTCCCAGCCTCAGGAACGCGCTGTATGCGGAAACGATCCAGGGCATCTCCGATGTCCTGCAGCGCCACGGCCTGCACCTGATGATTTCGGACAGCGGGTATTCGCTGGAGCGCGAGGAAGCGTTGATCTCGGCCTACCTGTCCCAGCGGCCATGTGGCCTCATCCTGCACAACACCACGCATACGGAAGCGGCCCGCCACCTGCTCCAGGATGCCGGCGTGCCCTGCGTGGAAACCGGCAACCTGACGACGCAGCCGATCGATATGGCCGTCAGTTACTCGAATCGGGAAGCGGGGCGGGCCATGGCGAACCATCTGCTATCGCGGGGATATCGCAGGTTTGGATTTGCCAGTCTTCCCATCAGCGATAACGAGCGCTTGCGCGAGCGGCGCGACGGCTTTTTCGACGGACTGCGCGCGGCGGGCATCGAGGTCGATCCGGCGATGGTGCTGGAAGTGGGCGAGGGCCTGGAAAACGGCAGCCATGCACTAGCGGAACTTATGCGCCGGGACACCTCGGTACAGGCCCTGTTCCTGGCCGGTGACGTGCTTGCGGCCGGCGCCATCCTCGAGTGCACGCGCCGAGGTTTGCGCGTGCCGGGGGATATTGCCATCGCGGGGTCGGACGACAACGACCTCATGCAACATATGGTGCCGCCCATCACAACGGTGCGTTTTCCTCGTTATCGCATCGGCGTCCGTAGCGCGGAGCTGATCGTGTCCCGGCAGGAGGACGAGCGCGCGCAACCGATGACGGAAGACCTGGGCTTCGAGGTCGTGCCGCGCGGCAGCACATGATGCGAAATGCATCCCGCAACAGTGCGCCGATGCTAGCCCCACACCCTGGTCAGCGCGTCCAGCGCCGCCACGATCAAGGGCTCGTCCAGGCCGTCTCGACCGAACGCGCCTGTGCGGCGACCGGCCTTGCGCCACGCCAAGTCGTCGTTCATCTATGCATATGTCGTCTCGGGCAGCATTGCGAGCAAGGTGAATGACGAGCCGGAACGTGTGTACAAGGCGGGGGAGAGCTTCTTCGAGACGCCGGGTTCACGTCATCCGGTAAGCCGCAATGCAAGCAAGACAAAGCCCGCGAAGCTGCTGGCTGTGTTCGTCGTCGACTCGGCCGACAAGGAATTGACGGTCAACGACAACTGGGGGCCTGGAATGCCGACGGCAACGAAGTATCCAGGACTGACGAGGCGCCGCCGCTTCAGCTATCCCGCGACACCTCCACCAGGCAGCTCATGGCATTGGGTCCCTGCGTCAGGTCTGATGTGCCGATGTCCAGCGTGAGGGTATTTGCGGCGCCGGCGCGGTCCACGCCATCCGGATCGGGGTCGTACCAGGCGCCGGTGGCCATCACGGCCACGCCGCGCGTGACGCCGTCGCTGATCGCCAGTCCGGCGGAAAGCGCGCCCCGCGCGTTGTGCACGCGCACCCGCATGCCGGGATGCAATCCGCGCGCCGCCGCATCCCCGGGATGGAGCGTAATCCGCTCCGCCCCCGCAATCTTCCCGGCTTGCGCCAGCGGCGCAGGATCGAGCTGGCTGTGCAGCCGATCGGCGGGCTGGACGGAAACGAGATGCAGCGGATACGTGTCGGCCGCCGGGGCGCCAAGCCATTCCACGGGCGGTTGCCAGTTCGGATGCGTGCCGCAATCGTCCGACAGGGTCCCGAGGGTCGGGCTGGCGAGTTCGATGCGGCCGCTCGGCGTGCGCAAGGGATGCGCGGCGGGGTCGTGACGGAAATCGTCGAACAGCACGAAGTCCTCCGTCGGCGGCGGCAGCGCGACGTGGCCGGTGCGCCAGAATTGCTCGAATTCCGGGAGATCGATGCCGGCCTGCGCTTGGGCGTCCCGGCATCGCGCGTAGATGGCGGCGAGCCAACCGTTCTCGTCGCGGTTCTCGGTGAAGGCTTCGCGGTACCCCAGCCGGTCCGACAGATCGGTAAAGATGTCGAGATCGCTGCGCGCCTGATGCAGCGGCGCAATGGCCTGATGCATCGCCAGCACGTATCGATCGCGCGACGATCCGCCAATGTCGTTGCGCTCGAGCGCCGTGGTGACGGGCAGCACGATGTCCGCATGGCGCGCCGTGGCAGTCCAGCAGATGTCCTGGACGATGACGGTCTGTGGCCGCGCCCACGCCTCACGCAGCCGCGACAGCTGCTGGTGATGATGAAACGGATTGCCGCCGGCCCAGTGAATCAGCTTCACGTCGGGGTAGTGGCGGGTTTCGCCGCGGAAGCGATAGGGGGTGCCCGGATGGAGCAGCATGTCCGAGAGCCGCGCGCAGGGAATGTCCAGCTGGGCCGGGTTGCGCCCGACCGGCATCTCCGGCCCCGGTGTGGCCACGCGCGGATTGCCGACGCCGTTCATGGACCCATGGCCGAAGCCGAAGCCGCCGCCGGGCAGGCCGATCTGGCCGAGCATGGCCGCCAGCGCAATGGCCATCCAGTACGGCTGCTCGCCGCGGTGCTGGCGTTGCACGGCAAAGCTGCAGGTGATGTAGCTACGCTTGCCCGCGAGCTGCGTCGCCAGTTGTTCGATGCGCTCCGCGCGAATGCCAGTGATGGCAGCGGCCCAGGCCGGTGTCTTTGGCGAGCCGTCGCTGTGTCCGAGCAGATAGCCTTCGAGTTCAGCCCAGCCGCTGCAGTGCGTCTGCAGGAACGCCGTGTCGTGCGCATCGGCGCGGCGCAACTCGTAGGCCAGCGCGAGCATCAGCGCAACATCGGTGTTCGGGCGAATCGGAATCCATTCGGCGCCAAGAAAGTCGGGGCAGTCGTCGCGGGTGGGGCTGATGTTGATGACCGTGGCGCCACTGGCAGCCAGCTTGCGCAGCCAGCCTTCCTGCGTGTGCTCGGCCGCGCCGCCGGATGAGACCTGGCCATTCTTGAGCGCCAGCCCGCCAAAGGCGATGAAGATCTCGGTGTTCGCGATCAGGCTGGGCCATGCGGTCACGCGGCCGGTCAGCGGGCGGTCAGTGCCAATCACATGCGGTAACAGGAACTGCGCCGTGCCCCAGCTGTAGTTGCCGACCTGATCGACACAGCCGCCGCCGCTGAAATGAAACCGGCGGATCAGTGAACGCGCATGGTGCAGCCGGCCTGCCGACGACCAGCCGTACGATCCACCGAACACGCCGGACGGACCATGGGCGTCGCGGACCCGCGTAATCTCGCTGGCGACGAGATCGAGCGCCACATCCCACGACACTTCGACGAAATCATCGCGTCCGCGTGCGTGGCCATCGGCAGCCTCGCGCTTGTCGAGCCAGCCGCGCCGCACCATCGGCGTGCGAATGCGGGTGGGCGAGTAGACCATCGGCGCGATCGATTCGAGCAACGGCGAGGGGTTGGGATCCGCCGCGAATGGCTCGCAGCGGATCAACCGGCCGTCTTCCACGACTGCCGTGAAGGCGCCCCAATGCGCCAGTTGCGGGTAGCGGCGAATCGTCACGGTCTCAATCGCCCTGGATGCCAGCCTTGCGGATCAGGTCGCCCCATTTGGCGCGCTCCGTATTCAGCAGCTTGGCGAACTGCTGCGGCGTGTCCGACGTGGCGTCCATGCCGGAAACCGCCAGACGCTGTCGGATGTCCGGATCGGCCATCACTTTCACGAGTGCCTTGTTCAACTGCGCGATGACCTCGGCCGGCGTGCCGGCGGGCGCCACCAGCCCGTACCAGTTGGTGACGTCATAACCGGGAACGCCCGATTCCGCGACGGTCGGCACGCCGGGGAACTGCGGCGAGCGCGTGGCGGTGGTCACGGCCAGCGCACGCAGCTTTCCCGAGGCGATCAGCGGCTTTGCCGAGGGATCCGAGAACGTGATCGGCACGATGCCACCCATCACATCGGTCAGCGCGGGCGTGGTGCCCTTGTACGGCACATGCTGCATCTGCAGCCCCGTCAGCATCTTGAACTGCTCGGCCGCGATCTGGCCGATGGTGCCGTTGCCACCCGACGCGTACGAGAACTTGCCATTGGCGCTGCGCAGGGCCGCGAGCATGCCGTGTACGTCCTTGTAGGGCGCATCGGCGCCTGTGACCAGCACATTGGGCATCGTGACCAGCACGCTGATCGGTGCGAAGTCCTTCTGCGGGTCGTAGTTCAGCTTGCGCAGGTTCGGCCAGATCGTGAACGAGCCCGGCGTGGCGACGTACAGCGTATAGCCGTCCGGCGCGGACTTCGCGACCAGATCCGTGGCGATCAGTCCGCCCGCGCCGGGACGGTTGTCGATGATGACATTGGCTTTGAGGTGCTCCGACAGCGCGGGCGCAATGGCGCGCGCGAGCGCATCGGCGCCGCCGCCCGGCGGGAAGCCCACCACTACGCGGATTGGCTTCGATGCATCGGGCCAGGCCGCATGGGCGGCGAGCGGCGCGGTGACGGCAAGGAAGGGAACGAGAAGGCGCAACGCGCGTGCAAACATGATCAAACTCCGGTCAACCAGTAAAACTTCACTTCGCCGCATGGCGGGACGCTGCAAGTCAGGAAATCGACACCGTGTCCCATTCCCAGGCCACGAACGCCAGGCGCTCGCCGGTATGGACGACGGGATCGCTACGCAGGCCGATCAGCACGCCATCGCGTGATAGCGGCTTCACGGGTGTGAGCGACGCGTCGAGCTTCAGCGTGTCGCCAATCGATGCGCCTTCCGGCACCAGATCGCCCGCGCGCGCCGCCGGGAGGAACAGGCCCCCTTCGTCGGCCGTGATCCAGCCGCGCCGCTTGACGCGTCGCAGGCTGGTGGCAGCCGGCTTGGCCGGTCTGTCCGGCGTGGCATCGAGGATGCCCATCTGCACGGCCAGTGTGTGGAAGCCGGTTTCCGCCACTGCGATGTTGTCGGCCTCGAAGCGGCTGCCGCTGCCCAGTTCGAGCATGAACGCGCAGACGCCCGCGGCCAGGCACTGATAGTCGAGCGCGCCAGCGATATTGCCGGGAAGTTCGCCCTTGCCGCCGACGTCCTGCTGGCAGGCAACATGCGGATGAAACGGCGCCATTGCGGCCAGTACATCGGCCTCGGTGACGCGGCTGTCCGGATGCACCTTGTAGACCGTGTAGGGCCGCGCGTCGAACAGCGGGTTCATCGTATGGAGGTTGATCAGCACGTCCGCCACGCCACGGATTTCGCTCATCAGGGCATGGGCGAGACGTTCCGAGACGAGTCCACCGGCGTTACCCGGATATGTCTGGTCGAGATCGAGTTCGTCGTAGGGATTGCGCTTGCGGCGCGCGTCCAGCGCTTGCGGATTGCCCGTGGGCGTCACCACGACATTGCCGCGCAGGGTGGCGGGATCGAGGCTGCGCGCGAAGCGCAGCGCGGCCACCATGCCATTGATTTCGTCGCCATGCACCTGGCCGTGCAGCCATAGCGTGCGGCCCGGTTGTGCGCCGCGCACCGCGACATAGGGCAGCGTGACGGACATCCCCGAGGCCATCGAGCCAACGGGAAGTTGCCCGCTGGTGCGGGCCGGGCCGGATTGCTGGCGCAGCCAGTCACCGATGATGGGCATGGGAAGACTCCTGATGTGTGAGGGGTAGATCGGCTATATCGGCAATCGCGGCGAAGGCCTGGTCGAGGTCGGCCAGCAGGTCGGGCACGCCTTCCAGGCCGATGTGCAGGCGGATCACGGTGCCATGGGCGGCCCAGTCCGTGACGCTGCGCGCGCGGCGCATGTCGGCCAGCACGGCCAGGCTCTCGAAGCCGCCCCACGAGGCGCCGATGCCGAACAGCTTGAGACTGTCGACAAACCGCTCCGGCGCCACCGGTGCCTGCGAGCGCAACGTGAACGACAGCAGGCCGTTGGTGCCGTGGCAGTCGCGTTGCCAGAGGGCATGGTTGGGATCGTGCGGCAGGGCAGGGCAGAAGACGTCGGCCACTTCGGGGCGATCGAGCAGCCAGTGGGCCACTGCGAGGGCACTCTGCTGATGCTGTGCCAGACGGGCGCCGAGCGTGCGGATGCCGCGTTGCACCAGATACGCGTCGTCCGGGCTCACCGTGATGCCGAACGCATCGGCCATCGTCGCCAGTTCCGGCCACGCCGCCTCGGTGGTGCAGACGGTGCCCATCATCACGTCGGAATGGCCGCCGAGATATTTGGTGGCCGCCATCAGCGAGATATCGGCGCCGAGTTCCAGCGGCCGGTACAGCAGGCCAGAACCCCAGGTGTTGTCCGCCGCAACCAGCGCCCCATGGGCGTGGGCACGGGCGGCCAGTGCCGGCAGGTCGCACATCTCATAGACCAGCGAGCCGGGCGCTTCCACATAGACCAGTCGCGTTTCGGGCCGCAGCTTCGCGTCGAGATCGGACCCATCCGCCGCATAGAAATCAGTGGCGATGCCGTGCTGGCGGAGGAAGCCGTTGGCCAGGTTGCGCACGGGCTCGTAGACGCAATCGGGCAGCAACACATGTTGTCCCGGCCGCACGTAGGCTAGGATGGTCATCGCGGCAGCGGCCAGCCCCGAGGGAAACAGCCGCGTGCGATAGCCGCCCTCGAGCATGGTCACCATGTCTTCCAGCGCGAAGTTGGTCGGATTGCCGCGCGCGCCGTAGGTGAACAGCCGCTCGGTATCGCGGCGCGCACGCATTTCGCGTTGCTGCGCCACGGAATCGAACAGGACGGTGCTGGCGCGCACCACCGGCGGGTTCACGGGCTGGCCGCCTTGCACGGCATATGTGCGTCCGGCATGGGCAAGGCGGGTAGGAAGCGATGGTGTCATGGTTGGCCTGGGGGGATGGCTCATGGTTGTACGGGACGCCGCAAGGACCGTGCCCTGTTGTGCTAATGCCGGATCGGGGGTCAGTCGACGTGCGCGCCGGAGAGCTTGACGATCTGCGACCAGCGCGAGATGTCCAGCTTCAACTGCGCCGCGAAGGCCTCCGGCGTGTTGCCCACCACGTCGCTGCCGCCTTCGTTGATTGTCTTCACCACGTCCGGCATCTGCAGCACCTGCACGATGGCGCGATTCAGCAGCGCCACGCGTTCCGGCGACGTGCCGGCCGGCACGAAGAAGCCGTACCAGTCCTCGAATCGTGCATTGCGATAGCCCAGGTCTTCAAGCGTCGGCACCTTGGTGAATACCCCGAGACGGCGCGGGCTGGTGACGGCCAATGCCCGCATGCGGCCGGTCTGGATGAAGCCCGCCACCGAGGAGGTCGACGTGATCAGCACATCCACCTGTCCGCCAAGCAGGTCGTTGATGGCCGGCCCCGCGCCCTTGTACGGCACATGCTGCAGCGACACGTTGCTGTCCTTGTCCAGCACCACGCCCACCAGATGCGACAGCGTGCCGTTGCCGGGCGTGGCGTAAGTGATCTTCTGTGGCTGCGCCTTGGCCTGGGTGGCCAGCTCCTCGAAGGTCTTCCACGGGGCGTTGGCCGATACCACGATAGCCAGCGGTGCCGCGTTGATCTGCGTGACCGGGATGAACTGCTTGACGGGGTCGAAGCCGGGCGAGCGATAGAGCGTCGGGTTCACCGCCATGATCGACACTTGCGAGGTCAGCACCGTATAGCCGTCCGCCTTCGATTCCGCCGCATAGCGCGTGCCGATGTTGCCCCCCGCGCCGCCACGGTTGTCGATGACGGCGCTCTGGCCCAGCACCTGCGACAGGCGCGTGGCCACCACGCGCGAAACGGCGTCGTTGCCACCGCCGGCAGGGAAGGGCGACACGATGCGCAGCGGCTGCGTCGGGAAGCCATTCACCGGGGCCAGCGGCTGCTGTGCCGACGCAAGGCTCGTCGTGACAGCGGCGGTGACGGCGAGTGCTGCAACCAGGTACTGCGAAAGACGGGATGACATCGGGCGTGACATGGGGCGACCTCGTTCTTATATGGCAGGTTTAGGGCGGCGGTGCAGGGGTGAGATGAAATCAGGCGATGGGCGGGAAGTGGAATGTGGCCAGTTCCTGCGCGTCCAGCTGCGCGATCAGGCCGGTTTCCCACGCCAGGTACTGGCGCGCGGCGGCCTTGTTGCCGTCGTGGCGGTCGTGGACGAAGAACAGGTAGTCGATGCAGCACGCATCGGGCAGCGTGTCGGCGCCCTGATGGGTCGGCAGGCCAGCGGCGCGCCATGCGTGCAGGCCGCCTTGCAGGCGCCGCACATCGGGATAGCCGAGCGCATGGAGGTCGCGCACGGCGATGTCAGCCGGATCGTCGCCATCGGCATCACCGACGAGCACCAGTGTGGTGTCGTGCGGCACGCCATGCAGGTCATGCGCGAGCCGCGCGCGCGTGGTCCACTGGCTCCCGGCGATATGGCCGGCGCGGAAGCTCATGCTGCCGCGCAGATCGATGGCCAGCATCGACCGGTCCACGAGACCGGCGGCCAGTGCTGCAACGCTGACGGCCTCCGGCGAGATCGCTCCATGCGTGGGCCCTTGCGCGGCCTTGACGCCGGCCGCCAGCCCGGCCTGCAGGCCGCCATCGAGGACCACGGCGTCGTGGCCCATCTGGCGCAGCCAGCTCGCCACCACCGTCGCACGGACGCCTTCCGCATCGAACAGCACCAACCGCGCCCGGCGTACGCCGACGTACTGGTCGGTGGCCTGCATCAGCTGGCCGCCCGGCGTGTGCTGCGCGCCGGGCAGGGTCTGCGCAGCGAATTCCTCGGCTGTGCGCACGTCGCACAGGTAGGTGGTGCGCGACCGGTCCGCCAGCCAGCCGATGGCCTGCGCCGCAGCGATGTGCGGCACGTTGAAGCGCGCGGCCAGCGACTGTGCGGCATGGCGCGCGGCGTCGAGGTCGCGCGGGGTGGCGTTGTCCGGATACCGGGCCGTGCCGCCGTGTTCGAGCGTGAAGTCGTTCAGATACCAGCCCTGCGTGCCGTTTTCGAGCGCGTAGACCGGGTTGCTGACACCGACGTTGATCAGCGACTGTGCGCCGATGATGCTGCGCGTGCGTCCCGCGCAATTGATGACGATCGGCGTGGCGGGATCGGGCACCAGATCGCGCAGGCGATAGGCCAGCTCGCCATTGGGGCAGCAGATGGCGCCCGGGATGTTCATCTTGCGGAATTCGCTGATCGGGCGGCCATCGAGCACAACCGGGGCGTTCGGGCCGGCCTGCATCGCGGCAAGCTCGGCCGCCGAGACGCGCGGCGTGCCGTAGTGATGCTCGGCCAGTTCGCCGAACGTCTTCGAAGGCAGGTTGACCCCGGCGAAGAGGGTGTAGCCGGCGGCCTGCCATGCCGGCATGCCGCCGTCGAGCACGAACAGCGCCGTGTAGCCGAGCCGCGCCAGCGCACTGGCGGCGGCTTGCGCCACGCCGTCGCCATTGTCGGCCAGCACGATGCGCGCGTCAGTGCGCGGCGCCAGTCGCCCGACATCGAGTTCCAGGCGGCTGAATGGCAGCGGCACGGCGTAGAACGGATGGCCTTCGCCGTATTGGCCGTGCTCTCGCACGTCGAACAGCGCGATTTCGTCGGCATCGTGCAGCCAGCCTTTCAGGGTGGCGGCGTCGATAGCGGTGTGGTGTGGATGGCTCATGAAATTCCGGGCGATAGGGGGCCGTCCTCTCCGCAGAGAGGAAAATTCGGCGTGCTGTGTCAGGAGTCGGGGGGCGGCCTTGTCTGGCGCAGGCCCCCCTCAGGCGGCTGTGGTTACCGGCGGGTCTGTACGCCCATGTTCATGATCTGGCAGCGTCCGGTCTCGAGGTCGAACGTCAGTCGGTCGGTCAGCGTTTCCAGCGCGCGGCCGTACATATGCAGGTGGCGGATGACGTCGTCACCGCGGATCTCGACCGAGTGAATGTCATCCGGCAGCAGGGCGATGCCGTGGCGCGGCCCCACCTCTACCGTGCGCGAGTGCTCGAGCGTGCCCACGCCTGGCTGGCTGCCATCGTCCGTGCGCGCGTAGACGTCGTTGAATTCCACGCCGCTGACGCCGGCCACGCAGGCCCACGTGGTGTGGTTGTGCGGCGGAATGCGCTTGCCGGGGCGCATGACGTTCAGGTAAAGCGCGTAGGTCTTGTCCGGATCCTCGGCGATGAGGTAGCGCGCCTGGCGCTCGCCGGGCTCCGGGGGCGGGTAATCGGCCTCGGCCCAGAATTCGGTGTGCGCGGCCAGGTCTTCCACATGGGTCAGGACATCGGCCAGACTGGCGCGAGTCACGCCGCCCCTGTCTACGATTTTCCTAATGGATTCAATGGTGTCTCCGACGGCTGCCTGGCGCTGTTGTGCGATGGACATGTTGCGATCAATCCTTGCAATCGTTGTTTTTGACGGGTAGAACGGTGTGTCGAGTTTCACTGTAATGAACACCTGTCCTGAAAACCACTTAATGCGCAACGAAAATCCATTAGCAGGTCTAATGAATGCGTAATCTTGACCTGGACTTGCTTCGCACCCTGGTGGCCATCGCCGATCACGAGACCTTTGGCGCTGCCGCCGAAACCGTGCAGCGCACCCARTCGGCSGTSACSCAGCAGATGCAGCGGCTGGAAGAGCAGMTCGGRCTGMCSCTGTTCGAGCGCCAGGGGCGTGGCAAGCACCTGACGCGTCATGGCAAGAAGCTGCTGGAGTACGCGCGGCAGTTGCTGACGATCAACGACGAAGCCCTGCGCATGTTGCGCGAGGGCGACCTGACTGGCTCCCTCCGCATCGGCGCGCCGCATGACGTGGCCGACACCATCCTGCCGGGGCTGCTGTCGCACATCGCGCGATCCTCTCCCGCCCTGCGGCTGGAGATCCACGTGGGGCGAAGCCCATTCCTGATGGATTCCCTGCGACGCGGCGAGATCGACCTGACGGTTTCCACGCGCGAAGACAACACGCTCGACGGCATCGTGCTGCGGACCACCCCGACGATCTGGGTCTGCTCGGCGGATTTCGTCTACGAGCGTGGTACGGCGGTGCCGTTGATTCTGGCCGACGAGCCGAGCCTGTTTCGCAAGCTGTCGCTCGAAGCGCTGACGCAGGCCGGCGTGCCCTGGCGCATTGCGTATCTGGCGCCCAGCCTGATCGGCATCAAGGCGGCGCTGCGCGGCGGGCTGGGCATCACCGCACGCAGCATCGACCTGCTGGCGGCGGACATGCGCATCCTCGGCGAAGCCGACGGCCTGCCGCGGTTGCCCGATGTCACCTATTACCTTTGGGCACGTCCCAATGCGGTCAATCCCGTCGCGCGTCATGTCTTCTCGATGCTTAAAACAGCGCTGCAGCGCGGATTGGTCAGCGCGTGACCGGAGCGCGCGATTTCAGCCGTGCAACACTTAAGAAGGCGCCATCGTAGGCGCGGGTGCGCGGGATGCCAACGAATAAGATTGCCTATCGTTATCTGTCGATGGCTTTCGTTTTGCTTTCAGCCGAACAATCAGTCGCCAGGCACCATGGCGCGCACCTGCGCGAGCAGCCACGCGTGAGCGGGGTCGGAGAAGGGGGAGGAAAAGGAGAAGGGGGAGTGGAAGTAGACGCAGGCCAATGTGCCGGTTTTTCGATGGGGAGCGCATCGTCCCGCCTGGATAGACATGGACGATGCGATCGTTTAGGCAGACGACATCAGTTTGCAGTGGGCATGGCGAACTCGGCGCCGCGCGCGGTGTCGTTGGGCCAGCGTTGCATGATGCTCTTCTGCCGGGTGTAGAACCGGACGCCTTCTTCGCCATACGCGTGCATGTCGCCAAACAGCGAGCGCTTCCAGCCGCCGAAGCCGTGCCACGCCATCGGCACGGGGATCGGCACGTTGATGCCGACCATGCCAACTTCGATACGACGGGCGAATTCGCGCGCCACTTGCCCATCCCGCGTGTAGCAGGCCACGCCGTTGCCGAACTCGTGCTCGTTGACCAGCTTTACCGCTTGCGCGAAATCGTCTACGCGCACACACGACAGCACGGGGCCGAAGATCTCTTCCTTGTAGATACGCATTTCGGGAGTGACGTTGTCGAACAGCGTTCCGCCGGTAAAGAACCCTTGCTCATGGCCGGGCACCTTGTAGTTGCGGCCATCGACAACAAGCTTCGCGCCTTCCTGAACGCCGAGCGCCACGTAGTTCTCGATGCGTTCGAGCGCCTGGCCGGTCACGACGGGGCCCATCTCGGCGTCAGCTTCCATGCCGTTCTTGATGATGAGTTCCCGTGCGCGCGCTTCCAGCTTCGGCATGATCTTGTCCGCCACGTCGCCGACGAGCACGGCCACGGAGATGGCCATGCAGCGCTCGCCCGCCGAGCCGTATGCGGCACCGATCAGTCCATCGACGGCCTGGTCGATATCGGCGTCGGGCATGACCACCATGTGGTTCTTTGCACCGCCCAGGGCCTGCACCCGCTTGCCGAGCCGCGCGCCCGTCTCGTAGATGTAGTTCGCAATCGGCGTCGAGCCGACGAAGCTCACGGCCTTGACCTCCCGGTGATGGAGCAGGGCGTCGACCACCGTCTTGTCACCTTGCACGACGTTGAAAACGCCATCGGGCAGTCCGGCTTCCTTGAGCAGGCGGGCCATGAAGAGCGATGCCGAAGGATCGCGCTCGCTTGGCTTCAGGATGAAGCAGTTGCCGGTGGCGATGGCGACCGGGAACATCCAGCACGGCACCATGCAAGGGAAATTGAACGGCGTGATGCCTGCCACAACGCCCAGCGGCTGGCGCRGCGTCCAGTTGTCCATGCCGGTGGAGACCTGGTCGGTGAAGTCGCCCTTGAGCAGTTGGGGAACACCGCATGCAAATTCGATGATGTCGATGCCGCGGCTGACTTCACCGGCCGCATCGCTGAGCACCTTGCCGTGCTCGGCGGTAATGATCGCGGCAAGTTCGTCCTTGTGCCGGTTCATCAGTTCGAGGAACTTGAACATGACGCGCGCCCGGCGAATCGGCGGGGTATCGGCCCACTTCGGAAACGCTGCGGCGGCGGATGCGACGGCTACATCGACGTCCTGCGCCGTGCCCAGTCGAACCTGGCGCGCGACCGCGCCAGTAGCAGGATTGAACACGGCCTGCGACCGCTCGCCGTTGCCTTGATACGGTTCGCCGGAAACAAAGTGAATCACCTCGGCGGGGTGGGTATAGGGCGCAGTCATGGTCATCTCCTGTCAGTGTCGGGCGGGGATCGACATACCCGCCGCGTGATCGATGACTGGAGTGTATGGATGGCCGCTCCCGCGGGGTAGTCACCCACCGCCGAACATATTGTTCAGGAAATTTAGCCACTGCCATGTTATAGATACGAAAAGTCCCATCAAAAAAGTGCCGATTAAGGAGTGTCTGGATGCGCAAGGACCACGTGGAGGACCTTTGGGAGCACCTGCATTGGCTTGTGGTGCTGCATCAGCAAGGCAGTTTCAGCAAAGCTGCCGCACGCCTTGGCGTCAGCAAGGCCTCGATGAGCCAGCACATTACGGATCTCGAGAAGGCCGCCGGCATTACCCTGGTGCAGCGGACTACCCGCAGCGCTTCGTTGACGGATGCGGGGCGGCAAATGGTCGAGTCCATGCGTGGCGCGTTCGAGCAGATCGCAACGGGCTACGCCCAGGTGCGCGACCTGGCGGGCGCACCCAGGGGGTTTCTTCGCGTGACGGCGCCAGTGGCTTTTGCCAGGCAACAACTGATACCTCGTCTGCCCGATTTCCTGCGCCGTTATCCGCAGATCCAGCTTGAGTTGGATATGTCGGATCGATTGCGGCCGCTGGCGCAGGAGGGCTTTGACATCGCCGTCAGGCATACATCGACCCCGCCGGAGACCCACGTCGCATGGACCCTCGCGGCCACGCGCTCGGTGCTGGTGGCAAGCCGTGCGTACCTGCGGAGCAGGGGGACGCCGGAGACGCCGCAAGCCTTGATGGGCCATGCATGCCTTCACTATCCACGGCTGCAGGGCGCGGCCACATGGACCTTTGTTCCTGCGGTGGCGGAGCGCAATGTCCGACATGCCGATCCCGTGACGGTGCCGGTGACGGGTCCCTTGTCCGTGAATAACAGCGAAGCCTTGCGCGATGCCGCAATCGAAGGCCTGGGCATCGCGCTGCTTCCGGACTTCAGCGCCCAATCGGCGCTGGAAACCGGACGGCTCGTCGAGGTCCTGCCGGAATGGCGTTCAGCGGGTGCCTTCGGGGATTGGCTCTACGCCATCCGCCCCTACTCCGCGCATGCCTCGCGGGTCTCGCAAGTCTTCGTGGAGTACTTGCGAGAGTCCTTCGCGCAAGGGTTTACCTCAACGCCCCCAACCCTGATCTGACGCGCGTCGCGCAATACGTCGACTACAAGGCGCTTTTGGCCTTTTAATTCAAAAAATATCAAGTTATTTAATATTGATTCAGAAATATCGATTACTTAAACTCGCTTCAACACCCACCCACAAAAGACTCAGGGGAAAAGTGATGGAGGCGACAAAGCCCGCGCAACGCACGCTGAAGGTACGTATTGCCCGCGGCACCGAGGACGGCAATTTCACGACCTATGAGGTGCCATGGCGCGAGAACCAGACCGTTCTCGACGTGGTGACCGAAGTGCAGCGGCGTATCGAACCAACCCTGTCCTACCGCTTCGCGTGCCGGGTTGGGGTATGCGGATCCTGCGCGATGACGGTGAACGGCAAGCCGCGCTGGACATGCCGCACCCACGTCAGCCGCGTAGAAGAGGATGGCGTGATCGTCATCGAGCCGTTGCGCAACATGCCGCGCATCAAGGACCTCGTGGTCGACATGTCGGAGTTCTTCGACAAATGGAAGAAGGCCGGCAGCACCTTCGTGGGCACCGCGACGCGCCATGAGCCCCCGGCCGCGGTATCCCCGACCAGCAAGAAGCGAAAGATGGCCGACGCTGCCATCGAATGCATCAACTGCGGCGTTTGCTATGCGTCCTGCGACGTGGTGGCATGGGACAAGGAGTACCTCGGTCCCGCCGCGTTGAATCGCGCATGGACCCTCTTCAACGACGAACGTCATGCGGACCCCAAGGACGTGCTGAAGAAGGCGACTTCCGGCAGCGGCTGCAATTCCTGCCATACGCAGGGCAATTGCATGACGCACTGCCCGGTCAGCCTGAGCCCGACGGGAAGCATTGCCGGCCTGAAGAAGAATGCCCTGCTGCAATTCCTGAAGGGAGGGGACTGATCATGGAGCAGCGTCTGTTCGCCCTTCAGCGCCTCAGCGCGATGGTCATGGCGCCGTTCGTGCTGGTACATCTGGGGATCATCCTCTATGCAGTGCGAGGCGGCCTGACCGCCGCCGAGATTCTCGCGCGCACGCAGGGCAGTCTTTTCTGGATTCCGTTCTATTCCCTGTTCGTGATCAGCGTGGCGGTGCACGTGCCGATCGGGCTGCGCAACATCCTGATCGAATGGGCGCGCCTGAGCCGCGGCGCCGCATCGGTGTGCTGCTTCCTCTTCGGCCTGTTGCTGCTGTCGATGGGCCTGCGCGCGGTTGCCGCAGTGGGAGGCCTGCTGTCATGAAGTCTCCGAGAAACCACCGCGCCTACTGGGCCTTCCTTGGTCACCGCCTGTCGGGGCTGGCGCTTGGCGTCTTCCTGCCCGCGCACTTCTATGTCCTTGGACTCGCGCTGGAGCAACAGGCGCGTATGGACGCGTTCCTGAAATTCGCCGACATGGGCGCCGTCAAGTTCGGCGAATGGGGCCTGGTGCTGCTGTTGTCCATCCACATGTGCTTTGGCCTGCGACTGCTGGCGCTTGAACTCCTGCCATGGAGTACCACCCGAGACGCGCGCCTGTCGTGGATCAGTTGGGGTGGTGTGCTGTCGCTGTGCGTCGGCGTGATCTTTGCCCTGGGGGTTATTTGAAATGCAGATCGAGAACCACAAGACGGACATCCTGATTCTTGGCACGGGCGGGGCAGGGCTGTTTGCCGCCCTGCATGCCAAGAAGGCCAATCCTGCGCTCAAGGTTTCCGTGGCGGTGAAGGGCCTGCTCGGCAAGTGCGGTTGCACGCGGATGGTGCAGGGCGGATACAACGTGGCACTGTCCACAGGCGATTCGGTCGAACGTCATTTCATGGACACCATCGAGGGCGGCAAATGGCTGCCGCGCCAGGATCTGGCCTGGCGGCTGGTCGAAGGCGCGGTCGAGCGCGTGCGGGAACTCGAGAACGAGATCGGCTGCTTCTTTGACCGCAACCCCGACGGCACGCTGCACCAGAAGGCTTTCGCGGGCCAGAGCTTTGACCGCACCGTCCACAAGGCGGACCTGACCGGCATCGAGATCATCAATCGCCTGATGGAACAGGTGCGGGCCCTGGATGTGGAAGAGCTGGAGGAGCACCGCGCCATCGAGCTGATCCCGGCCGCCGATGGCTCCGGCATCGCCGGCGTGCTGTTCATCGACATGCGGCGCGGCACCTACCGCTTCGTACAGGCCAAGGCGGTGCTGCTGGCCACGGGGGCGGGCCCGACGATGTACCGCTACCACACGCCATCCGGCGACAAGACCTGCGACGGCCTGGCGATGGCCATGCGCTACGGGCTGAGCCTGCGCGACATGGAGATGGTGCAGTTCCACCCGACGGGACTGCTGGGAGGCCCGGATACCCGCATGACCGGCACGGTGCTCGAAGAGGGCCTGCGCGGTGCCGGCGGTTGGCTGGTCAATGGCAACGGTGACCGTTTCATGACCAACTATGACGCACGCGGCGAGCGCGCGACGCGCGACGTGGTCAGCCGGGGCATCTACGCCGAAATGCGCGCAGGCCGGACCGGCCCGATGGGTGGGATCTACATCCAGATGAGCCACCTTGGACCCGAGAAGGTGGCCAAGACGTTCCCCGGCATGGTCAACCGCTGCAAGGATTGTGGCTTTGACCTGGCCGGCGGTCGCGTGGAGGTGGTGCCCACCGCTCATTATCTGATGGGCGGCGTGGAGTTCGATGTGGATTGCAGCACGGCTTCGCCGGGACTGTTTGCGGCCGGGGAGGATTGCGGCGGCGTGCACGGCGCCAATCGCCTGGGCGGCAATGGCGTGGCGAACTCGACGGTATTCGGCGGCATCGCCGGCGATTCGATGGCTGCGTATGCCACCGGTGTGCAGCATTGGAAGGAGCCGGACAAGCGCGTCATCCTGCGCGGTATCGAGCGTGCCGAGTATCCGTTCTCGAAGGCTCCCGGCGCCATTCACGATTTGCGCGATGCGCTCGCCCAGACGATGTGGGACGACGTCGGCGTACTGCGTCACGAGGCGGCGATGCGCCGGGGACTGGATTCCATCGCTTCGCACAACGCGGCGCTGCTGGCCATGGGCGTTCCGGATGGCGACCGCCGCTACAACGTCACCTGGCATGACTGGCTCAATCTGCAGAGCCTCGTGGACATGTCCCGCGTGATCACCGTTTCCGCATTGGCGCGCGAGAACAGCCGGGGCGCCCACTTCCGCGAGGACTTCCCGGAGCCCGGCGATTTGCACGGCAGCCGCTACACCCGAGTGACCGCGGACGGCGACGATATTCGTCTGGATATGGTGCCGGTGAAGTTCGACATCGTGACGCCAGGCACGTCCCTGATTACCGGTGAGGCCGGTCAACCCCCAAAAGTTGCTGCATAGAGGACCGCTACGATGACCATCTCCATCGATCGGGTCGAGGAAGCCGCGTTCGAGATCATGAAACGCGCGGCGATCGAGATCCCCAAGGACTACAAGCAAGGCATCCAGGCGTTGCAGAAGACCGAGACCGGCAAGCTGCCGCGCTTCGTGATCCACGCCATGCAGGACAACTGGGAAGCGGCGGACCAGGACCGGCGCCCCATGTGTGCCGATACCGGGCTCCCACGCTACTACGTCAAGGTTGGCAACAACGCTTCGGTGCAGCGCGGCTTCGTCGCGGTCGAGCGCGCGCTGCGCAAGGCCACGGCCGATGCCACGCTGGCGGTGCCGCTGCGGCCCAATCGCGTGCACCCGCTCTGGCGCACGGACAACAACAATAACGTCGGCATCAATGCGCCGGAGATCGAGTGGTCGTTCGAGCCCGACGCCGACTGGGTCGACATCACGACCGTGCACAAGGGCGGGCTGTTCGGCACCGACTACCGGATGCTGTTCCCCGGCGACGGCATCGACGGTATCAAGCGATTCGTGCTCGATACGCTGATTGCCTTCGGCAAGCGCGGGCTGGCATGCCAGCCCGCCATCGTCGGCATCGGCCTGGGCGGCTCGAAGGATACCTGCATGCAGCTTGGCAAGCAGGCGGCCTGCCTGCGCGTGGTGGGCGACCGCAATCCCGATCCCAAGATCGCCGAACTCGAGCGTGAACTGATGACGCTGGGCAACTCGATCGGCATGGGTGCCATGGGCTTCGTGGGCTCGTCGATGGTGGTGGACTGCCATATCGAGGTAGGCCACACCCACACGGGCGGGATGCCGATCAGCCTCCACACGTTCTGCCTGTCGTCGCGGCGGGCAACGGCCCGGATTCACCCGGACGGCAACATCGAATATCGCACGGACCCCCAGTGGTTCACCCCATACCTGCGCAGGGAGACGGTCGAATGGTAAGCCCCCAAGACGATGAACTGAAGGTCTTCCACATCAATCTGCCAGCCACGACGGAAGACCTCGCAAGACTTGAGCTGGGCTCGGCCGTCTACTTGACCGGCCTGGTCTATACCGCCCGGGAAGGCATCTACAAGAAGGTGCTCGATGAGGGCCTGGAGGCACCGGTGGAACTGCGCGGGCTCAGCAACGTGAACTTCCACTGTTCACCGGCTGCGGCGCCCAACGAGGACGGCGGCTACAACGTAGGCGCGGTGACCGCGACGGCAAGCTTCCGCTTCTCCAAATGGATTCCCAAGTGGATGGAGAAGACGGGGTGCCGCATCTTTATCGGCAAGGGTGGCATGCCCGCCGACGACTACAAGCGCGTGCTGGCGCCCGGCGGGGCGATCTACCTCACAACCGTCGGCTATGGCACGGGCGCGCTGCTTGGGCGCGGCATCAAGCGTGTGCAGGACGTGTTCTGGCTGGATGAACTCGGCATTGCACAGGCGATGTGGATGTTCGACGTCGAGAACTTCGGTCCGTTTATCGTCGAGAGCGACCTGGAAGGCAATTCGCTGTTTGCGCAGCACGCGGAGGTCATCAACGCCGGGATCGACAAGCTCTACGCCGGCCTCAAGCCGCCGGCGCTGCACAGGTACGGCGAGACCGACGATCGCAAGAACGAGGTGATGTAAGGCCATTCCCGCATCCAACCAGCCAGGAAGACGACATGATCATTGATTTCAGACTCCGCCCGCCGGTCGGCGGCTTTCTCGACACGTTGATGTACTCGGCCGGCGAGCGGCGCGACGGCTTTACCCGGACCGTTGGCTTCGAGCCTTCCCCCGCAGCGCAACGACAGTCCATGGAACTGCTGCTCAAGGAGATGGACGAAGGCGGGGTCGACAGGGGCGTGGTGGTCGGTCGCCTTGCCGGCACGCTGGGAAGCGTCTCCAATGAAGACGTCGCACGCATCGTGGGCGACTATCCGGAGCGCTTCATCGGTGCCGCCTCGATCGATCCGACGAACCGCGTGGCGGCGTGCAAGACCATTTCGGACGCGGTCGCCCACGGGTTCAWGGCCATCAATATCGAGCCCGGCTCCTACCCGGTTCCCATGTACGCGGACGATCGACGCCTCTATCCGATCTACGCGCACTGCGAGGATCTGGAGGTGCCGGTGATCATGATGGTAGGCGGAACAGCCGGCCCGGACTTGAGCTACTCCGACCCCGTGCGCACTGATCGCGTGCTGGCGGACTTCCCTAAGCTGAAGGTCGTCGTTGCGCACGGCGGCTGGCCCTGGGTGACCGAGATCCTGCATATCGCGTTCCGCCGCCCGAATATGTACCTTTCGCCGGACATGTACTTCTCGCGGATGCCAGGCTGGGAGGAATACGTCAAGGCCGCGGATTCCTTCCTCGCAGACCGCATGCTGTACGCAAGCTCGTTCCCATTCTGCCCGGTACGGGACTACAAGCAGTGGTTCGAAACATTGCCGATCCGTCCCGAGAACCTCGAAAAGGTGATGGGTGGCAACGCCCGCCGCCTGCTGGGCATCTAGAGTTCGACATGGACGTCAAGACGCTCTACACGCTGGTAGCCATCGCCGACCGGGGCAGCTTCGCGGAGGCCGGCAATGCTATCGGCCTGACGGTATCGGCCGTCAGCATGCAAATGCGCTCGCTCGAAGAAGAGTTGGGCATCACGATCTTCGATCGTAGCCGCAGGCCGCCGGTGTTGACGGATGCCGGCCTCGCCTTCACAAACCGCGCCCGAGACCTGCTGACCCACTGGGAGAGCATGAGCGCGGCCCTCAAGCGCGATGCGGCTGGCGGTGTGCTCAAGCTCGGCTCGGTTCACACCTGCGTCTCCGGGGTGTTGCCGCTGGCCTTGAAGCGCCTGCACCAGCAGGGTCATCGCATCGACATTCACCTGACCACGGGCCTGACACACGATCTGGAACGGGCGGTGCACCGGCGGCAACTCGATGTCGCCGTTGTCACCGAGCCGGAGGTTCCACGCCTGGACCTGCAGTTCATGCCTTTCTTCAACGAAGAGTTTGTCGTGATCACCCACGCCACTACGCGCGGCGATTCGGACAAGGGTGTGCTGGAAACCACGCCTTATGTGCGATTCAATCGCACGGCGCGCGTGGGCCTGCTCGTTCAGGAAGAAATGGTGCGACGACAGATCGCCGTCCGCTCGACCATGGAGATCGACACGCTCGAAGGCGTCATCGCGATGGTCGCCAATGGCCTGGGATCGTCAGTGGTGCCGGCCCGTGGCGTCGAGAACGAATTTCCGGCGTCGATTCGCACCATTCCGTTCGGCTCGCCGCCGCTGATGCGTCGCATCGGGATTCTGGTGCCGCGCGACAACCCCCGTGCGCATCTGTCGAGGTTGCTGCTTGACGCATTGACCGCTGTCACGACACCCGCCAGCACACCGGACGACGGCCGCCCGAAACTGGTGCAGAAGGGCTGACGCATGCGGTAAGGACGTATACGAAAGTCGCATACGAAAGCGACGCCACACAAAGGAGACAACGATGAACGCAGCAAGCACTGGCAAGGCCATCTGGCATTGGTTTGGACGAGGGCGGCACGGGTTGAGCCGGATACGTCAGCATCCCGTTGTGAAAGAGCTGTGCGGCGATGCGGACGCCAGGCGATACAACACATCGACCGCGGCAGCCATGTTTGCGTTTGCGATTGCTCCGCTAGCCATGGTGCCGGCTCACGCGGAGGAATGGCCGGGCAAGCCGATTCGTCTGGTAGTGCCGTTTGCCGCGGGCGGCGCGACCGATCTGCTTGCACGTGCGGTGGCCGTGGAACTGGGCAAGCAATGGAAGCAGCCCGTTGTCGTGGACAACCGCCCGGGTGCAGGCGGTGCCGTGGGCGCGGAAGCCGTAGCCAAATCCGTGCCGGATGGCTACACGCTGCTGCTCGCCTCCGGCAGCATGTTCACGGTCAACCCGTTCATCTATCAGAAGCTTCCCTACTCGGCTGAAAGCTTCGAGATGATCAGCAAGATCGCCAGTGGGCCGATGGTGGTAACGGTCAACACGAAGATTCCGGCGAAAACGATGACCGAGCTCATCGCTTATGCAAAGGCCAACCCGGGAAAATTGACCTTCGCGTCGGCAGGCAACGGTAGCCAGGTGCATATCGCCAGTGAAGCGTTTGCCGACGCTGCCGGCATCGACGTCGTGCATGTGCCGTACAAGGGCGAAGGACCGGCCTATGCGGACCTGATGGCGGGCACGGTAGACATGACAGTGGGGAACATCAATGCCATCTCCCCGCTCCTCAAGGGCGGYCGYMTTCGCGCGCTKGCMGTGACGGGCAASGARCGGTCSRCGCTGCTKCCYGAYGTGCCGACYGTCGCSGAGGCKGGSCTGGAGGGCTTTACGTTCTATGGCTGGTTCGCGCTGATGGCGCCGGCCGGCACGCCAAAGGCGTTGACGGCGAAAATGTATGCCGACCTGGAGCGCGCCGCTGCAGAACCGGGCATGCAGCGCTATCTGGCCGCGCAAGGCATGGCCAGGACGATCACGCCGAAAGGTCGTCTTCCCGAGGAGATTGCCCAGGAATCGGGGCGCTGGAAGCCGCTGGTGACAAAGCGAAAGATCTCCGCCAACTAGGACGGGCACAGGGCATGGGCACTGAACATTACGCAGCCCTCGGGGCAACAGTGGTTGGCGCCTACACGGTGTTCGGACTCACCGGCTTCGGTGCAGCGATGGTCGCCGTGCCGATCCTGGTGCAGTTCATCCCGCTGCAGTTCGTGGTGCCGCTGCTGCTTCTGCTCGATCTTGTGACGACCACAATGGTTGGCCTGCGCAACTGGAGCGCTGTGTCTCGTCAAGAGCTGTCCCGCCTGATCCCGTTCATGATGGTGGGCGTGGCGCTCGGTACGACCGTACTGGCCAAGGTCGAGTCCCGCTGGCTGCTTGTCGGGTTGGGACTCTTTGTGCTCATCATGACGGGGCGGACGCTCCTTGGCGGCGCGCATCGGGAGGAAGCGGCGGCGAGGGGGTGGTCAGTGCCGGCCGGCGTCGTGGGCGGTGTGTTCAGCGCATTGTTCGGCACCGGAGGTCCGGTCTACACCATGTACCTGTCCCGGCGACTTCCGCGGATCGACGAGTTTCGCTCGACCATCGCGGCTGTCATCATGGTGAGTGCGCTGGTGCGCCTGACAGCATTTGCATACAGCGGATTGCTGTTTCAGAGTGATTTGCTGCGCAGTGCCGTGTTCGCCCTGCCATTCGGCCTCGTCGGCCTGGCGATAGGTTCTCGCCTGCGTCGTCGGATCTCGCCCGACGCGGTGCGTCGCGCGCTCTTGGTCCTTCTCTGCATCAGCGGCGTTTCGGTGCTCTGTCGCGGCTTGTTGATGCATTGAGACAAACTTAACAGGATTTTTATCGCGCTCGACGCCATCTTGATGCAGCTTGTATCTGAGTCCGCATACGCTTGATTTGTCACCGTACGATATCAATCGAGGATAAAGATGTGGCTCAGATTTGCACTTGGCGGCCTTGCGATGTTGGCGGTAGTTGCCCTCTTCTGGTTCCAGTTCCGACTGGCAAACAAGGTCTCCCGCGTGGAGGACGTCGCTTTCGATCATCTGGAACACAAGGCAAAGTCGCATTGACCCCGCAGCGGGGCCATCAGACGGTTCAGAACGTGTACGCCGCCGACAGGTAGACGAAGTTTGTATTGTGGCCGCCCACGGCGCTGAGGACTTTTGCCACGTCGACATGCACCAGGCCGGCATTCATGACAATGTGCCGGTCCACCTGCCAGTACACGTCAAAGGCAAGTTGGCTGCCCGTGTAGCGCCCGGCGCGACCCGCCGTGCCGGGAATGGGCGTGGCCACGCTCGTGTAGACGGCATCGTTGGTCGTCTGTCGCCAGATAAAGTCCCAGGACAGGGTCAGCTTGAGTCGCGGAATCGGCTTTAGCGTCAGGGACGGCTGTAGGTCCATGACATTCGATGCACCCAGTAGTCCTGCCTGATTGAAGTACGCCAGTTTTGGAAACAGGCCGCCATACGTGCCCAGCTTTCCGTCGCGCGGATTGGTATCACCACTGCCGATGGTGGCCTTGATGCCCGCACGCGCCTTCCAGTCGGCGACGGAAAATCCATAGCCGGTGTCGGTGGAGAAGCCCCAGGCAAGCAAGTCCTGCGCGCCAAAACTGCCAAACTGTCCCAGGGCTTCCCAATCCCAGTCCCACTGACCGTGCGTGCCAAAGACCCGCCCACCAACGGAATGCCGTCGCTCCACGCCGGTTCCGATGCTGTACAGCGCGTGGTTGTTCTCGAAGCCAAGGTAGTAGACGTCGATGCCCGATGACGGCACAAAGGTCTTGGGGAAGGTCGAGTAGACGCCCCAAAAGGCCTGCGACTGATTGGGCCGATCGTCGAAATCGCCCGCCTTCAGCAGCACCGGCCGCGTGGCAAACGCATCGATCTTCACGCCGCTGTTTGTAGCACCACCCACGCGGACACCATCGAAGGCGCGCCGGACGTTTGGCGCATCCCGCACCGACACCAGCCGTTGCGCGCCGAATGCCATTTCCTGACGCCCGACCCGCAGCAAGGCGGTGTCCATCGTGCTGCCTGCCTTTGGCACATGCACATCGACAAACGCCTGTTGCACGTCCACCCGGTCTTCGTAAGGCGGTATGGCGACCTCCTTGCCCGGCGCCAGATGATTGCCGAGTTGCACGAATGCGCGCAGATAGTCGCCAGCATGCACGTTGGCATGGAGGAGGAGGCGATGCAACAGGTAGCCGTCCGCCGACGGGCCCGGCACGCCGAAGTTCGGCGCCGAGTAGGATTCGAAGCGCTCTCGAATCTCTCCGCCCAGGCTCAGATAGATGTCCGGTGAACCGAGCGGCCGATACTTGATCGCGTCCCAGGGGTCGCTACGGCGCGCCGGATCTCGCAGATAGCTGTAATCCTCGTCGTAGCGAAGAAAATTGTATGGGGGCGGTGACGGCTGGGCGCATCCATTGGACGACATGCCCGCGAGAACGCAGGCCAGTACCACCGGCGGCGCGGACGCTCTTATCGACATGCGTGACATTGACCACCCCTGCGATCAAGGAACCGGCAGGGCCGCCAGGCCCATGCCGGTTCCGACGCTTAGCGCGCGGAGTCCAGCGCCTCGCCCTTCTTCTGCACGTCTTGCGCCTTCGCGTAGCTTTCGATCAGCAACTGGTAGGCCGGGAAGATCTTCGTGTAGATCTCCGCCCATTGCTGCGCGTCATCGCGATGCCACGTGCGTTGCAGCTCGGAGGCCACGCCGGCGGTATCCATCGGTACCACACCGGCCTGCACCACGCGGGCCAGCGTGATTTCCTGCGCCATCTTCGAGTAGGTGCCGGAAGCATCCACTACGGCGAAAACCCGGTACCCGTCAGCCACGGCGCTGATGGACGGGAACGCCATGCACACACTCGTGATGGTGCCGGCGATGATCAGGGTTTTCTTGCCCGTCGCTTCCACGGCGGCGACGAATTCGGGGTTGTCCCATGCATTGATTTCGCCTTTGCGCGCGACGTACTTCGCGTGCGGTGCGTTCTCGTGAATCTCCGGAATCAGCGGGCCATTGGGCCCTTGTGGCACGGAAGCCGTAGTAATGACCGGCAGCTTGCACAGCGTCGCCATCTTTGCCAGGGCGGCGGCGCGCTGGCGCAGTTCCGGCATGGGCATATCGCCTACGGTCTGGAAGAGACCGCTCTGATGATCGATCAGCAGCATCGCCGAGTCGTCCGGGTCGATGACAGGTCGCTTGCCGTTGAAGTTGGCGGGTTGGGACATGATGGGTCTCCTGGGTAAGGGGCGGTGGCATCGCACCGTGTGGAAGGTCTGGCCGCTAGCGACCATTCGTCGGATGGAGAAAGCATAGGATTGGGACGCGGGACGCACTAGAGTGCTAGATTGGACGTCATAGTCCTATCTGGTGAACGATGAAGGGAGAAGGAAGTGGCGTGCAGGACCTAAATGACCTCTACTTCTATGTGCAGGCGGTTGAGCACGGCGGATTCGCGCCGGCTGGCCGCGCACTGGGAATGCCCAAGTCCCGGCTTAGCCGGCGCATCGCCGTCCTGGAGGAACGACTCGGCGTTCGGCTGATCCAGCGCTCGACGCGCCGCTTCACCATGACCGAGATTGGCCGCACCTACTACGAGCATTGCAAGGCGATGCTGATGGAGGCCGAGGCTGCACAGGAAGCCGTGGAGCTGACGCGCGCCGAGCCGCGCGGTACCGTCAGGGTGACCTGTCCGGTGGCATTGCTGCACGCGCACGTCGGCGACATGCTGGCCAGGTTCATGGCCGCGCACCCGCAGGTGATCGTGCATCTGGAAGCGACCAATCGGCGCGTGGATCCGGTCGGCGATGCTGTGGATGTTTCCATCCGCGTCAGGCCGGCGCCATTGCAAGACAGCGACCTTGTCATCCGCGTGCTGGCGGAACGCAGGCAATGTCTGGTGGCCAGTAGCGCCCTGGTAGAAGGGCAGCGCGAGCTGCCACGCGCGCCGGCTGATCTCGCCGACCTGCCAAGCCTTGCACTGGGCGCAACGCAGGCGGAATACGCCTGGACGCTGTTTGGTCCGGATGGGGCGCAGGCGGTGGTGCGACATCGCCCGCGCCTGGTGACAGGCGACATGATTGCACTGCGAGCCGCAGCACTGGCAGGTGTCGGTATCGGCCAGCTGCCGGTGATGATGGTACGTGAGCAGTTGAACGCGGGGCAGCTGGTACGGCTCCTGCCGGACTGGGCACCTCGCGCCGAACTGCTTCACGTCGTATTCCCGTCCCGGCGCGGCGTTTTGCCAGCCGTACGCGCATTGATCGAGTTTTTGGTCGAGAGATTTGCCGAAATGGACGAGGAGTAGGGGCAGGCCGCAGTAGATGTCGAGTAGGCGTCTTTGCGGCGGTCTCTTCACTCCAATCCGATTTGGCATGTTTCCTGCCTTGTTGAGACCATCGCCAAGCGCCCCCTCGGATCCGCAGGAAAGATGAAGATTCAGTCGGAAATTTCTGCAAGGGCGCCGCTTTCAGACAGACAAATCGCATGAAGGATGAATACCGCCGGCACCCACTGACACCCGACGACACGTTTCCGGCCGCGTCCGGTCACGCGGCGGACAACTTCGTCCGCGTGCGCGGGGCCCGTGAGCACAACCTCAAGAACGTCGATGTCGATATCCCACGCAACGCGCTGGTCGTATTTACCGGGGTCTCGGGGTCCGGCAAGTCCTCCCTGGCATTCGGTACGCTTTACGCGGAAGCGCAGCGGCGCTACTTCGAGTCGGTGGCCCCCTATGCCAGACGGCTGATCGAGCAGGTTGGCGTGCCGGAGGTGGATGCGATCGAAGGGCTGCCGCCCGCCGTCGCGCTCCAGCAGCAACGCGGTACGCCGAATGCACGTTCCACGGTTGGAAGCGTCGCCACGCTGGGGAGTCTTGTCCGCATGCTCTATTCGCGCGCGGGCACTTATCCGTCCCGGCAGCCGATGCTGTACGCCGAGGACTTCTCGCCCAACACGGTGGAGGGCGCCTGCCCCACGTGCCATGGTCTGGGGCGCATCTATGATGTGACCGAGCAGTCGATGGTGCCCGACGATACCTTGTCGATACGCGAGCGCGCCATCGCGGCGTGGCCGCCCGCATGGCACGGGCAGAACCTGCGCGACATCCTGGTGACGCTCGGTTACGACGTGGACAAGCCGTGGCGCGAGCTGCCGAAGAAGGACCGTGACTGGATCCTGTTCACCGAAGAACAGCCCACGGTGCCGGTGTACGCAGGATTCACGCCCAAGGAGGTGCGCGCCGCGCTCAAGCGCAAGATGGAGCCGAGCTATCAGGGCACGTTCACGGGCGCCCGTCGCTATGTTCTGCAGACCTTCGCCACGACGCAGAGCGCGCTGATGAAGAAGCGCGTTTCGCAATACATGATTGGACGCGAATGCCCGGCCTGTCACGGCAAGCGGCTCAAGAAGGAAGCGCTATCGGTGACGTTTGCGGGCATGGACATCGGCACGTTCGCGAACCTTCCGCTTGCCCGCGTGGCGGAGATCATGCGGCCGATTGCGCACGGCGAGTGGGCGAGCCCCGAGGCAATCTCCGGCGCGGTGCTGAGCACGAAGGCGATGCGCGCCGCCACGGCGCGGCGCGTGGCGGCAGGGGGATCCGCACACAAGGCGGCGCCCGACGTGCGACGCACGCCCAACCTCTCCGACGAAAAGCGGCTGGCCGCGCAGCGCATCGCGGAAGAGCTGATGGAGCGGGTTTCCACGCTCATCGATCTCGGGCTCGGGTATCTGTCGCTGGACCGCAGCACGCCGACGCTGTCATCGGGCGAATTGCAACGGCTGCGGCTGGCCACGCAGCTATCTTCCCAACTGTTCGGCGTGGTCTATGTGCTCGACGAGCCCTCGGCCGGGCTGCATCCCGCCGATGGCGAAGCGCTGCTGGTGGCGTTGCGACGATTGAAGGCCGTCGGCAACTCGCTGTTCGTGGTCGAACATGACACACAGACCATGCGTCACGCGGACTGGATCGTAGACGTGGGGCCGGCCGCTGGCGAGGGCGGCGGCCACGTGCTCTACAGCGGGCCGCTCGACGGGCTTGCCGCGGTGCAGGCATCGCGTACCGCAGCGTATCTGTTTGGCGAGCAACAGGTGTCCCTGCGAGAACCCCGTGAACCCGCTGGGTGGCTCAAGCTCGTGCATGTCGCCCGCAACAATCTCCACAAGATCGATGCGGCGATACCACTGGGGTGCTTCGTGGCGGTGACGGGTGTCTCGGGATCGGGGAAGTCGAGCCTGATCAGTCAGGCCCTGCCGGAGCTGGTGAACCGGCATCTTGGCCGCGCCAACGATAGCGATGCCGACGAGGAGCGCGATCCACTGTTCGCGGTGACGGATATGCCGACAAGTGGGCGCGTGGCGGGCGACCTGGAGGCGGTGCGCCGTCTGGTGCGCGTCGACCAGAAGCCCATTGGCCGCACCCCGCGATCGAACCTCGCTACCTATACCGGGCTGTTCGATCATGTCCGCAAGCTGTTTGCCGACACCCCCGCCGCGCGCAAGCGGCGCTATACGCCGGGACGATTTTCCTTCAACGTCGCCCAAGGCCGTTGCCCCACATGTGAAGGCGAGGGCTTCGTCAGCGTGGAGCTGCTGTTCCTGCCGAGTGTGTATGCGCCGTGTACCGCCTGCCACGGCACGCGCTATCAGGCGCAGACGCTGGAAATCACCTGGCAAGGCCGGAATATTGCCGAGATCCTCGACCTGACCGTCGATGCGGCATGCGAAGTCTTTGCGGATGAGCCTTCGGTGATGCGATCGCTGAAGGCGTTGCAGGACATCGGATTGGGATACCTTCGATTGGGGCAGCCGGCCACCGAGCTGTCGGGTGGCGAGGCACAGCGGATCAAACTGGCCACCGAACTGCAGCGCGCCCAGCGCGGCGACACGCTCTACGTGCTGGACGAACCCACCAACGGACTGCATCCGGCCGATGTGGACCGCCTGCTCCTGCAACTACAGGAGCTGGTGGATGCGGGCAATACCGTGGTCGTTGTCGAGCACGACATGCGTGTCGTGGCCCAGGCGGACTGGGTGATCGACATGGGTCCGGGCGCCGGAGAGCAGGGCGGCCGCGTCGTGGCTAGCGGCCGCCCCACCGATATCACCAGCGTGGCGACGAGCCGCACTGGCGAATATCTGGCAAAGGAATTGAGTTGACCCGTTCAAGGCCGCTCAACCGTCGGTCGACACTGTGACGTGTTCCCAGGCGCAGAGTTCGCTTGCTGCAGCAGACAGCTTGCTTCGCACGAGTTGGAGCGCGTCGCTACCAAGCAGAAGATGCGCGGGCGGCTGATCTGCATCGATCACGGCGAGCATCGCACGCGCTGCCTTTGCGGGATCTCCCAACTGCTTTCCGCTCTTCTCGATACGTGCCTCGCGAACCGGTTCGAAGATAGCGTCGTAGTCGGGGATTGAGCGTGGCGTGCGGGTCATCGATCGACCCGCCCAGTCGGTGCGAAACGAGCCCGGCGCGACAGCGGTAACCGCAATACCGAAGGGCTGCACTTCCTTGGCAAGCGCGTCCGAGATGCCTTCCAGAGCGAACTTGCTCCCACAATAGTAAGCAATACCGGGCATCGTGATGTAGCCGCCCATAGACGTAATGTTAAGAACATGACCGCGCCGGCGTTCACGCATGAAAGGCAGCACGGCCTTCATCATGGCGACTGCGCCGAACACGTTCACGTCGAACTGTCGGCGCATCTCGGACAAAGGCGACTCTTCCAGAATGCCTTCATGCCCGTAGCCCGCGTTGTTGACGAGGACATCGATGGGGCCGACGTTCGATTCGATCTCCGCAACGACGCCGTCGATGGCGTCGAATTCGGTCACGTCGAGTATGCGGGCGAAAGCCCTGTCGATGGATAGCGCTTCGAAGTCTTGCTTCGCTTGCGCGCTTCTCACCGTGCCGACCACGCGGTGGCCGGCCGCCAGCGCCTCTTGAGCGAGCGCACGACCAAAGCCGCTGCTGACGCCGGTAATGAGCAAGCGTTTGCTGGATGCCATTTGAGCTTCTCCGTTCGGTAGACTGGAGAGCGCATGTTATTCTGCAGAAATCAGTGATATAAGCGCCAATCTCCTGTTTTTCTTGCCTAAAACTATGTATTCGAAGAGTGATACGGGTAATCATCCGTCTTCGTCAGACGGCGGGCAACGACGATTGGTCGATCTGCTCGGCGCATTGGCGCACAACGAGGGATACAACCTCACGGCGCTCCCCGGGGTCCGAATACTGCGCTCCGATCGCGCCTTGTCGCGTACTCCGGTTCTTTACGATCCGGGAATTGTCATCGTTTGCCAGGGCCGCAAGCGTGGTTACTTCGGTGACAAGCGCTATGTCTACGACGCGCAGCACTACCTCGCCGTCTCAGTTCCCGTTCCATTCGATATGGAGACGGACGCGACGCCGGCGCATCCCCTTCTCGCGATGTATTTGCACCTGGATTTTGCGGTCGCCGCCGAGTTGATGCTGCAGATCGACCGGCAGTCGGTGGCCGAGCGCGCGCAGCCACCGCAGGCCATGATGTCAAGTCCAATGGATGCGGACATGCGCGCATCGGTATTGCGCTTCCTGGAGGCGATGAACCGACCGCTCGAGGCAGCCGTGTTGGGTCCCGGACTGCTGCGAGAACTGTATTTCCGGGTACTCACCGGGGAGCAGGGAAGCGCCATGCGAGAGGCGCTTGCGATGAAAGGTCAGTATGGAAAGATCGGCCGGGCGCTGCGCCGCATTCATGCCGATTACGCGGAACCGCTCGACCTGTCGCAACTCGCACTGGAAGCCGGCATGAGTATTCCTACCTTCCACAGCCATTTCAAGGAGATCACGCAGACGTCACCCATGCAGTATCTAAAGTCGACGCGCCTGCATCAGGCTCGCCTGCTAATGGTGCGTCAAGATCTGACCGCAGAAGCGGCTGGCCGTGCCGTGGGCTACACAAGTCCATCACAATTCAGCAGAGAATTTAGAAGACTTTTTGGCTTGACCCCGGCGGCGGAGGCGAAGCGAATGCGAGAAGGGTTTGCGGTCCCCCCGGTGTTCCATGACGCTGAGTACGTCTCCTCGCACTGATGGCGCTTGCTGTCCGGATAGACTTAGCATCTTTCGATTTCACGGCGGGGCCTGACCCCTTGCGAGCAACAATCACCTATGCCTTACGATCTGACCAACCGGCTGGTACTGGGGCTCGCGTCGAGTGCGCTGTTCGATCTCGACGAGTCCGACAAGATTTTCCGCGGCGACGGCGAGGAAGCCTACCGCGACTACCAACGCAAGCACCAGCACGTGCCGTTGCGCCCGGGCGTGGCATTTCCCTTCATTCGACGACTGCTATCGCTCAACGAACTGCGTCCGGGTGATCCGCTGGTGGAGGTGATCCTGCTCTCCAGGAATGATCCCGACACCGGCATGCGGGTGATGGAGTCGATCAAGGCTCATGGGCTGGATATCAGTCGTGCCCTGTTTCTGCAGGGCGGCGCGCCGCAGCGCTATATCGAAGCCCTGAACATCAGCCTGTTCCTTTCCGCAAATCAGACCGATGTCCGCCAGGCGATCCTGGCTGGGCATGCGGCCGGCCAGGTTCTGGCTGGCACCTTGCCCGCCGATACGGAGTCTGACGAGCTACGGCTGGCCTTCGACTTTGACGGGGTGATTGCCGACGATGCGGCCGAGGCCGTTTTCCACAACGGCCAGCTCGACGCATTCCTTCAGCACGAGCAGAAACACATCGACATCCCCCACAATCCGGGACYCCTGGCGCCGTTCCTGAAGAAACTGGCGGTGATCCAGGCGCTCGAGAGCGAGCGCGTGCAGCGGGACCCGCAGTACAAGCAGAAGTTGAGCGTGGCGATCGTCACCGCGCGCAACGCGCCGGCGCATGAACGCGTGGTCAACACCATGCGCCACTGGGGCATCTCGGTCAACGAGGCGTTCTTTCTGGGCGGGGTGGAGAAGCGGCTCGTCCTGGAAGTGCTCCAGCCGCACATTTTTTTCGACGACCAGCGCCTGCATCTGGAACCGGCCGCCGGGACCCTGCCATGCGTCCATATCCCGTTCGGGATCCGAAACGCCGAGCAGCTTTCCCCGGAGGCCGTGGATGGCGGGGCGATGCCAGCTTAATTCGCCTTACATGGCGGTGATGTTCTTCGCCTTGACGATGGCGCTCCAGCGGTCGTAGTCCTTGTTCAGGCGTGCCTGCATCTGCTTGCCGTCCTGGAACGAGGCGATGGCGCCGGCACTTACCAGCTTCTGCTGCAGTTCCTTGTCGCTGGTGACGATGTCGCGGGTCTCGCGGGCAATGCGGTCCACAATGGCCTGCGGCGTCTCCAGCGGCGCGATCAGGCCGCCCCAGGAGTCGAAGTCGAAGCCCGGGAAGCCCTGTTCGGACACCGTCTTCACGCCGGTCAGCAGCACCTTGGCATTGGGCGAACTCAGGGCGATCGCCTTGAGCTTGCCGGCGCGGATGTGGGGCAGGGCGGCCACTACGTCGGCGAACATGATGCCCACCTGTCCGCCCAGCAGGTCCGCAACGGCCGGCGCACTGCCGCGGTACGGCACGTGCTGCATGTCGAAGCCGCCCAGGTCCTTGAGCTGCTCCATGGCCAGGTGCCCGAAGCTGCCGGTGCCCGAGCTGGTGTAGTTCAGCGGCGTCTTGCTGGCCTTGGCGAAGCGGATCAGGTCCGGCAGGGTCTCCACGCCGGGCACCACGGCGGGATTGATGACGATGGCCATCGGCAGCACATAGACCGTGGCCACGGACAGGAAGTCCTTCTTCACGTCATAGGCGTTGTTCTTGTACATCAGCGGTGCCAGCAGCGCCGGCATGCCGAACATCGACAGGCTGTAGCCATCGGCCGGGCTCTTGATAAAGCTGGCCGTGCCGATGGAACCCGACGCACCCGGCTTGTTCTCGATGATGACCTGCTGCCCGAGTCGCTCCGACAGCTTCTGGGCCACGATCCGGGCGGCGGTGTCCGTGGGGCCGCCCGCCGGGAACGCGACGGTCATCTTGATGAACTTCTCCGGCCAGCCGGTCTTGGCGAGCACGGCGGGCATCATCGATGCCAGGGAGGCCGCGGCGCCGGCCTTGAGGATCTGGCGGCGGCTGAGTCGCAGCTTGGTCATGGGTTTTGTCTCCAGTTTTGAATCGAAATATCGGGATCAGATCACGCCTCGGGATCGCAGGCCCGCGATAGCGTTGTCGTCGAGTTGTAGCACTTCCTTGAAGATTTCCGTGGTGTGCTCGCCCATATGGGGCGGCGGGCGCCGCACGGGCAGGCGTTGGCCATCCATCGCATAGGGCGGGGCCAGCACGGCCTGCGCGCCGGCCTCGGTGTCGTGGAAATGGTGCAGCAGCCCCGCGTCGGCGGTGCGTTGGGACTGTAGCGCGTCGAGCATGCCCAGCACCTCGCCGCACGGAATCTGCGCGGCGGTCAGCCGTTGCAGCAATTCGGCCCGGGTGAAGCGCCGCAGGGTCTCGCGCAGTGCGGCCAGTAGGGTGTCGCGATGGGCCGAGCGCGTCGTGTTCGTCGCAAATCGCGGATCTTCCGCCCATTCGGGACGACCGATGACTTCGCGGCAGAATCGCTGGAACTGGCCGTTGTTACCCACGGTGATCACGAGCGGGCCGTCGGCGGCCTCGAAGACGCCGTAAGGAACGATGGACGGATGGGCGTTGCCGAACTTCGGCGGATCGCCGGCCTTGAGCAGCGCTTCCATGCCGTAGTACGACGTGATCATCAGCCCGCAGTCATAGAGGGCCATCTGCACATGGCGTCCGCGTCCGGTGGTGTGGCGCGCGAACAGCGCCGCCAGGATCGCCTGCCCGGCGTACATGCCGGTGAACATGTCCACGGCCGCGACGCCAAACTTCAGCGGACCTTGCCCGGCCTCGCCGTTGGTGGCCATTACGCCGGCTTCGCCCTGCACCACAAGATCGTAGCCGGGCCGCTCGGCCTCCGGCGTGAAGCGCGCGTAGCCGGAGATCGAGCAATAGACGAGGCCCGGATTGTCCGCGCTGAGCTGTTCGTAGCCAAGGCCCAGCTTTTCGGCGCCACCGACCTTGAAGTTCTGGATCACCACGTCGCTGCGCGCGGCCAGCTGGCGCGCCAGCTGCACGCCCTCTTCGCTCTGCAAGTCCAGGGTGACCGAGCGCTTGTTGCGGTTGGCGCTATTGAAATAGGAGGTATTGCGCGTGCCGATCCGCACGCCCCAGTCGCGGGTGTCGTCGCCGCGCGCGGGGTGCTCGACCTTGATGACATCGGCGCCGAGGTCTGCCAGCGCCATCGCACACATCGGCCCGGCCAGTACGCGCGAGAGGTCAAGGATGCGCACGCCTGCCAACGGCAACGGCGCGGCCTGATTCTGTAATTCCATTGTCTGTGTCTCCTGTCAGCGCATTGTCTATATGTTCCGTATGCTTGACAATTGCTACCAATCCGCAACGCATATGACTACGGAAAGTTGACAATGGACCTGAACGGGCTGTCCCTGCTCGTGGACATCATCGAGGCCGGCAATCTCAGCCGCGCCGCGGCGCAGCTCGGCATGAGCCGCGCCAACGTCAGCAAGCGCCTCAACCACTTCGAGCGGCAGATTGGCGCGGAATTGCTGCGACGCAGCACGCGGCAGCTGGAACCGACGGAACTCGGCTGGCAGTTGTATGAGCATGCCCGGGCCATCCGCCACGAAGTAATGGCGGCGCAGGAGTCGGTCCAGAGTCTGGGGAAGCGGTTGAGCGGCACGGTCCGGCTCAGCGTGCCGAGCGGCTTCGGCCAGCACACCATGTCCGCGTGGTTCATCGCGTTCATGAACCTGTATCCGGCCATCACGCTGAACGTGGTGTTCGACAACGACATCGACGACCTGATCAAGGGCGCGGTGGACTTCTCCGTCCGCGTGATGGGCGACGCGCCCACCAACGCCGTGGCCTGCAGCCTGGGCGACGTCGAATATGTGGCCTGCGCGACGCCGGATCTGGTGCGCACCTACGGCATGCCGCAGACCCTCGAGCAATTCAAGGACCTGCCGCTGATCACCTCGGAACTGACGGGCCAGAAGCTGCACGCGGCGGGGAGGCCGGGCCCGGCAAGCCGGCAGCTCGACATTCGGCCCAGGCTAATGTCGGCGAACTTCTTCTTCCTGCGCGATGCCATCCTCCAGGGGCTGGGGGTGGGACTGGTGCCGCACTACATGGTGGATCAGGACCTCGCCACGGGGGCGCTGCTGCGCCTGCCGCTGCCGCCGGAGGATTTATCTTTCCTCCGGACCACCATGTACCTGCTCTACATGCCGGCGCGCTACCAGACGCGCGCCGTGGCCACGCTGATCGCGTTCCTGCAGGAACGCGCGGCAGGGCGCGGCGCCTAGATCACACCGTGTTCGTAGGCGTAGCGGATCAGGTCGGTGTTCTTCTTGACCCCGAGCTTGTCCATGGCCGTGGATTTCTGCGATGAGACGGTGCTGATCGACCGCCCGACCCGGGTGGCGATCTCCTGTAACTGCAAGCCCTGGACGTAGAGGCGCACCACTTCCGTCTCGCGCAGGGTCAGGTCGTGGACTGCCTTCTTCATGGCGCCGGAGGCGTTCAGCAGCGTGCGGATGGTCGAGGAATAGAAGCACTCGTCCGTGGTGGTCACGTGCACGCAGGCCTGGACCACCTCGTCGAGTTCATCCTGCTTGCTGACGAACGCGCGCACGCCGAGGTGCATGGCACGGGCCACGATGCCCGGGTTCATCTGGCCGCTGATCACCACGATGCGGGCGTCGGGATGGCGCGCGATGAGCTGCCGCAGCAGGTTGAAGCCGTCGACACTGCGGTCTGCCTGCCCCATGGCGAAGTCTGTCACGATGATGTCGACTTCGGCATCGGCCAGCGCGTGGATCAACGCGCCGCCGTTTGCGCATGCGCAGATCACCTCGAACCCAGGCGTGGCGGCGAGGCAGTCATGCAATGCCTTGAGGATGAGAGGGTGGTCGTCTGCGACGGCGATGCGATTGGCCATCAAGGTCATAACGTTGTCTCCGAACAGGTCATGCTGGCGTGGTCAAGGCCCCGCCGGCGCGTGGCGGCCGGCGGGTGAGGGGGAGAGCTATCGGGGACGATTGGCGCGCAGGCTGGCCTGCTGCGCCGCGAGGGCCGTGCACAATGCCTGGTACTCGGGCAGGAGGCGGACCATCTGCATGACGAACTGTTCGCAGCGCTGCGAGGGCACCGGGGAGGCCGCCGTGCACAGCACCGCGGCCGGATGCGCCAGCGCCGGATGGACGGCCAGCCAGCGCGGCGTGGCGGCATAGCCGCGCAGGCGCAGCAGCATCAGCAGTTCCACCGGCACGGCCTGTTCGATGGGCTGGTCGAAGTCCGCGAGTGCCGTGGGCGAATGGCCGTGGCTTTGCGCGAGATGGCGGTCGGCCAGTTGCAGCGCCAGTTCCACGAACGCGGTTTCGTTGTCGCGCCAGTGCAAGGCCATATCGGCAAGCGGCGATTCCGTGGGGCGGAACGCGGCCCCGGGCACCTCGACATCGAGCGCCTGCCCGGCCACCCGGATGATCATGCCGGTGACGCCGCTCAGCGTGGGCTGGTAGAGATTGTCGAGTTCGGAGTGCTCGCCAAACCATTCCCGTAGCGCGAACGCCGCCAGATCGCGCCAGTCGAGCGCAAGCAGCATCGCCACCTGGAGCGCCAGATCGGACAGATCGGTCTTGTTATAGTGGGTGCCGTACCAGTGCTTGCGGTGCACGACCATGGCGTGCGAGCCGGCCAGGCTTTCGAGCACGCCGGACCGCAGGCTGGCCGTATTCGGCGCGGGCGCACCGCGCGCGGTGGCATTGATGGCCTGCCATTGGCGAACCCGGCCCAGTCGGTACATCGCCCGCGCCACGCGCGATAGCGATACGGTGGCCGGTGCTTCGAAGAACTCGGCCATGGTCTTGCA
Organism: Cupriavidus sp. 10L43_2; assembly: GCF_056395265.1. Classification (NCBI taxonomy): domain Bacteria; kingdom Pseudomonadati; phylum Pseudomonadota; class Betaproteobacteria; order Burkholderiales; family Burkholderiaceae; genus Cupriavidus; species Cupriavidus sp. 10L43_2. Next base: position 485,694 of record NZ_JBFTJE010000001.1, read on the forward strand.
GTACCGATTCCTGAGCAGGGCAGCCTCCATCTCGGCGGGATGGGTGCCGAGGTGGCTCGGATGGTCTGTCTCAACCTCCAGCGGAATATTTGTTTGCATATGCGATCTGTGTGAACACCGTTGGCCTACGTTAGCCGCTTAGCCGTGATGTCACCATCGCTGTTTCCTGAAAATGCAATCTCTCTGCTGTCAGGCCACCCCCTTCGTCGACATCGATTTGAATAATCTGCGAGTCGCTGGACCTACCAGTGATAGGAGAAGCCCACCGCGCCGCCATGCGTGCTGCCGTGGGTGCCGAGTTCGCCGTCGTAGCGAATGGACAATCGGCTACGCGGCGTGGGACTGACGCTCATGCCCAGCCGCAGTTGAGCGGCATTGCGGTTCTGGCCGCTGCCGTGCACCGTGAAGTCGGTGGCGGGGGCGCCGGCGTAGCGCGCGTTGATGGCCAGCGTGTTCGTGCCGAAGGTGTGGACCCAGGCCGCCGCGGCGTCGATACGCCACGCGCCGCCCGGTCCGTCGAACAGATGGCGCCACTCGGTGCCGAGCAGCGACCGGACCGAATGCGTCGTGCGCGAAGGCAGCACAAGGTTGACGCTGTCCGCCCCGGATTCCACCGTGCCGGACAACTTCACAGACTGCAACTCCGCGCCGGCAAACGGTGACAGCACGCCGGGCAGGGCCAGCGGCAGGTCCACGCCGGTGCGCAGGGCGGTGAAGAACTGATTGCCGTGCGCGCCGCCCGTGGCCGTACGGGGCACCTCGGTGAACGTGATGTCGCGACGCATATCGTCGATATTGCGCGCGTAGCCCAGTGCCTGCCGGAACCAGTAGCGGCCTGCCGTGTAGCGGCCATAGAGCACGGCCTGATAGCTGTCGAACTGGCCGTGCACCGGCAGGCCGTGGGTGAAGGTATTGCCGTGGAGGTAGCCGAATGCCATCCCGCCGGTGAACGCCGGCGTCCATTGATAGTCGACCCCGGCCATGACGCCCGCCAGGTTGATGTCCTGCGACAGCCACGTGTCATACCCGCCGATGCGGCCGGTGTTGCCCAGCACTGTGGCCCATGCGCAGAAGCGCCCCGCCGGTACCGCGCCGGTGCAGGTGTTGTCCGCAAGCCGGGTGTCGATGGCGTTCATGCCCGCCCGCGCCGCCGCGTAGTGGGCGTTCGGCAGCGCGGCGTAGGCTTCCGCGCTCAACTGGTCGATCGCCGCGTAGGCTCCTGCACCTTCCTGATTGAACAGTTCGAGCGCCACCGACAGGAAGTCCCGGCTCGGCGCGTTGTTGGTGCCTGCGGCGAAGGCGTCGCGGTCCAGGGCAGTTTCCACGGCGATCTCGTTCGGTGTACCGCCGGCCAGGGCGAAGCCGCGTGCGACCACGAGGTAGGCATTCCCGGCATCGTAGGCCAGGGACGGCGTGGCGAACGGATTGAGCGTGGTCACGCCCGCGAACGTGCCGGTCAGCCCGCCCGAGGCCGACAGGATGCGGTACGTATCGGCAGGACGCAGCGACAGCGCGCGCAGACGGGCCTGCACCATGCCGCCGGCCAGCGCGGCGCGGCCGGTGACGTCGATCAGGTCGTTGCTGGTGGGCGAGACATCCACCTGATACACGGCGCCGGCCGCGTGGCTGTAGCTGCCCACGACAGACAGCGTGCCGACCGACAGCGGCGCCCTCGGCGTAGTCGGCAAGACGGTGTTCCCGGGCGCGACGATGCCCTGCACGCTGACGGCGCCCTGTACCGTGCCCGTGCCGGCCAGCGCCGCGCCGGGCGACACCGCCACGGCCGGGCTGGCGAGCGTGCCGTTCACGCGCAGGGTGCCGGTCTCGACCGTGGCCGATGTCCCGATCTCCGCGGTGCCGTCGAGCAACCAGTCCGTGCCGCGCATATAAAAATTGGGGAAGCTATAGGCGCGGCCGGGCAGGCTGCCGCTGCCCTGCAGAATCAGGGCGTTGCCGGCGCCGTTGCCACCGTCGAGTTCGCCCGATAAGGCGCTGCCGGTATCGAGCGTCAACGTGCTATTTGCCCCGGTGAACTGCACGGCGACGCCGCTGCCGCTCAGCGTGCCCGCGTTGACGATGGCGACGTTGGCGCCCGCCACGATGGCCGGCCCCTGGCTGCCGGCAATCGTCGCCCCCGGCTGGTTGACCACGCTGGCGGGACCATCCGCGCCACCAATCCGGATGGCCGGGACGCCCGCGCCGCTGGCCGTGATCGTGCCGGCATTGACGATCTGGCTCCCGCCGTTGAGGGTGATGGCGCTGGTTGTCGGCGACTGGAGCACTCCGCCCCTCGCCACTTCTATATAGAGGCCGGTGACGCCGGGCTGGGCGGTCAGGCTGCCGGTGAGCTGCCCGGCCACCACGAAGCCGCCGCCGCCGACCTGCCACGCCTGCTCGTCGAGGTTCGCGCCCGTCAGTGTCCAGATGCTGGTGCCCTGTTTCTGGAGGACGCCGAAGTTCCGATACTGCGCGGCGGGGCCGAGCGCGGAGAGGTCGAAGCTGCCAGCGTCGGCGCCGCCGAGCACCAGCATGTTGCCGGCGCTGCCCGCCGCGCCACCGTCCACGACGCCGGTGATCCGCGAGGTGCCGCTGATCTCGAGCCGGTCGTCCGCCGGGCCGAAGGCGATGGCCACGCCGCTGCGCCCGTTGATCGTGCCGCTGTTGACGATGGAGGCCGGCGCGCTGGGGCCCGAGTGCAGGTCGATGGCTGCGCCCTCGTCCGACGCAATCAAGCCGGCGTTGTCGAGGGTGAGGGCAGGCGTGGCCAGGATGCCGTGCGCATGCCCGACGATGCGGCCCGTCGCCAGATTGACCACGGTGCCGCTCTCGGCGAAATGGATGGCGGCCTGCGTGCTGGAGTAGTCGAACACATCGCCGGCGATGTCGCCGGCATTGATCACGATGCTGCCGGACTGCCCGAGGTAGATGCCGTCGAGCTTGCCGGCGATCACCGCGCCGGCGTGGTTCACCACGGTGCCGCCAGCGAACATCGCCACCGCGGTGGTGCCGGGGCTCGCCAGCACGCCGAAGTTGGTCAAGGTGCCCAGGGGGAGGTGCACCGCGTTGTAGCCGCCATAGACGGTGCCGTTGTTGGTCAGTGCCCAGCCGGAGCTGCCCGATGCGTCGATGGCAACGGCGCCGTTCCCACGCGTGTCGATGATCGCGCCGGGTACCACGACGAACGGGTTGTCGGCGCGGCTCAGTTTGTAGCCCACCTCCGAACTCGTCAGGTCAGTCGCATGAAGGGGCCGGAAGGCGGTGGCGAACAACAGGAGTACAGCGATGCGAACTCGGGACGGAACGGGCATCGGCAATTTCCCATGGATCGGAAACTGAATCCAATATGTTTGATAATGGGTGATATTGGATTATCAGAGGATTATCGGGTGGATTTGAAGGGCAGTGTATGTGATGCGAAGGGGTTGGGAAAGTGGATTAATGTCAGGGCGGGGGATTTATTTTCCTGCGGAGTCTGATATTTATTTTCCCGATCGACATAACGCAATCTCGCGATTGTCATTTATTATCCATGTGCCGGTCGACCATGCAAGAAATACAGAGCCAGCAGGCTTGACAGCGAAAGGGGCTGCTCACTCCCAGCGCAATGCCGGATTACCCGGGGAGCGCTCCCAACATATATGTAACAGCGCTGGAATTCTGGGTGGCTCGCCCTAGGGTATTAGGATGGGCACTGCCCTTCTCATTTTGCATCCTTAGCCACAGGGGATTACGAATGGCCATCCAGTCACTCGCATCTCATAGCACGGCGCAATTACGAAGAATGATTGGCCACTTGCAGACGGAACTGGACGCCCTGGAGCGTCTGTCTTCACTGGATACCGAGGTGCAGGCGCGCCTTGGCTACGCCTGCACGCGGCTGCGGGAGGGGCTCGAAGCGGTGGAGGACGCACAGCGCTCGCTGCGATCGCTGCAGGAAGTGCGGCCTTCGGCACTGCGCAATGCCCGTCCGTCGCGCAAGGCCTGACGGACGGGTGGACGGGCATATGGCGACGAATCAGGCCATCGCCGGCATCCCCGCCAGGAGTTTGTCCAGCGTGATCGGGTAGTCGCGCACCCGCACGCCGGTGGCGTGGTAGATGGCATTGGCCACCGCCGCGCCCACCCCGCAAATGCCGAGTTCTCCCACGCCCTTCGCTTTCATCGGCGAGGAAATGGGATCCACCTCGTCCAGGAAAATCACGTCCTGGTGGGGAATATCGGCGTGCACGGGCACCTCGTAGCCGGCGAGGTCGTGATTGACGAAAAAGCCCACGCGCTTGTCGATGGCAAGTTCCTCCATCAAGGCGGCGCCCACGCCCATCGTCATGGCGCCGATCACCTGGCTGCGTGCCGACTTCGGATTCAGGATCCGCCCCGCCGCGCAGACGGCCAGCATGCGGCGCACGCGGATCTCGGCGGTTGCCATGTCCACGCCCACCTCGACGAAATGCGCGCCGAAGGTCGATTGCTGGTACTTCTTGTCGAGATCGCCGAATTCCAGGGTGTCCTCGGCGGTCACGCCGTCCCCCGCCGCCTGTGCCAGCGGCACGCTGCGGCCCCCGGCGCGAATCTGGCCACCCTCGAACACCGCGTCCGTGCCGCTCAGGCCGGCACGCTCGGCCAGCAGTTGGCGCAGCTTCACGCAGGCGGCATAGACGCCTGACGTCGAACTGTTGGCGCCCCACTGCCCGCCGGACCCCGCCGACACCGGGAACGACGAATCGCCCAGCCGCACCACCACCTGTTCGATCGGCACGCCCAGCATCTCGGCCGCCGTCTGGGCGATGACCGTATAGCTGCCCGTGCCGATATCGGTCATATCGGTCTCCACGATGACCCGGCCGCCCTTGTCCACCCCCACGCGCGCGCCGGACTTCATGACGAGGTTGTTCCGGAAGGCCGACGCCACGCCCATGCCGACCAGCCATTGCCCCGCCTTGGTCGCACCGGGTTTGGGATTGCGCGCCTGCCAGCCGAAGCGCTCGGCGCCCAGCCGCAGGCATTGGACGAACTGCCGCTGCGAGAACGGCCGCGCCGGCTTCTCCGGATCGACCTGCGTGTCGTTGAGGATGCGGAACTGCACGGGGTCGATGCCGGCCTTCTCGGCGATCTCGTCGATGGCGATCTCCAGCGCCATCATGCCCGGCGCCTCGCCCGGCGCGCGCATGGCGTTGCCTTCGGGCAGGTCCAGCGTGGCCAGTCGCAGCGCGGTCATCCGGTTGGCGCCGGCGTAGAGCAGGCGCGTCTGCTGCACGGCGGTCTCGGGCCCGCCGCCGGGCAGGTCGCCCGACCAGCTTTCATGGGCGATGGCCGTGATCTTGCCGTCCCGCGTGGTGCCGATGCGGATGCGCTGGATCGTCGCTGGCCGGTGCGTGGTGTTGTTGAACATCAGGGGCCGCGTCAGCGCCACCTTCACGGGCCGCTTGGCCGCGCGCGCGCCCAGCGCCGCGAGCAGCGCCTCGGCCCGCACGAACAGCTTGCCGCCGAAGCCACCGCCGATATAGGGCGAGATCACGCGCACGTTCTCCTTGGGGATGCCGAGCGTGGCCGCCAGGTCTTCGCGGCCCCAGGCGATCATCTGGTTGGCCGTCCACAACGTGAGCTTGTCGCCGTTCCAGGCGGCGATGGAGGCGTGCGGCTCCATCATCGCGTGCGACTGGTCGGGCGTGGTGTAGGTGGCGTCCAGCTGCACCGGCGCTGCCGCAAAGCTGCCGGCGAAGTCGCCGACGGCCGTCTCCGGCTTGCCCGAAAAGTCATCGCCCTTCGGCGCGACGGCCGTATCGCGCGCGGCGGCCAGGTCGAACGCGCCTTTCTCGGCGGTATAGCGCACGCGGATCATCTGCGCCGCCGCGCGGGCCTGCTCGAAGGTCTCCGCTACCACCAGCGCCACGGCCTGGTGATAGTGCTGGATCTCCGGGCCGCCGAGCAGCTTCGCGGTATTGCGCTGGCCCTTGCCGAGCTTGCCGGCATTCGCGGCTGTGACGATGGCCAGCACGCCGGGCGCGCGACGCGCGGTGGCGGTGTCCATCGACACGATGCGGCCGCGTCCGATGCCGGCGCCCAGCACATAGCCATAGGCCTGGTTGCGCGCCACGTCGTGCCGCTCGTAGGCGTAGGGCGCCGTGCCGGTGGCCTTGTGGGGACCGTCGATACGGTCCGTGGGTTTGCCGACCACGCGAAGCTGGTCGATCGGATTGGTGGTGGCGGGGGTGTCGAATTTCATCGTCCGTCTCCTCCGGTCAGGTGCGGGCCTGCGCCAGCACGGCGGCGAGGGTGCGCTGGAACAGCGGCACCTTGAAGGCGTTGTCGTGGGTGGGCCGGGCGTCCGCGAACAGGCGCTGGGTCACGGCCTGGGCGCCGCGCGGCAACTCGGTCTCGGCGGCTTCCAGGCGCCACGGCCGGTGCGCCACGCCGCCCACGGCCACGCGGCCGGTGCCGTCGCGCTGCACGATGGCGGCCACGGACACCAGCGCGAACGCGTACGAGGCCCGGTCGCGCACCTTCCGGTACAACTGCGCGCCGCCGATGGGCGGGGGCAGCGTCACGGCGGTGATCAGCTCGCCCGGCTCCAGCGCGGTCTCGATATGCGGCGTGTTGCCCGGCAGCTTGTGGAAATCGAGGATCGGGATGACGCGCACGGCGCCCTTCGGGTTGACAGTCTCCACCGAGGCGTCGAGCACGCGCATCGCCACGGCCATGTCGCTCGGATGCGTGGCGATGCACGCATTGCTGGCGCCGATGACCGCATGCTGCCGCGTCACGCCGCCGATGGCCGCGCAGCCGCTGCCCGGCACGCGCTTGTTGCAGGGCTGGTCGGTATCGTAGAAATAGGGGCAGCGCGTGCGTTGCAGCAGGTTGCCCGCCGTGGTGGCGCGGTTGCGCAGCTGCCCGGAGGCGCCGGCCAGCAGCGCGCGCGCCAGCACGCCGTAGTCGCGCCGCACGCGCGGGTCGGCGGCGAGGTCGGTGTTGCGGACCAGCGCGCCGATGCGCAGCCCGCCCTGGGAGGTGGCCTCGATCTTGTCCAGCGCCAGGCCGTTCACGTCGATCAGGTGCAGCGGGGTCTCGATGCCGAGTTTCATCAGATCGAGCAGATTGGTGCCGCCCGCGATGAAGCGGCTGCCCGGGATGCGCGTGGCGGACGCGGCGGCCTGCGCCGGCGACTGGGCGCGTTCGTAGGTAAAGGGGATCATGCTTTTCTCCCGGCGACGTCGCCGATGGCGTCGAGGATGTTGGAATAGGCGCCGCAGCGGCAGATGTTGCCGCTCATCCGCTCGCGGATCTCCTCGGCGCTCAGGGGCGGGCGCGCGTTGAGGTCGGCGCTGACGTGGCTCGGGATGCCGGCCTGGATCTCGTCGAGCACGGCCACGGCGGAACAGATCTGGCCGGGCGTGCAGTAGCCGCACTGGTAGCCGTCATGCTTCACGAAGGCCACCTGCATCGGATGCATGCGCTCGGGCGTGCCCAGACCCTCGATCGTCGTGATCTTGGCCTCGTGGTGCATCACGGCGAGCGTCAGGCAGGAGTTCAGCCGGCGCCCATCGACGATGACCGTGCACGCGCCGCACTGGCCGTGGTCGCAGCCTTTCTTGGTGCCGGTCAGGTGCAGGTGTTCGCGCAGGGCGTCCAGCAGCGTGGTGCGGGTGTCGAGGTCGAGGTCGCGCCGCTGGCCGTTGACGATCAGCGACACCTTGTGGGAGATGGGCGGGCGCGTGGTGGCGGGGGAGGGCGCGGCGGCGGGCTGGCCGGTGGCGGCGCCCGGCACGGCGGCGGCGGTCACCGTGACCGCGCTCGCCTTGAGCAGTTCGCGCCGCGATAGCTTGAGAGGCTGATGGTCGCGGAAGTCTTCCATGGGGGGGTCCTTGTTATCGTCCGTGGGCGGGGACGCCAGAAATTGCAATGTGGCGACGGTTGCGCGCAGTTATTACACGGCGCGGGCCGGCCGAGCGGGGCGGCTGCCAGTGCGGGCAGAGCGGCGCACAAAACATGCCCGAGCCCGCCCGCGCCCGCCTGCGCCCTCGCCCGGCCTGCCCGCCGGCATTCGACGTTTCACGTCGCCATGAAGCATCGGCGGCACGGCGTGACGCACACTGCATCCATTCGCCACGGAGCCGCCCCCATGTACGTTGCCGATCCGATTGCCGCCGTCACCGATCCCGACCCCTATCCGTACTACCGGCACCTGGCCGCCACGCGGCCGTTCCACCACGATGCCGGGCTGGGCCTGTGGGTGGCCGCCAGCGCCGACGCGGCCGCCGAGGTCCTCGCCCATCCCGACTGCCGGGTCCGCCCGGTGGCCCAGCCGGTGCCGCCCGCGCTGGCCGGCACCCCGGCGGGCGCCCTGTTCGGCCGGCTGGTGCGCATGACTGACGGCGCGCCCCATGCGGCGCTCAAGGCCGTGGTCATGCGGGCGATGGCCGGCATCGACCTTCCGGATGCCCGCACCCGCGCCCGCGCGCTGGCCGCCCACCTGCCGCGCGCGGAGGCGGACGACGCCCACGAGGCCAATCGCTGGATGTTCACGCTGCCCGTGCTCTGCGTGGCGGACCTGCTCGGGCTGCCGCTGGAGCGGGACGAAGCCGGCCATGTGTCCACGCGGGTGGCTGGCTTCGTGGCGACGTTCGCCGCGGCCATGTCACCGCTCGCCCGGCCCGCCGATGTGGAGGCGGGCGCCGTGGCCGCGCAATGGCTGACGCGCTGGGCGGGGGAGCATGCCGCCCCCGGCGGCTTGCTCGCGGCGATGTCGCAGGCCGCTATCGACACCGCTATCGACGCCGATATCGACCCCGCCACGCTGCTGGCCAACGCCATCGGCCTGATGATCCAGGCGTGCGAGGCCACGGCCGGGCTGGTTGGGAATACGCTGGTGCGGCTGGGGCGGTTGGGCGAAGCATCGGGCGATCTGGACGAACTTGTCGCGGACGTCGCCTGTACCGATCCGCCGGTGCAGAACACGCGCCGCTTCCTGGCGGCGGACGCCACGCTCTGCGGCGAATCCCTGAAGGCTGGCGATGCCGTGCTGGTGCTGCTGGCCGCCGCATCGCACGACCCGGCGGGGGCGCGCCCCGACCGCCCCTGGACCTTCGGCACCGGCCGCCACGGCTGCCCCGGCGACGCGCTGGCGCGTCTTCTAGCAGCAACCACCGTCGACAGCCTGCTCCAGCGCGATGTCGACCCGCGCCGCCTGCTGGCCGGCTTGCGCTATCGTCCGTCCGTGAACGCCCGCATTCCGCTGTTCACACCATCCCACTAATAAATAGAGGAGCCCCCATGATTGCCGTGATTTTCGAAGTCGAACCCGCGCCGGGCCGCCAGGACGCCTATCTCGACATCGCCGCCCACCTGAAGCCGACGCTTGAGGCCATCGATGGCTTTATCTCGGTGGAGCGCTTCCAGAGCCTGACCACGCCGGGCAAGCTGCTGTCCCTCTCGTTCTTCCGCGACGAAGCGGCGGTCATGGCATGGCGCAACACGCTAGACCACCGCCAGGCGCAGGCGGCCGGGCGCGGCGGCGTGTTCGCCAACTACCGGCTGCGCGTGGCCCAGGTGCTGCGCGACTACGGGCTGAACGAGCGCGACGAGGCGCCGGCGGACAGCCGGGCGGTCCACGCCGAGGTGCCCACCGGCATGCCCGCCCCCCGGTGAAGGAGTTTGTCGATGTTCCACGTAGGTCCTGAATTCGCGTTTATCGGCCTGACCTTCCTGCTGGCCGGCTTCGTCAAGGGCGTGGTGGGCCTTGGCCTGCCGACCGTGGCGGTGGGCCTGCTCGGGCTGGTCATGCCGCCCGTGCAGGCCGCCGCGCTGCTGGTGGCGCCGTCCATGGTGACCAACGTCGTGCAGCTGTTCAGCGGCCCGCGCTTCGGTCAGCTGCTGCTGCGGCTGTGGCCGATGCTGGTCACCATCTGCGCCGGCACGTGGCTTTGCGCCGCGCTGGTGCCGGCCAGGATGATGGACCACGCCACCAACGCGCTCGGCGTGGCGCTGATCGTCTATGCCGTGATGGGCCTCGCCGCCGTGCGGCTGGTCGTGCCGCCCCGGGCGGAACGCTGGATGGCGCCGCTGGCCGGGCTGGTTACGGGGGCGATCACCGCCGTGACCGGGGTCTTCGTCATTCCCGCCGTGCCTTACCTGCAGGGGCTCGGCCTCGACAAGGAGAGCATGGTGCAGGCGCTGGGGCTGTCGTTCACGGTCTCGACCATCGCGCTGGCGGTGAGCCTGGCGCTGGGCGGCGCGCTGCTCCATACGCCGGTGCTCGGGGCCTCGCTGCTGGCGCTGGTGCCCGCGCTGGGCGGGATGTTCCTCGGCCAGTGGCTGCGGCACCGGATCAGCGCGGAGCGCTTCCGGCGCCTGTTCTTCTGCGGATTGCTGTTGCTGGGGGCGGATCTGGCCCTGCGCGGCATCGTCTGACCGGACATGGCATGAAAACCTGACACAATCGCCCCCGATACTGGTGCAGGATCGCAGCGTGGCATCCGCCACGGCACCAGACGACGAAAGGGCGATGCGGCATGACACGGCGCAGGGGTACTACCCAACTGTGGGCAACGCTGGGCAAGCAGGCGGCGCGTAGCGCCCGGCGCCTGCAACGCACGGTGACCAATTCCGTGCTGAAGACGGCCAAGCAACAAAGCAGTGCGGTCAGCGAGGCCGTGGGCCGCGCCGTGGGCAAGGCTGCGCACCGGGCGCTGACCGGCGTGGTCACGCCGGCGCCGTCGCCGGTCAGCAAGGGCGGCGGGGTCTGGGAGGAGGGGGTCTGGGGCTTCACCCTTGGCCTGGGCGCGCTGGGCCAGCGGCGCTACCGGATCTTCGTGCCGCCAGGCGTGAGCGCCGCGCGACCTGCGCCGCTGCTGGTGTTGCTGCACGGCTGCGGGCAGGACGCCGCCAGCTTTGCCGCCTGCGCGCGCGTGACCACCGTGGCGCGCGATGCGCGCTGGGTGGTGCTGATGCCCGAGCAGTCGGTGCAGGCGAACTCGCAGCGCTGCTGGAACTGGTTCCGGCCGGACGCCCGGGGCGCATCCGAGGCGGCGCTGCTGATGTCGATGATCGACCATGTCTGCCGGCGCTACGCCATCATCGGCGAACGGGTCTGCACGCTGGGGCTGTCTGCGGGCGGGGCGATGGCGATGATGCTCGGCCTGCGCTATCCGGATCGTTTTGCCGCCGTGGGTTCGCACTCGGGCGCGGTGCCCTACAGCGCCGTCAACGCGGCCCAGGCCCCGCGAGCCATGCGCGGCGAGCGCGTACCGGACGCCGTGGCGGCCCGGCTGGCGCTGGCGGGCCGGCGACCGCCCCCGCTGCTGCTGCTGCACGGCGATGACGACACCGTGGTCACCTACGACAACGCCACGTCGGCCGCTGCACTGTGGCTGGAGCTGCTGCCGCCCGGCGCGCCCGCCCCCAAGGCCATGCCGCCCCGGCGCGTGCGGCGCGGCACCCGGCGTGCGGTGGATGTCTTCGACTGGCAGGCCGGCGTGCGGCCCTTTATGCGGCTGGTCAAGGTGGAGGGGCTGCGCCACGCCTGGAGCGGTGGCGCGCCGGGGCAGGCCTTCGCCGACCCGACCGGCCCGGATGCGCTGAAGATCGCCCTGCGCTTTTTCTCCGTGAACGGGCGCGGGCTGGCTTGATGGGGTGACTTACCCCGGGGTTTAGTTCGTGCCGACCGGCTCGAAGGCCACGTCGCTGGTCGGACACGCCACGCACGGCAGGATCAGGCCCTCGTCCTTTTCATCCGCACTGAGTCCCGGCCATTCGATCCGATAGCGCACGCTCCCCGCGTGAAGCTGGCTGATGCAGGCCCGGCAGGTGCCGTTGCGGCAGGAGCTGGGCAGGGCGACGCCTTCGAGCAAGGCCGCCTCCAACAGGCTCAGCGCGGCCGGCGCGGCGTAGTGCGTCTCGCCGGGCAGCACGCGGGCGGTGAATTCGGCGCTGTCGTGGGTGGTGATGTCGTCCGGATCAGGCATCGGCTTCCGGAAACTGGGCGCGGCCATGGGTGGCGTCGCGCAGGGTGGCGATGGCGGAATCGCGCAGCGTGGCCGGCAGGCGGATCACCAGCCGGGCCAGCGCGCCGTACTGGGTGTCGGCCAGCATGCAGCCCTCGCCAGCCATCGATTCGATCCAGCGGCGCACGCGCGGTTCGTCGGCATAGTCCACCTCGACATCCAGCGTGGCGTAGGCGATGCGCTCGACGCGCTCGGCGTCCTTGAGCGCGGCGGCGATCGCATCGGTATAGGCGCGCACGAGTCCACCCGCGCCGAGCTTGACCCCGCCGTAGTAGCGGATCACCGCCGCCAGCACGCCATCGAGATCATGGTGGCGCAGCACTTCGAGGATCGGCCGGCCCGCCGTGCCAGACGGCTCGCCGTCATCGGACATGCCCGACTGTCCACCCGCCAGCAGCGCCCAACACACATGCGTGGCCCCCGGGTGCTGCGCGCGCAGGTCCTGGAGCACTGCCATGGCGGCCTCGCGGTCCGGCACGGGCGTGGCCAGGCCGATAAAGCGGCTCTTGCGGATCTCGAGGTCCGAGTGGACGGGGGTGGCAAGCGTGTAGGTGGGCAAGGCGGCGAAAATCGGCCGAAACCGGCGGGGTGACTGGGCAGGAGGGGAGTGTAGCGCAGCCGGGGCGCTGCGCCGTCCGGGTCTGACCGCGCCGGGGCGCCGCGCCTGCTACCCTTGCGCCTGTCACCCGCGAAAACAGGAGCGCCCATGAACCGCCCGTCCCCCGACCTCGCCGCGCGCCGCATGGCGCCTGCCACCGAGCGCAACCGGGAGCCGATCCTTGCCGTGCTGCGCCAGGTGCTGCCGGCCAGCGGCACGGTGCTCGAGATTGCCAGCGGCACCGGCCAGCACGCCGCGCACTTTGCCGCCGCGCTGCCGGGCATCACCTGGCAGCCGAGCGACCCCGATGCCACCTGGCGCGAGTCGATCGCGGCCTGGGCGGCCCACGCCGGGGCGACGAACGTGCTGCCGCCGCTGGCCCTCGACGTGCGCGCGGAACCCTGGGGCATCGACGCCGTGGCCGCCATCGTCTGTATCAATATGGTCCACATCTCGCCGTGGGCGGCCGCCGAGGCGCTGTTCGCCGGCGCCGGCAAGCGGCTCGGGCCGGGCGGCGTGCTCTATCTCTACGGCCCTTACAAGCGCGACGGCGCTCACACGGCGCCCAGCAACGAAGCCTTCGACGCGCAGCTGCGTGCTGCCGATGCCGAATGGGGCGTGCGCGACATGGAAGCGGTGATCGCCCTCGGGGCTGCCCAAGGCATGACCTGCGACGCGCCCATCCCGATGCCGGCGAACAACTTCAGCCTGGTCTTCCGCAAGCCGGCGGCAGGCTAGCCGCGCACGAGCATGATCACCGCCGTGACGATCAGGCAGACGGCGAACGCGGCGCGCAGGCGGCGCTCCGGCATCCGGTGCGCCAGCGCCACGCCCCAGGAGATCGTCAGCATGCCGCCGAGCGAGAGCGGGATACCGCTGGTCCAGTCGACATGCCCGGCCTGGGCATAGGTCATCAGCGCGACCACGGCGCCCGGCGTGACCAGCGCCAGCGCCAGCCCCTGCGCGGCGGCCTGCCGCATGCCGAACAGGCCGACCAGCGCCGGCGCGGCTACCACGCCGCCGCCCACGCTGAAGAAGCCCGAGAAGAGCCCACCCACCACGCCCACAGCCGGAATCCAGCGCGATGACAGCCGCGCCTGCTGCTGGGTCACGGCCCGGCCGGGCATCAGGCGCCACAAAAAATACAGGGCAAGGCCGATCATGAAGATCGCGAAGATCCGGCGGAGGAGCTGGGCGTCCATGGCGGTGGCCAGCCGGGCGGAGAAGTAGGTGGCCAGCACGGCCGAGAGGCCGAGCACGATGGCGGTGCGCAGTTCGATATCGGCCCGCTTGCGGTACTGCCAGAAGCCGATGACCACGTTGGGCGCGATCATCACCAGCGAGGTGCCCTGGGCGAGCTGCTGGTCCATCCCGTAGAGCAGGCCGAGGGCCGGAATGGCGATCAGCCCTCCGCCGATGCCGAACAAGCCTCCGACCCCGCCGAGCAGCCCTCCAAGTCCGAAGATGAGCAGGGCAGACAGCAACGAATGGTCAGGCATGGTGAATCCGGGGGCATCAGGGGGGCGAAGAGCGTCGATGATACGCGGACATTGGGGGATACATGGCCGCCGCCCGGGGGCTACCCTTTAGCGATCCGCTAACTACCCCTTCGCCGGCGCAGTCAGCGCCAGCGTATTGGCGCGCACTTCCACCCTGACCGGATCGGTCTGCTTCCATTGCCGCCGGGGCACCACCAGCTTCCAGCCGGCTGCCTCGTCCGGGTTGCGGAACAGGGCGACGATGCCGACGAACTCGGCATCGGCATGCATCGGCTCGGCCAGGCTGACCCGCTCGTCCGGGCGCAGGACGACATCGCGCTGCGCCAGCAGGTCGGGCTTCAGCGCTGCCAGGTCGTTGGTCTGGAGCTGGGCGTAGCTCAGTTCGCGGAAGGCGTCGGGCGTCTTCAACTGGTAGACCCGGACCACCGTCGACAACGATTTCCCGGCGTCGGTGGCGTTCAGCGACGACCGGCTGGCGAGGTCGAGATTCATCGTCTTGACCTGCGTGGTGAAGGCCCACTTCGCGGCGTCCACGGTGTTGTCTTTCACGGCCTGGCCGATGCCGCAGCCGGCAAGGCTGGTGGCGAGGGTGGCGAACAGGCACATCGCCCCGGTGCGGAACGGCTGTCTCATCGTGTTTGTCTTCATGATTAGTGGTGGCTGGAGGAGTGGCGTTCGGGGCGGGCGGCGGGCTGGACGATGCCGTTCCAGATGCCCAGTTGCACCCGGGTCACGGCTTCCTCGGGCGCGGGCAGCTGGGTGGAGTAGCCCAGCCGCACCGCCCCGTCGTTCAGCGCCGGCGCCGGCATCAGCGACGTGCGCACGTGCATTTCGATACAGGCATGCGCGGTGTGCCCAAGGTAGAAGCGCAACAGGGCCATCACCTCCCGGTGCTGGGCGTGGCCGGGCATCAGGCCCTGCACGAGGTCCGCCGTGCGGGGCGTGATGACCACCCGCACGGCATTCGCGCGATCGAAAAACCCGCGCCCGAGCACGCAGTTCTGCCCGAGCGGCCGGCCTTCGTCGGCGCCGGCCGGCAGGCGGGTCCAGACCGGATGGAACTCATCCACGCGCACGCCGGCGTCTGGCACCGCGTGTTGCAGCACGCCGGCCAGGCCCTCGGCCGTGCGGGTGCGCTGGCTGGCCAGCCCCAGCATCGACAGCAGCTTCTGGGTGGGCACGGTGTTGCTGACGGCGGACCCGCCAAGACCGAGCCCGAGCAGGCTCAGCAGGTAGCGGGATACCTCGTCGCCGCCGTCGCGCCGGAAGCCCAGCGGGTAGCGGTACTTGCGCGCCACACGATAGAACTGCGTGACGATGCGGTGGTGGAACAGGTCGAGGAAGGCCGCCAGCGGCTCCGCGCCATCGCGCCGCTGGGCCACTTCGTCGACGAAATACGATGGCATACGGGCATCGACGCCATACAACCCCAGGAAGTTGGTGCGCACTACGGGCGGGGCGCCGGGGTGGTCCGGGTCACGCTCCACGGCGTCGATCTCGCGCCCCGGAAAGCCGAGCCGGCCGTTCGAGCGGAAGCGTACCGGCTCATTGGCCGGCGAATCGGTGGTGCCGAGCGGCGGGTGGCCTGGCGCCGCCAGCTCGATCAACTCGCACAGGCGGAAGAAGTTCATGCGCGGGGCATCGGCCAGCAATGCCTCGCTCAGACGGCGGGGTGCCCGGTTGTCCGGCGCGGTCTCCGGCGCGTTCAAAACGGCGCTCCCTGGCCCTTGCTGTCCGGCCACGTCAGCCGCTGTCCGGACGGTTGCGAGACAATCACGAGCCGCGTGTAGAGATTGAGCGTGGCGTACAGCGACAGGAAGCGGTTCAGCATCTCGCCGAACAGTTCGAGGTCGCCCGCGCCGGCAAAGCGCGTGCTGTCCAGCCAGACCTCGATCTCCACGCCGCGCAGCAGGCCGCCGCTCTCCAGTTTTTGCAAGGGGCGGTGCCGCACCTCGGCGATGGCGTCGATCCGTTGCCGGTTGGTCTCGCCGTCCGTCCAGTCATAGAGCGCCAGCGTGCCGCGCAGCACCTCCGCGTCGAGCAGCGAGAGGTAGTTCGGCGCCAGATGCGAGAGCACGCGCCAGTGGAAGCGGTCGCCGGTGGGCGGATAGACGGGCAGCGTCGGCGCCGTGAGGTTGCGGATCGACGCCACGTTGGTGAAGCCACCGCGCATCTGCGTGATGCCAGCCTCGCGCAGGCCCTTGCGCGGCAGCATGCCGTGGGTGCCGGTGACGGACAGGGACAGCGTTTCCTCGGGCAGCGTGTCCTGCTGCTCCCAGGCATGGCCGCCGAGCACCAGCCAGGTGTCCACCCGGCCTGACGGCCCGCGCCGCACGCGCGTGTGGAAGTAGCGCTCGGGCATCTCGTGCCGCAGCATGCCGCCGCGATGCCGGAACGCCGCGAATGGTGCGTACTCGAAGCGCTCGCCGCTGGCGGGCTCGAAGCCGCGCACGGTGTCCACCGAGTACGCCTCGACATGCCGGCCATGCTGCGCCATCGCCCGCACGCGGTACTCGGTCTCGCAGTGCGTAAGCGTGACCGGGTCAGCCTCGAGTTCGAACAGGTTGATGATCGGCGCGCAATGCAGCCGCACATTCTCGGCGGAGAAGCGCAGGTCGTCCGGGAACGGCCGGGCGAGCACGACCTCGACATCGAACTGTTCCGCCTCCGGCGCCAGCCGGGCGATGGCGGGGAGGTCGAGCCCGAAGAGGTCCACGAACATGAACTTCTCGGGGAACGTGAAGTACTCGAGCATCAGTTGGTAGCCGCCGAAGGCGTTGTCCGGCTTGGGCCACAGCCGCTCGTCGGCCGCGAAGCCGGCGGGCCGCAGCGACAGGCCCGGCATCGGGAGGGGCGTGCCGGGGCGGTCGTCCGGGTGACCCGGCACCCGGACGTGCATCGCCACCGGTTTGGCGGTCAGCGCGGCATAGAGCGCGAGCGCCAAGGGGCGGTCGGCATGGAGAAACAGCCGCAGGCGTGGCACCTCCAGCAGCGCGATCTTGGCCTGCGCCTGCAACGCCAGCCGCAGGCGGATCACCGAGCGGCCGTCCTCGCGGGTATAGGTGGCCGCTTCGGTCAGGCGCAGCGGATACAGGTCTACAGCCTGCGTGGTGCGGTAGATGCAGGCAACGCTGTCGGCCTGACTGCTCTGGCCTTGCCCCGGCTGCGCGCCCAGCGCAACCGGGTCGGAGACGACTTCCAGCCCGGCAGGCAGCACCTCGTGGCGTTGCAGCGTGCCCATGGCCGGCGCCATTTCGATGATCGAGAGCGACGGGATCATGCGCAGGTAGTGGGGCCACAGCATG
The DNA here is from genome assembly GCF_056395265.1 of Cupriavidus sp. 10L43_2. NCBI lineage: Bacteria > Pseudomonadati > Pseudomonadota > Betaproteobacteria > Burkholderiales > Burkholderiaceae > Cupriavidus > Cupriavidus sp. 10L43_2. Next base: position 503,092 of record NZ_JBFTJE010000001.1, read on the forward strand.
CTGACGAGGCCCTCGGTCAATTCCGGCAGTTCATCGTCCAGTTTGTGACGCAGGCGGCCCATCAGGAAGGCGAAGCCCTCGAACAGCCGCTCGACGTGCGGGTCGCGCTCGCCGATGCGGTCCAGGTTCAGCATGCGCGCGCGGTCCGGGTAGGCCCGGGCGAACTCGGTGCCCGCTTCGCGCAGGTAGCGCATCTCCGCTTCGTAGTAGCGCAGGATCTCGTTGTCTTGGGTCGGGTGCTTCATGTCTCGGAAAGGCTAGGCGGTGGCGATGGCGCGCGCCGGGTCGATGGCGATCAGATCGGCCAGCAGGGTGTCGATGCGGTGGGCGATGGCGGGCTTGTCGGCGTCCTTGCGCGACAGCCGCGCCCGGAGCAACCGCAGCAGTTGCTGCTTGGCCTCGAACGCGAGGCCCGGCTCCCACGTGGCCAGCTGGAAGCGCGCGGCGGTGGCTTCCAGCGTGGCGAGCAGGTGCAGCGCCGTATCGGCGCGATCCGCGCGGGCGGCCACGCGCGCCATCACCAGTTGACGGATGAAGCGGTCGCGCTCGCCATCGGGCAAAGGCAGCCCTTGCAGCCACGCGAACGCCACGTCCAGACTCTGCTGCGCGGAGAGATCGATGGCCTGGGCCTCGGTTTCCGCCCAGTCGGTGCTGGCGGATGAGACCGACACCGGCGCGACGGCCTCGCCTCGCTCGACATCGCGCACGGTGGCGTGGCGCGCGATCCACTCGAGCGTGGTGTCGTCGGCGAATGGCGTGCCATCGGCAAAGCTCAGTTGCTCGATGCCGGGCAGCCGCTCCAGCATCAGCGCGCAGTCGGTGGCCAGCAGGTCCCGGACGCGCGCGTAGTCGCCGCCGGCCTGATCCTGCGCCGTGAAGGCGTAGTACTGGAGGTCCAGCCAGAAATGGTTGGCGCCCTCCGCAAAGGCGCGTTCAAGTCGATCGAGCAACTCCGGCCACTGCTTCTGCAACAGCAGGCGCTTGAGCTGGGCGCGTAGCTCGGCGCGCGGGGCGACCAGCCGCGTCTTGCCGCTGGGCTCGTGCGGCGGCGCCTCCGTCAGGGTGTCCCAACGGACGCAGCGCATGAGCCGGTACGCGGCCAGATAGCCCTGCGGCTGCTCGCGCAGGAACGTGGCCATCTGGCGCGCGCGGTCGAGCAGGTCGCGCGAGGAGGAAACGTCGCCTGCGGGCAGCGCCATCGGCGTTGCAGGTGACGCGGGCTCGGCGCCAGAGTCATGGGCGGCGGGCGATTCCACGCGGCCCTCGAAGCGCCGGAAGAGGGCGTCCAGCGCCGGCCGGGCGGCCTCCGGCCACTGCGCGGTGCGCTCGAGGATCAGCGCCAGCGCCGACAGCGTGCGCTCCAGCGGCAGCCCGGTCAGCCCGTGCACGCGGTCGAGCCGATCCGTGAACGTTGCGCTGGCGAGCCATTCGAGCGACGCCTTGCGGCTTTCGGCCCGGACGGGCAGCAGTTGCGTGCCGAAGCGGTCCACCAGCGCCGCCAGCAGCTCGAAGCCGGACGCGATGCCCTCCGCACCGTCCCGCCGCATGCGCGCGTAGAGATAGTAGGCGGCGAGCCGCGCATCCTTGGCGGTGCCCTGGAGCAGACGCTCCGCCGTCTCGACAATCAGCGTGTCGTTGACATCGGACAGCTTGGCGACTTCGTCCTTGATGGCGAGGAAGTCGTCGTCGTAGCCTGGGTCGTCCCCGGCGGGCGCATCGGGGCGGATGGGCCGCAGCCACGGTTCCCATCGCGCGATGGCCGCCCGGGCCAGATCCGACGGCGCGCGCGTGCCGAACAGCGCGTTGAGCAACTGGTTAAACATCGTTCCCCTTGGTGGTGGATGGTTGGGGCTTGTCGAGGAAGATCCGGGACGGCAGCACGAAATCGCGCAGCGAGAGCAGTTCGAGCGGCCCATGGCCAAGCTCGGTGCGCAACTGGTAGCGGATGGGGTAGGTGACGTCCTTGGCCGGCGGCTGCATGGCCGGGCGCGCGGTGAGGCTGTCGGGGTCCGGCGCCGCAGCCACGACGGGGCAATCCGGCTGGCCCTGCCATGTGAGCTGGAACGTGGCGCTGTCGATCGGCTCGATGCTGGCCCGCTCGAGCATCCTGACGAGGCCCCATCGTCCGGTGAACTCATAGTGCTTGTTGGTGCCGGCCGTCTCGGCCTGCCACTGGAGCCGGGTGCCGGGGTTCTCCAGGTTGCTCGCCGGCCACGTCATGGCTTGCCAGTGTTCGCGCTGGTTGTAGTAGTGGAGGGTCTGGCCGTCGAGGGTCAGTAGCGTATCGGTCAGGCCCGGCGTGGGAATCGGCTTCATCTCGAACTGGTAGCGGGGCTCGCCTTGCGTGAGCAGCCGCGTGCCGATGCGCTGGAGCCGGTTGATCGCCGCAAGGAAGGCCGGATCGAACGCGAGCGCGTGCCCGCCCGACGCCGCCGGCTGCCACGCATCGCCCTGCAGTTCGAGCACGCCGGCGAGCTGGGCCGTGAGAAAGCCGTGGATCAGCCCGCCCTGCGGACGCAGGAAGCGGGCCAGTTCCGGCAGCGAGGCGTCGTTGGCGGTATCCGCAAACGGGTAGCGGCCGGCGAAGGCGCGGCCCCATGCCATGGCGATGCTGTCTCGCCAGGCGGCGTTCAGGCTGGCCTGCGCCGGCTGGAGCACGGTCTGGGTCGCCTGGGCGATGGGACGCACGAACAGCGCCTCCCCCATCCCGGCCCACTCGGCGCCGAGGCTTGCGGCAATCAGTTGCGCGTACGCCTGGGTATCGGCCAACTCCGAGCCCTTGCCCTGGAACAGCGCCTGCGCCATCTGGCGGGCCTGGGCGTCGGCGTCCGGGCTGTGGCTGACCTGCTGGAGCCGCAACCGCAGGGCCGTCGCGCGATCGAGGAAGCGCTGCAGGCTCATGTCGCCGCCGGCACCTTCACCAACGGCCATCAGCCGCTGGATGGGTCCGAAGGTCGAGCCCAGCGGGCCGGCGGTGTCGGGCTTGACGATCCCGGCGCTGGCTGCCTTCTTGCCGAGCATGTCCTGCGCCTTGGCGACGAGCGTGTCGGACAGCGAGTCCTTCCGCGCGCCCGCGCCGCCCTGGTAATCGAGTGACTTCATTAGCGCGATTACAGGCGACTGCCGCGCATCGGCCATCAGCTTCAACTGGTCGATGGCTGCCGGCAACGTGGGCGCGGGCTCCCACTGGAGGCTGTTCATGAAGCGCTGCCACTGCTCGGCGTAATCGGCGAAATACTGGGCGATGAGCGTGGCCTGCAAGTCATTTGGGCTGTCCGACTGCTGGGCATTGCCGTCTGACAGCACCCAATCGCTGGCGACTTCCGTGCGCTTGGCGGCCCGCGCGATGGCTTCGGCCACGTGGCCCTCGTAGGCCTGCCGGGTGTAGGCGCCGGGCACCAGCGCATTGGCTCGGACCAGCCCGCGCGCGTCGGTGCCGGGGGTGAGCGACACCAGCGTCTGATCCGCGTACTTGTTGCCGATGCCATCGATCACCTGGCGGTAGATCGTGTCCTGCGCGTTGCGCTGGCCGATGACCGCCAGCACCGTGCGCCGCGCGCCGGCCACCAGCTCGGGGCTCGCCTCGATGCGCCAGTCGGGATGGGCCTTGACGCGGGCGGCATGGAACGTGAGCAGCCGCTCCGCCAGATCGTCCCGCTCGCCCGGCGTGATACGGGCCTCCGTCTGCCAGTGCCGGACCAGTTGCGGCCCGAGGAAGTCTGGCTCGGCGCGCTCGGGGTTGGCCAGCATCAGATAGGTCTTGAGCGTGTGATGGCCGTCCAGCGCCCACTGGCTGGCCTGCGCGTCGAGCCCATCCACCGGCATCTGGGAGAGATCGACGAGCACATCCTCCAGATCCTGCTGAATCGGACTGACGAGAAGCTCGCGGCTGGCCGCCGCATAGGGCTTCCACATGGCCGCAAGCAGGGCGGCGTCGCGGTTCAGGCCGAAGCGGGTGGTGAGCGGCGCGTGATGACCGGGGCGCGGTTCGTAGCGTGCGATCTGGTGTTGGAGGGCGACGAGCGAGCGGAGGCGCCCGGCTGGGCTCAACTCGGATGCGTTGGCATCGATAGCCCACTGCGTGGCGTGGATGTTGCGGGCGTTCTGGAAGCCTGAAAGGAGCATCCCGGCCGTCCACAGCCCGATGGCGCCGAGGGCGATGGTCGAGAGCACGGTAACGGGATGGAAGCCGACACGCCGGCCGGGATGACGGCGGGCGGAATCGGCGATGTGTTGCCAGAGGGGGAGGTGGGTGGTGGTATCGGAGTTTGGATAGGGAGAAAACACCATCCCGGCAAGCGGAACAGGGCTGCTGCGCGAATTCGTCAGCCCCGCCGCCCATTCGGCCAACTCGCTGATGCGCTTGTCGAGTTGTTGGGACAGGGTCGCCATGTAGCGGTCTGTGTGGTCAGCGGTCAGCTGTGCGGTGCCACGGCGGGCGAGGGTGTGGCGTAGGGTCTCCAACGATCTCTTGCAGGCTTCGGCATCCGCAAATTGGCTCCATTCGCAAGCGACCACCGCTGCATCGGGCTTGGCCGTGGCATGCGATTGCGTAATGTCAAGCGCGTAGACCGGCGCGGACCAGCGCAGCACCCTCCCGATGTGGGTTAATGAAGCGACGTGCCGATGTGTGCCACCTTGTGATGACGGTTTCCCTTCCTCCCCGCCATTAGTAATCAGCACAATTGCGTCCACCGGGCGATGGCGTCGCAGCCGGCACACTTGCTTCAGCCAGTCGGCGTCCGCTTGGCCAGCCTCGGTCGGCCGATGCCACAGCAGTACCGCGTTGGGGGTGACCGTCCAGCGGCGTTCCTCGGCATTGGGAACGAGTCGCGCAATCGCCGTATCATCTCCAGTCAGCAGCAGCCAGGGCTGGCGATGCCGCCAACGGTATCCGTGGTCGCGGGATAGCTCGTTCCGAAGATCACGCAGCCGCGAAGCCGGGCTTGCACTCGTCTTGGTGTCTGACGTCCGACCGATGTTAGTCCGCTGTCGAAACAGCCAACCTGCGGCCCGATAGGCACCCACGCGAGAAGCGAGCGCATGAATCGCCATCGCCGATGTCACGATCGCAACGAGCCACAGCGTGGCCGTCTTCTTCGACGCAGTGGTCGGCCAGCCCAGGTCATCGCCCCAAAGCCAGATTGCGGCCAAGCCGAATATGGCCAACGACGCCACGACCAACAGGAAGCCCCATGAGAGGATCGGCGCTGCCCCTGCAGTGCCTTGGTGCGGTACATCGCTAGACATTGACATCTGATTCCAATTTCCTTGCCACTGAATAGACGACGGCGAGCTGCATGTCGCCCCCTTCGGTCAATACCAGCTGGGGGCCGGTGTCCTCCGATTCGATCGCACCACAAACGGCGATCCATCCCGCCGCCGCGCCTGCATGACCGAGAATGCGATCAAGGTGATGCTGACTGCCGGGGTCTGATAGTTGGGTGAGACCGGCGTCCGCCAAGCCCCTCGCGACGGCCGCATCCGCATCGCTTTCGACGCCAGCGATCCACAGGCGCTTGATCGCACTTGGGGAGGTGGAGCCTGCACGGAGTGCCTCGGCGAACCCTTCCGTCAGTGCGCTCAATGGGCATGTCACGGGGCGATGGAGCCTGCCGACTGAATGCACATCACTCGGAAGTGCCAGGCTGTCTGGAACCATCAGCAGCGCTGCGCCCGCTTCGGCGCTCTCTTTCGGGGGGAATTCATGCAGTTGTGTGGCGAGCAAGAGCAAGGGCGTCGATGGTTCGCGGTCCAGCCACTCATCCGCGAGCAGGAGCGATTGGATACTCGTGGTGTCGACAACAAGCGCATCGAGATCCGTCAAGCCATTCGCGTCCAAGACGCGCCGCAGTTGCTGCAAACGGTCCTTTGCTGTCGCTGACGTGCCGTTGATCAGCCGGATTTCGGGGGCGTAGCGACCACCATGCCGATGCAATGCTACGAGGGTATCCAAGACAGGATTCAGGAGCTTCTCCAGGAGCACATCGAAGCGATCTAGCACCGTCGCATCGGCGCCCTCTTGCTTGGATACATTCAATTCCTCGTCCCATTCTGGCAACGGGCTATGACGTACCAAATCGGCACCCATACGCACGGGCCGCGCTGCGAGTTGCACCTTACCCGGGTGCAGAACGTCGACAAGGGACAGGTCCGGACTCGGTACACAGTGAGACGATGCGATAATATGCAACGGCACTTGCGAGCGTGAAACCAACCGGTGCAGGTATTCCTCCCGATGTTGGTTGTGATACAGCGCCGCCAGATACGCGCTTTCATAGCTGTGACGAAACCATCCCAGCACTAATGCAAAAACGATCTGGGGCGCAGCGAGGATGGCGAACCAGAATTGGGGGCCCTGTGCGGGCCTCCCGGTTGGCCACAAGAGCACGACGACTGCCGCTCCCATTGCCGTGCAAAGTGCCCAGAGCAATACCCATTGCCGTGGACGGGTTCGATCGGGAAACATCATGTCGGAGCCGGCTTTGGCATAGTCGATTGGCATGGCTTACCCCTTCCCTGCCGTCATAAGCGACGAGATCAGGCGACAGCCACACGCGCATTTATGGAGATGCAGCGCGATGGGTTTGCCTTTATCGGTGAAGGCGCGATCGCCTTCGGCGATACAGGTGTCGCCATGAACGTTGCATCGCGCCGGATCTCCTTGCCGTGCGATGCCACGACCCATGAACACCATGGCGCTGGAACCGGCTAACACCGTTCCGCCGTTCTCGAGTTTGTCGCTGACTCTGACCGCTCCGCGCATTAATTTCTTCCTCTCGATTTCCTAAACAACTCGCTACAAACCTCAGGTGTCGCGAACACACGTTTGTTGTGTTTGACGTCCCACACTCCCGGAAACGCCTGCGGATCGCAGTCGATTGAACCCGATGGGGCAACATAATCTCCGCTCGGAGATATGATCGAAGACCCTGCAATTCCATCATTCTGAAAGGCATGCTTTGTCAACTCAGACATTCGCTTGTTGGGTGAATATGATCCCGCAATTGATACGAGATTTTTGGTCGTGCCGATGCGAGCGACCGTTGCTAGATATAAGAACGGTCGCACACTTACGAAATCCAAGGAAATATAGATTTCCTTTTCTAAGTTAATGTCCGTCAGAAATCCAACCCCTTCCGGAATCGTGTTCACACGGACAGGCACATCAATCTCGCAGTTCTCCAAATTTTCTCGGCTCAGGTACCCTCGTGCGGAAATAATCACTGCTGATCCGTCGTGACTTGTCGTAGCGAAATTTGCTGAATCGGACAACAAGCATGTTTGGGACGAGCCGTCAGTACGTATGGTGATTTTATCCCCCGAGGCCTCATATTCAGTGGCTGCGCATGAAAGCGCTGGAATCAGAAGGCATGTTGTAATGACGGAGGTAAGGAATGCGTCGCTCATATCAACCCAGTATCAATTTTGCGGCACGAGTAAATTTAAAACGTTCGTCTTCAGCGAGTCTTCCGCCGTTAATGGATACTGTGACCGCGGTGGAAATTTTCTTCTCAGCGGAAATAGCCACGGCAGAGAATGCGAGAGAAGATCTATCCTTGTCGATATTAATAAAGACGTTGGGACGGCAAAATCTCATATAGAAAGCCCCGCTATCTATACAATTTTCCGGCAGGGCCACCCGGTGTGGGTTATTTATAACGATTGGCTTCAATTTCATCCCTGTTCGATTTTTTGCTTTGAACGAGGGGTCGGTCCACCAACTGCGAGAGAATTCTTCGGAATTCCATCCTCGAAATACCCAGTAGTCGGCATAATTACTCCTCCCGGTAAGCTGTTTGAATCCACGGCCTCGGAACTTCTGTGCATCCTCGAAATCGCAGTTTCCATTCCTCCAGTCGTAGGAGCTAGCAATACGTGTTCCCTTGCTGTTGAACTTTGTTGACCCATACCAAGGGTCGTGCTCTGCTGGGTGCTCTCCATACCAATGGCCGAGGTCAGATTCACGTGATCGCGAGAGGCGATTCAATTCGCTGCCATATAAACCGTCGGGCTTCATATCCCCGGTCATACTGAGTTCCTGCATCTGCGTGAGATGTGCACTTTCCACTGCGCCTTGTCCAAGGAAATGCGCTAGCCGCGTAGGCGTGGTAATGCCAAACTTCCTCGTTGCGAAATTGAGGGGAGTGAGATACTCTGCGCGGAGGCTTTCCAAATCCGTTTTCGGATGGGACTTGTTCGGATATATCTGAGCGAACTCTTTTGAACCAAGCCACGCACATTTGCGAAAATGTCTGATAAAGCTTAGGGGGTGGAAGAACCAAAGCCGATCCGACGCCGTAGGTGGCAAGCCTGTTTTACCCCAAAACTGGCACTTCTCATGTAGTCTAATGAACCTTTCGTAGCCGCTTTCATTGCCGGCGTAGAACTCTCCCCTTTCCTTGATTTTGCGATAGCGTGCGTCGTTGTTCGTGCCGTCCCACTCCGATGGCATTTCGCAAACTAACCCTTTTAGCTTCCTTTTTACGTCGTCGCCCATGTGCACGTAGTAGCGCAGTTCCTTGTCCGCGGACGTTCCTATATACGGGTTGTGTTCAGGGTTTTTTTGCTTAAGTAGTGCCTTAAGTGACTCGATATCGCACAGGCCATCCTGTGTGAACGGACCGGTTGTCTCGCGTACCGTTTGCCATCCTGCGAATATAGGAAAATCTGCGTCAGAGAGTTTTTGGATACGTGGATCGTTGACATCAACATACCCTTCCGCGTTCTCATCGAACGCAACGCGAAACCAAGTTGTCCTCGCAGCCGATGGTAGCGTTGCCGGCCGGCTTAAAATTCTTCCAAAGCGCAACAGCTCGTACCCGTCGCTAGGGCAGGCCGGGTATAACGAGGAGGCACGCTGATGCATGTTGTACTCGTAGTCTGTCTCCTTAATAGGAGCTGTGGTCAGGAGCGTACGCACACCATTTCCGTTATCGCGCCATACGCGAGTAACCTTCTTCCCGAGATGGAAACAGACTTCGATGTAAAGCTCCCGCTCGGTCGCCGCAATACCCTTCAGCGGAGGAAAATCAATGCCCTTTAACCTGTTTCCTATCGTGCCGGGTGGTTGCGGGAGAATCGGAGTGCCTCTGGGCAAAACGTAATAGCTGTTTCCCCAATAGTCCGTCCCAGATGGCGTCGTCGGCGCTGCCTGACCAAGCTGCGTGCCACTGAAATAGGTCTCGAAATCCGCCGTTGTCATGAAGATCTCGAAATGAAGATACATGGCTCCATCGCATCGCCCTGTCCAGCCTAGTATCTCCTTTCGGTGGACTCGCTTGCCCTTGCCTGCTTTCGCCTCCGTTGGCATGCGCAACCAGTCGGGCAGGCGAGCTGGATCGCAGTTGCCGCCATATCCACCGAGGTGACGAAGGTGCATATAGAGGGAGTAGTATCGGAGCACGCGCCCTTCACCGGTCTCGCTCTCATGCCGCAAAAGCACGAATCCGGTGTTGGTGTCCCTGATTTCTCCCTCGTGCCCTTCGGGGTGCTGGCAGACGCGATAGGCCACAACCTCCCCATCTGCAATCGCTCTCACAGGATCGTTCTGATGTTCGGGTGCCAAGTGACAGCCGCCGTGCCAACGCCGGTCGGAGCAGATCGGATATGTTCCATGAAGCTGTTCGCGGCGATCGGCCCAATCCATCAGGTCCGATGCACTGTCGGTGAGAGGTAGAAACGGAGGACTAATGATCATGGCGTGTTAGACGGATAAGCGGTATTTGCCGATGGACAACGGCTCACTGATCGGCAAGACAGGTAAGACAGCATCCAGCCTGTCGGGCCCGGAATAGCTGAAGGACGCGCTTTTGATGTTGAAGTCGCCCGGGCATCCGATTTCAATGCTTCCGCCCTCCAGTCTGATGTAGGCGCCATCGCACATTAGGGTGAGTTTTCCTTGTGCAGACACAACGACGTCGTCGTCTGCGCTGGCAATGTGCAACCGCTTGGCGGAAAACAAGTCAAGCGCGTCGGTCTGCGCCTGGATTTCGACTTTTCCCTTTGCAGCAAATAGCTTGACCCCCAACTTGTGGGCGCATAACGAGATTAATTCGCCGGCTGCGACAGCGAAGCGTCTCACGGCGCTCACATCGATCTGTTTGCCGGATGTCAAGATGACGTTTCCACTTGCGCTATGCTGAATCGATTCGGGCGTAAGGAAAGCAATTCCACCGGGTGCAGTCGCGAGAATGCCTGCGCCCCTAAGTTGGTCCATGGCCGAAAGTAGTTCCGACTGGGTGGTGTTGTCCGCCGGTGTCGCGCCAGCCTGTGTCGTCGCGTGCGCCAGCGCTGATACTCGGTCTAGCGCCAGACGCAGTTCGGACAGCGCCTCCTGCATGTCAAGCTGATGCCCGGTACCGCGCTTGCGGACGTCGGCACTCAGTAGGAGTCCCTTGCTCCTGATGCTGCCCGCCGCATCGGTCCGCAACTCGAACCCCTCCCCCCGCTTCCTCCACTTCCCATCCACCATATGGCCAAGTGTCAGCTGCGATTTGCCGGAATGCTCCGTGGACAGCTTGACGTGCTCCTGGCCCTCCCAGTCCTCGAACTCGAGCTTGTTGTCGCTTTGCGTGCGGATGACGTTGCGCGACAGCCAGCGGTCATGATTGGTGATCAGGTCCGTCTGGCGGCTGTTGTGGTGAACATGAGCGATGTAGGGCTTGTTCGGGTTCCCGTCCCGGAACGCGATGGCGGCTTCGGTGCCGTCGATTAGTGGAAAGTGGAAGCCTGTCTGGAATGCCCCGGCGAATGGCTTTGCCAGCCGCAGTGGCACGCACTCACCACCACCGGGCCATTTCTCGAAATCGAAGTCGAAGCGGACGGTGTAGTAGCCCTGCTGCGTCAGGTAGGCGTACGTGTATTGGCTGGGTGAGGTAATGCGGGCGCTCAGCGTGCCTGCGATCTTTGGCCAGTTGGCCTCATCCAGCGGCAGCCGGAAGCGACGATCGGATGGGATCGATTTGAAGGTATTGCGATACGCCGCATCGCGCGCGCCGGTGTGGGTGACTTCGGTGATGACCTGCCCGTTTGGGGCGTCGGGCAAGTCGAGATCCATTCTCAGGATCCGCGCCGGACGCAGTTCCAGGACGTTGCTCTCGCCCTCGTATTCGACCTGAGACGCCATCGCCGCCTCATGACGAAGCTGCGCTTCCCATTTGGCACCATCGAAATCAAGGTGATGCGTACCGAAGACATACGGTTGCCCGTAAGTGGTCTTGTCCTTCCTCGCGACGTTGGCTTCGCCCTTCAAGGGTTCCCATGCCAGATCCGGGTTGTAATCTGCCACGAGGAACGATTCGGGGACCGTTTTAGCATTAGTACGAATGCCAAAGACGGCTTCGATGCCGGCCTCAAGCCCGGCCGATTCCCGATAGGGCACACGCAATTCAGGCTTGTAGAGGTAATGGTCGATGTCGTCGCCAAACACCACCATCTCGCCGAATTTCCCCGGCAGGAAATAGGAATAGAGCCCTTCCTGCTCCATCAGTAGCCGGATGAAGTCCCAATCGGACATCTGGTACTGCAAGCGGAACGGGTGCTGCGGGTACTCGCGCCGAAGCTTGAAAGCGAACTGGTGACCAACCAGTTCGTGCCGCCGCAGGATCGCCTCGATGATCTGGGGCGCGGTCTGGTGCTGGTAGATGCGGGTGGATTGGGTCAGCCGAAGCCGTGCCACTAGCGGTTCCACCACCATCTGGTAGCCGTGAAAATCCTGCGTCTGCTTCGTCTTGGAGAACTGCGTGATGCAACCCGCGAACTTGCGCGGCTCGGTGCCATCACCAGGGTCGATCTCGAATGTCGCGGGCTTGCCGAGGTAGCTGGCGCGCTCAAGCTCCAGCGGATGCGTAAGCTGGACAGTGACGGCGTAGGGAGCGCCGAGCTTCTCCACCGCTTCGAACGACACCACCGACAGACCCACGGCGGTCTCCGCGCCCGGCACCTTCAGGAAGTAAGACTGCTGGCCACCGCCCAGTCCCTTGAGCAGCGCTTCCCCGTATGCCTTCAGTGTTGCAACCCCACCCGACATCGTCTCTCTCCAAGGCCGGGCAATCCGGCGTAACAGGTCAGGCGTGCCGCTTCGCAAGCGACATGCTCCTGCGCGCCGCACCTTACCGTCTTGTGGCTTTCAGGAAAATAGGACTGGATCGAATTATTGATTTAGATAAAAAAGATCAAAAATCCGATGAATTTTAGGAAGTCACCTAAATACAGTGGGAAATAAAAAAGATAGTCTCCCGCACTTGCGTGTCTACCGGCCATGCGGCGATCGACGAATCGAGTGCCGTGCGGATTGAAAACCTGTTGGAGAAGGAATCGAGAATGGCAGAGAGCTTCCAGAACGAAGTGCCCAAGGCGCGGGTCAACATCAAGCTGGATTTGCATACCGGCGGCGCGCAGAAGAAGGTGGAATTGCCACTGAAGCTGCTGGTGATGGGCGACTACAGTAATGGGCAGGACACCCGCGCGCTGGCGGAGCGGGAGAAGGTTTCCATCAACAAGAACAACTTCAATGCGGTCCTGGCGGACTTCAATCCGCGGGCGAAGATTGCCGTCGAGAACACGCTCGCCGCCGATGGCTCCGAGCTGCCCGTTGATCTCGACTTCCATTCCATGGATGACTTCAAGCCGGAGGTAGTCGCCGGCAAGGTGCCCGAGCTGCGCGCGCTGATGGCGGCGCGCAATCTGCTGCGCGATCTCAAGTCGAACCTGCTCGACAACGCGATGTTTCGCCGCGAGCTCGAGAAGATCCTCAAGGACCCCGGGCTGTCCGAGCGCCTGCGCGCCGATCTGCAGAAGATTGGCCAGGCCGCCCCGGCTCCGGCCTCCGCCCAGTAACCCGTTACCCGAGGATTTTTTCCATGGAAAAGAAGCCAGAACTGTCTGCACGTACCCATAGCGCCGCCGATAGCGCCGCCGCTGCCGTCGTCCTCGACGCGCCGGGCAAGAGCGTCTATGAAGCGCTCTGCGAGAAGATCAACCTGTCGCCGGTCCGTAGCACGCGGCCGGTGGAGTCGTTCCAGAGCGCAGACGCGCTGTCCGAATCTTCGCTCGACGAGCGCGTGGCGCAGGCCATGCACGTGTTCCTGAAGATGATCCAGGATTCGTCACAGCAGGTGGACCGGCTCGACAAGAGCCTGCTCGACTTCCACATCGCCCATCTGGACGAGAAGATCAGCCGGCAGCTCGATGCAATCATGCATCACGAGACCTTCCAGGAGATCGAATCGGCCTGGCGCGGCCTGAAATTCCTGGTCGATCGCACCGATTTCCGCAAGAACGTGAAGATCGAGGTGCTCGACGTCTCGAAGGAAGCGCTGCGCCAGGACTTCGAGGACACCCCCGAGGTGATCCAGAGCGGCCTGTACCTGCACACCTATATCCAGGAGTACGACACGCCGGGCGGCGAGCCAATCGGCTCGATCATCTCCAACTACGCGTTCGACCGTAGCCCACAGGATATCGCCCTGCTGCGCAATATCTCGAAGGTGTCGGCGGCTGCGCACATGCCGTTCGTGGGTGCGGTGGCGCCGGAGTTCTTTGGCAAGACGTCGATGGAGGACGTGGCGGCGATCCGCGACATCGGCAACTACTTCGACCGCGCCGAGTACCTGAAGTGGAAGAGCTTCCGCGAATCCGACGACGCACGCTATATCGGCCTGACGCTACCCCGCTTCCTGGCGCGGCTGCCGTACGGCCCGGATACCGTGCCGGTCCGCGCGTTCAACTATACGGAGGCGGTCAAGGGGCCGGATCACAACCGTTACCTCTGGGCCAATGCATCGTTCTCGTTCGCCGCGAACATGGTGCAGAGCTTCATCAAGAACGGCTGGTGCGTGCAGATCCGGGGCCCGCAGGCTGGCGGTCTGGTCGAGGACCTGCCGATTCACCTCTATGACCTGGGCACCGGCAACCAGGCCAAGATCCCGACCGAGGTGTTGATTCCGGAAACGCGCGAGTTCGAGTTCGCCAACCTCGGCTTCATCCCGCTGTCGTACTACAAGAATCACGATTTCGCGTGCTTCTTCTCGGCGCATTCGACCCAGAAGCCGGCGCTGTATGACACCAAGGAGGCCACCGCCAACAGCCGTGTCAACGCGCGCCTGCCGTACATCTTCCTGCTGTCGCGCATTGCGCATTACCTGAAGCTGATCCAGCGCGAGAACATCGGCACCACCAAGGACCGCCGCCTCCTCGAGTTGGAGTTGAACAGCTGGATCAAGACGCTCGTGACCGAGATGACCGATCCGGGCGACGAACTGCAGGCATCGCACCCGCTGCGCGACGCGCGGGTCATTGTCGAGGATATCGAAGACAACCCGGGCTTCTTCCGCGTGAAGCTGTTCATCGTGCCGCATTTCCAGATCGAGGGGATGGACATCAACCTGTCGCTCGTCTCGCAGATGCCCAAGGCGAAGAACTGAAGCGGAATCGGCCCGATACCATGAAGATCACAAGACCGCTGTGGGCGCAGGGCATCTTTATGACGCCGCAGCATTTCCAGCAGCAGGCGCTATGGGAGCGCCACGCCGGCGAGCAGATTGCGCGTATCGCCACCCCGGAACCATGGGGCGTCGTGCGCGTCGTCATCGATTCCCAGGCACTGACAGTGAATCGACTGGCGGTGAGTTCGCTTGCCGCACGCCTGCCGGATGGCACCGTGATCGACACGGAGACGGCCGACCGGACGCCTCCCGCGCGCGATCTGGCCGATCTGCCGGCCGGTGCAGACTCGGCGGTGGTCCTGATCGGGCTGCCGCTGATGGACGCGCTGGGTGGCAATTGCGTCGACGATGGCGAACGGCCGGCGCGGCCACGCCGCTTCGTGCGTGAGTACCTGGAGGTCGCCGACCTGCACGGTGAGGGCAAGGAGGAAATCAGCGTCGAACGTCACGCACTGGCCCTGCTGTTCGACGGCGAGGCACAAGGCGACTACGTGACCTGCCCGATCGCTCGGCTTATCCGGACGCCGCAGGGCCAGATCGAACTCGATCCGGCCTACGTGCCGCCAAGCCTGTTCCTGTCCGCAAGCGAGCAGCTGACCGCCCGCATGGCACGGCTGTCGACCATCCTCAGCGCAAAGAGTGCGAGCCTGGGCGTGCGCCGGCGCGAGCGTTCCGACCAGATGGCCGATTACGCCGTGGCCGATGTGGCACTGTTCTGGCTGCTGCACAGTGTCAACAGTGCCTGGCCGGAGCTGGCGCGGCTGCGCGCGGCCCCGCAGCAGCATCCCGAGCAACTCTACCGTGTGCTGGCCCGGCTGGCGGGCGCGCTGCTGACGTTCTCGACCACGGAGACCCTGCAGGCCATTCCAGCCTACGACCACATGGCGCCGGAGCCCGTGTTCGCGGAACTGGAGTCAATGATTCGCAGGCTGGTGGATGCGGTGGTGCCGTCGCGCGTCGTGCCCGTGGCGCTTGAACGGCTGCGGCCCACGATCTGGGACGGAAAGATCCTCGATGAGCGGCTGGTCGAAGGTACCGAGTACTACCTGTCGGTGCAGGCTGGCATGCCGGCGCACGCCTTGCTCGAACAACTGCCACGCCTTTGCAAGGCGGGGGCGCCGGATGAAGTCTCGCAGATCGTCAACTCGGCGCTGCCCGGCATTCCGTTGCGGACGATGTCGCGCCTGCCTGCCGCCATTCCCGTGCGGATCGAAAACCAGTACTTCGCGCTTGACAGTGCCCACCCGGCGTTCCGGCGCATGCTCGACGCGCGGGCGTGCCAGTTCTATGTGCCGGCTTCCGTGCCGGACGTCTCGCTCGAACTCTTCGCGGTATTGCCGGCATGACAACTTCGCTTCCGATCTTTCCGCTCGCGCTACGCGATACGGCCCTGACTGTCGCTTCGCTGGCCGGCGGGGACAGGCCCGTGACCTTCGCGGCGTTCCGTGAAACGTGCCTGGGCCATATCGCCCGGCTGCGTGAGGAACTCCGGGCGGCGGGGCAATCCCCGGATGTCGTCGAGGACGCGATCTATGCGCAATGCGCGCTGATCGACGAGTTCGCGCTCCGCCACCTGGAAGGGGCGAGCCGGGACGAGTGGGAGCACGAGCCCTTGCAAGTCAAGGAGTTCCAGAGTCACGACGCGGGTGACGCGCTGATCGACCGCATCGAACGGCGCCTCGCAGCGCCCCAACCGGTGCTGCCGTTGCTCGCGGTCTTCCATGTGGTGCTTGGGCTGGGCTTCCAGGGGCGATTCGCCCTGAACGGCGCCACGGACCGCGCCGCGTTGCTGCGCACGCTCGATGAGCGACTGGCGCGCGCGGGGCTCGACCAGGGCAACGGGCCGGTCATTGTCACCCACGGCAAGGCACGCGCCGGCTGGCGCATCTCGCCGATTGCATGGGTGGTGCTGGCGCTCGTTGGCGCCGGGCTGGTCTATCTGGCGCTGGACCGCTGGCTCGACGCGGCCATCGCGCGGCTGGCTGTTTGAAGGGCGCGACGTGACCGGTTATCCCTATCGCACCTTGGCCGGCTGGATCGCGGCGCTTTGCCTGGCGTGGCTCGGATTCAGCTCGCCGGGGTCGACCACGTGGAATCTGCTGCTGGGGCTGTTCGTCGTGGCGCTGATGTTGGTGGCGATGATTGTCGCCACGCGGCGCGGGCGTGCTGGCCGTCAGGCCTCGCAGGCGGTGCTGGTCGCCGTGAACGCGTCACTCGATGTATTGCCCGGCGACATGCGCCGGAATACGCCGCTCGTGCTCGCCGTTGGTGAGCCGGACGGCGCTTTGGTGCGGGCATTCGGCGACGAATTGGTCCGTATCACCGAGTCCGCGATCTGGGTACGTGTGGGCGACCCGTCGCGGCTGGCTCACGTGGCGGATGCCCTGAAGCGCTGGCGCGACGGGCAGGGCCCGGACGCCGTGGCATGCCTGACCGCCGCCGACCAGATCCGAGACGCCGCAACGCTGAGCGCGCGCCTCGGCCGTTTGCGTCACGCGATTGGCGAGGCGAGCCGCGCCGTCGGCTATCCGCTGCCAGTGTGCATCGCGGTCTATGGCGAGGACGCCGCGGGTCCGCCGGACGGCCCATGGTTCGGTATGTCTGGCGAAGCGATGCCGGCGGACGAGGCATGGATCGCGCAAGTCGCGGCGAGCCTCGACCAGTACGCCCGCGCCGCCAAGCCGGCCGACCGCGCCGCACGTTGGTGTCGCGCTAATCGGCTGCACGCGCTAGCCAGATGGGCGCAATCGACGTTGTTGCCGCGCTTACGGGACGACAGCCGCGACGGCCACCGTACGGGAAGGCCGGTGCAGGTGGCCGCTGTCGGCGCGATCGCGGTATGCGGCACGCCAGCCGACAACTCGCTGTTTGCCAGTGCCGTGGCCCGCATCACCGGTCTGGTCGGAGCCCGCCCGGCACAAGAGGGCGGCAGCGGTCGCTACCCACTGCCGGACCCGTTGATCCGTGGCATCGGTCGACAGCCGGCGCGGCGCGCGCTGCCACGTGCGCTGGCGCATGGCTTCGCGTGGCTCGCGGTGGCGTTCTGCGCGGCTGCGGCCGCCTCGGCGTGGCAGAACCGGGCGCTGGTGGCGCGCGTCACCGGCAATATGGACCGCTATCGCGCGTTGGCGCCGGCACAGGACGCCGCGCGTATCGATGCGCTCAAGGTCATCAAACGCGACCGGGACGAACTCGACCGCCACGCCCGCAACGGCGTGCCGCTGCGGCTCGGCCTCGGTCTGTATCGCGGGGCCGCGCTGCGTGCGCCAATCGACACGCTGATCGCCGGCTACCGCCCGCCGCCTCCGCCGCCGGCCACGATCGAGCTGGACAGCCTGTCGCTGTTCCGCAGCGGCAGCGCCACCCTGAATCCCGGCTCCAACCGCGTGCTGATCGGTGCGCTGGAAATGATCCGGGCGCATCCGGACAAGCGCGTGCTGGTGGCTGGCCATACCGATGCCACCGGCAACCCGCGCAGCAACCTGCGCCTGTCGGAGGCCCGCGCGGTGTCCGTCCGCAACTGGCTGGCCGATGCCGCCGGCTTGCCGTTGACGCATTTCGCGACGCAAGGCTACGGCGACACCCGCCCGAAGGCGGGCAATGACACGGAGGCGGGCCGCGCCGCCAATCGCCGTGTGGAAATTACCCTTGTTCCCGATTGCCGTGACGGCGATCGGGTCACTTCTGGCCAGTCGGCCTGTTCATTTCAGCAGAAGGAGTAAGTAAATGGCAATTCCCGCATACATGTGGATCAAGGACGATGGTGGCGCCGACATCAAGGGTTCGGTCACGGTTTCGGGCCGCGAGGGCAGCGTCGAAGTGGTGGCGTTCGATCACGCGGTCAAGATCCCGACGGACGCCAACACCGGCAAGCTGACCGGCACGCGCGTGCACGAGCCGATCGTATTTACCAAGGAGACCGACGCCTCGACGCCGTATCTCTACAAGGCCGTCTCCAGCGGCCAGACGCTGAAGGCGGTGGAGATTCGCTGGTACAAGATCGACGACGCCGGCAAGGAGAAGGAGTACTTCAACACCAAGCTCGAGAACGTCAAGGTGGTCGGCGTCACGCCGAAGATGCACGACATCAAGAGCCCGGCCTTCGAGAAGCACAACCACCTCGAGAGCATCGAGCTGCGCTACGAGAAGATCACCTGGTCGTACAAGGACGGCAACATCATCCACGCCGATAGTTGGAACGAGCGTGCCTGAGTAAGGTCGGGCCGGCCTCGCGCCGGCCCCTCGGCCCCTCGGCCGCGCCGCCGGCCGCCCCATCCCTCGACCCCGCATTCTTCCCGCCCATCGCCATCCCTCCCTCATGATTGCCCGCGACTATTCCCCGTTCCTGCGCCGCCTGAACCCCCATTGCGCCCGCGCGCTGACCGAGGCGGCCAGCCTTTGCGAAACCCGCGCCCACCGGGACATCGAGGTCGAGCACTGGCTGATCAAGCTGCTCGAACTGGGCGAGGGCGACCTGCTGGCGATCCTGCGGCGCTATGAAATCGATGTCGATGCCATCTGGAATGCCTTGCTCGTCGCCATCGACCGCCTGCCGCATGACCTGCGCGGCCGGCCCGGGCTCTCGCCGCGCGTGGGGCAGTGGCTGGAGGCGGCATGGATGCGTGCGTCGCTCGCTGCGACGGCACCGGGTGACACCGACATTCGCTCGGCGCACCTGCTCGCCGCGCTGGTGGAAGCGCCGCATTGGCTGCGCGCGCCGGATGCCTGGCCGCTGCTCAGCATCACCGCCGCGCAGATCGAACGACTGATGCCGGAGCTGGATCAGATATCGAGCGAGGCGCACGGGCTGCCCGAGATCCTTCCCCTTCCGACCGACACCCCGGCCGTGGCGCACCTCCCCGACAACCCCGTGCTGGGCCGCTTCACCATCGACATCACCGCCAAGGCCCGTGCCGGGCAGATCGATCCGGTCTTTGGCCGTGATGTCGAGATCCGGCAGATGATCGACATCCTCGCGCGGCGCCGCAAGAACAATCCCATCCTCGTGGGCGAGCCCGGCGTCGGCAAAACCGCACTGGTCGAGGGGCTCGCGCTGCGTATTGCGGAGGGCGATGTCCCGGCGATCATCGCCAACACCAGCGTGCTGACGCTTGACCTCGGCCTCTTGCAGGCCGGCGCCGGCGTCAAGGGCGAGTTCGAGCAGCGGCTCAAGCAGGTGATCGAGGCGGTGCAGCAGTCGCCGACGCCAATCCTGCTGTTTATCGACGAAGCCCATACGCTGATCGGGGCAGGTAACAGCGCTGGCGGCGCCGACGCGGCCAACCTGCTGAAGCCGGCGCTGGCGCGGGGCGAGCTGCGGACCATCGCGGCGACCACGTGGTCCGAATACAAGCAGTATTTCGAACGGGACGCGGCACTCGAACGCCGCTTCCAGATGGTGAAGGTGGACGAGCCCGACGACGCGGCCGCGTGCCTGATGCTGCGCGGCCTCAAGGAGCGCTATGCGCGGCACCATGACGTGCATGTCACCGATGCGGCGGTCGTCGCCGCCGTGCGCCTCTCGCGCCGCTACCTGACCGGGCGCCAGTTGCCCGACAAGGCGGTCGACCTGCTCGATACCGCCGCCGCGCGGGTGCGCATGAGCCAGGACGCCACGCCGATTGCCTTCGCCCGGTGCGAGGCCGAGCGCGCGGCGCTGGAGACCGAGCGGGCTGCGCTGGCGCAGGACGAGGGCGCCACGGGCATCCGTGACGCCGCACGGATCGGCGCCATCGACAGCCGGCTGGAGGCGCTGGACGGCGACCTCGCCCGATTCACGCAGACGCTCGCCGCCCAGAAGGCCGCAACGGAAACCCTGTTCGGCCTGCGTCGCCAATGGCAAGCCGCGGACGAGGCGCTGCGGCAGGACCTCTCCCCATCGATCGAAGCCGCCCACCGCGCGGTGGGTTCGGCCGGGCAGGCCGCCCTGATCCGCGCCGAGGTGGATGAGCACGCGATTGCCGAAGTCATCGCAGACTGGACCGGCGTGCCGGCCGAGAGCCTGCTGGCCAGCGAACTGGCCACGCTGCTGGACCTGGAGGCCAACCTGGGCAGCGTGGTGGTGGGTCAGGACGAGGCGCTCGCAGCGCTCGGCAAGCGGCTGCGGGCGGCGAAGGCGGGGCTCAAGGCCGAGGACGCGCCGATCGGCGTGTTCCTGCTCGTGGGGCCCTCGGGCGTCGGCAAGACCGAGACGGCGCGGGCGCTGGCCGACCTGATGTTCGGCGGCGAGCGGGCGCTGATCACCATCAACCTGTCCGAATACCAGGAAGCGCATACGGTGTCGCAGCTGAAGGGCTCGCCGCCCGGCTACGTCGGCTACGGCGAGGGCGGCGTCCTGACCGAGGCGGTGCGCCAGCGCCCCTACAGCGTGGTGTTGCTCGACGAGGTCGAGAAAGCCCACCGCGACGTGCTGAGCCTGTTCTATCAGGTGTTCGACCGTGGATTTATGCGCGATGGCGAAGGCCGGGTGATCGATTTCCGCAACACGGTGATCGTGATGACGTCGAACCTGGGCAGCGACCAGATCCTGGCCGCCACGGACGCCGTGACCGAGGCCGGCGGCGCGGCGACCCCCGGCATGCTGATGGAGGCGATCCGCCCGACGCTGGTCGAGCATTTCCAGCCCGCGCTGCTGGCGCGCTTCCAGACCGTGGTGTTCCGGCCGTTGGCCGCCGGGCCGATGGCGACAATCGTACGCATGAAGCTGGATAAGGTGAGCGAGCGGGTGGCGCGCCGGTTCGGCGTGCCGCTGCGTTACGACAATGGGCTGGTGGACGCGCTGGTCGCCGCCTGCCTGTTGCCGGACACCGGCGCGCGCAATATCGACAGCCTGCTCGACCAGCAGATCCTGCCGGTGCTGGCCCGCGAGCTGCTAATAAGAATGGGGAACAAGACAGCGGAGACGAGCGCCCCGGCCACGATCCGGCTGACCTTCTCGGACGCAGACGGCATCGGGCTGGAATTCGATGAGGCTGGCCAGTAATGGCCGGCGGTCCGGGCCTGTTCGAGGCCGTGACAGGGCATTTCGCGAATGGGGTGCCGGTCGAGGAATTCGATCTGGCGACGCAGACCTTCCTGTCCGTCCAGGACAATATCCAGCGCATTCTGAACAGTCGGCGCGGCGGGCTGGCTCATCTGCCGGACTATGGGCTGGGCGACCTGTCGCGCATCTACCGGCACCTGCCCGCGTCGGCCCACACGCTCAAGCGGGAGATTGAAACCACGCTGCTGCGCTACGAGCCGAGGCTCCGGGGCATCGATATCGACATCGACGATACCGAGCCCGGGATGCTGCTGAGTTTCACGATGACCTGCCACCTGCGCCGCGCCGGGCTGGTGCGCTTCGGCACGCATTTCATGCCTGACGGCAAGACCCGGCTGACGCTGCTGCGCGCGGTGCAGGACCGCGACTGAGGGGCTACGGCTAACGCCGTTCAGTCCACCTGGGCGCCCGAGGCCTTGACGATCTTGCCCCATTTGTCGATATCCGCACGCAACATGGTCGAGAACTGCTGCGGCGTGCCGGTGAGCACCTCGGCGCCCTGCGCGGCGAGCTTGTCGCGCAGCGGTGCGTCGGCCAGCGCGGCCTGCAAGGTCTTGGCGAGCTTCTCCGTCACCGCCTTCGGCGTGCCGCGCACGGCGAACAGGCCAACCCAGAGATCGCCGCTATAGCCGGGCACGGTTTCGCTGATGGCCGGGATGTCCGGCGCGAATGGCGACCGCTTGGCCGAACTCACACCCAGCGCCCGCACCTTGCCGGCCTTGATATGGGCCAGCACCGAGGGCAGGCTGGCGAAGGCCATCGGCACCTGGTTGCCGAGCACGTCGTTCAGCGCCGGCGCCACCCCCTTGTAGGGCACATGTTCAAGCTTGATGCCGGCCATGCTGTTCAGCATCTCGCCGAGCAGGTGGTTCAGCGTGCCATTGCCGGCCGACGCATAGCGATAGAAATCCGGCTTGGCCTTGGCCATCGTGATCAGCTCCGCCATCGACTTGGCCGGGAACGCGGGATTCACGACCAGCACGTTCGGCACCGTCGCCACGGGGGCGATCGGCTCGAAGTCCTTGATCGGATCGAACGGAATCTGGCGATAGAGCGACGGGTTGATCGCCTGCGTGCTGCTGATGGTCATCAGCAGCGTGTAGCCATCGGCCGTGGCGCGCGCGGCGGCCTGGGTGCCGATGTTGCCGCCGGCGCCGGGACGGTTCTCGACCACCACCTGCTGGCCCAGGCGCTGCGACAGATCGGCGGCCACCAGCCGGGCAACGATGTCGTTGGTGCCGCCCGGCGCCTGGGGCACGATCATCTGGATGGGCTTGCTGGGATAGGTGTCGGCGTGGGCGCTGCCCACGGCGGCCAGCGTGAGAGCCACGGCCATGCCGGCGAGGGCGGGAAGGGTGCGAAGCATTGTTGTCTCCTATGGCGGGCGGTTATCTGGGATGTCGGTCCCGCCCATGCTGGCGCCCACTCTAGCCGAGGCCGGTGCGCAGGAGAAATTCAATCGCCGACTATGGCCATAAGGATTTCTTATCGGCTGGCAGGTGCCGTAGGGGCGGGCGGCGGCGCCAGCGAGCCGCCCTGGGCGATGCGCGCTGCAACGATCTCCCGCAGGATGTCGGCGACGGCTTCGGCCGCATTCGAACGCGGCAGCGCGCGCGGCCAGCACAGGGACAGCGTGCGGCGCAACTCCGGCAGGATCAGGCGACGCCCGATGCCCCCCTCGGCATCGCCAGCCCCATCCCCATTCCCTTCTGCGCCCGGACTCTCGCCCAGCGACGACGCCGGCAGCACCGTGCAGGCCAGCCCCTCGCGGGCGGCGGCCAGCAGGAAGGGCAGCGAATCGAGGTCCGCCACCACGTTCAGGGCGATACCGGCCTTGGCGAAGCTGCGCTCCACCACCTCGCGCAGGCCCTGCGAGCCGCTGGGCAGCACCAGCGGCATGCCGTCGAGGGCCTTCAGTGCGATGGTGGCCGAGCGGGTGGCGCGCCCGGGCGGCGTGCCGATCAGGTAGAGCGGTTCGCTGGCCAGCGGTTCGGGCTCCACAGCGCGCGACGCCGTGTCGCGGAACAGGATCGCGAAGTCGAGCCGGTTCTGGTTCAGCAGCTCGGAGATATAGCCGCTCATGCTCTCGAACAGTTGCAGCCGCACCTGCGGATAGCGCTGCCGCACGGCCCGCACCAGCGGCATGCCGAAGGCCGCCGCCGCCGTGGTCGGCAGGCCGATGGCGACGTTGCCGGAGATTTCCGAGCCGGCCACCCGGACGTCCGCCCCGGCCATCTCGACCTGGCGCAGGATATTGCGAATGTGACGATAAAGTGTCTTGCCGGCCTCGGTCGGCCGTACGCCCTTGGCGCCGCGATGCACCAGCGGCACGCCGAATTCCTCCTCGAGCGCGGCCAGTTGCTGGCTCAGCGCCGGCTGCGCCACGCACACGACCTCGGCGGCGCGCGTCAGGCTGCCGTGGTCGACGATCGCCACGAAATACCGCATTGCCCGGATGTCCATCGCTGCTGCCTCCTGCCCCGTTCGTCGGGTGTCGTCTCGTTGAGGGTATTGATTCTACTTATGGAGGCTTCGGCAATCCCTATTTCACATAGTCGGGGCGCGCGGGTAGATTGGCGGCATCGAGCACCCCCGGACCCATCGCCATGACCCGACCCCTAGCCGGCATTACCGTCATCTCCCTCGAACAGGCGATTGCCGCGCCGTTCTGCACCCGCCAGCTGGCGGACCTCGGCGCACGCGTGATCAAGATCGAGCGGCCCGGCCCGGGGGATTTCGCCCGCGCCTACGACACGCGCGTGCGCGGCCTGTCCTCGCACTTCGTCTGGACCAACCGTTCGAAGGAAAGCCTGACGCTGGATGTGAAGGCGCCCGGCGCCGCGCCGGTGATGGAAGGGCTGCTGGAGCGCGCGGACGTGCTGGTGCAGAACCTCGCCCCGGGCGCGGCGGCCCGGCTCGGGCTGGATTACGAGACGCTCTCGGCCCGCTATCCGCGCCTGATTGTCTGCGACATCTCGGGCTACGGCGGCGACGGCCCCTACCGCGACAAGAAGGCTTACGACCTGCTGGTGCAGAGCGAATCGGGGTTCGTCTCGGTGACCGGCACGGCCGAGGAGGGCGTCAAGGCGGGTGCCTCGGTGGCGGACATCGCCGCCGGCATGTACGCCTATAGCAATATCCTGGCGGCGCTGATCGAGCGCGGCCAGACCGGGCGCGGCAAGCGGATCGACGTGTCGATGCTGGAGTCGATGGTCGAGTGGATGAGCTTCCCGATGTACTACGCGTTCGATGGCGCCGAGCCGCCGCCGCGCGCAGGCGCCGCCCACGCCACCATCTACCCCTACGGGCCGTTCCCGACCGGCGACGGCAAGACCGTGATGCTGGGGCTGCAGAACGAGCGGGAGTGGTCGGTCTTCTGCAAGACCGTGCTGGGCGAGCCGGCGCTGGCCACGCATGCCGCGTTCGCCACCAACAGCCTGCGCAGCGCCAACCGCGCCCAGTTGCGGGCGCGGATCGTCGAAGCGTTCTCGCATATGACGGCGGAGCAGGTGGTGCAGCGGCTCGAGGAGGCCAAGATCGCCAACGCCAACGTCAATACCATGGCCGATGTCTGGCACCACCCGCAGTTGGCCGCCCGGGAACGGTGGCGCACCGTGGCGTCGCCGGTCGGCGAGATCCCGGCGCTGCTGCCGCCGGGCCTGACCGATGCGCGCATGGATCCGATTCCCGCAGTCGGCGAGCATACCGATGCCATCCTGTCGGAAATCGGCTGTTCCGCCGCGCAAGTGGCCCAACTTCACGCCGACGGCGTGGTTTGATCAGGAGCCGACCATGACTACCCCCCGCGTACCGCGCAGCTACCTGTTCGTTCCCGCCTCCCGCCCCGAGCGCATCGGCAAGGCCCTGTCGGCCGGCGCCGATGCGGTCATTGTCGACCTGGAGGATGCCGTCGCCCCCGATGCCAAGGCCGAGGCCCGCGCGGGTCTGTCCGACCCCTGGAGCGGCCTGCGGACTGCCGCCCAGGTCGGCGGCGTGCAGCTTTTTGTGCGCGTGAACGGCGCCGATACCGCATGGTTCGCCGACGATCTCGCCTGGTGCCGGGCGCATCAGGTGCGCCAGATCATGCTGCCGAAGGCCGATGCCACCGCGCTGGCCGCCCTCCACGCCGAGCTGCCGGACGCCCACTGCCATGCCCTGCTGGAGACCGCCGCCGGGTTTGCCGACCTGTACGACGTGGCGCGCGCGCCCGGCGTCACCCGGCTGGTGTTCGGCAGCATCGACCTGATGTTCGATCTCGACGTGGCCGACGATGGCGAGCCGCTGCATCACTTCCGCAGCGAGTTGGTACTCCATTCGCGCGCGGCCGGGCTGCCGGCGCCGGTCGACGGGGTCTGCACCGCCATCGGCGATGCCGAGGCGCTGGCGGACGACACCGCCCGGGGCCGCCGCTTCGGCTTCGGCGCCAAGCTGCTGATCCATCCGAACCAGGTGGAAGGCGTGCATGCGGCGCTGGCGCCGTCTGCCCAGGAAGTGGCGTGGGCACGGCGCGTGGTGGACCAGGCCGCCGCCGCGCAGGGCGCGGCCATCGCCGTGGACGGCAAGATGGTGGACCGCCCGGTGCTCGAACGTGCGCTGCGGATCGTCGCCGCAGCGCCGGGCCCAGCGGCGCCATCCGCCTCATCCGCCACCTCCGCCTGAACCGGGCGCAGCGCCAATCGGTGTTTTCCCGACCCACACGTTGGGCGAATTTGGGTGGGAATGCCGACAAGATGAAAGCCGTTTGTAATGAGATTGCGATTGAATGCGCACGGGAGATCGTGCGCGGCAAGGCAGCGCGGCTAAAAGAGCGGGTTCCCGGGGAGCGATGAAAGAAAATCGCCCGCCCGGTGCACCGTTCGGCTGGCACGGTCGTTTACGTCAGACCGAAGTGACATTGAGCCAGACCGATCGTGCATTTTTCAGTTTCCCGCGCCGCCATGGCCGTGCTGCTGGCCGTGGCAGCCGTTGCTGGCCACGCCGCCAGCCAGCCGATGCCCCCAGACGGCCCCTGTGTGCCGCCACCGGCCAAGGCCACGCTCACACTTGCCCAGGCGCGGCTTGACGCCCAGCGCTGCAATCGCGACATCATTGCCGCCCGGCGCGGCGAGGAAGCCAGCCAGGCCGATGTCCAGATCGCCTCGCAACGGCCGAATCCGGTCCTGAGCCTCGGTGTCACTAATATCAATCCGCATGCGGGGGTGGGATCGGGCAGCCTGCGCAGCAAGACGGTGGATTCCACGCTGCGCATCGATCAGGTCATCGAAACCGCCAACAAGGGCAACCTGCGCGTGGACGCAGCCCGCAAGGCTAGCGCCGCCGCGGGGGAGACCACCCAGGCCATCGTGGCGCAGCAACTCGGCGCGGTGGACCAGGCCTGGTACGAAGCCGTGGTTAGCCAGACCCGGCTGGAAGTGCTGACCGAGACCGTCGGCCTCTATTCCCGCACCCAGCAAGCCAATGAGACCCGGCTGAAGGCCGGCGATATTTCCCGCGCCGACGTCACCAAGCTCCAGCTGGAAACGCTGCGCGCCCAGAGCGACCTGCGCAACGCCCAGGCTGACCACGCCAGCGACAAGGCCGCCCTGGCCGCCGCCATCGGTGTGCCGGGCACGCTGATCGACAACCGACTCGTGCCGGACTGGCCGGCGCTGGACACCCCGGTGCCGCCGGTGGACCCCGACGTGCTGCAACGCCGCCCCGACGTGACCGCCGCCGAAGCCCGGCTGGCCGCCGCCGCCGCCTCGCGCGACCTGGCCCGCGCCGGCCGCGTGCCCGATGTGACGGTGGGCGCGCAGGCCGAGCACTATCCGCAATCGCCCACTAATACCTATGGCGATGGCAACAGCTACGGCGTGTTCATCTCGATCCCGCTCTTCGTTCGCCACAGCAATGGCGGCGAGGCGCGCCGCGCGGAGGTGGATTACTACGCCGCGCTGGACGACCGCAACCGCATCCTGTTGGAGGCGCAGAACGACATCGAGCGCCTGCGCAGCCAGCTAGAGGCCGCGCGTGCCACGCTCCAGCAGATGCAGGCCGCCGTGCTGCCGGCCGCCGAGTCCGTCGCGAACAGTGCCGAATTCGCGTACACGAAGGGCGCCACGGGTGTGCTGGACCTGCTCGACGCGCGCCGCGCGCTGCGCCAGACCCGTGTGGACGCCGTAGAGGCGCAGGGCAACTACGCCAAGGCGCTGGCCGCCTACCGCACCGCGCTGCAAGCTACCAATTCCGATATCAACAAGCTTCCCCAGGTCCGTACCGATGCGTCGCGCCCATAACATGCTGTCTTCGTCCCAGTGGTTCCGTCCTCTCCGCCTGGCAGCCGTCGGGTCACTTTGCGCGCTGGCGCTGGTCGCCTGCGGCAAGAAGGAGGCGCCCGTGGCCGACGACGACCCCAAGGTCAGCGGCCAGGTCATCCAGTTTCCGGAGTCGGTGAAGACCCTGCCGGGCATCGTCGGCCAGCCGGTGAAGCTGGGCGGTGACCGCATGCTGAACCTGCCGGGCCGGCTGGTCTGGAACGAGGACAAGACCGTGCGCGTGACCTCGCCGTTCGCGGGCCGCGTGATGGACATCCTCGTGCAACCCGGCGCGACTGTGAAGGCCGGCCAGCCGCTGGCGACGTTGACCTCGCCCGACTATGGCCTCGCCCAGGCCGATGCCCGCAAGGCCGCCGCCGACAGCGCCGTGGCCGCCAAGTCGCTGGCGCGCCAGCGCGAGCTGTACGGGGCCGGCATCGTCGCCCAGAAGGAACTGGAGCAGGCGCAGGCCGACAGCGCCCGCGCTGCCGCCGACCAGCAACGCACGCAGGCGGCGCTGCGCATGTACGGCGCGGCTGCCGGTGGCGATGCGGTGAACCAGCGCTTCGCGCTGCGCAGCCCGATCGAGGGCCTGGTGGTGGAGCGCAATATCAACACGGGCATGGAACTGCGCCCGGACCAGGCGCCCAGCTCGCCGCTGTTCCTGATCACCGACCCGACCACGCTCTGGGCCCAGGTGGATGCGGCCGAGGCGGACCTCGGCCTGTTCAAGCCGGGCGTGACGGTGCAACTGACCAGCGCCGCCTATCCGGGCGAGACGTTCCAGGGCACCGTGGTCAAGATCGCCGATTACGTGGATCCGTCGTCGCGCAGCATCAAGGTGCGGCTGACCGTGCCGAACGCGGACCGCCGCCTGAAGGCCGAGATGTTCGTCACGGCGCGCCTCCAGGCCGCCTCGTTCAAGGGGATCGCGGTGCCGTCGAAGGCCGTGTTCCTGGCTGACAACAAGAACTACGTGTTCGTCCGCAAGGGCACGAACACGTTCGAGCGGCGCCTGGTGAAGACCGGCGTGTCACTGCCGGGCATGACCGAGGTGCTGGAAGGGCTGACCGACGGCGAGGTGGTGGTCACCGACGGCAACCTCTATCTGCAGGACATCCTGCGTGACGCCACGGCGGTCAATGCGGCGCGCGCGTCCGCCAAGTAAGGGAATGGCGGACACATGATCTCCCGTATCGTCAACTTTGCGCTGCACCAGAAGCTGTTCGTCTGGCTCGGCCTGATCATCTTCGTCGCCGGCGGCCTGGCCGCCTTCAAGAACCTGCCGATCGAGGCCTTCCCGGACGTCTCCGACATCCAGGTCAACATCATCACGCTCTACCCGGGCCGTGCGGCCGAGGAAGTGGAGCGGCAGGTCACGATCCCGATCGAGACCGCCCTGGCCGGCACGCCGAACTCGGTGCGGGTGTTCTCGCACACCCAGTTCGGCCTGTCGTTCATGATGGTCACGTTCAACGACAAGGCCACCGACGTCACCGCCCGCCAGCAGATCATCGAGCGGCTGCGCAGCGTGGACCTGCCCGACGGCGTGCATCCGGACCTCGCGCCGCTCTCCACGGCCATCGGCGAAATCTATCGTTTCCGGCTGACCGGCAAGGGCTATTCGCCGCAGGAACTGCGCACGCTGCAGGACTGGGTGGTCGAGAAGAACCTGCGCCAGGTGCCCGGCGTGGCCGACCTGGTGACGATTGGCGGCAGCATCAAGCAGTACGAGGTGAACCCGAACCTGGCGCGGATGCGCGATGCGGGGATCTCGTTGTCCGAACTGTTCACGGCGCTCCAGCGTGGCAACTCGAACGCCGGCGGCGGCGCGGTGGCGCATGGCCGGCAGCAGTTCCTGCTGCGCTCACTGGGCAGCTTCCGCACCTCGGCGGACATCGCCAACGTGGTGGTGAGCGAGAAGAACGGCACGCCGATCCTGGTCAAGGGCATCGCCGAGGTGAAGGTGGGCTCGGCGCCGCCGCAGGGCCTGATGGGGCAGGACGACGAGGACGATATCGTCTCTGGCATCGTGGTGATGCGCAAGGGCGAGAACCCGTCGATCGTGCTGGACGCGCTGAAGCAGAAGATCGACCTGCTCGACAGCACGATCCTGCCGAAGGGCGTGAAGATCGTGCCGTACTACGACCGCTCCACGCTGATCGACAAGACCCTGCACACGGTGTTCGGCAACCTGGTGGAAGGCGCGCTGCTGGTGATGGCGGTGCTGTACCTGTTCCTCGCCAACGTGCGTGCGGCGGCCATCGTGGCGCTGGTGATTCCGCTGGCGCTGCTCTCCACCTTCATCGGCCTGACCTGGGTGGGCATTCCGGCCAACCTGCTGTCGCTCGGCGCGATGGACTTCGGCATCATCGTGGACGGCGCGGTGATCGTGGTGGAGAACATCTTCAAGCGGCTGGGCGAGCTGAAGGAGCAGCAGATCCAGGACAACAAGGCGCGGCTCAACGCCATCCTGCTGGCGACGACCGAGGTGGGCCGGCCGACCGTGTTCTCGATGGTGATCATCATCGCGGCGCACATCCCGATCTTCACGCTGCAGCGCCATGAGGGCAAAATCTTCGCGCCGATGGCCTATACGGTGACCGGGGCGCTGATCGGCTCGCTGATCATCTCGCTGACGCTGGTGCCGCTGCTGTGCCACCTGCTGCTGAAGAAGAACATCGCGCACGAAGACAACTTCATGGTGCGCCACTGCAAGCGGCTCTATGAGCCGATGCTGAAGTGGGCGCTGGACCACAAGAAGATGGTGGTTGGCATCGCGCTGGGTTTGCTGGTCGCCACCGTGGGCGTGGGCAAGTTCCTCGGCAGCGAGTTCCTGCCGGAGCTGGACGAAGGCTCGATGTGGGTCAGCTTCGACCTGCCGGCGTCGGTCTCGCTGGATGAGGCCCGCGACCAGGCGCGCAAGCTGCGGACCGTGATCCGCCAGACGCCCGAGGTGAACACCACGATCTCCAAGGTGGGCCGCCCGGACGACGGCACGGATCCGAAGCTGATCAACACCGTCGAAATCCTGGTGGACCTGAAGCCGGACCAGAAGTGGCGGGCCGGCTACGACAAGCGCAAGATCATCGAGGAAATCAACCGCAACCTGCGCCAGATGCCCGGCATCGAGCCGAACTTTTCGCAGCCGGTGCGCGACAACATTCTTGAGAGCATCTCCCAGATCAAGGGCCAGATCGTGATCAAGGTGCAGAGCGACAGCCTGCAGCAGAACAAGCAGGTAGCGGACCAGATCCTGGCGAACGTGCAGTCGGTCAAGGGCGTGATGCGCGCGTTCATCGACCGCGACGGCGAACTGCCGCAGTACGTGCTGGAGTTCGATCGGGCCCAGGCGGCGCGCTACGGCATCAACGTGGCCGACGTGCAGGACCTGATGGAAACCGCGCTGGCCGGCAAGGCCGCCACGGAGCTGTGGGAGGGCGAGCGCCACTTCAGCGTGGCCGTGCGCCTGAAGGCGGGCGAGCGCGAACTGCCGAACCTGCCGAACATCTTCATGCAGACCGCCGATGGCGCGCAGGTGCCGCTGTCGCAACTGGTGACGTTCCGGGCCGCCTCGGGCGCCATGAACATCAGCCGCGAGAACGGCCAGCGCACCACGTCGATCGGCATCTTCATCCACGACCGGGACATGGGTAGCGTGGTGAAGGACATGCAGGCGCTGGTGAAGAAGAACGTCAACGCCGAGGATGTGAAGATCAGCTGGTCCGGCGAGTTCGAGAACCAGGAGCGCGCCATGGCGCGGCTGTCGATCGTGGTGCCGCTGTCGGTGCTGGTGATCTTCCTGCTGCTGTTCAACGCGTTCAAGTCGTTCAAGAGTGCCACGCTGATCATCTCGAACATCCCGTTCGCGCTGATCGGCGGCGTGTTCGCGCTGTTCCTGACCGGGATTCCGCTGTCCGTCTCGGCGGCGATCGGCTTTATCGCGCTGTTCGGCCAGGCCGTGCTGAACGGCGTGGTGATGGTGACGTACTTCAACCAGTTGCGCGATGAAGGGCTCTCCGTGCGCGAGGCCGTGCTGGCTGGCTCGATGGATCGGCTGCGGACCGTGCTGATGACGGCGATGCTGGCCATGCTGGGCCTGTTCCCGATGGCGATCTCGCGCGCGATTGGCGCGGAGACGCAGCGCCCGCTGGCCATCGTGATCATCGGCGGCCTGATTACGGCAACGATGCTGACGCTGATCGTGCTGCCGACGTTGTACGAGTGGATGGTGGGACGCTCCTGGCCGGACGAGGAGCCGGAGGACGAAGACCACAACCGGATCTCGCCCTCGCTGGCATCGTAAGCCCGCAGCATCGTGAAACGCCCCCGGCCCCCCGGGGGCGTTTCACATTCTGGGCTTCGCTCCGGGAAACAGCGGCCACGCCATCAGCGCGATCACAGCAGTGCCGGCCCAGACCACCGGCCATGAGGTGGCCGCGAGCCAGTGCGGCAGGGTTAGCGGCGTGAGGAAGAATCCGAGGAACACGGCGGTATTCGCCATGCCGAGCGCCGTGCCCGCGCGCTCGGCCCCGGCCATGGCCGCCAGCTCCGCATAAGCCACGCCGTGCCAGGCCGAGACGCAGATGCCGGCGAGCGCGATCATCGCCGGCAGCAGGGCCATCCACAGGCCGTGGGCGTTGCCGGCGCTGCCCTGGACGCAGGCCGCCAGCACCAGGAAGGCGGCCACCGACACCAGCGTGCAGCCGCGCAGATAGGCGCGACGGTTGCCACGGCGGTCGGTCCAGCGCCCGCTCCATACGCGCATTGCCATCGCGCCGCCCTGCACGGCGACCATGGTGGCGGTGATGACGCCGAGCCCGGCGTGCGCAAAGTCGTGCAGGAATATCGACGCGAACGTCAGCACCGCGAACTGCGGCATGCAGAGCAGGCCGATGGCCGCGACGATGCGCCAGATGCCCGGTTGCCGCAGGGGATTCGCCGTGGGAACCCGGCACGCCGGTGACGCCACGCAGCCTGCCGCCGGCGGCTCATGCAGCCATCGCCACGTCAGCCACGCCGACACGCCGCACAGCAGCGCCACCCATCCATAGACCCATGCGAAGCCGACTGTCGAGGCGAGCCACGGCAGCGTAAGGGCGCCGATGCCACCGCCCAGCGGCACCGCCGTCTGCCGGATGCTCATGGCCAGCCCACGTTCGCCTTCGCGGAACCAGCGCATCACGGCTCGGCCGCTCGCGCCATTGACACTCCCGCTCAACAGCCCGACGACCGCCATCGCACTCATCAGCCAGCCCAGCGGCGGCGCATGACCACCGGCCGGAGCGAGCCACAGCGCCATGACCAGCAGGGCGATGGCGGTGGAGGCGAGGCCGCCGAGCAGCACGGGGCGGTCGCCCCAGCGGTCCGCCGCCACGCCCCAGGGCAGTTCGGACAGGGCGACGCCGAAACCGAGCGCCCCGAGGGCGAGGCCCAGCTCGGCGTTGTCGAAGTGATACCCCGTCCGCAGCCAGACGGCGGTGGTGGGAATGCCGCTGGCGCCGGCCATCACGCTGGCATTGGCGGCGACGCCCACGCCGAGGACTTTCCAGCGGTGGCCTGCACCGAAGTGATGATTTGTCGACGCGGGCGCCGAGGCAAGGGTCTGGGATGACATGGCTGGTTTCCGATCGATGATTTGACCGGACCGAGTCTCTCACCCACAATTCATCCTGAATATCAGAAAATACTTCAATAATCATTCGACAAAACAGGATGATCGATGTCGCGCACGAATTTCGACGTCGCCGCCTTGCGTAGCCTGCTGGCGGGGATGGAGTTGGGCAGCTTTGCACGGGCGGCGGATCGCGTCGGGCGCTCCACGTCCGCCATTAGCGCGCAGATCAAGAAGCTGGAGGAGCAGGCCGGCACGGCGCTGTTCCGCAAATCCGGACGCGGACTGGCGCTGACGGCGGCCGGCGAGGCCATGCTCGGCTACGCCCGGCGGCTGGTGGACCTGAACGACGAAGCCGCGGCGGCGGTGCGCGGCGTGGATCTGGCGGGCGGCATCCGACTGGGCTTGCAGGAGGAATTTGGCGAAGGGCTGCTGCCCGACGTGCTCGGCAGGTTCACCCGCGCGCACCCGAAGGTGCGCATCGAGGCGGTGGTGGCGCGCAATGCCGAACTGCTGGCGCGGATCGATACCGGGCGGCTGGACCTCGCGCTGATCTGGTCCGATGGCGGTCTGGGATCGCCCGATCCGGGCATCCCCGGCTACGCGCTGGGCCAGCGCGCAGTCGAGCCCATCGACGAACCGCCCATGTGCTGGGTCGGCTCCGCGACGGCGCCGATGACCTGGGAACCGGGCGAGCCGCTACCGCTGATCGCCTTCGACCGCCCATGCCAGTTCCACGCCGCAGCCACGGCTGCGCTGGATCGCGCCGGCATTCCATGGCGCCTGGCGTTCTCGAGCCCTAGCCTCGGCGGGCTGTGGGCCGCCGCCGCCGCGGGCCTGGGGCTGACCGTGCGTTCCCGCTACGGCCTGCCTGCCAACGTGCGCGCGGTGCCAGCCGGGGAGGCCGGCCTGCCCGGGCTGCCGTCGCTACCGCTGGTCATGCTGCGGGCGGCGCCGACCATGCCGCCCGAGGTGGAGCGGCTGGCGGACATCCTGCTGGCGTCGTTGCGGGAAGCGCGGGCGGCTAGTCAGTCGTCGTAGCGGTGCCGGCTCGGCCGGCAAAGCACCGCGCCCAGCAGCACGCCAATCCCGAGCGCCATGCCGATGGCGCGCATCGGCTGCTTGTTCACGTACTCCGTCACGCACTCCTGGCCTTGCTGCCAGTTGTGACTGACCGTCGACTTGATCGAGTCCAGCGCCTGCGAGCCGCGCTCCGCCTTGGAGAGAAACGTCTTCTTGGCGGCGTCGACGGCCTCGCCGGTCAGATTCGGCAACTGCGAGAGCAGATCGTCGAGATCCTTGGCCAGCTGGTTGGTGTCGGCGCGCAGGTTGGCTCGCGCGGCGGATGCATCGGCGCTCGAGTTCTGTGGATTGAGGTTGTTCGGATCCATGCGTGTCTCCTGTCAGGCAGTGCGAAGTGCGAAGGTGCGGGGGAAGGTGCGGGAAAGTCGATGCAACACATGCCTGCGCAGGTTCCGTACCAGCACACGCGCCGCCACCCCACTCGTGCGGCGCGCTCTCTAATATAGAAACGCCGTGGCAAGTTACCGGTGCTTGTAATTTGTCCGCGACGGCAAAGGGTGCGCGACACGCCGCCCCGGACCGCTGCACGCGCCCGGCAAGGCGGGCGCTCCCTCGGCACGCTCGTTGCGGATCACGGGTCCCACACCCCCACGCAAGGAGTTGCAGATGAACACCGCTGATCCCACCCTCACTTCCGGCCAGGGTGCCGGCATCGTCGGCTCCGGCGTGGGCGAAGGCCCCGGCCCCGAGGTGATGGCCGCATCGAGCCTCGACGACACCAAGGTCTATTCGTCCGACGGCGAGCACGTCGGCGAAATCTCGGAAATCATGATCGATGTCCCCCGCGGCCGCGTGGCCTACGCCGTGCTGAGCACCGGCGGCTTCCTCGGTATCGGCGACACCCTCCACGCCATTCCCTGGAGTGCCCTGGTCATGGACACCGACGCCAAATGCTTCCGCCTCGGCCTGACCGCGGACCGCATCAAGGACGCCCCAGGCTTCAACAAGGACAGCTGGCCCGGCATGGCCGACCCGCAGTGGGCGACTACGATCCATGAGTACTACGGGCGGGATCCGTATTGGACTGGAGTGGGTGGGGCGCTTTGAGCTGAGCGTTTGCTGGCTGGATAGGCGGCGGCCGTTGCAACGACGGCCGCCGTTTTTGTTTGCTCGTGGACTGTAACGGGACGGCGACCATGCGTTGTCAGGGCACGTCATTGAAATCTGATTTAAAAATGATTCATATCACTTATGACTCAGATTTGACGGA
Source organism: Cupriavidus sp. 10L43_2 (assembly GCF_056395265.1). Taxonomy (NCBI): domain Bacteria; kingdom Pseudomonadati; phylum Pseudomonadota; class Betaproteobacteria; order Burkholderiales; family Burkholderiaceae; genus Cupriavidus; species Cupriavidus sp. 10L43_2. Next base: position 538,781 of record NZ_JBFTJE010000001.1, read on the forward strand.
ATCGTAAAAGCTGCCGGTTTTCCCGGAAACCGTTTGCTGGGGCGGACCCCACTTTCGGGCGGAACAGATTTGTGCCTTGGGATGGCGATGGAATCAGAAAAAAGTGGGGTATGCCGGACCCTGCGTAGTGCCGTACGCTCCGCCTCGCTTATAAAAAACTTACAACTGGTTACAAGTACGCTCGCGGTGTAGTACGGCGTTTCGCGCATCTTCTGTGCGAGTAGGACCCGAATTGCTGACGGCGGCCACGCGTGCGCCAGCAGCCGGGGTCCAGAATGAATCGTCTTTGTTACCGTCTCGTTTTCAACAAGACACGCGCCATGCTGATGGCCGTGCAGGAAACCGCAAGCAGTACCGGGTCCGGGCGGCGGGCTGGCCGGAAGGCTGTGGGGGGTGAGACGCGGCGGGTCTGGACGGGAAGCCTCTGCGTTGGCGTGCCCGTGCTGCAACTGGCAGCGTGGATGGCGATGGGGGTGCCGATGGTGGCCGGCGCGCAGATCGTCGCCGACCCCAATGCGGGCGCAAGCCGCCCCGGGGTTGTCCAGACGGCGAACGGCCTGCCGCAGGTCAATATCACGCGGCCATCGGGGGCAGGCGTCTCCGTCAATCACTACAACCAGTTCGACGTCAACAAGGCCGGTGCCATCCTCAACAACTCGCCGGGCATCGTGGCGACGCAGCAGGCGGGCTACATCAACGGCAATCCCAACCTGCAGCCCGGCGGGTCAGCAAGGATCATCGTCAATCAGGTCACCAGCACGCTGCCCAGCCAGTTGCGTGGCTACCTCGAAGTGGCCGGCCCGCGTGCGGAAGTCATCGTGGCCAATCCCAACGGGATCCTGGTTGATGGCGCGGGATTCATCAACACGAGCCGCGCGACGCTGACGACCGGGATTCCGGTCTATGGCGGCAGTGGCAGCCTTGATGCCTTCCGCGTGACCGGCGGGCAGATCCTCGTCGAAGGCGGTGGCCTGCATGCCACGGGCGTGGATCAGGTGGACCTGATTGCGCGAGCCGTCAAGGCGAATGCCGCCCTGTATGCCAATAACTTGAACGTCGTGGCGGGTGCCGCCCAGGTGGATCGCGCGACGCTCTCCGCCTCGGCCATTGCGGGCAGTGGTCCGGCGCCATCCGTGGGCATCGACGTCAGCGAACTCGGCGGCATGTATGCCAACAAGATCCTGCTGGCGTCCACCGAGGCGGGCGTGGGGGTTTCCACGCGCGGCGTGGTGGCGGCGCAGGCTGGCGACCTTACGCTGACGGCGCAGGGGCGGCTGCAACTTGCGGGGCAGACCAATACGACCGGCGCGATGACCGTCAGCGCACGGGACGGGGTCGATAACAGCGGTACCACCTATGCCGGCCAACGGCTGGCACTCGGCACGCAGGGCGCGCTGACCAACAGTGGCACGCTCGCGGCGGGCGGCGGCCTCTCGGCGAACGCAGCGTCGATTGCATCGAGCGGCACGCTGGCGTCCGGCGTGGGCGCCGACGGCACCGTTTCGCAGGCCGGGACGCTGGCGCTGAATGCCAGCGGCGCGGTGCAGGCGAGCGGCAAGGTGCTCGCCGGGGCGGACGCTACGGTGCAAGGTGGTTCGGTGAATCTGGCCGGCAGCGAGACATCGGCCATTGGCGCCGTGCAGATCAAGGCCAGTCAAGGCGAGATTGATCTGCACGGCGCCACGCTTTCGGCGGGCGGTGCGCTCGGCGCTCATGCAAGCGGCGCCCTTGATGCGTCAGGTGCCACACTACGCGCCGGCGGAAGCGCGAATGTGACGGCCGCAAGCGTCTCGAACCGGAACGCGCAATTGATCGCGGACGGTGCCATCGACATCCGTTCGGCAGGCGCGGTCGACAACGCCGGCGGTGTGATGCAGGCGGGCGGTGGACTCTCAATGGACACGGCGTCGCTCGGGAATCAGGCAGGGCGTGTGGTCTCGCTCAATGGCGATGACTTGACGATCGCCGCACGAGGCACCATCGAAAACACTACTGGCACCACCGCGAGCGGAGCGCAGGGTGGGGTCATCGGTGGCAACGGCAGCGTGCGGATCGATGCGGACGTGCTCGTCAATCACGGTCAGATCAATGCCGGGAGCGGCGCAAAGCTGCACGTGGACAGGCTTGACAATGATGCCGGCGCGGTCATCGCGGGCGGTGCCGCGGACATCTCCGCGTCCGGCGCGGTATCGAATCGCAACGGCATGATTTCCAGTGCCTCGGTGGATCTCAATGGCGGCACGATCGACAATCGCGGCGGCCGGATCGAGGCAGACGGCCTTGCACTCCGCACAACCGGCGACCTGAACAATGCGGGTGGAACGATTGCGCAATATGGGCCTTCCGATACGACGATTGTCGCTGGCGGTACGCTCGACAACACTGGCGGCTCCGTCGCCATCAATGGAAGCGGTGGGACCCTCGATGTTGGCACGCTGACCAACAAAGGCGGGAAGATCGCCCACGCGGGTGCTGGCCGAATGACCGTACTTGGCGAAAGGGGCGCTGCCGACAACACGGACGGCAGCATTCAATCAAACGGCACCATTGATGCTCGCCTCCTCGCTTTGGACAACACCAGGGGCGTCATCTCCGCGCAGGGCGATGTGAGCCTCGTCGCGGGGAACGGCATCACGAACCATCAGGGCGCCGTCTACGCTGACAAGTCGCTGAGCGTCGGAACCCTTCGCCAAATTGACAACGCGGCGGGCTCGCTGCAGGCCGGCGGCGATCTGACGCTGAGTGCGACAGGGGTCCTGTCCAACAATGGTGGAACGATTTCCGCCAACGGCGCGGATTCCACCGTAAGCGTCACGGCTGCCGGGGTCGATAACACCGGTGGCCGGCTCACCAATGCGGGGGCCGGCGCAACCTCAGTCAGCACCGCAGGTTCGTTGAACAACACGGGGGGCACGCTGGGAGGGAACGGAAACACGACGCTCGCCGCCCGCGATCTTATCAACACCGGCGGCGGCAATGTCGCCGGTGGGGGCTCGCTCACGTTATCCGTCAGCAACAGCGTGGACAACCGTGGCGGCAGAATCTACGGCGGGCAGGCACTGACGATGCAGCAGGCCGGCGCCTACATGGATAACAGCGATGGCACGCTGCTGGGTGGAAAGAGCATCGCACTAAACGTGAGTGCGATGAACAACCTTGGGGGCAGCGTACGTGCCCACCAGGATATCGGCGTCGGCGGTGCATTGGCCGGCAGTGGCGAGATGACCGCCGGAGGTAACCTGAGCCTCGACGTCAACGGGGACTACGTCAATGACGCCGCCAACCGGCTGGCAGCAAATGGCGACCTCCGTGTGACGGCCACGGGCGCTGTCACCAACACCGGGCGCCTGGCTGCGCGGGAGGATCTGACGGTTCAAGGCAGCAACGTGGTCAACGCCGCCGGCGCCACCATGACGGGCGCCACGACTAACGTCAGCGCCAGCGGTACGATCAGCAACGCTGGCCGGATCGACGGTGACGCTGTAATGACCAATAGCGCAGCGCTTGGTAACACGGGCACGATCATCGGCAACGCCATCCAGGTGCAAGCCAGCGATGTTTCCAACGCCGGGGCGGCCGCGATCATCGCTGGCGCATCGGATGTGAAGATCTACGCCAGCAATGCCGTCTCGAACACCGACGGCGCCACGATCTACAGCATGGGCAACCTCCAGATCGCTCGCGATGGCACGCGGGACGGCGGCGGCATGCTGGCGAACCAGATGAACGCGCTGGTCAATAGTTCGGCAACCATCGAGGTCGATGGGGATATCGACATCGCAGCGCGTTCGGTGGTGAACAAGCGCACGAGCCTCGTGACGGAGGGTGGAACGCCGGTGGAGACGGCGCGGCAGACGTTGACGGCTTGGATGGCCGGATTCGAGGGCGATGGCAGAGGGGGCTACAACAGCCTTGTGTTTCCGCAGTGGCGCTGGAATTCGAACGAGGCGCCCATCAGCGCAGACATGATGAATGCGCTGAGGAACCCGATTACCGTCGAGGTCCCCAAGTCAGACGTTGTCTACGTCGACACCAGTAACAAGACGCTATCGTTCTCCAAGGCGCCGATAGACCAATATGAGGGGCAGTGGTTGTGCCCGGAGAACGGTGATTTCTGCGGAAACCTGCTTGTAGACAGGAACATCGCGTCGAATCCCGTGCAGTACTATCAGGCGATCGAAGACACGGGCGCCGGCTATAAGATCACGTTCTGGCCGAACTGGAACCCTGCTACGCAGATCCGGCCGGACCAGCAGATCGTCCGCTACGACCTCGGGCCGGACGTACACGACTACAGCGAAATCGCGCGTACCACTGTCACGATGACGGCTACTGACCGACTGATCAGTGCCACGGACGCCGGAAAAATCCAGGCACGCGGTGCCATTCGCATCAATGCGGACGGTGGCGCCATCCTCAACCAGTCATCGACAATGGCGGCGGGCGGCAACCTTTCGCGCCGTGCCGCGGGCGGCACCATTGACGATGTCGGTACGGTCCTGCAGCAGACGGTTACCACAACGAGTACCTCGACCTTCTACTGGCACCAGAAGAGCGGCGGAAACTCGGATCAGCAGACTGTGGTCTATGCCCCCGAGCCGCAGGCCCCGACCACGGTGGCAGCGCTCCCGAGCGTTGTAACGTCCAATCAGACCGTACAGACGAGCGCCCGGGATGTCTCCGTGGGTGCGGTGAACGCTGTCGGCGTGGATGTGAGCAGCAGCGGCGTGGCCGGCGGTGGCGGTAGCGGCGCGCACATCGATGGTGCGGCCGGCAAGACTTCGCGTCCGCAGACCTTGGGTACCGCCAGTGGCGGCATTCCGAACCTGCACCTGCCGACCAACGGGCTCTATATCTATCGCAGCGCGCCGGGCGATACCTACCTGGTCGCCACCGATTCGCGCTTCACCCAGTACAACAACTTCATCTCGAGCGACTACATGCTCGGCGCGCTCGGACTGGATCCTCAGCGTACCCAGAAACGCCTTGGCGACGGTTTCTATGAAGAAAAGCTGATCCGCGACCAGGTAACGGCGCTGACCGGAAAAACCTTCCTGACGGGTTACACCGACCAGATGGAGGAATACAAGGCGCTGATGAACAACGGCGTGACCTACGGCAAGGCCGTTGGCCTGGCGCCGGGGGTGGGTTTGACCGAGGAGCAGATGCGGCAGCTCACCACGGACATGGTGTGGATGGTGTCGCAGGACGTGACCCTGCCGGACGGAACGACGCAGTCAGTGCTCGTGCCCAAGGTCTATCTCGCGCAGGGCCCCGGCGTGGACCTCAACGCCACTGGTGCGCTGGTGGCGGGGAATGCCGTGGCGATCAACGCCACGGGGAACGTCAACAACAGCGGCAATATCGTCGGCGATGTGGCCACGCAGGTGCTGGGCACCGATATCGTGAACCGGGGCGCCATCGGCGGCACCACCGGCACGACGCTGGTCCAGGCCGCGCAGGATGTGCGCAACCTGGGCGGCCGGATTGGTGGGCAGGATGTGGTCGTCGCAGCTGGGCGTGATGTCATCAACGAGACGCAGACGATCTCTGCAGTGCAATCGGTCGACAGATCCAGTGCCAGCGCCACGGCCGTGGGTGGGCAGGCGGTCATCGAAGGCAAGGGCAATGTCGCAGTGCTTGCCGGCCGCGATGTGACGCTGGCCGGATCGACGCTGGCTGCAGGCGGCGATGCACTAATTGGTGCGGGCCGCGACATCAACATGGGCACGGTGGCCCTTGGCACAACGCAGGACACGCGCAACGGTCAAAGCTACAGCCACGATGCCGCGACCACCTACCAGGGGAGCGATGTCACGGCCGGCAAGGGTTTGACGGCTGTCGCCGGGCGAGACGTAGTCCTGGCCAATGCCGCCGTCAGCGCAGGCACGGATGCCACGCTGGTGGCGGGCCAGAACCTGGTCGTACTCAACACGACGGACTCGCAGGTCCATGCCGAAGCATCGCTGGGCGGCAAGAGTGCTTCCTACACCAAGTCGTCCTATGACGAGACGGTGCGCGGCAGCGAGATCGAAGCGGGCGGCAACGCCAAGCTGGCGGCCGGACAGACGGCGCTGGTCGGTACGGTACTTGCCGCCAACGGCATCGAGGCGACGCAGACGTCAGGCGCAGGCAGCGTGGCGGTCATCGGCTCAAGCGTGACGGCCGGCACGGGTGCGTCCGGTGGCGGCGTAACCATGGTCGCCACGGAAGACGTGATCGTGGCCGAGGGCCGTGAGGTGCATGCATCCAGTGCGGAGCAACGTTCGCGCAGTAGCGGGTTCCTGTCGCGCTCGTCGAGCCACGATGCAATCGCCAGCTACGCGGACGTGGGCGTGGGTAGCGCCATCAGCGGCAACACGGTCCAGGCAGTCGCTGGCAACGACCTGCTCATCCGCCAGAGCACTGTCACGGCAACGGATGCCGTTGACCTGACGGCAGCCAGAGGAAACGTCGTGATCACGGCCGGCGAAAACGTTCGCGAAGTGACCGAGACGCACGAGCGCTCTTCGTCCGGCGTGAAGTTCTCGGCGGGGCAGGGTGGGATCGGCGTGTCGGCTGGCAGCAGCAACGCCAAATCGTCGTCGCATACCGTGGCCGTGACCCAGAGCGACGCACGCTCCGCAGTGGGTGCCACCAACGGCAGCGTCACCATCACAGCGGGGAAGGACGCTGTCATCATCGGTAGCGACCTGATCGCAGGTCGGAGCGGCGACAACGAGAGCGCCGGCCACATCGACATCCAGGCCGAGAACATCGCCGTCACTACCGGCATCGACCGGGTCGTGCAGGACAGCAGCCAGAGTAGCAAGTCCAGCAGCTTCGGCGTCGCCGTGGTCGGCACGCCGCTGGATTCTGTACGCAACATCCAGGCCAACAGCCAAGCCGACAGCAAGGTCACGGCCACAAAGCAGGTGGCGGGCGAAATCGGCCATTCGGCGGGAACGGCGCCGCAGATCGCGGTGACTTACGGGCGGAACTCCAGCAGCGCCGAGTTTCATTCCGAAAGCGTGACCAACAGCGGCAGCACGCTGACCGGTGCGGGTGACATCATCCTGCGCGCCACCGGCAGCGGGGCGAAGGACGATGCCGGCAAAGCGCTCGATGGTGACATCCTGCTGCATGGCGGCATGGTCAGCGCGGGCGGCAAGGCGGTGCTGGACGCGCAACGCAACGTGAACATCGAGGCATCGACGGATACGTACAGCGAGTCGTCTTCGTCGCAGAGCAGCGGCTGGAAGATCAGCACGGCCGGCGCTACGCTGGGCGACATCGGCCGTAGCATCAACGGCGGTGCCAACAGCAGCGGCGTGACCGTTGTGCCGTATGGCAGCCAGAAGGCCAATTCCAGCAGCGAACTGTCCGCCAGCCAGCAGAACGCCAGCACGATCACCGGCGATTCCGTCACGATTACCAGCCGCACCGGCGACGTGCGGATCGCAGGCAGCGGCGTGGCCGCAGAGCATGACATTGCCATCTCGGCCAAGCAGGGTCGGGTGGACATCCTCTCGGGGCAGGAAACCAAGTCGCAGCGTAGCGACAGCAGCAGCAAGGCCATCGGCGACCTGGGTGGCAACGGCTATGCAGGAACCTTCGGCGTACGGTCTGAATCGCACCATCTTGATGCAAACAGCACGAGCGAGAACACTGTGCGCAGCCGGGTGGTCAGCGACAGTGGCAATGTGAGCATCACCGCCAAGGACGACCTCACCGCGCGCGGTGCCGATATCTCCGCAGGGCAGGACGTGACCCTGATCGGCAGGAACGTCGTGCTCGATCCGGGCGAGGATTCCAGCACGATGAACCAGAAGGACAAGTCGAGCCAATATGGCGTGACGCTAGCCTTCTCGGGCTATTCCGTGCAGGCGGCACAGGCGGCAGAGAACGCAGCACGGGCAATGGAGAGCGGTGACGGCAAGTCGGCTGCGCTGTATGCGGTGCAGGCGGGCATTGCGGCGGCCAATTCGGTGGGCGCGGTCAATGCGTTGCAAGGCCGGGGCAAGCCCCCCGTCAGTAACTCGGCAACGGGCAATCCGGGCAATAGCAACGGCGGCGGGTCGATCATCAAGGCCACGGTTAGCATCGGGGGCGGCAGCCAGCAGGCAGAAGTCCACAACGCCCAAAGCAGCAGCCAGGGCACTACGGTCAACGCAGGCGGCTCGGTCAACATTATTGCGGCAGGCTCGGGTGCAAAAGACGCTGAAGGCTACTTCACCGATGGCGATATCAACGCGCGCGGTGCGGAGATCAGCGGCAAGAACGTCGCGCTGACTGCCGCGCGGGACATCAACCTGGAGAGCGCACAGGATGCCGCGAGCCAGAACAGCAAGAGCAGCGGCAGCAACGCCAGTATTGGCGTGGGCCTGTCCCTGGGCGGCACCCAGAACGGCTTCACGATTGAGCTGGCGGCGGCACAGAACAAGGCCAAGGCTGACGGCACCGCAGTCACGAACCAGAACACGCATGTCACGGCTGGCGACACGCTGACCATCGCCAGCGGCCGTGACACGAACCTGAAAGGCGCCACGGCTACCGGCGACACCATCAAGGCTGATATCGGACGTGACCTGAACATTGAAAGCCGTCAGGACACGGACGATTACCACAGCCGCGAATCGTCATCGGGTATGCAAGCCAGCATCTGTGTGCCGCCGATCTGTTACGGCACCACGGTGAGCGCCAGCGGCAGTGTGAGCAGCGGCAAGACGGATAGCACCTATGCATCCGTGGTGGAGCAAACCGGGCTCTATGCCGGCAAGGGCGGGTTCGATATCAACGTGGA